>NZ_JOPL01000013.1 GCF_002153745.1 Acetobacter sp. DsW_063 | reverse complement strand
GCATTGCAGCAACGGCAGATCATCTCAAGACCTAACAGGCCCTAGTTGCAAGTGTGGCGGGGTGCTTGAACACCAGAAACGCTTCGGTCGATTCGTGGCTGTAAACCACGTCGGTCAGCAAGCGCGTCGCGAGCAGAATTGCTGACGTCGCTACGAGAAATGTCACTGCACGACGCATGATTACAGCTCCGCTCCTGACTCTGTAAGAAGGAGTTTCTGAGACGTGGTTCGGGGGGACGAATTATGCCTGGCGGACGGCCCCAGAGCCTCTGATCGAGCATTGCCTGTCGGCGTAAGAATAGACGGTGTTGTGGTGAGGGGGAGGCCCTGGATAAGTCTGGCTCCTGCCTGATCGTGGGTGCACGGCAGGGGGACACGTTTCAGACACAGGGCCGCCCTGAGTGTATCGAGTTGCAACTTCTTATGCCTTGCTAGGCCTCTACGTAGTGTTAAGTCGGGGTATGTCGTTTTGAGGGAGCCACGTTACAGTTCTCCTGCCAGCACGTTCGTTCCAGCCCGCGACTTGGGCGGGTCACCCTGACCTCGGCTGAATCGCCTCGATAACGCCTGCTCGCCGAAACTTGTGAACTCGCAGTTGAACCTGCAAGAAGAGCGTCCCGCCTGTCCGCGCTGTAATTTTGCGGCCACCGGCTACGTCGGCTCTTTTCGTTTTAGAAATTCCCGTAGTCGCCGCCAGTTCGTCGAAGCGGGCTGCCGAGCGTCGAAAGGCGGACTTTTGCCGCGGCACGCAATATAGAGCTTTCCGTGCCTTCCAGTTTTTTAACATTGGTTGGAAGATACCCGAAGATATTTCCTCCAGTGGCGAGCTCAGGTAATCTGAGCATGCTCACGGGAGGCGGATTCCGCTGCTTGAAGCGCGGCTCCTTCTAATTCAGGAGCGACGCCTTAATCCCATTCGAAATCGCGCCAACACTCATCCATGAAAGACAGTTAAGAGCACGTTCACTTCAGATGAGATCGTTACATCGGTCAGCCGTATACTTACATTTCGTATCAATGCTGGGTCGCGTCGTGACGCATACTTGGGTTGTGGTCATGTAAATCGGGCGAGTGACTTCGGATCCCGCCCCTCAGGATGGAAAACGATGAAGCGGACTTTGCTTGCAGTAATGCCTACGATGGTGATCGCTCTGGGCTCTTTTGGTCTGATCGGTTGCGCCGTCGCCCACGATCATCCCCCCATGGAGGCTGGCCCGGGCCCTCATGGTCCCGGTATGGGCGGGCCAGGCTTTCCGATGCTCGAAGGGCTCGATCTTACATCGAAGCAGAAATCGGCGCTGCATGACATCTTCAAACAGGTTCATGAGGACAAAAAGGACGCTCGTGATCAGGGGCGTGATATTCACGAGCAGATCACGAACATCCTGTTGACCCCTGGCGCTGTCGACAAGACGCAACTGGCGACGTTGCAGCAGCAGGAAGAGGCTCTGCACGCGAAGGAAGACGCTGCTCGCCTGGACGTCGCCGTGAAAATTCATGATCTCCTCACGCCGGAACAACTTGCGAAGGCGAAGGCGCGGCACGATCAGGTGTCCGCACTTCTCAAGCAACTGCACGACATTGAGCGCCCCGGACCGCAACCGGAATAGTTTTCCAAACACGCTCATTTTGTAACAATTCTGGAGACGGCATGCCTCCAGAATCGGCGCCGCGATGGCCTTATCGCCGCGATGATGAGAGCGGCGGCGCCACGGCTTCCAAGGATTGGCCCTCCGCGTCGACGCCCCATTTCAGGGTGACGGCCGCCGCCGCCAACATCAGAATCGCTGAAGCCAGATAGCCGCAAGCAAGCGGCGCCGGCCCGGGCGCCTCGATCAGCCGGCCGAATAGCGTCGGCGCCGCGACGCCCCCGAACAGTGTGCCGACGGCATAAAACAACGCGATGGCAAGAGCGCGCATTTCCAACGGAAATATCTCGCTGGCGGTGAGGTAGGCGGCGCTGGCTGCGGCGGACGCGAAAAAGAAAATGGCCGACCAGAAAATTGTCTGCGTAAACGCTGTCAGAACGTTGTCGCCAAACAGCCAGGACACGGCCAGCATGAGCAGACCAGAGACCCCGTAACTGATCGCGATCATACGCCGCCGTCCAACCGTGTCGAAAAATCGGCCCAGCAGGAGTGGTCCCAGCAGATTGCCGAGGGCGAGCGGAAATATGTAAAGCCCTACCTGCTCATCTGCGACGTGGCCGTAACGCGTCAGTACAAGGCCGTAGGTGAAGAACACAGCATTGTATAGAAAGGCCTGAGCAATCATCAGGACCAATACATAGGCCGTACGGCCTCGGTAATCGCCGATCATGACCTTCAGGCAGTCGAGCAGCGAAAAACTTCCTGCAGGATAAATAGCCACCGACGGCAGAATTCCGTTCATCGCGGTTGCTTCGACGCCGTCGGCGCGAACGCGGCGCTCGATCTGTTCCACGACGCTTTCAGCCTCCGCTACGCGGCGGTGCGTCATCAGCCATCTAGGACTTTCCGGAACCCAGCGACGCAGGACAACAACTGCCATTCCGAGAATTGCGCCGATGACGAAAAGTAGACGCCAGACGACAGGAACCGGCAGCAGCTGCGATTTCAACAGTCCCATAGAGGCCCCGGCCCCCAAAGCCGCGCCCGCCCAGAATGTGCCGTTAACAAACAGATCGACGCGCCCCCGCACTCTGGCGGGCACAAGTTCGTCGATCGCGGAGTTTATGGCCGCGTATTCTCCGCCGATTCCAAGCCCGGTAATCATCCGGAAAATCATGAAACTGGTTGCGTTCCAGGACAGGCCGCTTAATCCGACGCCGATAATGTAGAGGGCGAGGGTGATTACGAATATATGCCGTCGACCCATCCGGTCCGTAGCCCAACCGAACCCTAGCGCCCCCAACACAGCCCCCGTCACGTAAGCTGAGGCGGCCTCTCCAACCTGTGCGTCGGTCAGCGAAAGCGTGTCGGATCTTTTCAACACCGGGCCGAGCGTGCCCACGATGGTCACTTCCAGCCCGTCCAAAATCCAGGTCACGCCTAACGCCGCTACAAGCAGAGTGTGGAATCGTGACCATGGAAGGCGGTCCAGACGCGCCGGAATGGTGGTGCGCAAGGGCTGCGAGGCTGCCAAGTCGGAAGTGACGGTCTGCGGCCGTTGGTCAGGCATAGAAAGGTGGCGTCCTTCGGGCGTTTTCCGTTGCTCGAAATCGGGAAAAGCAGCCCGCATCTTCGTTCGGAAGCTCGTCAGGACGCAACTTGTGACGGGCGTTATGCAACCGCGTCGTTTCGATGCACGAACCGATGCGGCGAACCCGTCAACTCGGTGGTGGGACTCGGCTGCAACGAGGGGGCGTTGGACTGGCCGGGCAAAAGACCTCTTGCTTGAACAGTGACGCCTAATGCTGATGAGAAACGCAGAACTTCATCTATTCAAGGCTTGCCGACGTTTTGCGGCGTTCAGGCGTCAAGTGCCTGTCTCTCCCCGTTGGCTCTGGTGGAGCCGAACCGCCAGCAAAGATGCGCCAGAGCCATCAAGACGGGCCCGGCGAAAAGGCCGATCAAGCCCCAGGTCTCCAAACCTCCGAGAATACCGAGAAGGACCCAGACGAAGGGTAAGCGAATAGAGCCGCCGATCAGGACAGGCCTGATGAAGTGGTCTGCAAGAAACAGCACAACGCCGGCGAACACCGCGACGCATGCAGCCGCGACTACGCTTCCTTTGATCAGAATCAGAGCGACGCTGAGAGCGACGGCAACCGACCCGAGCATTGGAATCATGGACGCCAGAGCTGTGAATATGCCGAGCAGGAGTGGCTGGGGCGCGCCCGCGACGACGTAGGACAGGCCTATAATGAGGCCTTCCCCCAACCCGACCAGAACCAGGCCGGCCATTGAGCCGCGCACGGCGCCGACGATCTGTTGCTGCGCCATGCGGCCTCGTGGGCCGAAAAGACGCCAGATCAGCAGGTCCAGCCCGTTCGTCAGGCGCGGGCCTGAACGCAGGAGAAAGAACAGGATCAGAAGCGTAAAGGTAAGGAGCACCAGTCTGTTGGCGACGTCATGACCGAGATGCTCGATAGCGCCAAGACTCTGTTCAGTCCGCAGATGTCGCACCAGTTCGCGCGCACTATCCGGCTGAGCCAGATTGTTCGCCCACCAGCTTTCCGCTTGCGCCTTACCCCATGGAAGGCGGTCCAGCCACGCTGGCTGCGGGACGCCCTCGGTCATGATCTGTTTGACCCATGCAGATCCGTCCTTGGCTTCGCTTGCCGCCGCGCCGATGAGAAAGCCGGTGGGCACGACGAAAGCGAGCCCGATGGCGGCGACAATGGAAGCGGGAATAAGTGTAGCCGCATGGCGGGATGTCCATCGCTGCTGCAGCCATATCATCAACGGCCAACATGTGACCCCGAGGACGGCGCTCCAGAGAAGAGCCACACGGAACCGCCCCAACGTATAGAGGGTAAGGCCGACGATGATGGCGACGAGCACGCCCTGCGCCCAAAATTGGAACGGACGCCGACCCGGTGGGTGGACGTTGGGTCGAAGGTAGGGGAGCGATGGGTCGGGAGTGGATTGCATGTGCTGCTCTGGCGAAAGAAAAAATGATCGGAGTCGTAACGGTTGAAAAATGTGGTTTCTGTTGAAGCCCGAGATATTGAACGCAAATCCCGCCACGATGTTCAATCGTCAGATGCGTCGTTGTCCGTAATTATTCAGATGACGCCGACGGGCGTGCACGCCTGAACTGAAGTGCGCGTTGTAAAATCCATTTCGTGCCGATTGCGCCAGTTTCGACGAATGCACGTATCCGACCGATGATCAGGCAAAGTTCGCTACGCTAAAAAACGATGGCAGATGCAGCCCCGAACTATATGACCGTGTCGACGCACTTATGCATTCACGGTGTGCCAGGTTTTTCCCTCGAATTTGTATTTGACGTCGAACTCCTCGATGACGTCGTTGAAGGTGGCCTGATCGTAAATCCTCATGGACGGCAGACTGCCGAGGCGGTTGAAGTCGGCGTGGAAAGCCCTGTTCACAGCGCGATTGAAGACGCCGGGTCCTGTTTTGTATGGAATATAAAGCCCCGGATAGAGGTAGCTGTTTCTGTAAAGAGACAGAAGTATGTCGCCAAGAATAGGGCTGTTGGAGATCGATCCGAAAAAATCATTGTGGATGTAATGATTGTTCGTCAGAAGAAATACGTGATCTCTGCCATGATCCAGTCGTTCGAAGAAAACCTGCTCCGATTTCAGGCGTATGTCCGCGTCCAGCCACCACCCGCCAAGTTGCTGGATGACATGCACGCGCAGGAAGTCAGCGGCTTCCGCCGGGTGGCGCGACGAAAGAAACAGGTTCCGCGCTTCAACGCCGTAGACGTCATAAAGCCATTGGGCGGCTTCTTCCTGATCGAAAATCTTTACGTCCACGCCCTGAAGGGAACGGTGATAGGAGAAATTTTTCTCGATTTCCTCGGGAGGGTTTTGATCCCAGTACATATAGATTTTTCTGGGAATCGCGCCGAAAGCCGAATTCGCGCCGTTGTAAAGGGTGTCGCGATAGACGTTGCGCATAACCTCCAGATAGAGGCAGTCGCACTCTTCCCCCGTATGGAACTCATCGTAGCAGTTGCCCATGATACGGGCGGCTTTGACAAAATCGCCGGTCCGCCACGCTGCCTGAATGCCAGTGATATAGTTGAAATAGGGTATGGAGAGAGCCCGCAACTGCTTCAGATCGTCGTCAGCGGGCGTCTCGCCGCTTTTCAGTTCGCACAGAAGACTTACATGCAGCAGCGTGTGCGCCGGAGGCATCTGGTGCGGCTGTTTTGAATGCAGGTCGTACGCTCGCCGGTAGAGACGGGCGGCTTCCGCGACACAGCGATCCGTGTGGAGGATGTTAGCAAGGGCGAAAGCGTCTTCGACAGTCCTGCAGCCATGTTCACCGAGATAGGCTATGGCGCGTTCGTTTCCGGCCAGGTCGCTTGCAGACAAGTCGCTGAGGGTGCTGGCTTCGGACATTCAAACGGCTCCGGACGCAGAGTAGCTAGGCCATGTTCTAGGGAAGCTTTGGGACAGGCACAAGCACGCGCAGAACGAAGGAAATTGGGGGGGCTTGCGATCAACCGAGACCCCCGCTTTCATGGACGCCACAGGCGCCGCGTCGAAGAGCAGGCCGCCTCATCAGGCCACGTGTGGTCAGATCGCTTGAGCGTAGCGAGGCGCAGTGTCGTCCCCGTTCGGAAGATAACGGTCGAAGACTGCGGCGATATGACGCAGAAACGGCCGTCCGGCTTCAGTGATGAACAATCGTCCGCTGTCGACGAAGACGAGGCCATCACGCGCCAGAGCGTCGAGAGCGGGTTGCTCCCGTTGAAAAGAACCATCCGCAAGATCAACGGACGCGCCGCACATGATGCGTTCGATCTGGCGTCGTCGGATAAGGTCGTCGTCAGAGAACGTGACGCCGCGCGCGACAGGGAGCGCAGACGAAGCATCCAGCTCACGCGCATAGGCGGCGGCTGAAACGATGTTCTGGGCATAACCTTGGGGAAAGGAAGAGATCGCGGAAGCGCCGAAACCGAGAAGAGTCTCTGCCCCGTCGGTCGTGTAGCCCTGGAAGTTGCGTCTCAGCGAGCCTTCGCGCGCAGCTTTGGCCAATGCGTCGTCCGGCAAGGCATAGTGATCGAGACCGACTGCTTCGTACCCATGCGCACGGAGGGTCTGGTCGATAATTTCCCGCTGCGCCAGGCGCTCGGCGCCGTCAGGCAGATCGGCGTCCTTGATCAGACCCTGACGTTTTTGTTTCCAGGGCACATGCGCATAACCGAACACCGCGAGGCGATCAGGGCGCAGGCTGGCGATCCTGTCGGCAGTCCGCCGTGCGCCGTACGTCGTCTGCAGGGGCAAACCGTAGATCAGATCTATATTCACGCTGCGAAATCCTGCACGTCGGAGCGCTGCGACACAGGTCTCGGTTTGCTCGAAACTTTGTATGCGGCCACAGGCGCGTTGCACAGTTGGATCTATATCCTGAACACCGAGACTGCCGCGGGTGAAGCCCATTGCAGCGAGGTTTTTCGCCATAGCTTCCGAAAAATGGCGGGGATCCAGCTCTACGCATTGCTCGATGTCGGGCTGCAGGTCGAAGAGCTTTTGCGCTTCAACGAGTATGGCTTGCAGCGTTTCGACTGATAGCGTCGTCGGCGTACCGCCTCCGAAATGAATATGAGAGACAGGAAGAAGGCGGTCCGTCTGCGGCATGAGGGCGGCGACACGCCGAAGCTCTTCGCGCAGAAGCTGGCCGTAAGCCCTGCGCGCTGGTTCCGAACGGACGACCGAGGTGTTGCAGCCGCAAAAACGACATAGCTCGTCGCAGAAGGGCACATGGAAATAGAGGGAGACCGGTTTGGCCGGAGGAAGACATCGCAGCCAGACGGCGACGTCTTCTGCACCGACCGCGTCCGTAAAGCGGGTCGCGGTCGGATAACTTGTATAGCGCGGCAGATTGCCGCTGTAGCGCGCCAGCAAGTCGGCGGTCGCTACATTCATTTTCAGAAACGGTATCCGATGCCCATGCCGACGACGGTCGGATCAAGCGAATCATGCGCCTTGATAAAAGCCCCCGACCCACGATCGTTCGCCCAGGCGTGGGCGCGCATGAAGATCTGCTTTACATCGACGTTGAAGAACCAGTTGCCTACAAGCTGGTAGTCGAAGCCGGCGTTGATCGCCGGACCGCCGGTCACGCCCATGTTCAGTTTCTGCACCAGACCACCAGCCGGAGAGACGTTGTGGAACCAGGTTAGCGAACCGCCGACACCCAGGTACGGATTGAAGCGCTTGTGGGGACGGAAGTGCCACGCGAAGGTGACGGTCGGCGGAAGCACCCATGCGCTGCCGACGTCGATGTGGCCGTAAGGCGTGGCGTCGGCGGCGATCTCATGTCGTGTGCTGGCCGCAATCAGGTCGACCGAAACATTGTCCGTGAAGAAATATTCAAACGTGAACTCCGGCGCAGCCTGACGCGTAGCCTTGACTCGACCCGGGATCGCAGCACCGTTCAGCCAGAGCTTGCTGTCGCGGTCCTGCGGAAGAACGCCAATTGCAGACAGACGGACGATGAAATCACCGCGCCCCAGTCCGATCCGCGTGCTGGCGCAGGTTTCGAACAGGCCACAATGGCCGCCGTGGGAAACGGGAGCCGCGACCGGCGCGGCCACAGGCGCGTTGATATAGGTGGCCGCGGATTGCGCTGTCTGTGCGTGGGCGGCGCCGGTGAAGGCGCTCGCCGCAAGCAACGCTGCGGCCAATGCGGAGCGGAGTGCGGTCATGGCAGGTCGTCTTTCAGAAAAACTTTACGTCGAGACGGACAAACCATGACGATCACGAAGAAACCTTGATTTGGATCAAGAAAATGGCTGTTCCATCGGTCTGTGGTTTTTCTGCAGCACGACAATTTCGTCGGCTATTCCGGCCGCATGGAATTCAAAAGCCATAGCCATGTCCTGCGCAGCTATATGGTATTCCGTTTCCACGCACCCAAGACGGGCCGCTACCCTGACGCTTTCCGCCGCGATCGCATGCACAACGGGCCAGCTCGCGCCGCAGGTGGCGACGATGATGGAATCCACGATCAGCCGTGTCTTTCCACCGCGCTTCGCCTCACGACGATAAATAGCCAGACCGCAAGGGGCCCGCGCCCCTTCGTAACGCGCCAGCAGGCCGCCCTGCGTAGGGTTTTCGTTTTCGCGCGTTAGAACCCGAGCTGTGCGCATCCAGTCGCCGGGCGTCATGGAAGGCGTCTTCAGTCTCATCAGCGGATAGGCGACGAGAAGGTCGTGTCTTCCCATGGGTTCGACCTGAATGGGAATGGCGTTCGCGCGCCTTGGCGCCATTGTGTGTATCATCCCTGCCAGTTCGCGTTTACCCACAAGATTGTCGGGAAATGCTCGACGCTCACGCCTTCGTATGGCTGCGCTTGTCACGTGTTTTATGCGCCGTAGCGAAACGACCTCTGGAGGTCGTTTCGCTACGGCGCGGTAATTGCACGTCACTTCACCAGCAGCGGGCTTTCACGAATAATCTTCTGCGTCTCGTTGGTGGCTGGTGGAGACGGGTCGGGACAATGATATAGGTCAAGAAATTATTCGAACGAAGGGGATGCGGTTGGCGCGTTCTCACGGTAAAACAACACACATCTGCGCCTGGACCATACTCGCGGTCTGCATAAGGAGGATAAAAACCTCGTGTCGACTGTATCTTTATCAGATCAAGCCGTCCATCGGCCTCGGCGGCTTGTATTGGCTGGCATGGAAGGCTGCACAAATTGCGCCGCCTGCGAAGTTCGCGGTCATGGCGTGTGCAGCGCCCTTGCCGACAAAGAACTGGAGCGCTTGTCCCGCGCCGCCGTAAAAGTGACTGTGCCCGCAGGCCACATGTTTATCGAAGAGGGGTCGGATGCTCACGATTTCTTCAACGTCACTGGCGGCACGGTGAAGCTGTTCAAGTCGCTTCCCGATGGACGGCGGCAGATAACGGGATTTGTCGGTGTAGGACACTTTCTGGGGTTGGCCGTTTCTGACCATTACGCTTTTGGGGCTGAATCAGTCGAGCAAGTTCAGTTGTGCCGTTTTTCGCGTACGAAACTTGAGACGCTCATGGAAGAGTTTCCGAGCATAGAGCGCCGCCTGCTCGCCGAAGCTGCGAACGAGTTGGTGGCAGCTCAGGACCAGATGCTGCTTTTGGGGCGCAAGACGGCGCATGAACGCGTCGCGAGCTTCCTGTATGGTCGTTTGGTTGAAAAATACGGGGAGCATATTCCACCCGTGGCGGATATCCTTCTCCCCATGACACGCGCCGATATAGCAGATTTTTTGGGCCTTACGGTTGAGACTGTGAGCCGCACTTTCAGCCGCTTGCGGCGGGAGCATCTGATCGGCGTTGGCGCAGGGCAGGATATTCACATTCCGTCGGTGAGCCGACTTGAAGCGATCGGCAGCGGTGACGGCTGAGCGGCGTCGTTTATTCGACTTTAATAGAACTTATAAAAAACACATTTCCTATTGCCTTCATGGTGGGTCCGTATCAGAAGGGCAAATTTTTTACGATCACTCACCAAAGATTATTACTTCGCAAAATTGTTGAACCGATCTGCTTACTGAAGGCGTGTCGCAGTGGCGCGTGCGGACATAGCGAGCGTGGCGTTATTTATTTTTTCAGAGCGTAATTGGTTCTGCGTGATCGTTTCACGATTTTACCAGCCCCTCGGTTTTCGAAGAGAAACGACGGCCATTTTTTGTG
This sequence comes from Acetobacter sp. DsW_063, assembly GCF_002153745.1. Lineage (GTDB taxonomy): Bacteria > Pseudomonadota > Alphaproteobacteria > Acetobacterales > Acetobacteraceae > Acetobacter. The sequence goes on along the minus strand of NZ_JOPL01000013.1, from coordinate 134,293 downwards.
CGAGTCGTCACGGGAAATGCGCCGCGTTGCGAGATATGTTGTGTAAAAAGAACATATGTTCCCAATCGACGCGTTATCGCCTGAGATACTCTGCTGTATCGGGGTTTTGTATAGAGTTGGAAATTTCCGCTTCGGGCGGTGATTTCGTTATTTTCCAAGCCTTGCTTTGAAGTGCTTCACGCTATTTCGAAGTAGGTGGTTGTTTTTTTTGGGCGTTGATTTTTCCAGATGGACTCTCCGTGATCTTCTTTGGCAATGTGGGGAAGGTGAGTGAACAAAAGTAGAATACTTTGCGAAACGTAAAAAATAATTTTCTGATCAAAATTAATCCATGCAAAAATGTCGTGTTCTGATAAGCGCTCACATCCAGATGTGACGTGTGACCAACAGTACGTAACGAATTCGAATCTAACTTTCCAAAAAATTGTGTTGCTTGCCCAATGGCGGGTTCAAGCATTTTCCGGGGCCGAACATTTTGATTTTATGTGTTCTTTGGGACGCGCCGGAGACGGGAAATCGGGCGAATGACAAAATCTTCTTGGTTCAGACTGAAACTGATGATTGTCATGCGTCCTTGCGTCGCTGTATGTGCATGGAAACGCGGTGTGCGTCGCACCAGCGAGTTTACGGAGTTACAGTTTACACATGAGCAAAGCGTTCATTGCAGCGGTGCTGCAGGACTCCTTCGGGAGCACGGGAGTCGCCGCGCAGAAGGCGGCTGAAGATTTGATCGATGCGATCGTCGGCGAATTGCTGTCGACCGGTGGTTTCACGCTGCCGAGCTTCGGCGCGTTCACCGTGCACGATACGCCTGCCCGCAATGCCCTGAATCCCCGCACGGGCGAGCCCGTGAAGGTGCAGGCTGGCAGCACGGTGCGCTTCAAGGTTTCTCCGGTCCTCCGCAAGACGGTCACCGAAATTCGCAAGAAGCCCGCTGCGAAGAAGAGCGCCGCTTCGAAGGCCGCCGCGCCTGCGAAAAAGGCCGCCAAGTCCGCCGTCGCCGAGAAGGCTCCTGCCGCCGCGCGTCGCGGTCGCAAGTGATCTGACCAACCCGTCTGGTCGCGCCGGAGCTCTGTCTTCGGTGCGCATGGCGGCGCTTCTGCGCCGCCATGCAGTCTCCTCATTCAAGGAGGAGAGCAGGCGGGTCGAAGGGCGGGTTACTGCCCTGCATTTTGTAGTTGTAATTGTCGGTAATAACGAGCTGCACCGGCCTCCCCGCATACGGGGTTCTCTACCGAGCTTCCCTCGGCGCCACGAACAGGCGCAAGAGCGGTTAAAAACCCAAAACCATATCCGCTCCAAACGTGAACTGCCCGACATTGCGAAGGTCGTTGAAGGGCGTCGTGCCGTTCAAAGAGCGGTCAAATCGAATTTCCGGCCTTATCTCGAACAGCTTCACGCCATGCCCGGTCTCTGGCCGCCAGGTCGCGCCGAGCGTAAGCGCTCCATATGTCGTAACCGGCGCCGACTGCGTTGCGGCCGATTTGCCGAAAAGCGCCCGCATATAAGCCGTGTCCGACAGAAAACTTGTGACCACAAGTCCGGTGTTGTCCCGGAATATCTCCCCCCGATAGTTAAGGGTGAGAGTCGGCGTCAGATGGTAGCTTAGAAAGCTGACAAACCCATATGTATCGGCGCGCAGGCCCTCATCGTGCATGACGTTCAACTCGCCAGTCAGGGTCATATTGCTGCTGAGCTGATACGTGACGTCGAGATCGTTCCAGAAGCGTTGCGCTCCGTTGGCGCGCACGCCCAGAAGGCGAACGGCATTTTCCGGGCCGACGCGGCCAAGATAAGTGACAGCCAGCTTTCCGCCTGCCAGCCCCGTGCCGGTAAAGCCGAAATAACCCGCCGCCGCGTCGTTATTGTCTCCGCCTCCGAACGAGGTCTGGTTGCCTGTGTCCACACCAAACAGAATGTCGAAATGTTTGTTGAGGTGTAGTTGGAACATCGCGCCGATATGCTCGAACGGGGTCGCGAATTCTGTCGTGTAGGCCAGAGAATAAAACGGCCGCGTCGCAGGATCGAGCGTCTCGATCCCCATCGGGGAACCCAGAACCCCCGCCTGCACGTCGAGCCCGCGCCGGGTCAGCCAGGGCAGGTGCGCGTCTACATGCGCCTGCGGCAGGATGAACTGATAGCGCGAGGAGATCGCCCGGTCCGTAAGTCCGCCCAGATTGTAATAACGCGCATCGGAGCCGTAGAGCGCGCGCAGGACAAAGCCGAAATCATACCCACTGGCGGCGGTGTCCACGGCCCGCGCCATCGTGACCGTCAACTGGTTGAGCTGAGCCTGATTGGCGCGATCTCCGATGAGCTGACCATAATTGACGCCATTGCCGGGCCGGGCCGGGTTGGCGTTGACGCCGCCCTCTATCTGGGCCGCGAACGTTACGCTGGAAAGCCAGTCCTGCGCAGTCACGGTTTCAGACGCTGCGCCGCGCGCCGCCGCGGGCGCAACGACAGCGGCAAATAGCGCCGCCGCCCGGAGCCCATTCGTCAGGGCGTACGGGGAGATCAGACGACCCTTCCTACGAATGGCTTCATGATCGGTTCTCCGGCTTGTAAGCGTTACGCGCCATCTGTGCGCGGGTTGCGTCCCGTAAATAAGCAGCTTGAGAGTGGTTCACTGTTTCCTGATGGATGAAAACGAGTATCGAGCCAGAATAAGGCAAATTATAGAAGACAGCGCAAGTAAGCGTCACATATGACTGCATTACGAAATCCGGTCCGTATTCAGAACGATTTTTTTTGAATACAAATTTATATATAAAATATTCGACTCAAACCATCTTTCCCCGCGACGCATGCGCCTCTTTCGGGCCGGAGTTCCGTGACGTAGCGTCCGTCGTGCAATTCTCGTCTTGCAGACCATCTCTCGCACACAAACGGCGGCCGGGCGCGCCATGCACACGACAGGCGCCTGTTCTTCCGATGAAATGACGTCTGCCGCCCCGCCGCAGCTTCAACAAACCGGGCGCACCCGATAGTATCGACATCGAAAGTAACGCGACGCCGCGCAAAGGGGCGACCGCCGGGAAGGAGACGCACGACATGGACGCCGGAACGACCGAACAGAGCCTTCGCGAAGATCTGGCCGCCGCATATCGTCTGATCGCCCATTTCGGCATGACCGACCTTGTCTATACGCACCTGTCCGTGCGCCTGCCGGGGGACGCCAATCGCTTTCTGGTCAACCCCTATGGCTTCCTGTTCGAGGAAATCACGGCCAGCTCGCTCGTCATCGTCGACGCCGACGGGCAGCCCGCACAGAGGACCAGCCACGACGTCAACCCGGCGGGCTTCGTCATCCACTCCGCCATTCACCGGGAACACCACGACGCCGCCTGCGTCATGCACACCCATACGCTGGCCGGCATGGTGATCGCAGCGCAGGAGGGCGGCATCCTGCCGCTCAACCAGATCAGCATCGAGTTCTGCCGGGACGTCGCCTTTCATAGCTATGAAGGCGTGGCCGCCGACGACAATCTGAGCGAGCGGGAAAGGCTGGTGCGCGATCTCGGCAAGTGTAAGTCCATGATCCTCGCCAACCATGGCCTGTTGACCGTCGGCGCCACGGTCGCGGAGGCGTTCTATCGCATGTATTACCTTGAGCAGGCATGCCGCATTCAGGTCGCGGCGCAGTCCACCGGCGCGAAGCTGATCACGCCGTCCCCGGCCATGGTCGATCGCACCTTCGCGCAGTTCCAGAGGGAAGAGGATAAAGGCATGCTGGTGTGGACGGCGTTGAAGCGGAAGCTGGATCGGGAGCAGCCGGGGTATCGGGAGTAGAATAAAACCCAAGATATGGGCTAAAAGTGCAACCGCAAGAGGACGGTAGCATACGATGGCCATTCAAACGAAAACAGCGCCCCGCCCATATGTGCCTGTCGATGCCGCATGGAAAGCGGCGGACGAGCGGGTCACGATACTGGACGACCGCATAGACATTGAAGACGACGCTGTATTCATTTGGCTTAAAGCTCACCTTGTTCACGCCCATGGTCACGGTTTACAGAAGACAGTCATTGGGACGGGCCTTCTTCCTCCAGCCTGGCGCGCAGTAACGCGACGGTTCGCTTCGCCTGTTGATGTCCAGAATTTTATGAACACCCTAGGCCTTCGGGCTGATACGGTTCTCGCCTTACAGACACTCTACAGGCAACTGACGCCAGCGCATCAGCCAATCGATCGCGCTACGCTTCTGCGAGAAATAGGTAACGCCATAATATGCGGGCAGGCGTGGGTCCTTGAATCCCGTCGTATGAAAAGCAGATTTTCCACAAAGACCAGTGAACAGGCTTTTGCGGTTATAAACCCTAAATTGGGTACTAATATAAATTTTCAATTTATAGCAAACGCAGAAGGCGATCAGTGGTTAAGAGGTTATGTGCCGATGCAGCATGGGGTGGTTATCGGCCAAAGTGGCATGACGGTGGCTTCGGGATTTGATCTGGGCCAATGGAGCGTAGACGAAATGACCAAACAGGGTTTTTCCGAAACGCTTCTTCAAAAAATACGACCGTTCGCGAACCGGAAAATGCGTCATATGACAAAAGCTCAGGTCGTGGCGTTAGTGGCTACGCTCGGACCAGTCCCTATACTGACAAAGGAAGAGGCCGACGCCTGCGACACGGCTGTGTTCACGTCGATAGCTAGCGGCGCGATGAGAATCTGGAATGCAAGAATAGAAAAAGGGGTTCCTTTATTTACGGCTCTTCCGCAAGGGTGGCAAACAGTTTGGATATCGAGATTCTACCAGGAAGGGCCCGGGCCAAAATTTTCCAGCGCCATTGATTTCCGAAGCAACGCTCTGGCAGGAAACTGGAAAGATGCTATCGCTGCTTTGCAGTCTTACACTCAGTACAGAGACCGTATAGCCAGTGAAGCGAATCTCCTTCAGCAGCAAATGCCGCCCGAAGTTACAACGGGTGCAGTCGACGATAAATCCCGATGATTCTTCGTGTGTTCAGGGGGGTAAAAACTGTGTGGCGGAATGGTATGAAGAAACATTGTTTAAAAAAATCAATAATATTTTTGTGTGCGTTAAATTTTTCGAATGCGCCGTCATTCGCTGCCGACTGTGCAAGAACATCGACGGCCATAGAAAAAGCAATTTGCGCTGACAATACGTTATTGGAGATGGATAATAAACTTAACGACGACTATGCGGAGCTTTTGAAAAAAACTTCTCCGAAAACAGAAAAACCGTTACGGGTGCAGCAACGGCGATGGTTGCAGGCGCGCAATGCGCAGTGTTCTAAAAATCGGACCTCCAACTGTTTGGCGCCAATATACGGCCGACGTATTGATGAGCTTACAGCCTTGCTAAGCGCTGCCGACACGCAAGAAGATGGTTTGCTTGACACCATAAATCCGATAATTCTCCGCGGTCTCTGGTCGGTGGGGCCGCTTCAAAAAGAGCAGGGTGAAGACGGCATAACTTCAGAAGATGAGCAGCTATCGAAGCAACGCCTTCCGAAGAAAGGCGATCAGGTTACGGCTACTCCGGAGGGGTTATGCTTCAATAATGGGCCATGCCAACCGGTCAGTTGGTCGAAGGTGACGCTCGGTTCTATGCCCGAAGCCCGTCGATATGAGCAGGAGCTTCATCTAGATCCCGCACAGGAACTGTTTTCCGGCCGCCTGTCCGGAAAATGGAATTCGCCGATTATTCTTATTCCTTCGCAAAATGGCGATATGCGGGCGGTTGCGATTGTCTGCGCAAAAGGCAACGAGCCATGCTGGAATAATTTTCAACCATGGCGTGTGAAAACAAACTGACCCGGCTTTCCCTCATGCCGCTCGCCACCCATCCTCCCCCCGCTCCGCCTCCCCCCGTAACTCCAACTCATCCAGCATAGCCCCCAGCATCTCCGCAGACGCCCGGCGCAGCTTGTCCGGCATCGCGCCGTAAAGCTCGTCGCGCAACTCCTCCTCGCTGCGCCAGCCCTGCGTCAGAAGCCCGCGCGTCTGCTGGATCTTGCGCTGGCGCGCGCGGATCAGCCCCTGCACGAACGCTTCCGGTTCGGTGATGGTCGGGCCATGGGCGCTGAAGATCGCCTCATACCCGGCGGACAACACTGATTGCAGGCTGTCGAGATACAGCCGCATGTCGCCATGGGGCGAACGCGGAACAACAGTGGTCGACCACCCCATGATATGGTCGCCGGACAGCAGTCGCCCGCCACCGATATCGAGGCACACATGGTCCATCGAATGTCCGGGCGTCTTCACGAGCCGCAGGCCCGGCGCATGGAACGCATCGACGTCCAGCCCTTGCGCGCCGCCATAGACCGTGGCGCCGCTCATCTGCGCGAGGGTCGCAGCCCCGGCCTCATGGTCGTGGTGCCAGTGCGTGACGAAGATGGTGGGCGTCCCCCCGCCGCAGGCGTCGAGCACGGCGCGCAGGTGCTCCGGGTCGTCCGGCCCCGGATCAAGCACTACCCGTCCCTCCGGCGTGTCGATCAGCCACGTGTTGGTGCCGTGATAGGTCATCGGACCGGGATTGCGCGCGACGATGCGGGTCAGGCCCTCGCTTTCGACGATCGGGAGACCGTATTCTGGTGTCGGCTCAAGGTACTTCATGGAATTTGCAGGCCTGTTGAAAACGCGCCGCGCTAATTAGGGGCAGGTTTCCGGTTTTGCATAGGGTTCGGACGCGTTGCAGCGTCACGATCACCAGACGTTGAGGTCTTCGGGCTGCGAAAGGCGCGCTGCGGTATGGCGCAACCGGGGATGCGGACGTTACCCTCTCGGTTCGGGTCGCGAACACGTTTCATCGTCAGAGGACAGGCAGTGCAGACATTCCTTTTCATAATGGTGGTCGGCGTGGGATCGACGCTTGCGCTCGACCTGTGGGGTCTGATCGCAAGAAAGATGGGTTGGCTGCCGGGCGCGCACTGGCCGTCGGTGGGGCGTTGGCTTCTTGGTCTCCCGGCGGGACGGTTTTTCTTTGACGGGACGAATGCGGCCCCCAACACGACGACGGAAAGCGTTCTGGGCTGGGCGTTCCATTATGTCGTCGGTCTGGCTTACGCTGCGATGCTGCCACTGTTCTGGGGCGCGGACTTTATTCGCGATCCGGGTCTTGGCCCGTGTCTGGTCATAGGGCTTGTGGTCAGCACCGTGGCGGGGCTCGGGTTTTTCATGCCCGCGATGGGCGGGGGCCTGCTTGCGCGCAAGACGCCGTCGCCTCCGATGACGATAGCGTATGTGCTGGTTGCTCATGCGGTCTTCGCGCTGGCCCAGTTTGCTCTGGCTTTGGGCGTCGCTGCGGCGATGTGACGAGAGGCGACGATCCGTCGAGCGGCAGGTCCGTGCGGCCGGCGTAGCCGGCTGATGAGGCTCGTCGGCGGCTAGTAAGCGCGGAAGGCGAGCCTTCCTCGCCTTTTCGTCTCCGGGCGGCGGCTGTATGGTGCGCCCTCCTTGCACCCATACCGGAGCTTGCCTGCCCAATGGACCCGGCGTCACCCCGCCTCACCGACAGACCGCTGTCTTTTCAGGATCTGATCCTGACCCTTCACCGTTTCTGGTCGGAACGAGGTTGCGCCATTCTCCAGCCGTATGACGTGGAGGTCGGCGCGGGCACGCTGTCGCCGCACACCACGCTGCGCGCGTTGGGCGACACGCCCTGGAAGGCCGCCTATGTGCAGCCATGCCGCCGTCCGTCCGACGGGCGTTATGGCGAGAACCCGAACCGTTTGCAGCATTATTACCAGTATCAGGTGCTGCTGAAGCCGACGCCGGAAGAAAGCCAGCAACTGCTGCTCGATAGCTATCGGGCCATCGGCATCGACCCGGACCTGCACGACATCCGTTTCGTCGAGGACGACTGGGAGAACCCCACGATCGGCGCATGGGGGCTGGGCTGGGAAGTCTGGTGCGACGGCATGGAGGTGACGCAGTTCACCTATTTCCAGCAGGTGGGCGGCATCCCCGTCACTGTGCCTTCGACCGAACTGACCTACGGGCTGGAGCGTCTGGCCATGTATGTGCAGGGCGTGGAGAACGTCTACGATCTGGACTTCAACGGCGCCGGGCTGAAATACGGCGACGTGTTCCTGCGGGCCGAGCGCGATTACTCGCGACACAATTTCGAACTGGCCGACACCTCCATCCTGCACCAGCACTTCATGGATGCGGAGAAGCAGTCGGTGGCGCTTGCGGAAGCAGGCGTGGCGCAGCCCGCCTATGACCAGTGCCTGAAGGCCAGCCATCTGTTCAACCTGCTCGACGCGCGTGGCGTGATCAGCGTGAGCGAGCGCGCGTCCTACATCGGGCGTGTGCGGACGCTTGCGAAACTGTGCTGCGAGACCTGGCTGGCTGGTGAGTCCGCCCATACGAAGGGCGAGGGCTGAGTCATGGCCGAACTTCTGCTTGAACTGTTTTCCGAAGAAATCCCGGCTCGCATGCAGGAAGCGGCGGGCGAGGAACTGACGCGGCTTGTCACAAAGGCGCTCGCGCCCCTGAACCCGCGCGACGCGCGCAGCTTCACTGGGCCGCGCCGCATAGCGCTGACGTGCGCCGTTGACGCCGAAGTGCCGTCGCAGACGGTGTCGGAGCGCGGCCCGCGCGAGAGCGCGCCGGAGCAGGCGCTGGCGGGTTTCCTGCGCAAGCACGGCGCGACGAAGGACGAACTTGTCGCTGAAGGCGGCTTCTGGGTGCTCAACCGCCAGACGCCCGCCATCGCCGCGTCTCCTTATGTGGCGGAGCGCGTCGCCGGGCTGCTGCGGCAGTTTGCGTGGCCGAAATCCATGCGCTGGGGCACAGGCAGCGGCTTCACCTGGGTTCGTCCCTTGCGCCGCATCCTGTGCCTGCTGGACGGCGTGATCGTGCCGTTCTCGCTGGTGACCGATGAGGGAGGCGTCGAGGATACCGGGCATGGCTTGCGCAGCGGTGATCTGACCGAAGGGCATCGCTTCTGGCCGGTCGGCGTGCGCAGCGCGGAGGCGTTCGCGGTGCGTGACGCCGCAAGCTGGGCGCAAGGCCTGCGGGAGCGCCGCGTGCTTGTGGACGCTGCAGAGCGTCGGCAGGCCATCGTGACTGGCGTGAACGAACTGGCGCGTGAAGAGGGCCTGGCGGTCGCGACCGATCCCGGTCTGGTGGACGAGGTCGCGGGTCTGGTCGAATGGCCCGTTCCGCTTCTGGGGCGCATCGACGAGGAGTTCATGGGCCTTCCGCCAGAGGTCATGCAGGTCTCGATGCGTGTGAACCAGCGCTATTTCGCGCTGCGCCACAGCGACGGAAGCGCGGCGCCGCGTTTCGCCTTCGTCGCCAATATCGACCCGACGGACGGCGGCGCGCAGGTGATCGCGGGCAACGAGCGCGTGCTGCGCGCCCGTTTCTCCGACGCGCGTCATTTCTGGGATCTGGACCGCAAGCGCACGCTGGAATCCCGCGTCGCGGATCTCGATGCGGTGACGTTCCATGCAAGTCTCGGCAGTCAGGGCGCGCGCGTCGCCCGTCTCGTGCGGCTGGCTCGCCTGATCGCACCGATGATCGGCGCCGACGCCGAACAGGCGGCGCGTGCGGCCCTGTTGGCGAAGGCCGATCTTCTGACCGGCATGGTCGGGGAGTTCCCGGAACTTCAGGGCGTGATGGGCGGATATTACGCTCGCCACGATGGTGAGGCCGCCCCCGTCTGCGCCGCCGTGGCCGAGCATTACCAGCCGCGTGGCCCGTCCGACAGCGTGCCGACGGCGCCGGTGTCCGTGGCGGTTGCGCTCGCCGAACGGTTCGACATGCTCGCGGGTTTCTTCGCCGCAGGCGCGAAGCCGGGCGGATCAGGCGACCCGTATGGTCTGCGCCGCGCCGCGCTGGGCGTGATCAATCTGATCCGCACCAACGGGCTGCGTCTGGATTTGGTCGCGCTGTTCGTGGCCGCAGCCGAAGCGTTGCCCGAGGCGTTGCGCGACGCGCCCGATCTGGATCTCCTGCCAGGCTTTATCGCGGAACGTCTGCGTGTGCAGCTTCGCAGCGAAGGGGCGCGCCACGACATTCTCGCGGCGATTTCGGCGGGCAATACCGACACCGACATCACGCGTCTGCTGGCCCGCACTGACGCTCTGGCGTCGATGCTGGAGACCGAGGACGGTCGCAACCTGCTGGCTGCGACGAAGCGCGCGGCCAACATCCTTCGCATCGAAGACAAAAAGGACGGTCCGCACGAGGGCGCTCCTGATGCGTCTTTGTATAGCCAGCCGGAGGAGCGCGCGCTGGCGGAGGCTCTGTCGCGCGTGATCCCGGCGGTCGAGGCGGCGATTGCGGAAGAGCGCTTCAGCGACGCGATGCGCGACGTGGCGGGCCTGCGTCCGGTTCTGGACACATTCTTCGAGTCCGTGACGGTCAACGCCGCCGACGCGGCGGTCCGGACCAACAGGCTGCGGCTGTTGTCAGAGCTTGCGCGCATGACACGGCTGATCGCCGATTTTGGACAGATCGACGGGTAGGGAGCATTCAGGGGGGAGCAGATTTTCGGGGCTTTGCCCCGCTCCCCACAAAGGGCCGTGGTTCCTTTGATCCCTGTTTGTTTAGATGAGAACTCTCCCCGGGCAGTCGCCATTCTCGTTTGTAAGTCGGTTGCGGAGCATTTTTTCGTCGCTGGCGCCGAAAGGGCCAACCCCGGTCGGCTGCGCCCGGTTTTATCGCGCTTCACGGACCGGATTTTGAGCGGCTCCGCCGCGCGAGAACGAGCGTCCGAGCGGCGTAGTTCGCCGTTCGCGTCGTCGTGGGGCTGCGGAGGCGGGTATTTTTGTTCATCTCGTGCGGGAGCGTCAGCAAAGCGGCGCCCTGAGGCGCCGGGCCTGCGCGGTCCCTCTTGAAACACTCTTAAGCCCTGCGTAACCCACCTCCGGGTGTTATGCTCAGGAGGTGACCATTCTCGACTCCGCCGATTCCGCCGCCCCGTCGTCTCAGGACGGCGGCATGCTGGGCGTCTCCCTGCGTCAGCCTCCAGCCAACCCGGACGCGGAGCAGGCTCTGCTCGGCGCGCTGCTGACCAACAACCGGGCTTACGACCGTGTTTCGGACTTCCTGACCGGCGCGCATTTCGCCAGCCGCGTGAACGGGGAGATTTACGACGCGATAGCCCGACGCATCGAGAACGGACAACTCGCCGACCCGGTGACGTTGCGTGCGACGCTGGAGCATTCCGGGTTGCTCGACAGCGTCGGCGGCATGGCCTACCTCGCCAGGCTGCTGACCTCGATGGTCGGCATCATCAACGCTGGCGACTATGGCCGCGCGATCCACGACGCCTGGATACGCCGGCAACTGATCGATATCGGCGAAGGCATCGTCAACAACGCCTTTGGCGCGACCGAGGGGCTGGACGGCCCGGACCAGATCGCGGCGGGCGAGGAGCAACTCTTTCGCCTCGCGACCGACAAGGGACAGGATGGCGGCTTCACAGCATTCGATCGCGCCCTGACCAATGCGATTCAGGTTGCGGAGAAGGCGTTCAGCAACGCTGGCGACGTTTCGGGCCTGACATCCGGATTGCGCGACTTCGACAAGAAGACTGGCGGCCTGCATCCGTCGGACTTGCTGATCCTTGCGGGACGTCCGGCCATGGGCAAGACGGCGCTTGCGACAAAGGTGGCGTTCTCCGCCGCGCGCGAGTTGTTGCGTCGAGCGCAGGAGCAGGGCGACGGCGTACAGCCTGATGGCGCGGTTGCGATCTTCTCGCTCGAAATGTCGGCGGAGCAGTTGGCCACGCGTATTCTGTCCGAGCAGGCGGAGGTGTCCGGCGAGCGCATCCGTCGTGGCGATATCGGGCAGAAGGAATTCGACCGTTTCGTGCGCGTCAGCCGCGAACTGGCGCAGTTACCGCTGATGATCGACGATACGCCAGCGATTTCACTGTCGGCCATGCGTACGCGCTGTCGACGGTTGAAGCGCACCAAGGGGTTGAGTCTCGTGGTGGTCGATTATCTGCAACTCATGCGGCCTGCGGTCGGCACCAAGCCGGAAAGTCGCGTGCTCGAAATTTCGATGATCACGCAGGGGCTGAAGGCGATCGCCAAGGAGCTGGAAGTGCCGGTCATCGCGCTGTCGCAGCTTTCCCGTCAGGTGGAGAGCCGGGAGGACAAGCGTCCGATGTTGTCGGATCTGCGTGAGTCCGGCTCGATCGAGCAGGACGCAGATGCGGTGATGTTCGTCTATCGCGATGAATACTACCTGCAGCAGCGTGAACCGAAAGAAACGGCGTTTGATTCCGCCGACAAATACCAGGCGGCGCTTGACGACTGGCGGCGTAAGATGGAGCTTGTGCATAACAAGGCTGAGTTGATTCTTGAGAAACAGCGTCACGGTCCGACGGGCGTCGTGCACCTGTATTTCGAAGGCGAGTTCACGCGTTTCGCTGATCTCGACACGATGCACGACGATTATCCGATGCATTGAGGCGTGTTCGGGCGGCGTTGTCGCCCGAACACGGTTTGCTCGTGGACGTTCACTCAAGCATCGGATGGGGCTGAGAGAGTCAGTTTGTGGTCTGCTGTTTTTCTCACGGACGTTGCTGTGGCGTTTCTATGATTTGTTGGGATTTTTCAGAAAATTCCGAGAATTTTCTTATTTTAATTTATTAATATTCGTAATATTTTATTTATTGTGAGTTAAGTTTTCGTATTTTTCATCGTGAATTTCGGTCATGAGAAATGATGCCGTTTTATCAGAAATATTTCAAAATTTGGTGAAAATTTAGAGTGACCGCAGTTGGACCAGGATGGTGTCATGTTTTGAGTGTGGCTTAATTCGCATTTGGATAAAGGTCTTTTGTATAGAAGAGCCTATTAAGGTATGTAATCAGTGTAAAGTATTAAAGCTGCATAGGGAAAAAGATATTGCATAGAATGTGAAACCCGTCTGTAAAACGCTTCCACCGCACGTTGCACGCGTTCTTCACAGAACGGAAGTTTGCATATAGTCGAGCCCGGGTCTCTTGCATGACGCATGCTATGCAAACAAAAAAGCTATAGAGTAAGTCGGGATCAACCGTTCGCCGGGATGGTTACGATTGTGTTCGGTTCCTTGCTTGTCTTGGAGAGCTCAAGAAGTATCTGCAGCATCGTGAAAGCCAGTTTGCTGTCATAATCGTTGTCGGCGATCCAGTAGTATTTGTGATTGTACGTGGTCCATACAAAGACCGAATCTGGTTTTTCATTTGTGACGTGGATCACGACAATGGGACGTTTCTCGTGCCCCGTCAGCCTGATTGTCGGCCGCGTGCGTCCGGAGACGATGTCATCCTGCGGAACCTCGATCTGATAGGCGATTTGTCCCAGAACGCCGAGAATTGTCCGGGTCAGGAGGCGAATTTGTCCCGGCCGCGGGCGTCCGCCGCCATAAGTGACTTCGACCCGTTCATCGTTCTGGGCCATTCCCAGCAGGCGCCTTACTTCGCGGACGACTCCGGATAAGACCGGATCATCGGACGACGTGATGGAGAGATAGACGCGGTCAGGTTGAGCTTCCGTTCCCTGCGTCTGTGGCGTCCTCTCAAGCTGGATGCCAAGCAGACCAGCAAGCTGCAACGCTCTCAGGTCAGATAGAAGGTCAAAAAATACAGGAGTTCCGCGTGCGTTCTCGCCGCCCATGGGGCCAACGTTGTTGATCAGATTGACCGATTGAACGGACAGTCGGAATAGCACGTCGATGGGCAGGCCGCCCATGACGAGCGGGAGCAGGTTGGCGGGTGGAAGCGGGCGGAGAAAGCTTTCCGCGTAGGCGTCGCCTGTGACAGGCTGGAAGGTGAAGGTCGGACTCTCCTGCAATTGCGCCGCGATGCCGCCGTAAGGCCGCGTTGCGACCGAATAGGTCCCGATGCCGACAGATACGTTGCGCTGTAACTGATATCCGGAAATGAGCTGCGTCGTATCAAGGAATCCCGGAGTGTCCGCGTAGCGCAGTCTTACGACATTCAACAGCGTCTGCTGCTTGCTCGCGCTCGTCAGGGCTCTGGAATAATCGCTCTGATCACGGTCGAGCCGTGTCGGGCCGATCTCATAGCACCCACTGAGAAAAAACGCTGTGAGCAATGGCAGAACAGTGTGGATTCGCAACGTTGAGGCCGCCAGTTGTTGTTCGGTCTTTTTGATCGACGGCACAGACATTGACGCCGGGATCGTGTCCCCAAACTACAGCGACATGACATTTGCACAACGCCCTGGCCCCCTCTTTCTGAGGCGCGCCGGGTTCTGGATGATCCGGATTTTTGCCAGGGACGCGAAATGGAAGCGACCAAAAGTCGCCGCCTCGGATTACGCCTTAAACGCACTTTCCCAGACAGCTGAGAGGCTGTGACCGCTCTGACCCCATTAAAGTTCGGCCCATTGTCGCAGAAGATTATGGTACGTCCCGGTCACCCCGAGCACTCCTTCATGGGAGTCCGGTAGTGATTTGCGGATCTCGATGATCGCCTGATCGAATTCGTACATAAGCGTGCGCTTGCCGTCGTCCTTCACCATGGACTGGGTCCAGAAGAAGGACGCCCAGCGGCTGCCCCGCGTGATGAGTTTGACGCTGTGGAGACTCGTGGACGGGTAGAGGACAAGATCGCCCGCCGGAAGCTTCACGCTATGCTCGCCGTAAGTGTCCCGTATCACCAGTTCGCCGCCGTCATAGTCTTCCGGCGGCGTGAGGAACAGCGTGGAGGACACGTCGGTCCTGATCCGATAGCCTGTTTCGGGTTCGGGGCGGATTGCGTTATCGACATGCGCGTCGAAATACATGCCAGTGTCGTAGCGGTTGAACAGCGGTGGAAAGACGCGCAGCGGCAGGGCGGCGCTGGTGAAGGTCGGGTTTCGGCCGAGCGCCCGCAGCACCAACTCCCCAAGTTCCCTGCATTGAGGTGATTTTTGAGGAATTTGCAGGTTATGCTTGGCTTTCGCTGATTGCTGGCCAGCCGTCGCCTTGCCGTCGCCCCATTCGGCGCTCTCCAGCACGTCCCGGCAGTAGGCGACTTCCTCTGCGGTCAAAACGTTCTTCACATGAACCAGCATCTTCGCCTCCTGCAGCGCCTTGTCGCAAGATCAAGTACCTGGATGCGACAATACGCGAACGCGTCTGAATTGCGTTTCTATCGCCTTTGAGCGGCGACATCAAACTCCGGGCGGTAAAGCCGGGACGCTTTCATCTGGACCCATATGGCGTGGACAGGTTTATGATTCGCGGGCAGGCGACGCCACAGCGGCGTCGGTCCATGTATGACGAAGAGAGGAACAGCGCTGGATGGAGCTTTTGACCGCCATCGATCTGGCCGGCAGCGTCGCCCTGCTTCTGTGGGGCGTCCACATGGTGCAGACCGGCGTCAGGCGCACCTTCGGGCCACGCCTGAATGTGTTTCTCGAGAGGATGCTTCGCGGGCGGTTGCAGGCCTTCGCGACCGGCCTTGGCGTGACGGCTGTCCTTCAATCTTCGACCGCGACCGGGTTGATGATCACCAACATGGCGGCGCGGGCGCACATAGCGCTGTCGGCGTCCCTCGCCGTTATGCTCGGGGCCAATGTCGGGACCACGCTGATCGTGCAGGTGCTCGCGTTCGACGTCACCGCCGTGGCGCCGGCTCTGATTTTGGCGGGCGTCGTGTTGTTTCGTAAAAGCCGGGGGGCAGTGAGGGATTCGGGCCGCGTGTTTATCGGGCTTGGCCTGCTTCTGCTCGCGTTACGCCAGTTCATCGACGTGCTGGAGCCCTATGCGCACCGCCCCGAATTGCAGAACGTGCTCGGCGTGGTTGGCGCGCATCCTCTTGCCGCCGTGTTGCTGGCGGCTGGCGTCACTTGGATGAGTCATTCTTCCGTCGCGACCGTGATGCTGGTGGCGAGCTTTGCGTCGCGGGGCGCGATCGGGCCAGCGACCGCATTCGCGCTGGTGCTGGGCGCCAATATTGGCACGTCCATCAATCCGGTGCTGGAAAGCGACGCGACCGACGCCGCCACGCGGCGTTTGCCGCTCGGCAATCTCCTGTTGCGCGCGGCGGCTGCAGCGCTGGTTCTGCCGTTTCTCCGACCCCTGGCGGATTGGGTGTCGGGCTGGGAGGGGACTCCACAGCGAAGCGTCGCGGATTTTCACACCATGTTCAATCTGGCACTGGCGGTCGTCGCGTTGCCCTTTATCGACCGCTACGCGCGTCTGCTGGAGAGGATGTTTCCCGACCCGCCGCGGCAGGTGACGCTCACGCCCGGCACGCCGCTTTATCTTGATCGGTCGATGCTCGACAATGCGCCGCAGATCGCCGTCGCCAACGCCACGCGCGAAGCCTTGCGCCTTTGCGATCTTCTCGTCGACATTATGGGCGCCCTGCGGGAGTCCCTCATCACGGCGGACGCGCAACCCGCGTTGAGCATCCGGCGTGACGCGGCTTCAATGGGGCAGCTTGGGACTGCGATCCGCAGCTACCTTGTGGCGCTTGACCCGGAATCTGCGACTCAGGACGAATTGGCGCGTGCGGAGGACATCCTCGCGTTCTGCACGCAATTGATCCATGCAAGCGACATCGCCGAGCGCAATCTGCTGTCTGAAACGCAGAAACTGGCTCGTCAGCGCATACGTCTGGCGCAGGAGCTTCTGACGCCTGTGACGCAGATGATCGACCGCATTCACATCAATATCGACTCATGCGCGACGATCCTGCTGGGCGGAGACGATGCGATAGCGCGGCGTCTGGCCGCGCAGAAAGACGTATTCCGCGAAATTGAGATGGACGCCACGAATGCCTATTTCGAGCGTCTGCGCCAGACGCAGCAGGCTGCGGGTGTTCAGTCCGACGCGGCGCCTTCGGCTCACGACCCCGGAGAAGCGCAGCTGGATCTGCTGCGGGATTTGAAGCGAGTAAACTCCCACATCGTTGCTGCGGCAGCCTACCCGCGTCTCGCCGAGCAGGGCGCGCTGTTGCCCAGCCGCGTGCAGCCCCCTCTGGCTGATGAAGGAAAGGTGGAAGTGAAGACTATTCTGGAGGGGAAGGAGTCTTGAGCGCCGCGCGATGAAGTTTTTTGCGTTTCCCAAAACTCTGGTGCTGTATGCGCCAGAATTTTATGGACGACGACAGCCTTCTGCCTTCAAGCAGATCTTATTCGATCACGAATTCAAAGTTTGACTTTTCTAAAAATAGATTCGTACGACAAGCGACAGTCGCATTCGTGATCAGGCGCGCCAGAGAAAGATCTATTCTGTGTTGCAAGCGTCAATCATAACCCCGGCCTGCGAGACTCTCCTGCACAGCCCGCTCCGCCTCGTCTATGGCGATGTTGGTGAACGCCGCCGCGCCGGAATCTGCGTTGGCGATGGCGATCCGCCCAAAAGGCTTTCGGCCTATGACATGCGGTTGCTCGGCGTCGGGAAAAGTGGGGTCGCCAAGCGTGTCGTAGGTATAGGCGTAACCGTGGGGCCATCGGTTGACGGTGATTGCGAGAATATCCTGCTTTTCGTCGAAGCCGTATGAGCCGAACGTTCTTTGGAGTTGCGCGCGCGTTTCGGATTCGATGGTTTCGAAGGACGTCGCCAACATTTCCTGACGTCCCATCCGGTTTTGATCTTTTCTCGGGTGGCCGGGAAAATTTGGATTGCGCAACATATGAAGGGTCGCGGGTTCATCCACTGCGCCGACACTTTCATAATCGCCGAGCCGCAGTGGCGTATCGAGCAAAAGATGCTGGTAATAGCCATGAGGCGCCATGACGGTGTTTACCCCGGCGGATTTCCAGGCGCGCCAGTTCCGCAAAAGGACGCTGGTGTACATCATGGGCACTTTTGACGGGTATTTCAGCGCCTGTTTCTGCGATTCGGGCAATTGCGGGACTATGTAAGGGATGATGTTGTTGAAGCAGGCGAGAATTACATTCTCGGCCGTCGCCTCGTAGCGTTGGTCGTCCGACCCGTCCGGCTTTTGATAAACCACGCGCACGGGGTGAATGGATCCGGAGGCGCTTTCGACAACGGAGGCGTCGCCGACATGCTCTACGCGAACGACCATCTGTTTCAGCCGAATGCGTACAGGTTGATCAGGACGATCCAGATGGCTGTAGTCGGCGGTGGCCGTCACGATGCTGTCCATGGTCTGCGGTGCGCCGAAAACTTTCGGGACCAGCCGCGCGACGAGGAGTCGAGCTATCGACGCGTTTCCGTCAGGAAAATGGAAAAAATCCGCCTCTACAAGCGGATCCTGCTCGACTTCCATTCCGGCGAAGCCCGGCGCGCCTCCGCGCATGGCCATGAACGCTGGGCATGTGTCGATGCGCATGTTGTTGCGATATCCCGCGCCGTCAAAGAAAGAAACCGCCTGATCTGGCAATTTTGCGTATTGGCGTAGAAACGTTTCATAACTCATTGCCTCAAGACGCTTGCGGCGTTCGTGTGGCGTCATGCCCGGCATAAAGTTCGTGTTGGCGTCATACAAGCGCAAAAGCGCCGTTTTCGAAGTGGAATCCAGAGGCGCCGCGTCCCAAAATGCGGCGGTCGGTGCTTCTTCATGGTTGAAACCGGGGGCGAGACGATCCGTAGCGAAGTGCTCGCGGTCGAAAAATACGCCCGATCCCATGCCCTCAAAGGTTTTCGGCTGCACGACGTCTTTCCACCGGGACGGCGTCACGCCAAGTTCGGTAAGGAGCGATTTGGCGGTGAAACTGTAGGGGAATGGCGTTTCGATGCTCATTGTCCCGCCATAGGACAAATACATGCGGCCTTTGTGGCGGAATTCGTTGCGCTTGGCGTGGCCGCCAAAATCGTCATGGTTGTCCAGAACCAGAATGCGCGCCTTTGGACCCAGTGCCTTCTGATAAAACAGGGCAGAACTCAGCCCTGAAATACCGCCACCGACAACAATAAGGTCGTAGTGTTCGCCAGTACTCTTCGCGGATACAGGACCATTGAAATGACCGTCTCTCGCGGCGTGGGCGATCTCAAACGAGCCGGGGTATTGCCCCCTTAGCCCAGTTCGCAACGGCGGATATGTCGATGCGTCTCGCAGCGCTGCGGCGGTGGCGGGTTTACCCGAAAGAAGAGCGGCGAGCATTGCGCCCGAGACGCCGTGCACGAAGTCTCTTCGGGTGATATCGGAGTTTGACATATCGTACTTTCGGTCAGTACGCGAAACCGAGGTTCGCGATATTCTTCAGAATGTGGACGGGCCCGGCGTAGCAGAGACAAAGGGAAACGCTTCACGCCCGAGCAGTTCGACCACCGCGCGATGTGCAGCTTCGAACGCCGCGTCGGTATGGGGGCTGGCCGCGGAATCGGAATTTGCGATAGCGATGCGACCAAACGGTTGACGTGCTGCGACACAGGGCCGCTCGTCTGTTTCGGTAAAGACCCAGTCCAGAGGTTCGTAAAGGCTGTTATAGGTGTAGGCGTAGCCGTGGGGCCAGCGATTGACGGTGATGGCGGCGATGTCGCGGTCTGCGTCGAAACCGCCAGGGCCAAGGAGTCTTTGCAGTTGAGAGCGGATTTCGCGTTCGAATGTCTCAAACGGCGTGGCGAGCAGCGCCGCCCGACCGGCGCGATGCTGATCGCGCTTGGTCGGCAGCCCGGGGGCGTCGAACGTCTTGATCATACGCACGACGATCGGCTGATCCGGGTTGGTTGGCGCTTTCAGAGCGCCCAGAGAGGCGGGTTCGGCGATCTGCACCTGCTCGAAATACATGTTCGGACTGTCAATGTCCGACACGCCGAGTTTGTGAAATGCGCGCCAGTTCCGCAGGGCGACGTTGGCGTAGACGATCGGCCCCTTTACCCCGTAGGCGAGCGCCTTTTTCTGTGCGTCCGGCAGCGTGGGGATCAGATACGGGATGAACATGTTCCAGCACGCCATCACGACCTGTCGTCCGCGCACTTTTCGTATGGCCGTCGGGTGAGGTTCTGAGGCGGGACAACACAGGATCGATACAGCCTCTGCGCTCTCCGCCGGACCGTCATGGGCGACGTTCAGCGCCAGCGTGGACAACCGGATACGGACCTTGTTCGACGCCCGGTCAAGCGCCATGTAGTCGAAATCGGCTGTGCCCATAGCGTTCTGACCACGCGCCGTTGTCGCCTCGGGGATCAGGGACGCGACGAGCAGGCGAGCGAGCGTCGCGTTGCCGTCAGGGAAATGAACGGAGCGATCGGTCTCGGTCTGGCGTCCATGCTCGCCGCCGGGCAGATCGGAGAGAAGGCCCTCGGGCATGACGCCCAGACCAAGGCCGGAGAAACCGGGATATCCCATCGCCCAGGCGAACAGGGCGGGCATGGCGTCCGCGCCGACGCAGAAGACCCCTGCTCCGGCCTTGCGAAACATGCGCGCCACAGTGGGGTCGACCTTTATGTAGTCCAGAAGATATTTATCGTAGGCTAGCGTCGCCAGCCGCTTCTTTTTTTCTGCGACGCCGACGCCGGGCATGTAGTCCGGCTGTGTCTTCGCCAACAAACGCTCAAGGTCCCTCCGGGCGCGGGGGCTGAGCGGCGCCTGAGCGATTGCTGTGGCGTCGAGGCTCGGCCAGGGCGCGTCGCGACGTGAACCTCTGCGAGTCATACGATCCGCCGACCAGCCTTCGCGATCGAAGAAAAATGCCGGTTTCATGCCAAGAGTCTCATAGAGAGAGTCTTGAGGGGCGTTTTGACGCTCGTAAGCGGAGAGGTCGGTGCCGATGTCGTTCAGAATCGAACGCGCCCATTCGTTGTAACGCTCGGGAGATTCGATCTCCAGCGTTCCTCCATTGAGAACGATCGTGTGTCCGTCAACGTCAAATTCGTTGCGTTTTGCATGACCGCCGAAATCGTCGTGATTCTCCACGATCAGAACGGTTTTGTCTGTTCCCGCGTATCGACGAAAGAAATGCGCCGCCGCAAGGCCGCTCAACCCACCGCCGACGATCACGAGATCGTAGAGTTCGCCTGTGTCACGAACGCTTTCCGGCTTGAGCGCGCCGTCTCGCAACGCATGCGCGGCTTCGAACGCGCCCGGGTGGCTGCCGCGCAGGCCTGTTTTTTGCGGCGGAGGGATAAAAGTTTCGCCTTCCGCAGCGCGACCCGGCATAGATGGCGCGGTGGCGACGGCGGCGACGCCGTTCATAAAGTCGCGGCGACTGATGCGGGGCCATTTTCTGGCGGCCGGCATGTCGTCCGACGCAGGCAAAGTCATTCGGTTCTCCACCCTGCCTGGCGATTTTTCCGTTACGCAGGGAGTTTCGATTCAGAAAACCTGCTGGATACCTGGGCTCCATAAGATTTTCATTGGCCGCAGCAAATCAGGCGCGAAGCTATGAGGGTTTCGATCACACTTTATAGTCATGCTAAAATCGCAACGAAATGCGTGCAAGCGAATTTTCCGCACGCAGCTCCCGGCCCTCCCCTCTCATCGCCCCGTGCGATTATCGCCCCTATCACAGTGCCCTGATCAGGAAAGCCCTGCGTGTTCGGCGAACACGACCTTCATTCTGATGGCGGCGACCGCGGCTATTCGACGGCCACCATGACGTCCGAGGCCTTGATGACTGCGAACGCAGCCGCCCCTTCCGTCAGTCCGAGCTCCTCGACGGCTTCGTTGGTGATCGACGCCATGACGGCAGCGCTGCCAATGTCGATCGTGACATGCGACGTCGTGGCGCCTTTGACGATTTTGGAGATGGTCCCCTTGATCTGGTTTCGTGCGCTCAATTTCATCGGTTAATCCTTTCAACGCTCAGGAGTGACGGCGACGCTGCAGGCGTCGGTCGGTAGGAGGAGCGTATACCTTCACTGCAGGGGGAATATACTGCGATGTTTTGTGGCGTACTTCATAAATAACGAGAAGAGATCGTGCATCGTATGGCAGTGAATTTCACCAGATCGGAGAGAGTTGTGACAGAGGCGTTCGCGCGGCGCAGCTTTCTCTGGGCCTCGCGTTGAGGGAGTCGTCGCGTGAAAGGCTTTCATTCGGGCCGGTCGTCGAACTGCTACGGTTGAAATCGCGTTTGGAACGGGGAGCGCAGCGCCTGTGCCTCCTGCCCGATGAGCCGCTTTCCTGCGCCAATGGGATGGGGGGAGAGGGGACGCGAGATGACGCTCTCGGGTGATTGAGGAATCGGACCTGCCGAAGCTTATATGACGCATGACGACGCGAAGCTTCGGAAATGGGATGAGGCCCGAAGGGAGGGGCGGCCAGTCGGGCTGGGAACCTATCCCTATGGGGACGGCGACCTCGCGCATGGGGTGACGACATGGTCTCCCACTTTTTTTCTGAATATCCGAGATTAAACGGACTACATGCATTCACGGGGGCTTGGGGCGAAGTTTCGGAAGCATGCAGTTGTTGGCGCTCGGTTACAGGCGCTGAAAAATGCTCAGAGGTTTGCGCAGACAGGTCTGTCAGCAGGATTGGCTCGGATGTGGCGCGCACGCCGAGAGGCGCCTTCGTCAGGTGAGTCCCGGGAAGACGACTCAAGCGTTGCCGACAAATGGCGCCAGTCGCAGCGGATCGATGTTGATCCCCGCCAAAGCCTTGCGCCACTTGCCCGTGTGATCGACGCCGAAAAGAATGTCACGCGTCGCCGGGGCCACCAGCCATGCGGAGTGGCGGGCGATTTCCTCCTCGATCTGCCCCGCCGCCCAGCTTGCGTGTCCAAGGGCGAGCAGTGCGTCGCGAGGGCCAGACCCGGCGGCGATATCCTTGAGGATGTCGAGGCTGGCCGTCAGGGAAATGCCTTCGTCGACCGTCATGCTGCCGTCCCCGCTCCAGTCGGAGGAGTGCAGGACGAAACCGCGCATGGATTCCACAGGCCCGCCGGCGCACAGGGAGACGCGGCGGCGCGGAGGAGCTGGAGCTATGTCCAGTTGAAGAAGCAGATCGTCGAATGCCGGTTGGGACAGGCGCCGATTGACCACGATCCCCATTGCGCCGTCTTCTGTAGAGTGGGCGCATATGTAGATGACGCTGCGGGCGAAATCTGAGTCCGACAATGCAGGCGTCGCGACCAGAAGCCTCCCCGTCAGAGGGGCGTCGCGGAAATTCGTGTAGATCGTTTCGGTCGGAGCTGAAGCCATTCAGAGGATATGGGGCTCACTAGGCTATTTGACAACACGCCGCTCAACCTCGGCTAATGCGGCGCGTAGTGAATGAAACGCACAGCAGTCTGGGGAGAAGTGCGATGAGCGATACAGTTCTGGTGACAGGCGCCACCGCGGGGTTTGGCAAGGCGATCGTCGAACGCCTGGTCCGTGACGGATACAGGGTGATCGGGACAGGGCGTCGCAAGGAGCGTCTGGTCGCGTTGCAGGATGCGCTGGGCGATGCCTTCCTCCCGCTTCAACTCGACATGACGGACACGCAGGCGCTTCGGGCGTTGCCAGACAGTCTTCCAGAGGCATGGCGCCGCGTCGACGTGTTGGTGAACAACGCCGGGCTGGCGCTCGGCCTGCACCCCGCGCAGGAGACGAATATAGCCGACTGGGAGACCATGATCGCCACCAACGTCACCGGGTTGGTCGAAATCACGCGTGCGCTTTTGCCGGGAATGACAGAGCGTAACCATGGGCATGTCGTCTCGATCGGCAGCACGGCCGGGACGTATCCTTATCCGGGCGCCAACGTCTATGGCGCGTCAAAGGCGTTCGTGTCGCAGTTCATGCGCAATCTCCGTAGCGATTTGCTGGGCACGCGAGTGCGTGCGACGAATATTGAGCCAGGTCTTTGTGGCGGCAGCGAATTCAGCAATGTCCGCTTTGGCGACGACGCGAAAGCGGCGGAGGTCTATCGCGACACGCAGCCTCTCCTGCCTGAGGATATCGCGGAGACGGTTTCGTGGACGCTGCGCCTGCCTGCACACGTAAACATCAACCGCATCGAGATGATGCCGGTGTGTCAGGCGTCGGCGGGTCTCGCCGTAAAGCGCGGGGTCGGCTGACCCCATTCAAAACTGCCGCCTGAAGTTACTGCAAGGGGACGTGTCATGAAGCAGAGCGCCGACCTCCAGACTATCCTGACGCGGCGCTTTCGCGTCGACGACGTGGCGAACTTCGATCTGTCGAAATACGATCCGAAGGACAAGGCCGATATCGGGCTGAGCAAGTCCGAAGGCAAGGCGCTGATGAAGGTGGCCAAGAAGCGCCTCGCGGATTTGCAGGACCTGCTGTACGCCAACGGGACGAAGTCGCTGCTGATCGTCTTTCAGGGCATGGACACGTCCGGCAAGGACGGCACGATCAAACATGTGATGTCCGGCGTGAATCCGCAGGGCGTCACGGTCTCTTCCTTCAAGCAGCCGGGGCCGCAGGAACTTCTACATGGTTTCCTGTGGCGCATTCATATCGCAGGTCCGTCCGCCGGTCGTATCGTCATCTTCAATCGCAGCCACTACGAGGACGTTCTGGTGACGCGGGTGCATCCGGAGCTTCTGGAGAGGGAGCACCTGCCGGGAGAGGTCGGGACGCCCGAGTTCTGGCAGGGGCGTTTCGACGATATCCGAAATTTTGAGCACTACCTGTCTCGGCAGGGGACCGTCGTGCTGAAGTTTTTCCTCAACATTTCGCGTGAGGAGCAGCGCAAGCGCCTGCTCCGCCGTCTTGACCTGAAGGACAAGCGCTGGAAATTTTCGAGCGCTGATATGAAAGAGCGCGAATTCTGGGGGGACTATCGTCACGCTTATGAAGAGGCGATTCGCCATACATCGTGTGATCACGCGCCATGGTTCGTAATCCCCGCCAACCGCAAATGGTTTGCACGGCTTGTGGTCATTCACGCGATTATCGACACGATGGAGAAGCTGGGGCAGAAGACGCCGACGATGGAGCCAGATTTGGCAAGTTCTCTGGACAAGTATCGGCAGGAGCTTGTGGACGAGGCCGGGTGACATCTTCCCGCTCAAGGGGGGACGCTCCCCCTTTGAGCGTAGTTGATTTTTTGTCGTTTATGAGGGCACCGCGCCAGGCGGGTGTTCTCCTCACAAATCGTCGCGGCGTTTGATATCGATAGAGAGATTATTTAAGCGCAAGAGCGACGCTTTCAGAAAGAGACGTCGTTGGTCTCCCGATCAGGGCGGAGAGCTGAAGCCCGCCATCGAAAAGCGCGCCTTTCGAAGCAGCGGTGTCGCAACCCGCTATGAAATGCGCTAGGTCAGCGGGAAGGCCCGCTCCAATAAGAGCTTTGACGTATTCCGCTTCAGGCAGATTTCGATACGGGATTTCCTTTCCAGTCTGTCGCGAGATTTCTGCCGCCAGATCAGAAAGCGTCCAGGCGTTATCGCCCGCCAATTCATAGGTTTTTACAGAGTGACCTTTGTTTGTGGCGACGGCTGCAAGCGCTTCTGCGTAATCGGCACGAGCGGCGGATGAGATCCGGCCGTCTGCGGCGCTTCCGATAAATGCGCCTGCCTTGAGAGCGGCTCCGACAGAATTGACGTAATTTTCCGTATACCAGCCATTGCGGAGGATCGTAAAAGACAAGCCAGACGATACGAGGTCGACCTCGGTTTTGCGATGTTCATCTGCCAGCGACAAAGGCGACGTATCGGCGTGCAACACACTGGTGTATAGAATATTTTGGACGCCAGAGATCTTTGCAGCTTCGATGACATTTCGATGCTGAACGACACGGTGTCCGATTTCGCTTGATGAAATCAGGACCAACGTCTCTACCCCTTTCAGAGCGGGCGCGAGCGTGTCGATTCTGGAGTAATCGAATTCCCGCTTTTCGACGCTTTCAAGCTCTATTTTTGAAGGTGCGCGCGCGAGGGCGACAATATGTTCTCCGGTCTCTCGGCCTATGAGGGCGTTGAGTGTAAGCCGCCCGAGTTGACCGCTCGCACCGGTAATCG
Source organism: Acetobacter sp. DsW_063 (assembly GCF_002153745.1). Taxonomy (GTDB): domain Bacteria; phylum Pseudomonadota; class Alphaproteobacteria; order Acetobacterales; family Acetobacteraceae; genus Acetobacter. Next base: position 108,533 of record NZ_JOPL01000013.1, on the reverse strand, counting down.
CAATGGCCATGACATTTCTCTCTGTTTGTGGTCCGTGACACATCACGACATAAGATCTTTGCTTCTGATTAGTAAGTACGTACATAAAAGTAAGTATGAAGAAAAATTCGAAAACTCAGCGAGCCTCTCTGTCAGAGCAATTGCGTCGAGGCGACCTTATGGCCGCTCAATGTCCCTCACGCGAGGTGCTAAAACATATGACCAGTCGCTGGGGCGTTCTCGTTTTGATTGCGCTGCAAAACGGAACCCATCGGTTCGGTGAATTGCGCCGCCTTATTGGTGGCGTGAGCGAGCGCATGTTGGCGCAGACCCTGCAGTGGCTGGAAAGCGATGGTCTTGTTGATCGTATCGCGTTTCATGTGGTGCCGCCACATGTCGAATACAGCCTTACGCCGTTGGGGCAGGAAGCGGCGGAGAAGGTGTCTGCGCTTGCGGACTGGATTGAAATACGTCTGCCAAGCATTCTCGAAGCAAAACGCGAAAAAATATGAAATAATAATCTGTATGCATCGATATTGATGATGATTACGAGCTGTGGCTCTGAGACTGCAAGTTAATCGGCAGTCCAATCAAGAATACTCTCAATGTGTTTGTTGCCAAAGATTACCGCTCAGGCGTGATTAGGGCGGGAAGCGTTCGTCAAAAAATATTTCTGAATGACAAACGTTGCCTCCTAGAAGTTTCGGCATTGTCGTTCGGTAGCCATGCTTTTTTATCGTAAGGAGCCTTGTGTATCAGCCGCAGGAAAGGCCCCATCACTCGCAGCACTGAGCGTTGCTTTGGTCGGAGCATGTCAGATTGGGGGCTCGATTTTACGGGCGGTTCCAGTGCGATAACGCTATGGCTGGCGTGACATGGTGTCGCCGATGAAGCTTTAGGACAATGCGGCCACAGCAGATTTACCGTGGCCGCATCGGGAGGTCAGCCTTTGATAAAGGCCAGCAGATCCGCATTGAGCACATCTGCATGCACTGTCAGCATCCCGTGCGGGAAACCGGGATAGGTCTTGAGCTTGCCATTTGGCAGCAGTTTGATCGACTTAAGCGCCGCGTCCGCAATGGGTACGATCTGGTCGTCTTCTCCATGCAGGACAAGCGTCGGCACGGTAATGGCCTTCAGGTCTTCGGTCTGGTCAGTTTCGGAAAACGCCTTGATGCCCTCGTAATGGGCCTTTGCGCTGCCCGTCATACCCTGTCGCCACCAGTTTTGGATGACTCCTTCCTGCGGCTCAGCTCCTGCGCGGTTGAATCCGAAGAACGGGCCAGCGGGCACGTCGCGGAAAAATTGCGCCCGATTTGCAGCGAGGGCCGAGCGGAATCCGTCGAACACCTCGATGGGCAAGCCCTCTGGGTTGGCTTCAGTGCGTAGCATCAGGGGCGGAACGGCGCTGACCAGAACCGCTTTGGCGACGCGTCCGGCGGGCTGACCGTGTCTCGCCACATAACGTGCAACCTCGCCCCCGCCTGTAGAGTGGCCGATATGCACGGCGTTTCGCAGGTCCAACGCTTCCGCGACAGCGGAAGCGTCGGCCGCATAATGATCCATGTCGTGACCATCGGACACCTGGGCCGAGCGTCCGTGCCCACGGCGGTCATGCGCGACAACACGGAAACCGTGCTGCAAAAAGAACAGCATCTGGGCGTCCCAGTCATCGGATGACAGCGGCCATCCGTGGTGGAACATGATCGGGTGAGCGTCTTTCGGCCCCCAGTCCTTGTAAAAGATTTCGACGCCATCCCTGGTCGTGACGAAAGACATGATCATCTCCGAAAATTCTAAGCGCAGGCGTTATGCCGTGGCTTGAGACGTCTGATAATCCGTCCGCGCGGCGCTCATGCGAACATCGCTGCATGTTTGTTCGGGAGGATGCCGCGCGGACCTGACGACGTTCAGATCTGTTTTTGACCGCCATCGACGTAAAGTTCAATGCCGTTGATGAAACTGGCTTCATCAGACGCGAGGAAAAGCACCGAGCGTGCGATCTCTTCGGGCTGGGCGACGCGTCCCGACGGGATTAGGCTGGCGAGGTAGGTTTTTGTTCCTTCGGCCTGTTCGCCGTTGCCGAAAAGGTGGTCCAGTCCTGCCGTGTCGGTCACTCCCGGGCTCACTGCGTTGACGCGGATATGCCGGCCCTTGAGGTCGAGCATCCAGTTGCGTGCAAAGCTCCGCACTGCCGCCTTGGTCGCCGAATAGATGCTGAAAGCGGGCGTTCCGGCTGCGCTGACGTTTGAGGCGTTGAGCACGATCGAAGCGCCATCGCGCAACAGAGGGAGCGCTTTTTGCACCGTAAAGAGCACGCCCTTGACGTTGCTGTCGAACGTGGACTGGTAGTGTTCTTCCGTGATTTCTCCCAAAGGCGCGAACGTTCCGCCGCCAGCGTTGGCGAAAATAACGTCGATCTGTCCATGCTTCTGCTGGACCGCATCATACAGGCGGTCGATGTCTTCCAGATTACCCATGTCGCCGCGAACGCCGGTGACCTTGCCGCCGATCTGGGCCAAGGCGTCGTCGAGCGTATCCTGCCTTCTGCCCGTAATGAAAACGAATGCGCCTTCTTTGGCGAACGCCTTGGCTGTGGCCAGGCCGATGCCGCTTGTGCCGCCGGTCACGACCACCACTTTGCCGTCAAATCCGTAAACCATTGTTCTGCTCCTTGTCCAAGACGCGTTGTTTGCGTCGGTGAGAGAGACATGACACCGCAACGACAAATGCTGTAGACGGTGATATCGGCACACAGCGTTCAGAAAGAGGAACGATGGAACGGCGCGATCTCAACGATCATGCATATTTCGTCTCGGTGGTGACGCATGGTGGGTTTTCCGCAGCATCGCGCGCGTTGCACGAGCCGAAATCCAAACTCAGTCGTCGTATATCGGATCTCGAGACCCGGCTTGGCGCACGGTTGATCGAGCGTTCGAGCCGCCGTTTTCGCGTCACGGAGCTCGGGCAGGCATTTTATGAGCGCTGTCGGCTCATGTTGGACGAGGCGGATGCTGCGGAGGCGATCATCAGCGCCGCTCAGGCCGAACCGGCAGGCATTGTCCGATTCAGTTGTCCCACCGGGATGGTCTCCGTCATCGGTGATCTGATCACCGGATTTCTGAGCCGTTACCCAAAGGTGCGGCTACAGCTTCTGGCGGTGGATCGACCTGTTGATCTCGTTAAGGAACGCATCGACCTCGCGCTGCGTGTCCGTCTTGCGCTGACGTCGGATGCGGCAATGACCATGCGTACGTTGGGGCGCTCTGTGCGTGTCCTCGTGGCGCATCCCCGTGTAGCCGCGGGCATCGGCGTCCTGTCGGACCTTGCGACCGCACCGTTGCTGACAACGAGTGACGAGGCGGCCGGTTGCGTCTGGCCGTTGATGAACGAGAATGGTGAAACGCACGAAATTCGCCGAACGCCTCGGTTCGGTTCGCAGGATATGACCATGGTGCGTGACGCCGCGATTGCAGGCCTTGGCGTTGCGTGGCTGCCGGATCATTTCGTTCGCGAAGCGCTGGATGACGGCTGCCTTGTGTCTGTGCTGCCAGAGTGGACGGGGCCGAATGGCATTGTGCATCTTGTGTTCACCACGCGCAGAGGGCTGCCCTCGGCCGTACGTGCGTTCATTGACCACCTTGCGGCCGGGTTCCCGAAACGCCTCTGATCGCGGTCGGTAAAAGCCTATGTCCATGAGGGTCAGACAATATGGTGCTACTCTTCGTGGGTGTACGAGAATGTGGTGAAAATAGAATCAAGGTATGAAGCAGGATGTAAAAAATTGAATACTGGAAATGTTGAAGTGTATTTATTCAATCATGGAGCGGGCAATTTCTCTCCGGCGCTGCAACAGTAAGCTAGAAGAAATATATGTTTGAAATCTGTGTTTTTCTCGACCAGAAGGCGAAGCTTTCCATTCAATGTTGACATTGAGTGTGCTGTTCCAGCTAATTTATCATCTTTGTGTTTGGAGCTTGAAAATGGATTTTTAATTCTGATGAAAGATCTTGTCTTAATAAGAAATTCCGTGTTGAACTCATGAACTTCGACCGTAACATTCTCCGATTGTTTGCCGCGAAGCGCTTTGTCCTCCTTATAGAACTGCCTTTCTGCTGCTTGTGGGTTTACCGCGCCGATGCGCTGGTTACATGCGCCATGCGTCCCTGACATGATATGCAGAATCGTCTTTTTCCTTTGCTTATCTGAGCGTTGGTAATTTTTCTTGCGGATTCTACCACGTCGCGTGCTTTCACCGGGTTATAATAACCCCAAATTTCTATGTCCCCGCCTGAAATTTGAACAAGTTCGGGTGGAAGTTCCATGTTTCACCATAATTTTATTTAATGTGTAAACTTAATTAAACAAAACAAGAAAAATTATCATCGTCAATTATTTGAGAAAAAGATTACGTTACCAGCGTAATAATCGATAAAATTTCCCGAAAATATATGATTACAAGCTTAATTAGCCGCGGCGCGTGTGGCACGATAAATTAACGAATTCGGAACTTCGGTTATATGAGTTGTCTGCGCCGTAAACACGGTAGACAGCATCTTCAAGCTTATTGAGCGGCTTGCTGCTGCGGGGTCGATGCGGAGTCAAACAACAGAGCCTCCCCGCGCCGGTATTTTGCCTGTGGGGATGCAGCGACGAGGATCGGCCCTTCGGCGTCGTAGACGCTGAGCGGCAATATCCCGGCAGGATCGCCATCCGCCTGCACCGGCAGTCCGATCGGTCCGCCGATCTCCACGCGCGAAGCATGCAGCAACGAGACGCCCGGCAACGCGCCCATACGCCCTAGCGGCAATGCGGCCCCCGCCCGCAATGCGGAGAGAGGGCCGCCGTCGCGGAACAGCGCCACGGTGAAGCCTCGCTCGCCCGGCCGCGCGTCCGGCGCCAGTATGTAGGGGCCGCCATAAAAGCGCCCCTTGCTGACGATGACGCTGGCGGCGCGATGCTCCACCCCGTCCAGCCGGATCGTCAAATCTGGAAACTGGTAGCGCTGCAACTCCCGGAGGGTCTGCAGGACATACGCGCCACGGCCGATACGGCGTTTGGTATGAAGATCGATGTTGTGCACCACGTGAGCGTCGAAGCCCGCTCCGACCATCTGGACGAAGAGCTTCGTCGATGTCGGCGACCGCATTACGCCGGGCCAGAGAGGTGCGCTGCGAGGGGAGGAGAGGATCGTGGCGAGTTCGCGCGGGTGGTTCGGCAGGCCGAATTCATGGGCCAGCACGTTCGCCGTGCCCAGAGGGATGACGCCCAGCCGCGCCTGCCCGCCAATCATCCCGGCGACAGTCTCGGCGATCGTGCCGTCGCCGCCAGCGGCGACCACCATGTCCGCGCCACTCGCCACAGCTTCCCGCGCCAGCACGGTCGCGTGGCCGCTGTGCCGGGTCTCCAAGATTTTGACCGGCGCGCCATGATTGACCAGCCAGTCGAGCACGGCCCACAGCTTGCGCGTGTTCCGTCGCCCCGCGGTCGGATTATGGATGACAAACATTCGTGTCTTTCATGGGGGATTTCCCCTCCTCTGCCACGAACATTAGGCCGCGTCGGACGCCACGCCAATGCAATCAGGGAACTCCGTTCTGAAATCATCAAACTGTCACGTGCGGCGCGGCGCGGATCGCTTATGAAAGGTCACGGACCATCAGTCGCGACATGATGAAAGCGGGGCGCCATGAGCTTCGATACTCTCCTCTCCGGCCAGACGTCTTATCGCGCGGTTTTCCTCTCGGACATACATCTTGGCACCAAGGGCAGCCGCGCAGCCCTGGTCGTCGACTTTCTGAAAACCGTGAACTGCGAAAAGCTTTATCTCGTCGGCGATATTATCGACGGATGGCGGTTGCGGCGCTCCTGGCATTGGGATGAAGCGCATGACGAATTGTTGCGCATGATCCTCCGCCTCGCCCGGCGGGGCGTGGAAGTGATATACATCCCCGGGAATCATGACGAAATGTTCCGGGCTTGGCTGCCGATGGAACTGGAGATCGCGTCGATCCGTCTGTGTCCCAAGGCCGAGCACATCGCCGCCGACGGTCGACGTTATCTGGTGATCCACGGAGACGAATTTGACAGCGTCGTTCGCTATGCGCCGGTTCTCGCGGTGCTCGGCGATCACGCCTATACGGCGGCGCTGACGCTCAATCGCTGGATCAACGGAGCGCGGCGCCGTCTGGGGCTGCCTTACCGATCTTTTTCGGCCTGGGCCAAGAAGCGCGTCAAAGGCGCGGTGAAGGCGATAGATCGCTTCGAGGAGGCGTTGGCGCGCGAGGCGCGTCAATGTGGCGCCGACGGCGTGATCTGCGGGCATATCCATAACCCCGAAATCCGCGATATCGGCGGCGTGACTTACATGAACACCGGGGACTGGGTGGAGAGTTGCACGGCGCTGGTCGAGGACCGGCAGGGGCATTTCTCCCTGATCGACTGGAGTTCGCATATGCGCGCGTCATATGGAGCGCCGAGCGCCTCTTCCCGTTCCGAGAGTGGTCGGAGGGCGCGGGGTGGGCTTCGTCCGGAACCGGATATGGCGCAGGCTGCGACGGTCGGCGCGGCCGCTGCGCGCAAGGCTTCGCTGCCGGCGTGATCGGCGTGAATGCAGGTCCCTTGAGGATCCTTGTCGCAACCGACGCCTGGAAACCGCAGGTGAATGGCGTCGTGCGCACCATGACCACGGTAATCGACGGACTGCGCGCGCGCGGGCATGAGGTCGAGGTGCTGGGGCCTGACCGGTTTCGGTCCGTTCCCTGCCCGACTTACCCGGAAATTCGTCTCGCAGTCTGGCCGGGACCCGGTTTTGACCGAATGGCGCGAGCATTCCGCCCGCAGGCCCTGCATATCGTGACTGAGGGCCCGATAGGCTGGGCGGCGTGGCGATGGGCGCGAAAGCGGGGAATGCCGTTCACCACTTCCTATCATACGCGTTTCCCCGAATACGTGCAGGCCCGCGCGAAAGTCGGTCTGGGTCTCTCCTATGCTGTTCTCAGACGCTTTCACAACGCGGCGGAGGCGACGCTCGTCGCCACGGAGAGCCTGCGGGAAGATCTCGCCGCCCGCGGGTTCACCAAGTTGAAGCCGTGGACGCGCGGCGTCGATCTTACTAGGTTTTCTCCCGAACCACGTCGGGACTGGAAGACCGAACTGGGCGTTCAGGGACCGGTGTTTGTTCATGTCGGCCGCATTGCGGTGGAGAAGAACATCGAGGCGTTCCTCTCACTGGATCTTCCCGGATCGAAGGTGGTGGTGGGAGACGGGCCGCAACGCGCGGCGCTGCAACACCGCTTTCCAGCGGCGTTCTTTACGGGAAGGCTCAGCGAGGGGGCTCTGGCCGCAGCATATGCCGGGGGGGACGTCTTCGTGTTTCCCAGCCTGACCGACACGTTCGGTCTTGTTCTGCTTGAATCGCTTGCCTGCGGCACGCCGGTCGCGGCCTACGACGTCACTGGCCCGCGCGATATTCTGGCCGGAACTGGCGGCCGTGTGGGCGCGGTGGGTGCGGACTTGCGCGCCGCATGCCTGGCCGCTCTGAACGCTGATCGAGGCGCATGCCGCGCCCACGCCGAACGGTTTACGTGGGAGGCATGTACCGAGATGTTCGAAAAGGCGCTGAGTCCTGTTCGGGCATTGTAGCGCATCACGGAACAGGATTTTCGTTAAATCGAATATGACGGCGCTGCCGCAGGCGGGCTCTGCGCTCGCCCCGGGAAACGTATGGTGCGGACATTCGGTCAAAGATGCGTGTCTGATCAGGGGGGGCGTCCATGTGCGGGACGCCGCGTTTATCCTGTGTAAATCAGATTGTCAGGACTTGGGCGATGGCTGATGTGGAGTGCACTGAGCGCGATTTTTGAACGCGAGACGCTTTGTCTGACGGTATAGTGATCTCACGCTCGAAGACTTCAAAGCAATAGAGCCGTGTCGGATCTAGGCGCGGCAGGCGGACGAGCGCGGGCCACGGGAAAAGTTTCGTTTTTTTGAAAGATGACGCTACGGCGGCAAGCTGCTTTCCCTGCAGGCGTCTGACACCCCTTCGACGTCGATGGCCAAAGATCTCTGGGCGTGTCGCAACCGGCGTGCTCGGACTGGCGACAAGACACGAACTTCGTAAAGCGTGTGGTCGCTCCAGTTCCAACGCGTCATGCGGGGCGCTCCGGGTGGCGAGATGTCGTTCGTGCGGATATACAGGCCGCGACACGAAGCAAAAGTTAAGACAATGAGCGTCAACGTATCCCAGAAAACTCTGACAGCCGCGGACATCAGATTGCGAAAGGGGGGAGAACCTCTCGTGTGCCTGACGGCGTACACAACGCCGATCGCAAAGCTGGTGGACGCCCATTGTGATGTCGCGCTGGTCGGCGACAGTGTGGGCATGGTCCTGCATGGCCTTCCGTCGACGCTGAGCGTCACGTTGGATATGATGATTCTGCATGGTAAAGCCGTCGTTCGCGGCTTGTCGCATGCGCTCTGCGTCGTTGATCTTCCTTTTGGAACTTACGAAGAGAGTCCTGAGCAGGCGTTCAGGAACGCCGCGAGGATTCTTGCTGAAACCGGGGCTGCCGCTGTCAAGCTGGAGGGCGGCGTTCACATGGCCACGACCATCGATTTTCTGGTGCGACGTGGCGTCCCGGTAATGGGACACATTGGCCTTACGCCGCAATCTGTTAATACGCTTGGCGGCTACAAGGTGCAGGGGCGCGATGCGGATGCGGAGCGTGTGTTGGCGGACGCGCGCGCTGTAAGTGAGGCTGGCGTCTTCGCGGTCGTTCTTGAGAAAATTCCACAGTCTCTAGCAAATCTGATCACGTCGACGGTCGCCTGTCCCACAATCGGGATAGGAGCGGGGCCGAATTGCGACGGCCAGATTCTGGTCGTAGACGACATGTTGGGTCTGTTTGCTGATTTTCGGCCGAAATTCGTCAAACGTTATGCAAATCTGGCCGCGCAGGCGGAGAAGGCGGTCAGCGCCTACGCCGAAGAAGTTCGTAACCGACAGTTCCCGTCTCAAGAACATAGTTTCGGAGAACGAGTGTGATTTTTCGTACTATCTCCGATTTACAGGCCCAGGTCGTCGCATGGAAAGCTGAAGGCGCGACGATCGGCCTGACCCCCACAATGGGAGCGTTGCATGACGGGCATCTCTCGCTGGTGAAGCGGGCGCGCGAACAGTGCGATCGCGTGATCGTGTCGATTTTCGTCAACCCGACGCAGTTTAACAATGCAGCTGATCTTGAGACCTATCCTCGGAGCGAAGATCGGGACGTCGCCTTGCTGGATGGGGTGGACGCCGTGTTTGTTCCGTTTGTTGCCGAGATGTATCCGGCAGGTTTCGTGTCGAACGTCCACGTGGGCGACCTGTCTGAGCGGCTGGAAGGCGCGCACCGTCCAGGGCATTTCGACGGCATGGCGACCGTAGTGATGAAGCTTTTCAATATATCGAAGGCCGATGTTGCCTTTTTTGGCGAGAAAGACTGGCAGCAGTTGCAGATCGTTCGCCGTATGGTGAAGGATTTCAACCACTCGATACGCATTGAGGGCTGCGTGACGCTGCGTGAGGCTGATGGCCTCGCCATGTCGTCACGGAATCGGCGTCTGGGAGAGAACGCCCGGCGGCGCGCGCCTGCGTTATACTCAGCGATGCAGAAGGTCGCAGATGTTGTAAGAAGCGGTGCGGAGAGAGACGTTGCGCTTGATGTAGGAATGCAAATACTGCGTGATGCTGGTTTCGAAAGTATCGATTATCTTGACGTGTGCGAAGCAACGACGTTGACGCCTAGGGAGAAGCCAGGCGCCTCTCTCAGGGTGTTGGCGGCAGCCTGGCTTGATGGGGTCCGGCTCATCGACAATCTGGCCGTTTAGATGGGCGTGTTCTTGCCGCGCGCTGTTTCAGGGTAGATGGTCGTTACAGAATTGGGTTTCTCTCTCGTGCGTTCTGATTTTTGAGACTGCCGAATATTTTCAAAATATGCTCTTGTGGTATCGATTTTTCTCTCGCGTGATTCTGTCTGGAGAAAATTCATGGACGAGTGAGAGGATTCTTATCCGTCAAAAACTATAACTGATGTCGTTCCGAAAAAAGCGCCGTCTGATAAAAATCGATTTGACGGCCCTTTGCCGAAGAAGGCGATTTTAATGCAAACGTAAACCGCAATCAGGCGCGTCAACGTTTCCTTTTCGTCGTGTAGGCGCGTTGTGAAAGACCCGATCACCCTGTTGCGCCAAAACGGCTCCGATCAGGCGAGATCGTTTGGGCGGGCGCAGTTGATCGGCAGCATAGATGTCTGAAGCGCCGCCTCTGCATTGAGGTCCAGTGGCAGTACTTCGGACGTCAGCTGACAGTGGCGCCGCGTTTTGCCTTCGAAGCGCTTCCCTTTGACCGCTCGGGGGATTTGCGAGGCGGCTTGCCTTTGCCGGAGATTTTCGCAGCAGCCTCAGGGTGTCCTGTGGCCCTGAGCAAAGGAGCGAGAAAACGCCCCGTGTGGCTCTCGGCGCAGGCAGCGATAGTCTCGGGCGTGCCTTCGGCGACGATCCTGCCGCCGCCATCTCCGCCTTCCGGCCCGATATCTAGAATCCAGTCCGCCGTCTTGATGACCTCGAGATTATGCTCGATCACGACAACAGTATTGCCTTGCTCCACCAGCGCGTGCAGCACGTCGAGCAACTTGCGTACGTCTTCCGTGTGCAGCCCCGTGGTCGGCTCGTCGAGAATGTACATTGTGCGGCCGGTGGCGCGTCTGGCCAGTTCCTTGGACAGCTTTACGCGTTGGGCCTCGCCGCCCGAGAGCGTCGTCGCCTGTTGGCCTAGCGCTACATAGCCGAGACCAACCTGTTGCAGGATCGCCAGCCGGTCGCGGATGCGGGGTTGAGCCTGAAAATACGGCAAGGCTTCGTCAACGCTCATGGCGAGCACGTCGGCGATGGACTTGCCCTTGAACTTCACCTCCAGAGTTTCCCGATTGTACCGCGCGCCCTTGCAGGCGTCGCAAGTGACGAACACGTCCGGCAGGAAGTGCATCTCGATCTTGAGCACGCCGTCGCCCTGACATGCTTCACAACGTCCGCCCTTCACGTTGAAAGAGAAGCGGCCGGGCTTGTAGCCGCGCGCCCTGCTCTCGGGCAGTTCGGCGAACCAGTCGCGGATCGGCGCGAACAGATCGGTGTAGGTCGCGGGGTTGGAGCGTGGGGTTCGGCCAATCGGCGACTGGTCGATGTCGATGATTTTGTCGAGCAACTCCATGCCGTCGACGCCCGCGCACGGCGACGGCGACTGCCCGGATCCCATGAGGTTACGTGACAGGGTCTTGTAGAGCGTGTCGAGGACCAGCGTGGATTTGCCGCTGCCCGAGACGCCGGTGATGCATGTGAACGTGCCGAGCGGGAAACTGGCGGTTACGGTCTTCAGGTTGTTGCCGGTCGCTTCACGGACGGTTACGAGTTTCTTCTTGTCGAACGGTCGCCGTTGAGCCGGGACGGGAATCTGCCTGCGGCCGGACAGGTAGGCGCCGGTCAGACTATCGGGCGATTTAGCCACGTCCTCTGGCGTGCCTGCGGCGATCACGCGTCCGCCGTTGACGCCTGCGCCCGGCCCCATGTCGATCAGCCAATCTGCGCTGCGGATCGCGTCTTCATCGTGCTCCACGACGATCAAGGTGTTGCCGAGCGATTTCAACCGCTCCAGCGTGCCGAGAAGACGCTCGTTGTCGCGTTGGTGGAGACCGATCGACGGTTCGTCGAGCACATACAATACGCCGGTCAGGCCCGAGCCGATCTGGCTGGCCAGCCGGATGCGCTGGCTTTCGCCGCCGGACAGGGTGGCGGAGCCACGCGAGAGCGTCAGATAGTCGAGGCCGACGTCGACAAGGAATTTCAACCTGTCGACGATCTCTCGCAGGATGCGCCTCGCGATTTCGGCGCGCTGCGGCGTCAACGTCGGCAGCACGTTGTCGAACCACTCAAGCGCCTTGCGGATGGACAGATCGGACGCCTGCGCAATGTTGAAGCCCGCGAGCCGTACACACAGCGCTTCCGGCTTGAGCCGGGCGCCGTCGCAGACATGGCATGGCTTGTCGGATTGATAGCGCGTCAGTTCTTCCCGCGCCCATACGCTGTCCGTCATCGCTAGCCGTTTGCGCAGATTGGCCAGCACGCCGTCGAACGGCTTGGTGACGGCGTAGGCCTTGCGGCCGTCGCGGTAGGTGAAGACGACGTCGTCCGGCGTGCCCTCTAGGATGGCTGTCCGTGCGGCCTCTGGCAAATGGCGCCATGGCGTCGTCATCTCCACGCCCAGATGGGCGGTGACACTGGAGAGAGTTTGTTCGAACAGGTCGTTCTGTGCGTTGCGCCACGGGGCGATAGCCCCCTGCGCCAGCGACAGGCCCTCGTCCGGCACCACCAGATGCGGATCGAAATACGTCTCCGTGCCGATGCCGTCGCAGGTCGGGCAGGCGCCCTGTGGCGCGTTGAAGGAAAAGAGGCGCGGCTCGATCTCCTCCAGCGTGAAGCCACTTTCGGGACAGGCGAAGCGCGAGGAAAACACAGTGCGTGCGCCTTCGGCCGCGGCGTCGCGCGAGACTTCCTCGGCGTAGACGATCCCGTCTGACAGGCCGAGAGCGGTTTCGAAGCTGTCGGCGAGACGGCTTTCAATGCCCGGCTTCACCACGATACGGTCCACCACGGCCTCGACCGTATGCCGCAGCTTGCGGTTCAGCTTCGGGACTTCGGAAATTTCATACAGCTCGCCGTCGACCTTGACGCGGGAAAAGCCCTTGCGCTGAAGCTCGGCGATTTCCTTTTGGTATTCCCCCTTGCGGTCGCGAATGACCGGGGCGAGCAGCATCAGCCGCGTACCCTCCGCCATCTCCATCACGCGATCGACCATCATGCTCACGGTTTGCGCCTCGATCGGCAGGCCGGTCGCGGGCGAATACGGCACGCCTGCGCGCGCCCAAAGCAGGCGCATGTAGTCGTGAATTTCAGTGACGGTGCCGACGGTTGAGCGCGGATTTTTGGACGTGGTTTTCTGTTCGATGGAGATCGCAGGCGACAACCCGTCGATCGAGTCGACGTCCGGCTTGCCCATCAATTCGAGGAATTGCCGCGCGTAGGCGGACAGGCTTTCGACGTAACGTCTCTGCCCTTCAGCGTAGATCGTGTCGAAGGCGAGCGACGATTTGCCAGACCCCGAAAGGCCGGTGATGACGGTCAGTTTGTCGCGAGGAATCTCGACATCCACGGATTTCAGGTTGTGGGCACGCGCGCCCTTGACCCGGATGGCGTGGCTGGAAATTGTCTGCTTCGTCATCGTGCCGTCAGTCGTCCCGTCGTTCCGACCGTCGAATATAGGGGGGCCGCCGGATTTTTACAGGGCGAATGTTAGCTTTTTGTTCGCATGGCCCTGCAGGGCTTGTGAAACGAAAAGACGAGAGAACGTGCTGATTAGCGGGAACGGTCGGCCGCCCCTTCTCCCAGCGCCCGTAAGAGGCTTTCCTCCAACGTGCGTGGAGAGAATTGGGTCTCTATCAACGCTCTGCCCCGGTCCGAGCGCTCCCGCCACAGCGCATCGTCGCGCAGAAGCGAGACGATGGCGTTTGCAAAGGCCTCGGGATCATCGGTAACGGAGCACACGTCGTGAATGCCCGGAATTCCCTCGGCGCCGGTTGCCGTCGTAACAAGAGGCAGACCGTGGTGCAGCGCTTCTACCACTTTTCCCTTCACGCCCGCGCCGAAACGGGGCGGCGCGGCTGCCACGCGAGCGCTTGCATACAGCGCCTCCAGTTCTTCGTCAGTTACATATCCGGTCACCCTCACCCGCTCGCTCGCCAGAGCGAGGACCGCAGGCGCGGGTTTCGATCCGGCCAGAATCAGTCGCGCGTCGGGCATGACGGCGAGCACGCGGGGCATGATCTCCTCGGCCAGCCATTGAGCTGCGTCGATATTTGGTGGATGGGCGAAGCCGCCGACGAACAGGATCGTCGCTCCGCTCGACGGCGCGCGGGCGGGGTGGCCGTCCCTGAAGCAGAATGGCGTCACGGCATGGACGGGCGCATCGGGCAGGATTTCGCGCACCAGAGCGGCTTCGTATTCCGCAAGGTAGATGATTGAGTCGACCTGTCGCCAGAGATCGATTTCCAGATCGCGCATGTCTTCGGCATCGCGACGAAATGTATCGTCGCCAGTCAGGTCGACCTCCCGCATCATCCGCAGAAAATGGATGTCGTGGCCATAAAATGACAGAAACGGTCGTGGGGATGTCGTCAGATATGGCATGTACCAACGCGCCACCGTGGGGCGCATGAGCATGACGTGGTCCAGATCCGCGCCGTTCGCCGCAATCCACTCAGGAAATTCCGGCGGGCTTGTGTAGTCCAGTATCTCCACCCCCAAGTGTTCCAGGGCCGGGGAATAGGGCGTGCGAGCGCGCGGCGCGTGCGGCCAGAATTTGACCAGCCATCCGGCGTCGAGCAGGGCGCGGATAACGCACATCGTGGCGCGCGAACCGGCGTCCCGGTCGGGCTCTGGCACATAGTGGTCGACGATCAGGATCGTGCGACGGTGACGCCCACGCGCAGTCGCCCGCAAGACATGCGTCCCGGGCGAGAAGTGATCGGCCTCCAAAGTATCTTTCCACCGTGTCAGCATGATCTCGCGGTTGCGCGCCTGATAGGCTTTCACGCCGGTTGTCTCGTCCGTGCCGTGGGATAGCCCCTCATGATGGATCACGCGCGACTTTGGCTCGAAAATAACGCGGTAACCTGCCTGCCTTACGCGAAAAGCGAGATCGGTGTCCTCGTAATAGGCAGGTGCGAAAGTCTCGTCGAAGCCGCCGAGCGTCTCGAACAGGTCGCGCGGGACGAGAATCGATGCGCCGGAGATGTAGTCGACCTCGTGCGGCCAGTTGTAGGCGGCGCGTTCCGGGTCGTCGTTTCGTCCGACATTCCAGCCCGAGGCGTCGTTCCAGATGACGCCGCCCGCTTCCTGCAGCCGCCCGTCGGGGAACAGCAGTTTCGACCCTGTCAGGCCGATTGCGGGGTCTGCCTCCAGTCTCGTCACCAGCGCGTCGAACGCTCCCGGCAGGACTTCCGTGTCATTGTTCAGGAAATGGAGGTAACGTCCCGCCGCCTTCTTCGCCGCGTCGTTGCAGTTTTTCAGGAAACCGAGGTTTCGGGGCTGCTCGATCAGGATCAGGCCGCGAATTTCCGCGAGCCGGGTGATTGCGGGATCTCCCGACGCGTCCTCGGCCACGATCACCTCATAGGGTGCGGTCGGAGGATTATCGACGATCGACTGCAGGCATCTGAGCGAGACCGGAACCTGCCCATAGGTCGGAATGACGATGCTGAGAACCGGCTCTGCATACCGGGGAAAAAACAGCGGGCGCGTCGGTTGAAAATCCATCGACAGCGGCGAAACAGCCAGAACGCTGGCCGCCGGAGGTTTTGACTCGGACGCGTCGGAGGTAGGCAGGGTAGACGCGGCCCCCGCGCCAGACTGCGGTGTATGGGGTGCGTTGGTCAGCTCTGCAGCGCCAACGGCGTCAGGCGCGGTCGTTGCTGGCGCCGCCAGTTCGGCGCTGGCGCGGGACTTATGGAGTTGCGCCTGGCTGAGACGGTAAAGCCGAAAACGGGCGGGAAATTGTCCGCTGGCGATCCACCAGACCGATTTGAGGGACAGGCGCATCAGCCGAGCCAGCCTTGGCGCTCGGTTCAGGGCGATGCGGGCCGGGTAGGTAATGCGCCAGAATGTGCTGTTTTCGAAGGAATCGATCTGCCGCTGCAGGCTTGCAATTGTGGCGTTCGCTTCGGCGAGGGCGTGCTCGACTTTGTGCAACTGGTCCAGTTGCGCGCGTGCGGCGATATCTTTCTGCGACGTGGGCTGCTCGGTGGAGGCGTTTGGAGGAAACGACAATGAAGCAATCCGTCAGGCCAGAAAACTCGGAGTTTTCAACGTAGCGTCTGATGGCGGTGCGATAAAGCGCTCTGTTGCGGGATCGTCCGCAGATAGCGGTCACACCGGCTTCACGGGCCTGCGGCGTTTACAGGGGCGCGGTGCGCCCGGGCAGATGGACGAACAGGTCGATCTCAATCTGGACGTCAGGCCGCTCGAACTCGGGAACGACAAGCAGGGTTGATATCGGCTGCCTCTCACCGAACGCGCCATATAGAAATGGCGCACAATGCGGGAGGCCGTCGGTTTCCTTGACGCGATAGATGACCCTGACCACGTCGGTCATTGATGCGCCGCGGGCGGCGAGCGCCGCCCGTCCGGCGGAGAGTGCGAGACGGAGTTGCTCGCTCATGCGCGGAGGGAAGTGGTCGGCGTGACGGTCGAAGCCTCTAACGCGCCGGAGGCTGATGCCGTCGCGCTCCTGCTCGCATACCACGGTCATTGCACGGCGCGCCGACAGGCGCCGGTGTCGGTTGGCGTTATGATCGAGCCGACATTCACGTTCCGCGCTCTCCCCCTGACTGTTCGAGGCGCGGGGCGCGTCTCGCAAAAACGTCTCGCGTCAGCCGGGTTTCCGGCGCCGCCACAATGTGGTCATAATCGTGAAGCGAGCAAAACGAAAGACGTTGCCGGATGGTAATGCTCACCCCGGGCGGACAGGACGCCGCCCTACCCGCCTCTCGTTCGCTGCACGCCTGCTGCGCCGCGAGAAATGGCGCCGGGGTTTTGATTTTCGGGCCTTCCGGGGCCGGTAAATCGGACCTCCTTCTTCGTCTCGTTCATGCAGGGTACGACCTTGTCGCCGATGATCGGGTGTTGCTCGCAGACGGGGTGGCCTGCGCACCGGCGCCATTGCGGGGGATGGTCGAGGTTCGGGGATGGGGGCTGGTGCGCATGCCGTTTGTTGAGCGCGCGCGCGCGTATCTCGCGGTTGCGCTCATCGCGCCCGGAGGCGAGGAAACCGCAATGGCCCCGGAACGGTCGCCGAGGCCCGAGACGCATGAGCCGAGCGGGTTGCCGCTCTTGCGGCTGAACGGGTTCCACGCTTCCGCCGTCGCGCGGATCGACGTCGCGCTGGACTGCGTGGCGCCCGCGCCACTCCGTGGCCGCATTGGGGTTATGTCGCTTGGCGATATCTGAAGGCTACGAAATGTTGCCACCTTGTGGGGACGTACTGATATGATGCTTGCGAAAGCGAGGGTAGTGCACGGGTTCACCCGTGCCCCGTCTTCGCTATGGGCCAGAGTCGCTACTTTCTGGGCCTGTCCATTTTCATCACACAAGGCGCCTTTTCGGTTCCATGGTGACACTTAGCCCTTCTGAAGACAGCGTTACGCCGCGTCAGATTCTTCTCGTCACCGGTCTGTCCGGGGCGGGAAAGTCGTCCATCCTGCGGATTCTGGAGGATCTGGGTCACGAAGTGATCGACAATCCCCCGCTCGGTATGCTCGACGACATCGTGGCGCGCGCGGATCGCCCGATCGCTATCGGCGTCGATTCCCGTACGCGCGGGTTCGATGCGACCGCCGTGCTGGAGGCGCTGGCCCGGCTTCGCGTCAATCCTCACCTTCATGCGGAACTGATCTATGCGGCCGCCGAAGAGGCGACGTTGCTGCGTCGCTATACGGCTACTCGGCGCCGTCATCCGCTGGCGCCGCATGGTAGCGTCAAGGAAGGCATCGAGGCGGAGATCGCCCTTACGGCGAGGCTGCGTGGCAGCGCCGATCTGGTCATCGACACGTCTGACCTGTCTGCCCCCGAATTGCGCCGGTTGGTGGAGGCGCGTTTCGGTGCCTGGCTTACCGGGCCGGATGAGGGCCTGACGGTCATCCTGATGTCGTTCGCCTATCCGTCTGGCCTGCCGCGTGAAGCGGACATGGTGTTCGATGCACGGTTCCTGCGTAATCCGCACTACGATCCGGCTCTGGCGCCGATGACTGGTCTGGATCAGGCCGTGGTCGACTATGTGCGCGCCGATGCGGATTACGAGCCCTTTCTCGCCCAGATCCAGGCGATGCTGAAGCTGGTCCTGCCGCGCTTCGTGCGTGAGGGAAAGAAATACGCGACGATCGCCATCGGGTGCAGCGGCGGGCGACATCGCTCCGTGACGCTGGTGGAAGCGCTGGCGAGCCGTTTGACGGAAGAAGGCGTGTGCCGCGCCGCAGAAGGCGAGGCGGAGGGGCTTGCGACCGGCGACTGGCCCATAGCGGTGGCGCATCGCGAACTTGCCCGACTGGGCGTGGGCGGCACGAGCGGCGGTTGGCGCTGGGCGCGCGAGCCGACGGACGGAATTTCAGAGGCGCATGAAACGGGCGCTGGCGATGCGCTATCTACAGATCGTGCGTCCGGAGAGACCTCTCCCTCGGCTGGCGCCGACGTCGCATCGAGGCATGACGAGTCTGCAACCGCCTCTGCCGAGCGATTGACGCGCGGATCGCGGCGTGCTTCGTCCGGAGCAGACGCATTACGTTGCATAGCGCAAGGAAACGCATGATCGGTATTGTTTTGGTCACGCAAGGATCTCTTGGCGTGGCCCTGCGCGAGACGATGGAGCATGTGGTCGGTCCGCAGACGCAGATCGCGACGGTCAGCGTTGGCGCGGATGACGATCTGGCGGCGCGTCGGGCTGAGCTGAGCGCGCGTGTAGACGACGTGAACACTGGCGATGGGGTGGTGCTGGTCACCGACATGCTCGGCAGTACGCCGTCCAATCTTGCGGTTGCGATGAGCTGCGCGGGTAAAATTGAGGTTCTGGGCGGCGCCAACCTGCCCATGCTGGTGAAGCTCGCCAAGATGCGCGACCACCGTAACCTTACTGAATGCACAACGCTGGCGGAGCAGGCGGCCCACAAATACATCGCGTGTTCGTCCCACCTGCCGCAGCAATGTCTGGAAGGCGCGCGGAGATGCGCGGAGAGCGCGACGGTCAGGCTCGTTTCGGACGGTCCCGCTGAGCAGGTGGCCGTTGTGGCCGATTGCGTTCAGCAGCAGCCCGCGAAACAATCACCCGACGCAGGGGCGGTTCTCCGTCCGTCGCTGCGGTCTGTCGCGCGTAAGGCTGGATGATGCCCGATGGCGCGGTGGGCGACGCGACGCGATCTGTTGTCGTCGTCAACGCCAAAGGTCTTCACGCCCGCGCGTCAGCCCGCTTTGTCGCCCTTGCGGAGACCTTCGGTGCCGAAGTCACGGTCGATTATGGACAAGAGAGCGTTCCCGGCCAGTCGATCATGGGACTGATGATGCTCGGCGCCGGTAAGGGCGCCGAAATTCAGTTGCGCGCCACCGGTCCTGATGCATCGGCCGCACTGGATGCGCTGGTGGCGTTGATTGCCAGTGGCTTTGGCGAAGACGACTGACCCTGTAGACAGGCGCGCGGCGTCTGGCGCAACATGGCGTTACAAATACAGATCACGGCCATGAAACACTCGAAACAAGGGACGGAGCGGGCGACAGCGGATAGCGGTCGGCGGGCTCACACAAAGGAGCGCCCGCATTCGCTGGAGACCAGAACCGAGCAGGTTCTGACCGGCGAGTCGATTGGTGTCGGCGTTGCGATCGGACCGGCGTTTGTCGTTCGGGAGGATCCGGAGCCTGATCTGCGGGAGCGATTAAGTTCGCTTAACCGGGAAGAGGAAGAGGAGCGTTTCCGCGACGCCGTCATCCGGTCGATCTCGCAACTCGGAAAACTACAGGCGAGACTGGCGTTATTGCCTGAAGACAGTCAGTTCGAAATCGGTTCTCTGCTTGACGTCTATCGGCGGATGCTGGGGCCGTCGCGTTTGCAACGCGGGGTGACGCGGCGCATCGCGGAAGGCCTGTCTGCAGAAGCCGCGGTCTTTGAGGAAACGGAGGCGCTTGCGCAGGCGTCGCATCCCCCACAGGGCGCAAGAGCGGGCAGTGGCGAAGACGCCGCTGCGGCAAGGCGACGGGCTGACGAGTTTCGTGAAATAGGGCGTCGTCTTCTGCGCAATCTGACGCGTACGCCTTTTCTGACGTTGCGGGGCATGCCCGACGGCGCGATTCTGGTCACTGAATCGTTGCGCCCCTCTGACGCTGCGTTGATCGACCCGTCGCGGGTCGCCGCCGTCGTCAGTGAAGAAGGCGGCGCGACTGGTCACACGGCGATCATGCTGCGGGCGCTGGGCATTCCCGCCGTCCTCGCCGTAGCGGGGGCGCTCGGCGCGGTGGCCGATGGCGCGCAGGTGGTGGTCGATGGAGATCGCGGGCGTGTCGTTGTCGATCCGGCCAGCGACACTCTTGTGGAGGCGAGAGGGGCTGTCGCAACCTACGCGCAGGAACGGCAGAAGCTTGGACGGATGCGCCGACTTTCGTCCAAGCTGGCGAGCGGCGAGAAAGTCTTGCTGCAGGCCAACCTGGAACTTCCTGCAGAACTGCCGTTGATTGCACAATCCGGCGCCGCGGGGATCGGTCTGCTGCGCACGGAGTTTCTGTTCATCAACTCCGAAGAACTACCGGATGAGACGACGCAGTTCGAGCTTTACGCTGGTCTGGTGGCGGCGATGGGCGCGGACACGACCACGGTACGCGTGCTCGACTGGGGCGGTGAAAAACCGAGCGAGGCGCTGGAGCGGGCGGGGCTGTCGACGTTGGGTGAGACGGCGAATCCGGCGCTAGGGTTGCGGGGAATACGCCTGTTGCTGAAGCATCCGGCGCTGCTGGAGACCCAACTTGCCGCGATCCTTCGCGCGTCTGCTGTTGGCCCGTTGCAGGTCCTGTTGCCGATGGTGACGGTTGTGGAAGAGATCAGCGCTGCGCGGGATATTTACGAGCGGGTGGCCCGCAGGCTGCGGCGCAAAGGGGTCGCCCTCGCGGAAACCTTGCCGCCGTTCGGCGCCATGATCGAAACGCCTGCCGCAGCTCTTACGGCAGGCGCGCTCGCGCAGCACGCCGATTTTCTGGCGATTGGAACCAATGACCTCACCATGTACGCTCTGGCGGCCGACCGCGCATCCGCCGATGTCGCGTCGCTTTATGACGCGCTGCATCCTGCCGTGTTGCGCATGATTGCAGACGTGGTGAACGCCGCCTTGCAACATCGCACGCCGGTTTCCTTGTGTGGAGAGATTGCTGGCGACCCCATTCTCACGCCTTTGTTGGTCGGGATGGGGTTACGGTCGCTGTCGATGACGGCCTCGGCTGTGCCGCGCGTAAAACAGGTCATCCGCTCCGTGCGTTACGAAGAGTGCGTGCGCCTTGGACGCCGCGTGTTGGCGGAAACGGATAGTAAAGCGATCATGAAAGTGTTGCAGGAATTCGGAAACGCTGAAATGAGCTAGATTTTTTCGATTATTTTCTGAAAAACAAAAAATTTTCTAAATCGATTTGATGGCGGCGTGCGCTCAGGCGATGAGTCGGATCCATGGGGGTGAGCCAGTATGATGGCCATGGTTTCAGTCGAGTAGTGCGGCTGTCTTCTAAAATCCAAAGGCGGACTGAGAGCGGGAGGAGATCGCATGCTCGCTCGGTACGACACTATGGGGTCGTTAATTGGAAGATTGATCATAAGGAATGGATTTTATCATGATTTTTAATGTTGTTTTCGATATCGCCTGGTGATTTGTAAGGAGTCTGTCTCAGAGTGGGCGCGGTTTTCCGGTGGTGAACGGGGGCCTGCGTCGACGAGAAGTTTGTGAAGTGACTAGATTTTAAAAAGAACTTTCGTCTTCTAAAAAATATCTCACTCTCAGAGTGCATCTCCTTGGGCGGAGACGCATCCGACATCACTCTTGTAACTCACAGAATATAGTGGAGGGTGCTCGGACGGTGGCGTTTGCATCGCCGCCGTCCGAGCGTCTCCGCTTGGTTCGTCCGCGGCCTCAGTGCTGCTGAGGCGTCGCGGTCGGGACTGCGCCGTATGAATTATCCGCGCGATTGACGTCGGGAATGGCGCGGTCCGGATCGAGAACCGCAGTGCGAATCTGTTGTGAACCGGGGATCTGCAGCGTGATTTCGTTGCGCAGCATCCATGTTTCCGTCGGCAACGTCATACGTGCGGAGCTTCCGTCCGCCCAGGTGATCTGTAGTACGACAGGCAAAGGCAACCATCCGTGGTTGGCGACCTGAACAAGAGCCCCCTTTTTCGGGTCCCCCTCGACATAGCTGACCTGTTTGATGGCGTAGTCGGGCGCCCAGTTGTTGAAATACCAGCCGCGCCAGAACCATGAGAGATCCTCGCCCGCCTCGCTGTCCATCAGACGGAAGAAATCGGACGGCGTGGGGTGGTGGAACGCCCAGAGCGAGATATAGCGTCTGAACGCCCGATCGAAACGGTCAGGTCCGAGAATCTGTTCTCTCAGCAACGTTAAACCGTAAGCGGCCTTGAAGTAGGTGACGGGGTGACGGTATTTTTCCGACACCACGTCGCTGGGCGCCATCAGGACCGGGGCGTCAGGATCTTTAAGAACCTTGATGATATCGTCGGCCGGTTTTCCTGTATCCGGCGCGTATTCAGAATCATGCTTTGGCGCGAATTCGCCGTGGTTGAAATGATCCGACGCAAGGGCGTCGATAAAGGTGTTGAATCCTTCATCCATAAACGCATTGCGGCGCTCGTTCGATCCGACGATCATCGGGAACCAGCCGTGGCCGAGTTCGTGCGTGGTGATCCAGAAAAGCATCGGGTCACGGTCTTGCATGCCGTCGAAGACGATGCCGGGATATTCCATGCCTGCGCCGTGGCCACCAACGTTGATGGCGTTTGGCCAAGGATACGGGTACCACTTTTCGGAGAAATATTCGATGGCGTGCTTGACGTAACTGGTCGAGCGATCCCATCCGTGCGACCCGACGCCCTCGACCGGGTAGACCGACATGGCGAGACGCGGCGCAGGTGGTTTGCCGGGCGCCGGCGCGACGGGCGGCAGGTCCAGCTTCGCCGCATCCCACAGAAGCGCGGCGGAGGCGACGAACGCGACGTCGCGGCTATCGCTCATGTGGAAGCGCCACGTCTTGGTTGCGGGTGTCGTGTCAGGTTTGGCGTCGACCTTTGCATCCGGTTTGGCCGGAGAGGGCGCCGCCGCGACGGCAGCAGGTGGTGGCGCTATCGCGGCTTCTACGTCCGCCTGCGTGCGGATCATGACGCGCTGGTCGCTTTTCGACGCCGTCACCAGACGGTCGCGCTGCTCCTGCGACAGGACTTCGGCAGGATTGGCAAGGGCGCCGGAGCCAACGACGATAAAGTTCGCCGGGACCGTCACGCTGTAATCGAAATCGCCGTAATCGAGGTAGAATTCCTGACCGAGATAGGGCGCTGTGTCCCATCCGCGAATGTCGTCGTAGACGGCCATGCGGGGATAGAACTGGGCGATCTCGTAAATGTCGCCGTTCTTGCTGGGCGTCACCGACGTGCGACCGCCCCACGGACCCGGCACGGTGTAGTGCCACGCAATACGGAGCTTGATCTTGCCCCCCTTCGGCAGAGGCTGGGGCAACGGCGTCTGCATGCGGGTGTCAGAGACAAGGGGCTGGATCGGGGTCGTATGCCCGTCATCTCCGACGGAGACGCTTTCGATGGAAAAGCCGTCCGTGTGGTTCGCGTGCCGTTCGGGCGACGAGAAATCCGCACGGGCACCTTCCTTGTAGATATTCTGATCGAGCTGCACCCACAGCGTGTCTAGATCGCCTGGGCTGTTGTTGGTGTAGGTGATGACCTCGCTGCCCGTGACGGTCTTGTTGGTCGGGTCGATCGACACCTTGATGTCGTAATCGGCCCCGTTCTGCCATGCCAGCGGGCCGGGAGCGCCGGAGCCGGACCGGTAGGCGTTGACCGGCTGCGGGGAGGCGAGCGGCGCGAAGATTCGTGCAGGTTCAGGCAGAGGAACCCCGGGGGGCGTCTGATCCGCTGCGCGCGCCGAAAGCTCCGGGCATGCGGTCGCGACCAGCGCGGCGCAGGCAAGAAGCGCCAGCCGCGGGCTCACGCGTCTTCCGTTCCGATGCCGTTGATCGGGTTCATGGTCGAAGGGAGCGGTCGTCGGGATGATGAGCCGGGGCAAGGGGCGTAACCTTTCACAATCGGCGCCCATAGCGGCAGGCGCTTCGTTCGTCATGGTGGTGGTGTAAGGTGCAGCCGAACCAGCCCTCGCCGTCAAGCCGCGGCCTGTCTCGATCAGCATTGCCAAGCTGTGCGGGAGAGAACACGATACTGCCATGACGATCCGACGCTCGCTTTCCGCCCTCGTTCTCTCTGCAACGCTCGCTCACATTACAGCGGCGGCAGATGCTCATGCTGCTTCTCCTGCGTCGGCGGTGTCGTCGGCAGATCACGATTTCGACGTAACAGCGTCGCGTTTCAACGAGATCCGCACGAACCCTGCCCGCTTGCGCCCTTTCCTGCAGGCGTTTCCCAAAGGCGCCGACCTGCACAATCATCTCGTCGGTGCGATCTACGCCGAGCACATGCTCGACTGGGCGGCGCGCGACCAGCTCTGCGTGTCGGCTGGCGGCGCAATCACTTCCGCGCATTGCACCGCTGGCGGCCATGACGCCAAAAGTGATGGTCTGCCAGCCGTCGCCGTGATTGCAAATCCAGCGCTCTACGCACGTTCTATTGACGCCCTGTCGATGCGGGATTTCGTGCCGACCCCAGAAGATCGGTCGGGGCATGATCATTTCTTCGCAACGTTCGACCGGTTCATGCCAGCCACGTACGCGCATGAGCCCGACATGCTCGCCGATGCGCAGAACCAGGCGGCCATGGACCACGTCCGGTATGTCGAGCTGATGATCTCGCCGCAACTGATGCCGGTCGCGGGCCTCGGCGCGAATGCACAGGTCACGGACGACGACGGGTTAAACAGCACACTGACCTCGGTGTCGCCAAAGTTTGCGCCGCTCGTCTCTGCAGCCCGCGCGGAGACCGACAAGATGGAGGCTGGCGCGCGGCAGATCATGCGCTGCGGGTCGCCAGACGCTGCGCCGGGATGTGGCGTCAGCGTCCGTTACCTGTATCAAACGGTTCGCGTCCTTCCGCCCGGCATGGTGTTTAGCCAGATCGCCTTTGGCTATGCGTTGGCGGAGGCCGATCCGCGTTTTGTCGGGATCAACATCGTCGCGCCGGAAGACAACCCAGTCGCCATGCGCGATTACGCGCTGCACATGCGCATGTTTCACTTCCTGTCCGCCCGCCACCCAACGGTGAAGCTGTCTTTACATGCGGGCGAATTGACGGGCGGTCTCGTGCCCCCGGAAGGCTTGCGCGACCATATCCGTCAGGCTGTTGAGGTCGCTGGAGCCAGTCGCATCGGTCACGGCGTTGATGTTCTGTCGGAACGCGATCCGGAAGGTTTGCTGGCTGAACTGGCGCAGCGTGGCGTCATGGTCGAGATCAATCTGACCAGCAACGATCAGATTCTCGGCGTGCGCGGCGATGCGCACCCTTTCATGACCTACCGGGCGCATGACGTTCCGGTCGCGTTGTCCACGGATGACGAAGGCGTGTCGCGGGGATCGCTGACGAACGAGTATCTGCGTGCGGCCCTGACTTACCCGCTGTCCTACACCAACCTGCGCGATCTTTCCCGTACGGGGCTAGAGCATGCTTTCGCGCCGGGGCGAAGCCTATGGGCGCAAACGACGCCGTTCAGGATCGAGGGCGCGTGCGCGGGAATTGCGCCCGGTTCCGATGTCGCCGCCGGACCTTGCCACGATTTGCTCGCCAATAGCGAGAAGGCGCGCCTCCAATGGGCACTGGAGGGCGATTTTATTCGTTTCGAACACAGCGTTGCTGCTGAAAAACCGCTCTGATCCGTCCTGCTCGACAAAGGTTTTGTTCCATGCGTTTTCGTGCCGATCTTTTTTTTGCTACAGCGTTGTCTGCGGTGGCTTCATCCGCCGCAAGCGCCGCGGATTCCCAGCTTCCAGTTCGCGTCGTCGTGGTGACGACTTTTGAGATCGGTAAGGATTCGGGCGATGTGCCTGGCGAATTCCAGACATGGGTCGAAAAACTGCCGCTCAGCCAGGAACTGGCTGCGCCCGGCACCGATCATGGCCTGATGCGCTACAATCCGGATCTTCAGGTGTTGGGTGTTGTCACAGGAGAGGGGCCCGAGCATATGGCGTCCGCGATGACCGCGCTCGTGCTCGATCCGCGCTTCGATTTACGAAAGACCTATTTCGTATTGGCGGGAATTGGCGGCATCGATCCGAAATTCGGTTCGGTGGGGTCTGCCGTCTGGGCGCCGCGCGTGATCAATGGCGGTCTCGCGCATCTGATTGACGCCCGGGAGATACCGAAAAGCTGGCCAGACGGTTTCACCCCTGTGATGGGGGCGACGCCGACGGATAAGCCGACGCCACCTTTGCATTCTCAATGGGGTGACATGGCTTACACGCTGGACCCTGCTTTGGTCTCGTGGGCTTATGGTCTGACACGCGACGTGGCGCTTCAGGACACGGACGGCTTACGGGTGAGCCGGGAGCGGTATCGCGGTTACGCACACGCTCAGAAGCCTCCACAGGTTATGCTGGGCGACACGCTTTCGTCCGAGACATTCTGGATTGGCGCGCGCATGAACGCCTGGGCGGAGCGCTGGGTAGCATATTGGACTGAAGGCAAAGGGGTATTCGCCACCACGGCAGAGGAAGATGTGGGCTTCATGCAGGCCCTGACGGCGCAGGCCCGAGCTGGGCGCGTCGATATCAACCGCGTCCTGATTCTGCGCACGGCCAGTAACTACGACATGCCCCCGCCGGGTAAAAGCGCGGCCGATTTGCTGGCTGAGGAGGCGCACGAGTCAGGTTTCTCCGGCTTCCTCCCCTCGCTTGAGGCCGCATACAAGGTCGGCTCGGTGGTGGTCAGGGAGCTGGCCATGCATTGGGACAAATATCGTGACGCAGCGCCTAAAGGGAACTGATAGACCGAAGACGTGCAATTGGTCGTTGGTGAGATGAGATTGCGCTGTTTTAGAGGCCTTCTCGCCATGTCAGGCCAAAGGTGTGGCCGCGGGTGCCATTGCGTTCGCGGCGCTTGAGTTCGTCTTCGGGGCAGTGGAGAGGCGTCAATTTTTAGCCTCCGCACCCTACCATGAGAACGTTGCCGCCTGTTCTCATCCCCGGGCAATGCGCTGCCGTCGCTTCTGCTCATGAACTTTGAAGTTCATGACTAACTGCATCAGGTGAGTGGAATTTCTTGCAAGCTCGTGGCTTACCCCCGTGGTTCGTCGCATCATGGCTGCGTTACTTCTCATTTCGCGTTCCAGCGTAACTACACCGGCATTGATCTCGTCAATTCGGAGGGCCTGTTCTTCGGCTACTTCGGCGATTTCGCCAACCAGCCCTCCGGCGTCCACAACCGATCGAGAAATACTCTCGAGCGCAACGCCGGTTTCGTTCACCAGCTTTACACCCTTTGTGACGTCTTCGCCGATAGTTGTGATCAGGGCTCTCGTTTCTTTCGCTGCGCCTGCCGAGCGTTGCGCCAGAGCGCGCACCTCTTTTGCGACGACCGAAAAACCCCGCCCGGCGTCGCCCGCGCGCGACGCCTCCACTCCAGCATTCAAGGCCAAGAGATTGGTCTGAAGCGCGATTTCTTCGATGAGCCCAATTATCTGGCTTATCTTTCCGCAAGATTCGGCGATCTGATCCACCGCTGCTATCGTTTCGGCAACTACCGTCCGGCTTTGTCGCGCCTCCCGACCGCAAAGAGAAACAGCGGCATCGGCGCTCTTTGCTCGTTGAGCAACAGATTTTACCGAATCCGCCAGTGGACCGATGGTGTTGCAGACCGATTGAGGACCGGTAGTCTGCTCAGAAATCCTCTGTAGTACCTCCTCGCTCGCTTTGCGAATTTCGCGGGCGCCCACCTCCACGGACTCAGACGAATGCCTCACCTCAAGAATGATCTCACTAAGGCCGTTGATGACATTGGCGAAAGCCCCCTCCAAACGCCCTCCGTCATGTGACAAGGCCTCATAGTCGCCGAGTAAAAGGTCTCCCTCCGCGACGCGATCTAAAGCAGAGGCGAGCGTGTCGAGACTTGCTACCCTGGCTTCCTGCGCTCGAACCCTTGCAGCCTCCAGATTCTCCAGATAGGTCGAAATCGCTAAATCCATATCCAGAAGGACCACCTTGATCAGAAGCGCGATTTGCTCGCCCAGTGCCTCCCCTTCGCTCTTCGGAGCGGGCGCGGAGAATAAGGATCGCTTAGCGGACGGCCATGCGTTTTTGATCGCGCTGCGAACGACTTCTCCCAAAAGGACACTGTAGCCGGCAATATACCAGCCGGGATTTAACCCAAGCTTGGCATGCATGTTCCCGATTGCAGTAACTGCGGAAATGTAATCCGATCCGAATTTTGCGTCGGTGACAGAATGCCAATGGCTTTTTTGGCGCCCTTTTGCAGATTTTATATGTTCTGAATTCTCAAAAAAATTTGAAAGTTCGGAAACTTGTAAAATTTTGTCATAGAAGAGATCCAGACCTGCTGGTATGGCCTTCATAATGTTTGGTTGGGCGGAGCGAATGATATCGCACTCGCGTGTTCCTAACCCTAAGAACTGCAGCTTGCGTTGTATGTCGTCATGCAAATTATTCACGCCGGAATCCCGTCGAAAAGGCAATAAAACAGATTAAAGGTCGCAATTTAAAAATAATGCCGAATATATTACCAAAAAGTTGACGCAGGGCGCCGAGGCATTTTAATGCGCCTGGTAACCATTTTTTATCAAAATAGGGCGTTTACTACGTTCGATGGGGCCGTGTGAACGGGGATTAGCTATTGCGGAGTCAATTCATTTTTCGGCCCGCCAATGGAAGTGGAAAAATGCGCCTGTTTCGTTCTTCTTTAGAGAATTTTATTTCGGCGTACATAAGCTGTATAATAATTTTCTTGTGTGCTTTTTCTATAATGTTGCGGTTGGAAGGTAGTGAATTTTCGCCATTTTTAATTGGATTTACGTGTCTCCTGTTTTTATTTTCTACTTTTCCTGCAGTTATTTTTGTTGTCAAAAAAATAATATCGCCGGTTCACGAAATAATTCGATCTATTAATCAGGAAGACGCCTTATCTACAATAAATATTTATTCTACATCCGTTAAATTTGATATAATAAAAGATTTGCGTCAAGCCATAGATTACGCCAGATCGAAGTTCGTCGATCGCCTGGATCATTTAAAAAAAGAATTGAAAAACGAAAATGTAGCGAAAAATAATATTCAACTACGCTTGGATTTAGCAGAAAAAGAGAGGGATTCAGCGAACCACGCTCTGGAGCAGATGGTGGACGCGATGAAGAAGCTCGCCGCTGGTGATTTTGGTTACCGTTCCTCAAATATTATAGATCATAAATATCAAATTCAAAGAAATATATTCAATGAGTCAATTGACAAATTAGCCGAAATTTTTGGAAGAGTTGCGTCGAGTGTAGCGACTATAGCGTCGGGCTCATCGGAAATTGCGCTGGCGTCTGATGATCTGGCCCGTCGCACTGAAAGGCAGGCCGCCAATCTCGGTGAGACAGCCGCCTCCGTAAATACAGTTACTGTTGGGGTCCAGAAAACAGCTCAGGCTGCCCTTGACGCTAGAAAAGCGGCAGGCGGCGCTCGTGACGAGGCCACGGAGTCCGGTGCGGTGATGAATTCCACTATAGAGGCGATGCGCGAAATAGAGGATTCTTCAAAAAAAGTCGCTGATATATTGGGAGTTATAGACGAAATTGCATTTCAAACAAATCTGCTGGCGCTCAACGCGGGGGTGGAGGCGGCAAGGGCCGGCGATGCAGGACGTGGCTTCGCAGTTGTTGCGACGGAGGTTAGATCGCTTGCGCAGCGCTCCGCGGCTTCCGCCAAAGACGTCAAGGAACTTATCCTATTATCAGGACGTCAGGTTTCACGCGGGGTGACGTTGGTGACACAGACCAGCGCGGCGCTGTCGAAAATATCACACAACGTAGGAACCATATCGTCCCTGATCGAAGACATCTCGTCGTCTGCACATCAACAAGCGGAGAACTTGACAGAAATTAACAGGGCTATTGGTGAAATGGACCAGACGACGCAGCAGAATGCGGCGATGGTAGAGCAAACAACGGCAGCAAGCCACAATCTTACCAGAGAAACGAGGGATCTTGAAAATCTCGTGGGTGATTTTCATATGAAAGATCATATTCGCAACCTCAGCAAAAAAACACAACAAACAAGATCTTTGGATTCTTTCGACAAAATACAACAAAAAAGCTATAAAGATTCAAAAATTAAGGAAAGCAAAATATCGTCAGACGAAGGATGGGAGGACTTTTGAAATTCACAGATTTAAGGAAATAAAAAAATGTCTAATATTATTATCATAGTTGACGATTCACGAACTATAAGGAATTTGCTAAGTAAGACTCTGTACGCTGCGGGCTATACAGTGCGGCAGGCGGCCGACGGAGTAGACGGCGTTCAATTAGTGAAATCGCTCGTTGAAGCTCCCGCCGTAATAATAACAGACCTTAACATGCCCCGCATGGATGGGTATAATTTCATAAGTTGCATTAGAATATTGGAGTTAACAAAAAAAACTCCGATACTCGTTCTTACGACAGAAACGAGTCAAGAAAAGAAAATTCTTGCGCGAAATGCGGGCGCTACAGGTTGGATAGTCAAGCCGTTTGCGCCTGAAGTTCTTGTGCGGGCTATCAATCGTATAATTATCAAAAAATAGGAGGAATTTTATGGACGATTTTGATTCCATAAAAAATATATTTTTCGAGGAGTGCAACGAACTCCTAAGCGAACTTGAACGAAGTTTGGAGATAATTAAATGTGGCGACTTTACCGACGAAATTGTCAATGCGGCATTCAGATCTGTTCATTCTGTAAAAGGAGGAGCTGGTTCATTCGGAATGCCGGACCTTGTGCGTTTTACGCATGTATTTGAGACCGCTCTTGATCTTTTGCGTTCAAAAATGCTCCATATTGATTCAGGCATCATAAAAATATTTCTTAGGGCAACCGATGTTCTTAGTGATTCGGTACAAGCGGAGCGCGAGGGAGTTGCCCCCCCATTTGAAAGGCAGAATCAAAGTATCAAAGAGCTTATTTCTCTTAGTTGCGATAATTCAGTAGATGCAGATAAATTTCTGAATCGAGATGATAACCTAGGAGGATTTGACGAGGAAGAAAAGTCTGTATCTTTGTTTTCCCCGATTTCCATAGAGTTGTCAGAGATTGATAATACCTCTGGTAACGAATTGGATGTTGCGTTTGAGATATTCGAAGATAATTCATCGCCCGACGGTACGGGAAAATCAGAAAAATCCCCGGAAAAAAATCTTAATAATGAAATTAATGAGGGAGAGTCAGAAAACGCTCCGGCCACAATTAAAGTAAATTCTCAAAACAATAATGTAACTATTAGGGTAGATTTGGAAAGGATAGACAAGCTTGTAGATTTAGTAGGAGAGTTAGTAATCGGGCAAGCAACATTGCGAGAAAGGTATGAAAAAAATCATTGGGGGCGAGCAGAGCCAGTATCGATAGAAAACGCGTTGAGTGATATTGATCAGCTTACAAGAAACATCCAGGATGCCGTAATGGCTGTCAGAGCGCAGCCATTGCGCACAGTTTTCCAGAGAATGCAAAGAGTTGTGCGTGAGGCGGCTCACGCGACTGGAAAGTCAATTCAGTTAGTGATGGATGGTGAGGATACAGAAATCGATCGAAGTTTGATTGAAAGATTAACAGATCCTCTCACGCATATGCTTCGGAATGCAGTTGATCACGGAGTAGAGTCGACGGAAGATCGGTTAAAAAATGGAAAAAGCGCCGACGGAGTAATTCGCTTATCTGCAATTCAAAAATCTGGAAGAATTATAATTACGGTCGCGGATGACGGCGCTGGAATTAACAGAGAGCGCGTAAAATCAATTGCAATCAAGAAGGGAATTATAAATTCGCAAGCGAATTTAAGTGAAAATGAAATAGATAATTTGATATTTTTTCCCGGCTTTTCAACATCGTCGACAGTCAGTGATTTGTCGGGTAGAGGAGTGGGTATGGATGTCGTAAAAAAATCTATACTTGATGTTGGCGGGCGTGTGACGATCTTTTCCGAAAAAGGTGTCGGTTCTACGTTTTTGTTGAGTTTACCATTGACGCTTGCGGTAATAGAGGGAATGGCGATAACCTCCTGCGGACAAACGCTTATTCTTCCAGTTTCGTGTATAGTGGAAACTATGTTGTTTAATTACAAAGATGTATTTGTAATGGGTGACGGTGTTTCCGCCCTTTCCATACGCGGGGTATTTATGCCGTTACTCGATATAAGTGTTGTTTTGGGATTTTCAACAGGTGAAAATTTCCAGGATCGCGAAGTTATTTTAGTTGTTGAAGATGATGACGGAAACAGGGTCGCGTTGTTAGCTGATGGCATAGACGGACAGATGCAGGTTGTAAGCAAGAACGTAGAGAAGAATTTTCGTGCGACTCGAGGCATCTCAGCTGCGACTATTTTGGGAAACGGCAACGTCGCACTGGTTTTGGATGCGGCATCCATAATTCACATGGGCTCCGAAAACGTATGTAGATTGCCATATCCGGGCGGACTTGCGAGCATTGAACGCCGCTCGCCGGAGTGGGCGACATGACAGGATTTTTGCGACAAGAAATCGATGGTGGAGCAGAAAAAGTAATCTCTTTTCAGGTAGGAAAACAAGAATATTGCATTGATATATTGAAGGTAAGAGAGATACGCGGTTGGCTCGGTGCGACGCCGATCCCATTCGCTCCCAATTTTGTCAGTGGAGTGATCAATCTTAGAGGCATTGTGCTTCCGGTTATAAACATGCGTCAGCTTCTGGGTAACTCCGTAGATCAAGACGGGGGACGTGATGTTGTTATGGTGGTCGAGATTTCTGAGAAAATTTTCGGATTTTTAGTGAACAGTGTTTCTGATATAATTGATGTCAAAAAGTCGATGATTCAGGGGATTCCAAATTTTTCTTCCGACAGGGAGAAAGGATTTGTGTCTGGCCTTATCTCGATCAATGATCGAATGGTGGGAGTTTTAAGCTTGGAGATGGTCGCGGCGACGATACTGGAGTCGGTAGCGTGAGACATCGCGTCGGATTCGAAGATGAAATTTCTGATGTCCCTTACTGTCAGGACGATATAAAAAATATACAGGATATAGTTTGCGAAAAGTGCGGGTACTCCAGAGATAGATTAAGTAGAACCTTGGTCTATTCACGAGTGTCTCGACGCGTTCGGTTTTGTAAATTTTTAGATTTCTCGACGTACATAAAATTTGTGACCAGCCCGACGGGAGTTGATGAACTCGATCGAATGATTGACGCGCTCACGACAAATGTTACGGGTTTTTTTCGAGAAAATCATCACTTCAAACATATGAGCCGTGTAGTAGTGCCAGAGTTAATTTCCCGCGCTCGGCGTGGCGTTCCAGTCAGGATATGGTCCTCTGCATGCTCATCAGGCGAAGAGGCATACTCCATTGCAATAACGATATTAAGTGCATTTCCTGACGCTCCCAGTTTCGATGTGAAAGTATTGGCAACGGATATAAACACGGAAATGATTAATATTGCGAAAACAGGTATTTACTCTGGATATAAAATAGAAAAATTATCGGACGATACAAGGCGGCGTTGGTTCTTTCCAATAAACGAGCATTTTTCTGTTGTTGAACAAGTAAAAGATATGGTCAGTTTTCGGCGTCTCAATCTCCTGTCAAATTGGCCGTTTAGTCGGGATTTTTTGGTTATATTTTGTAGAAATGTCACCATATATTTTGATGAAGATAGAAAAAATTTCGTGTGGCGTAGACTTTTTTCCTGCCTTTCCCCAGGCGGATATTTATATCTCGGACACTCTGAGAAAATTCCGGAGCATTTGCTATCCACAGTACGCAGGGATTTTTGCCCGACTACATACTGCAAGAGCGTGCAATGAGCGGAATAATTCGTGTTTTAGTCGTTGATGATTCACGTACTGGCAGAGCGTTAATTGCTGCTGCTCTTCGGCGTGACTCAGCCATCACAATCACGGGAATGGCGAACCACCCGCTGGAAGCGCGCGACATGATAATCGCCGACCAGCCGGATGTAATCACGTTGGATGTCGAAATGCCAGGGATGAACGGCCTGCAATTTCTCGAGAAAATCATGCGTCTTCGTCCAATTCCGGTTGTAATGGTGTCGGGCTTCACCCAGAGCGGCGCTGATCTTTCGATAGAGGCGTTGCGTTTAGGCGCCTTTGATTGCTTCCCAAAGCCCTCTGCCGGGGAGGGTATTGTTGGGTACGACCGGTTGGTTCCGATCGTAAAGCAGGCAGCGGTTTTTGGCGTACCGCGATGGCGCAATCCTCTCGCGGCACCAAAATTGCGGAATGAGACTCTACCGAACATTTTGAGGCCTGAGATCGAGGCCATTTTCATTGGTGCCTCCACCGGTGGAGTGGAGGCGCTCGGGGAAATCCTCCCGGCGTTGACGGTCGACGCACTGCCTGTAGTGGTTACGCAACATATGCCACCTCTTTTCACGGCCAGTCTTGCCTCAAGGTTGAATCGATTATGTGGCGTTACAGTTGTCGAGGCGAGTCAAGGGGATGTCCTTCGTTCCGGCACGGTCTACATTGCGCCGGGAGGTGATCGACACCTTCGAATCGGCCGCAGTGCGGGGAGATTTGTTTGTGACCTTGCTCCGGGCGGGTCTGTAAACGGTCATTGTCCTTCTATTGATGAATTGTTTTATTCAGCGGCAGAAAATTTTGGTCCACGCTGCCTGGGAATCATTTTGACTGGCATGGGCTCTGACGGGGCCGCCGGATTGGGCGCGATGCGTAAAGCTGGAGCTGTAACTATTGGGCAAGACGAAGCAAGTTGTGTCGTTTATGGCATGCCGCGGGTGGCTGCGGAAAGGGGAGCGGTGGCGCGTGTGATGTCTTTATCTGAAATAGCGTCGGTGATGGCGGAGTTTCGATCCATTGAACCGGGAGTAGTGCGATAATGCCCGCCGCGTCGGCAATCCGAGTTTTGATCGTTGATGATCAGATATCAATACGAACTTTATTAAGAAATAGTCTTGCTCAATTGGGAGTGTTCCAGGTTTCTGAACGACGTAATGGTAAAGAAGCTTTGGATTTTTTTTCGGAAAATCAGGCGCATCTCATTATTTCGGATTTCAATATGCCGGAAATGAATGGTCTGGATTTGTTGAAAAATATAAGAGCGACACCCAAAACAGCAAAAGTCGCCTTTATTATTTTGACAGGAGAAGCGAGTAAAGATTTGGTGCAAGAGGCGATAAAGTACGGCGTGAATAATCTGCTGGCCAAACCCTATACTGTTGGAAAATTGAAAACCGCAATTGAGGCAGTATTCGGAGCCATTACGGTCTAACGTGACTTCACGTAATGCCCTGCCGTATCAGATTACCGGCGTCATGTTGGGACAAATTCGGATATCTTGCGATTCACGCGAGATATTCGTTGCCATTCTGGGATCTTGTGTGTCGGTTTGCCTATTCGATAGGTGCGCCCAAATAGGCGGTATGAATCATTTTCTTCTACCGCACTCAGCGTTTATTTCCTCACAGTCAAAATTTTCTTCTGGCGTGTACGCCATGGAGTCTTTGGTAGGCGGCCTTCTTTTGTATGGCGCTCGCCGGGGTAATTTGCAGTGTAAAGTATTTGGGGGCGCGACGGTACAGCCGCGATTGGGCGATATTGGGAATCGAAATTCTGAATTCATTAGAGAATATCTTTCTTCTAAGGGAATTAGTTGTGTGGCGTTTAGTTTGGGGGGATCAAGAGGACGTCGGATAAGATTTTGGCCGGTGAGTGGTCGGGCGCAACACGCCTGGATGCGTGACGCCGCAGGAGGCGTTGGTGAGGAAGTTATGGTAAATCATAGAAATAGACAGGACATTACAATTCGTGCGCGTGTTGCGGATATATGATTATGGATTCTGACATACCTTTGAGCACCGTGCTGGAGCGAATCAGTCAACTGACTTCGGCTTTGGGAGCTAAACTCGAGAGCTTGCAGGGGTTGGTGGAGGAAATCGAGGCTCCTGAAGGTGATGACGCATTGGCGATTGAGTTTCAGGCACTGGATTACGCTACTCAAACGGCGTTTGTGTTGGGAAGGGTCATCGGGCGTATTGCCAAGTGTCCAGCCGTTATCGAACGGCATGTAGAGCTCAATCTGTCTCCGATACTGGATTGCGTCACGCTTGGCGAAATTACCATGTTCTTGCGCGAAGGCGAAACTGTGCGGCGTGATGAAGCATCGGTGGAACCGGAGATTTTTTGACGGTCCAGTTCCACGGAAATTCTTTTTCTTTATTAAGCGACATCGACCCCGAGAGTTCGCAACGCATCCCAGAACCCCGGGTAGGTCTTGCCGACACATGATGGATCGAGAATTTCGATTCCTTCGATCATCAAGCCTGCTAGAGCGAAGGCCATGGCGATGCGATGATCCGCGTAAGTCTCGATTTGCGTGGGGAGCGATGTCCCTGTGAGTGAAGGATCTCCGTTTACAATCAGATCGTCGCCCTCTTCGGACGCCAGACCCTGACGGATGCGGTTCAGTTCTGTGGAAAGTGCGTTGATGCGATCGCACTCTTTCACGCGAAGATTCCGGATGCCGCAAAAACGAACCTGCGTTGTATTGAATGCGGCCATGACCGCAAGTGTCGGAATTGCGTCCTGCATCTGGGAGCCGTCGATCTGTGATGGCATATGCGGGAACGCTCGTATCATCTCGTATGCGCGCGCATCGGGTTGTGAGAATACTTCGGGCGCCAGTCCGACATCGATGACGCCTCCGGTAAGCGCGCCAGCGGCCCACAGGTAAGTTGCGGCGGATGCATCGGGCTCAACGGCCAGATCACACGCAACGTAGCGCGCTGGTTCGACACGCCAGCTCATAGGCCCGGTCTGTTCGACCGCACCGCCGAAGGCGCGCATGGCGGTCACCGTCAGATCTACGTAACCTCGGGCGTCAAGCCCAGAACCTTGCAACTGGATTTCGACCGGCGCATCGGCTCTGCCCGCCGCCATGAGGATCGCAGACACGTATTGGCTCGAAAGTCCGGCGTCGATCTTCACGAGCCCACCTGAAAGACGTCCCGAGCCTTGGACGGTCACTGGCGGACACCCCGTTGGCGCCGTGGCGTCCACGCCAAGTGCAGTCAGGGCGGCGATAAGTGGCGCAATGGGACGCTTGTGCATATGCGCATCGCCATCCAACACAACCATGCCGGGCACGTACGGCGCTATGCCGGTAAGAAAGCGAACGGCTGTGCCAGCGTTGCCCAGAAACAGCGGAGCGTCGTGGCGCTTCAGGTTTCCGGTTCCGGTGACGACGAAAGTCGTGTCGTCGGGTTCTTCCACGTCGACGCCCATCTGACGTAGTGCGGCAGCCATATATCGCGTGTCGTCGCTCTTGAGCGCCCCGGTCAGACGGCTCACGCCCTCAGACAATGCGGCCAGAGGCAGCGCGCGGTTGGTGATCGACTTCGAGCCGGGCGGCGTGACGCGCCCAAACAGGGGCCGGTTGGGGGGCGTGACGCGCGCCGCAGAAGCGATGACCATGGAACCTCCGCCGTTTCGTGAAGCGCCGCCTTTACCACGAAATGGCGACGGCGCCTCCCTTGTCCGGGCGGTGTTGGTCAGTATCGTTTCGAGCGGTCGACGAGGCCCTCCGGAGGCTGCCCGGAGCGATAGCGGCGGATATTGGCGATGATGCTGGCGACGCCGGTGTCCGGGCGGGTGTTGCTGGCGATATGCGGCGTGATGACGACTTGCGGGTGATCCCAAAGCGGATCGCCCTCGGGCAAGGGCTCCGGGTCCGTCACATCAAGGATGGCCCACTTCAAATGGCCGGAATCCAGCGCCTCTATAAGATCCTCGCCGACGACCTGAGGGCCGCGGCCTGCGTTGATCAGGGTCGCGCCAGCGGGGAGTTTTGCGAACAGAGTCCGGTTGAACATGCCGCGGGTTTCATCGGTCAGCGGCAGAAGACAGACAATGATATCGGTCTGGGCAAGGAATGCATCGAGGGCGTCGGCGCCGTGAAAGACCTGGACTCCGTCAATATCGCGCGGACTACGATTCCAGCCGAGGGTTGGAAAGCCAAGGTTTGCGATCGCCTGCGCGCAAGGGACGCCGAGCGTTCCAAGTCCCATGATCCCGACCCGCGTTTGCGCGGCCTGCCGCTCTGGCCACGTACGCCACACATGGCCGCGTTGCTGCTGCGCATAGAGCGGAAGATCGCGATGTGCGGACAGCACAAAGGCGGCGACATATTCGATCATCCCCTGCGTCAGGCCGGGTTCGATCATGCGCACCAGACCGACATGGTCGGGCAGCGTGGACAAGTCGAACTGATCGACCCCAGCCCCCAGGGAGAAGACGAGTTTCAGATTTGGGAAACGTGTGGCCAGATCCGCTTCGGGTTTCCAGAGCGCGACATACTCCACCTGCTCAGGATCGCCGTATTCCGGCCAGTTATGGAATTCCATTTCAGGCATCTGTTCATGGAACAGTTCCCGCCACGTATTTTCGCGATCCTGAAAGGCCTTGAGAACGAAAGACATAATCGACGCTTCTTTCCCTGATGATGCGATGACGAAACGAGCAATATAGGCTCGTTCCGTCAAGGGCGCCTGTTCAGGGAATGTCGGGGCGGAGGTCCCGGAACGTCTCCGAGCCCCTGCCGCCTTAGCGTTTAGTCTTCGTCGCTGTCTGCATCCGGGCCGGTCATCATGGCTTCAGCCACGACGCCCGCGTGCTCGCGCACTTTGCGCTCGATGTCAGCCGCCATTTCCGGACGGTCGCGCAGGAACTGCTTGGCGTTTTCGCGCCCTTGCCCGATGCGCTGGCTGTCATAGGAGAACCACGCGCCGGATTTCTCGACGACGCCAGCCTTCACGCCCAGATCGATCAGCTCGCCCATCTTGCTGACGCCTTCGCCATACATGATGTCGAATTCGACCTGACGGAACGGCGGGGCCATCTTGTTCTTGACGACCTTTACGCGCGTTTGGTTGCCGACGACCTCGTCCTTGTCCTTGATCGCGCCGATGCGGCGGATGTCCAGCCGGACGGAGGAGTAAAACTTGAGCGCGTTGCCGCCTGTCGTGGTCTCGGGGTTTCCGAACATCACGCCGATCTTGAGGCGGATCTGATTGAGGAAGATCAGCAGCGTGTTTGAGCGCGCGACCGTGCCTGTGAGTTTGCGAAGCGCCTGACTCATCAGACGGGCATGTAGGCCGACATGGCTGTCGCCCATGTCGCCCTCAAGCTCGGCGCGCGGGACGAGCGCGGCGACGCTGTCCACCACGAGCACGTCGATGGCGCCGGAGCGGACCAGTGTGTCAGCGATTTCAAGCGCCTGTTCGCCAGCGTCCGGCTGGCTGATCAGAAGATCGTCGACATTGACGCCCAGTTTGCGGGCGTATCCCGGGTCGAGCGCGTGTTCCGCGTCGATAAATGCGCAGGTGCCGCCAAGCTTCTGAGCCTCGGCGATGGCGTGCAGGGCGAGCGTGGTCTTGCCGGAACTTTCAGGCCCGTAGATCTCGACAATACGGCCACGTGGCAGGCCGCCGACGCCAAGCGCGATATCGAGGCCAAGGGAGCCGGTCGAGATTACGTCGGCTGCTTCCTTCGGGCGTTGCCCGAGACGCATGATCGATCCCTTGCCGAACGCGCGCTCGATCTGGCTAAGCGCCCCGTCCAGGGCCTTCGTCTTGTCCATTTCCACTCCTCGAACCCCGACTGCGACGACGGGCCGCGCCGTCGCCGCCAGTCTCGGCGCCTCCAGCGTCATAACTGCGCTGTCCGCTGACTCTCTCATAAGCCCAGCCCTCCTCGCAATGCGTCCGGCGAGA
The DNA here is from genome assembly GCF_002153745.1 of Acetobacter sp. DsW_063. Lineage (GTDB taxonomy): Bacteria > Pseudomonadota > Alphaproteobacteria > Acetobacterales > Acetobacteraceae > Acetobacter. Next base: position 68,751 of record NZ_JOPL01000013.1, on the reverse strand, counting down.
ATTCATCCGCCTCCGCTGCGTGCGACATGTCTCGTTAACTATTCGTTCTCTTCTGTTCTCTTTTGGAACAAAATAAGAACAAAGACAAGCGAAATGTCGATGAAGGCCGCGCGTAGCTCAGCCGTGCTTCCAGGCTGCTCCCGTATAGAAAAACCTGCCCAACCCAATGGTGAAGATCAGGCAGCCGTAGAGACTGTGTTCGATGCACGCCACCCGCAGATCCCGATGTCGCGCATACTCTCTCGCGAACAGCAGGCCGCCGATCGTCGTCATGGCTATGGCGATCCAGTTAAGGAACAGAATATGGGCGAAGCCGAACGCTAGGGCGCTGGCGGCGACAGTCCTCCTGTCGCCGCCGAACAGCGCGCCATAGCGCCGGAACAGAAATGATCGATACAGCATCTCCTGCGGCCAGACGGACAGCAGCGGATAAAGAACCATGATTATGAGCCAGAAACCCGGCTTTTCACGCGGGAGGATGAACAGGGTCTGTGGCGACCAGATCCAGGCGGCACCCGTGATGAGCGGCGCGAGGACGATGAAGCGCAGCAAAGGCGCACGCAATGCGGCTCCGACCGTCTCGTCGGACTGGGGGGCGGATGCGCCGCGCTGGTTGAGCCAGGCGAGAGCCGCTGCCGCCCACAACAGCCCGAACAGAACGCCCGCACGATGAAGCGCGAGGATCGCCAGAGGTCCTCCGACGAACAGAAACAGGAACTCAGCCGCCCGGCGAATGCGCCAGGATATGCCCGTCATCGCAACGCCACCGGCACAGTGTAATCATCAACATACAGGCTGCGTGAAGACGTCCGCGCAATAAGCCCGGCCATCGACCCGGTTTCAGGCGCCCCGATCTCAGGCGTCTCCTTTTGCGGCATCCCGAAGCTCCCTCGCTAAATTCTCCCAGACGCCCGCTCCGGCGTCTCGCCGCACGTCGCCGCCATCGCCCACCCTGCGATCAGGAACACCCACCCGCCCGACGGCAGCGAAAACAGGGCGCTGGTGCTCGCGATCGGCCAGATCGTCACAACGCAGGCCACGAGCAGCATGGCGTTCTCAGGCGTCGGGGCGGCGGCGGGCGTGATTCTGGACATGCGCTCTGCGCCGCGTGGCGGCAGGAACGGACGCGCGATCAGGCGCAGCCAGCACAGGATCATCGTCACGAACAACGCCAGCCCCGGAAGCCCGGCCGCGGTCGCGACCTGCAGATAGTAATTATGCGGATGGATGTTGCAGCCGTTTGCCGCAGGTCCGACGAAGGGAATGTCGAACTGCGGCAGGCCATGGAAATACTGCGGGTCAAGGCAATGAAACCGAAACCCGTCGAACCCGATGCCCAGCATGGGGTGCTCGGCGACCATTACGGCCGCGCGCGTATAAATCTGTCCATAGGGGCTGGCTGTGAAGTGACCGATCTGGTCGGCGAATTTTATGACCAGCTTGCTGTAGGTCGGTGGAGAAATAACCGGAAGCGCCGCAAGAACAACAACGCCGAGACCGAGGGCCGCGATCACCGGCAGACGCATGCGACGTACGAGCAACGCTGTCAGCAGCAGCCCGGCCACCATCAGCAGATTCGCCATGCGCTGTCCGATCAGGATCATACTGGCGATGAGCAGCAGCAGTCCGGTTAAGCCCGCCAGCCTCGATCGCCATGTATCACGGGCCAGAAGCCGCAACACCACCGGCATCGCGCCGGGAAACATCACCATCAGCAGGGCGTTGCCCGCTCGCGGCTTCAGAAAAGGCCCGGTCAGGGCTCCGTCGCCCCAGCGGCCGTAGCCGAGGGCATTGTATCCGGTCAGGTATTGTTGCCAGCACTCGAGCACGGTCCAGCCAGCCAGCGCCGCACAAACGCCTGTTGCAGCGCTGCGCGCCCTGCGCCCGGCCAGAGTCCAGAAGGAGGCTGCTGCGGCGAACAGAAAGAACCGGACGCTCAGGACGCCCTGAATCGCCGAGGACGCAGGCCCTGCCAGAACCGACGACACGACGATCACGCCCCAGAGCGCCAGCCCGCATTGCAGCCAGCGAGCCCGCAGCCATGACCAGTCGTGCAAAGCTGCGCTTCGCATTACGAAAAGAACGGTGACGACGGAGACTACCGCGTCCGACAGGGCGCGGGTGCGGAACAGCAGGATCGGCAGCAGGATCGTCGCCGGAATAGCGATAGCCCCGAGTAGCCGTGAGAGCCCGACTGCTACAGGGCCGGGCGAGGATCGATCTGGTCTGAACGTCGCTCTCATGACCGTTTGTCAGCCGTGAAATCCGGCGCAAAAGGGAGCGAATGGATCATGGATAACTTGGCTCCGGCTGCGGAGAAATTTCCCGGACGCGAGACGGCGAAGCAACGCTATCCCGTCTGGCTGGAAAGTTTGCAGGGGAAAGGAAACCGGAAAGACGGCCGGCTCGTCAGCCGACGGTGCCGCCGACGGTAAGCCCCGTCATCTTCAGCGTCGGTTGTCCGACGCCAACCGGTACGCCCTGCCCGGACTTGCCGCATGTGCCGATCCCGGGATCGAGAGCGACATCGGAGCCGATCATCGACACTTTGGTCATGGCGTCGGCGCCGTTGCCGATCAGCGTCGCGCCACGGACTGGCGCCGTCACCTTGCCGTCTTCGATCAGGTAAGCCTCGGACGTGGCGAAGACAAATTTGCCCGACGTGATGTCCACCTGCCCGCCGCCGAAATTGATGGCGTAGAGTCCGCGCTTGACCGAGCGGATCATGTCCTCGGTCGTCGCGTCGCCGCCCAGCATCAGCGTGTTGGTCATGCGCGGCATCGGGGAGTAGGCGTATGACTGCCTCCGCCCGTTGCCGGTCGGCGCAACGCCCATCAGACGCGCGTTCATGCGGTCCTGAATGAAGCCGGTCAGAATGCCGTCCTCGATCATGACGGTGCGCCCGGACGGCGTGCCTTCGTCATCGACGGTCAGGCTGCCGCGACGATCAGGCAGCGTGCCGTCGTCGATCACCGTGACGCCTGGGCTTGCGACGCGCTTGCCCACCAGCCCGGCGAACATCGAGGTGCCCTTGCGGTTGAAGTCGCCCTCAAGACCGTGGCCGACGGCTTCATGCAGCAGGATGCCCGGCCAGCCGGAACCGAGCACGATCTCCATTTCACCGGCCGGCGCCGGACGCGCGTCGAGATTGACCAGCGCCATCCGCAGCGCTTCATCCACCGCATCGCGCCAGACATCGGGCGTGAGCATTCGCGTGATGTCGAAGCGACCGCCCTGTCCGTGTGAGCCGCTCTCGCGTCGTCCGTCCTTCTCCACAACCACGGAGACGTTCAACCGAACCAGAGGCCGCAGGTCGGCCACGCGTTGTCCGTCGGCGCGGATGATCTGCACCGCCTGCCACTCGGCGCTGAGGGACGCCATGACCTGCACTACCCGGGAGTCCTTGGCGCGCGCATAAGCGTCGATCTCGCTCAGGACTGCGGCGCGCACGCTGAAATCGGTGTCGTGCAGCGGATTGAGGTCGCTGTACAGGCGCGCATTGGTGGCGCGCGGGGGATCGGCGCGGACGCCGGAGCGGCCTGCACGCACCGCGCGGACCGTCTCGCCCGCGCGGAGCAGCGACTCTTCGCTGATTTCATCGGAATGCGCGAAACCGGACTCCTCGCCCAGCACGCTGCGCAGCCCGAAACCGGCGCTGGTGTTGAAGGATGCGGTGCGGATAACGCCATCTTCGAGCGATACGCCCTCGCTCTCGCGATATTCGAGGAAGAGTTCTCCGTCGTCCATGCCTTCCAGTGCGCTCGCCGTGAGCGTTTCTGCGGCCGAGCGATCAAGTCTGGCGCCTGCGCGCTCGAAAAACAGACGGTCGGTCGTGGCCAGCGCGCCGAGAGGGTCGGTTCGGTTCGCGGAGTGACCGCTGTCCAGGTTCGGGCTTGAAGATGCGGATGACATAGGCGAGACTCCCGAACTGCTGACCGACGCCGCGATACGTCACGTCGGACGTCCGAGGCTGGGGGGCGAACGCAAATCATAGCCGCTTTCGCCGATCCCGGAAGACCTGCCGCAGAAAGCGCCTCCTGGACGCGCAAGCGAACCCGGCGGCGGCTTTCGGCGCTCGCTGGATGCAACTCTACGATCACCGGCTCATTGTTTCGTAATATGCATATGAGCGGCAAGATCTCGCCATGCAAGATTCGGTTCTCGTTCGGGCTGGCGGAATAAGGAGTCCTTTTGACAGTCAGACTCTTCGGACGTTCAGCTCCCTCACAAACATGCGTATCGCCCGCCCGCATTGCGCTACGCGCAACCCTGCAGGCGTGCCTGCTGGCCGGGGGCGTTTTTGCGCTGGACGCCACCTTGGGATCGGTATACGCGAACGCCGCGCCGACAGACGACCCTGGCGACGCCCGGAACGCCTCTCGCTCCGACGTATCCGCCACGCCGTCCGCAGGCCTTTCTCAAACACAGGTCGCTCCGGACGGAACGCCCCGTTCGTCAAATGGTAACGATGCTTCCGGCAGGCTGACGCCGGGAAATAACCCGACAACTTTCACTGCCCCCGAGGTTGAGCCGCCCATGGAGCAAACCCGTGAGAAAGACAGCGCAACCGGAGACGGTCCTGCCTCCGCGTATCCGCACTTTTCGTCTCGCGGAGCTCCCTCAAGTCAAAACCCGCCGCCTTCCGCTCAGGATGACGAAGTCCTGCTGATACATCCGACAATCATCCCCGCTCCGCAATCGACGACGCATGTCGACGCGCAGCAGGATTTGCGGCCGCCGTCCATCGCGCTGGACGGGCTGTTCGCCGCGATCGGTCAGGCCCGGATTTTCACCGACGCCAAGGCCGCCGCCGACGCTTATCCAAACCATCCGCCTTCGGAGATTTTGAAAGCTTGGCGCGAGCAGAGGGAGGAGCCGGGTTTCGATCTCAAGACCTTCGTCGCGACCTATTTCACGACGCCGGAGTTCACCTCGGCGGCTTATCAACGTACGCCGGGCGAAAACGTGCGGGATTACATCTCCGGCATGTGGAGCGTTCTTACCCGCGAGCCGGACCGACAGATTCCGTGGTCGTCGCAGTTGCCGCTGCCGAAGAAATACGTGGTGCCCGGAGGGCGTTTCAGCGAAATCTATTACTGGGACAGCTACTTCACGATGATCGGCCTGTACGAGGACGGCCGGATCGATCTGATGCGCTCGACCCTTGAAGATCTGGCCTCGTTGATTGATCGTTACGGCCACATCCCGAACGGCAGCCGAACCTATTATCTCAGCCGGTCGCAGCCGGCTTTCTTCGCCATCATGCTGGATCTGCTGGCTGGCCATGATGGGCAGGTCGTTTACACGCGTTTTCTGCCTGAGCTGCAGCGCGAATACGATTACTGGACAGACGGAGCTTCGACTTTGGAGCCCGGTCACGCCTGGCGGCATGCGGTTCGTCTGCCTGACGGCGCGTTGATGGTGAGGCCGTGGGACGACCTCGACACCCCGCGCGATGAGAGCTACCCCGAAGACATCGCCACGGCTGCGTCTACGTCTCGTCCATCGCACGAAGTGTGGCGAGATCTTCGCGCAGGCGCTGAAACCGGCTGGGATTATTCTGCCCGCTGGCTCGCCGATCACCACACGCTGTCCACGATCCACACCACGGATCTGGTGACCATCGAGATGAACTGCACCGTGGCGCATCTCGCGCAGACGCTGGCCCACGCCTACGAACTTGCGGGCGATCAGGGAAAGGCCATCCGTTACGGCGCTGACGCCAAGGCGCGCGTCGCTGCGATCAGGAAATATCTGTGGGATCCGGAGCGCGAAGCTTTCTACGACTATGACTGGAAGAAAGGGGAGCGGACAGACGTTCTTTCAGCCGCGACCGCTATGCCGTTATTTCTGCATCTGGCGACTGACGAGCAGGCTCACGCTGTGGCCCACACATTGCGGACGAAACTGCTGAAGGTTGGCGGCCTCGTCGCGACGGATATCACCAGCGGCCAGCAATGGGACGCTCCGAACGGTTGGGCGCCGCTGCAATGGATGGCGGTAAAGGGGCTTAATCAATACGGAGAAGAGGCGCTTGCGGAGGACATCGCCCGCCGCTGGATGGCGCGCGTGATCGGAACTTATGAAAAAAGCGGCGTCCTTCTGGAGAAATATGACGTGGTGGCTCCCGAGATCAGTCCTACTGGGGGCGCGGGCGGTGGCGAGTATCCGATGCAGATCGGCTTTGGGTGGACCAACGGGACGTTGCTGGGTCTGATGAACCGCTACCCCCGGAATGCGCGGCAGGTTCTCGACAGAAATCCGCTGTCGGACCAGATGTCGAAAGCGGCTGAAACGTCTGGTGGCGCGGCGACCGAGACGCCGTCGATCAAGACAGAGGCGAAACCGACGCTCGAGAACGTGGGGACGCCGAAAGATCGGGCGCATGCCGAAATGCATCCGGTCGCAGGGGCTCCGCCCAGTCATGAAGCGCGAGAAAGGTTGGGCAGCGGGCCGTCCTCCGACCAGTGACCGGCTTTTGCCTTGGGTGACGCTTGAATCTGAATCTATAGCGACGCTTTCGCGATTCAGTCGATTACCTGGCGAATGCCGTGATCAGAAGTTTTTTAGTTTTCGTTGAAAGATCGGCTGCATATTGCTGCCGTGCACGGGCTGGAGCGCCTGCAATGCGCTCCAGCCCGTATGACTCAGCCCTTCGTTCCGTCGAAAAAGTCCTTCACGCGACTGAAGAAACCTGCATGCTCGGGGCTGCCTTTCGCATGTTCGCCCGCCTCGCTCTCGAACTCCTCAAGTAATTCGCGTTGGCGTTTCGTGAGATTTTGCGGCGTTTCCACCGATACCTGAATATACATGTCGCCGCGCGACGACGAGCGAAGCACCGAAAATCCCTTGCCGCGTAGACGAAAATGCTCGCCATTTTGCGTTCCCGCCGGAATTTTCACGTTGGCGCGACCGCCGTCGATCACCGGGACCTCTATGTCCGAGCCAAGCGCCGCCTGCGCCATGCGCAACGGCACGCGGCAATAAATATTTGAGCCGTCACGCTGGAAAAGTTCGTGCTGGGCTACGCTGATATGAACATATAGGTCGCCGGGCGCGACGCCCTTGCCACCTGACTCGCCTTCGCCCGTCATGCGGATACGGGTACCGTCCTCGACGCCGGCTGGAATAGCGACGTCAAGCGTGCGGGTGCGCTGCACCGTTCCGGCGCCATGGCAGGAAACGCAGGGGTCTTTCACGACGCGCCCGGCGCCATGGCAGGTCGGGCAGGGGCGCTCGACAACGAAGAAACCCTGCTGAGCGCGAACCTTGCCCGCGCCGTGGCAGCTCGGACAGGTGTCGACACCCGCTTCGCGGTCCTTCGACCCGGTGCCCTCGCAGGCCTCACAGACCACGCGGGTCGTGACGGTGACGGTTTTTTTCACGCCAGCGAACGCTTCGGCGAGGCTGATCTCGACCTGAGTCTGGATGTCCGCGCCAGCACGCTTGGCGCGACGTCCGCCGCCCATCATGTCACCGAACATCTGCTCGAAGATGTCGCCCAGGCCGCCCGCGCCGAATCCACCGCCGCCGTTGAAGTCGAACCCGCCCCCGCCGCCTTCGAACGCAGCGTGGCCATAGCGGTCGTAGGCCGAACGCTTCTGGTCGTCTTTCAGGATGTCGTAGGCTTCGCTGATTTCCTTGAAGCGGTTTTCAGCTGATGCGTCCCCGGGGTTGCGGTCCGGGTGGTATTTCATGGCCAGTCGCCGGTACGCTTTCTTCAACTCGTCCCCGGACGCCTCTCGGGTGACTTCCAGAACGGCGTAATAATCCAGTTTAGTGGCCATAGGATCCTCGTGGGGTCCTCCCTCTTCCGGCCCGATGCGGCGGCGAGGGATTGAATGGGATAAAAAAGAAGCGTCCGCCCCGACCGGAGCGGACGCCTTGAACCATGCCGTCGGAGAGCGTCGGCTGGGGCGGCCGACCGGGTCGAAACCCGGCCGATATCAAGACGAACCCGCTCAGGATTTCTTGTCGCTAACGTCCTCGAAGTCCGCATCGACGACCTTGTCGTCGGCATGCGGGGCCGCGCCGCCGGGGGCGCCCTGCGTTTCCGCCTGTTCCGCCTTGTAGACAGCTTCGCCGATCTTCATGGCGGTCTGGGTCAGACGCTCCGTAGCGGATTTCAGAGCTTCGTCGTCCGAGCCTTCCAGAGCAGACTTCACGGCGGCCACGGCGCTTTCCGCATCGGCGCGGTCGGCGGCGGGAACCTTGTCGCCAGCTTCGGAGAGGGACTTCTCGACCTGATTGATCAGACCTTCGGCGTTGTTACGCGCCTCAACCCGCTCGCGCTTGGCCTTGTCGGCCGAGGCGTTGGCTTCGGCGTCCTTGACCATCTTGTCGATGTCGGCTTCCGACAGACCGCCAGAGGCCTGGATCTTGATCTGCTGCTCCTTGCCCGTTGCCTTGTCCTTGGCCGAGACGGACACGATGCCGTTCGCGTCGATGTCGAACGTGACCTCGATCTGCGGCACGCCGCGCGGCGCCGGGGCGATGCCCTGCAGGTCGAAGTTGCCCAGCAGCTTGTTGTCGGCCGCCATCTCACGCTCGCCCTGGAAGACCTTGATGGTCACGGCGTTCTGGTTGTCTTCAGCCGTCGAGAAGGTCTGGCTCTTCTTCGTCGGGATCGTCGTGTTGCGGTCGATCAGGCGTGTGAACACGCCGCCCAGCGTCTCGATGCCCAGAGACAGGGGAGTGACGTCGAGCAGCAGGACGTCCTTGACGTCGCCCTTCAGCACAGCGCCCTGAACAGCCGCGCCGATTGCGACGACTTCGTCCGGGTTCACGTTGCGGGCCGGGTCCTTGCCGAAGAACTCCTTAACCGCCTCGATCACCTTCGGCATGCGGGTCATGCCGCCGACGAGGATCACTTCGTCGATCTGCGAAGCCGAAACGCCCGCGTCCTTGAGCGCCGCCTTGCAGGGCTCCATCGTGCGGACGATCAGATCGTCGACGAGGCTCTCCAGCTTGGCGCGGCTCAGCTTGACGACAAGGTGCTTAGGGCCGGACGCGTCCGCCGTGATGAACGGCAGGTTGATCTCGGTCTCCTTGGAAGAAGACAGCTCGATCTTCGCCTTCTCCGCCGCTTCCTTCAGGCGCTGCAGAGCCAGCTTGTCGGAACGCAGGTCGATGCCCTGATCGCGCTTGAATTCGTCGGCCAGGAACGAAATGATTCGGTTGTCGAAGTCTTCGCCGCCCAGGAACGTGTCGCCGTTGGTCGACTTCACCTCGATGACGCCGTCGGAGATTTCCAGAACCGAGACGTCGAACGTGCCGCCGCCAAGGTCGTAGACCGCGACGGTGCCGCCGCTCTTCTTCTCAAGGCCATAGGCCAACGCAGCCGCCGTGGGCTCGTTGATGATGCGCAGGACTTCGAGGCCCGCGATCTTGCCCGCGTCCTTCGTGGCCTGACGCTGGGCGTCGTTGAAGTAAGCCGGAACGGTGATGACCGCCTGCGTGACTTTCTCGCCGAGATACGCTTCGGCGGTCTCTTTCATCTTGCCGAGAATGAAGGCGGAGATCTGCGACGGGGCGTAGCCCTTGCCGCGCCCTTCGACCCATGCGTCGCCGTTGTCGCCCTTGACGATGGAATACGGGACCAGCCCCTTGTCCTTCTGGACGGTGGCGTCGTCGAAACGACGGCCGATCAGGCGCTTCACGGCGTAAAGCGTGTTGGTGGGGTTGGTGACGGCCTGACGCTTGGCGGCCTGTCCGACCAGCATTTCCCCGCCTTCGGTGAAGGCGACCATCGACGGCGTCGTGCGCGCGCCTTCGCTGTTCTCGATAACCCGGTTCTCGCTGCCCTCGCGGATCGCGACGCAGGAATTGGTCGTGCCGAGGTCGATACCGATAACTTTGCTCATGAACTCAATCTCCTCTCAGCGGCGTCCTCCGGCCCGAAGCACCGGATGTCGCCCTTATGATTGCTGTGGCCCGTCCGTAATGCGGCGGACCGTTCAAGCTATTGCGATGTAAGATCGGTTGAGGGGCCTTGCAAGGGCGACGCCGACGGAAAACCTGTCGAAAATCCCCGCACGCCGCCTCTAACCGCTTCCACCGTGGGTGGTTACTGCCCGGCTTCCGGCGTCGCCGGAGCGGCTCCGTCGCCTTTCGCGACGACGACCATGGCGGGCTTGAGCAGCCGCCCATGGAGCGTCCACGCCGGGGTCCAGGCCTGAATCACCGTGCCGGGCTCATGCTCGGCGCTCGGCTGCTCGGCCATCGCCTGATGCAGGTTGGCGTCGAACGGCTTGCCAGCGGCGTCGTGACCGACCACGCCATGGCGCTCGAGGATGGAGATGAAGGACCGCTCCGTGCTCTCGATGCCTTCGCGCATTTTGGCCAGAATACCGTCTTCGCCTTCTGTCGCCGGGGGCAGGCTTGCAAGACCGCGCCGCAGGTTCTCCGCCGCCTCGACGACATCGCGGGCGAATTTCTGCACCGCGTATTGCCGGGCGTCGTCCACTTCCCGCTTCGCGCGGGCGCGAAGGTTCTGCATTTCAGCCTCGGAGCGGAGCCACTTGTCATGGGCCTCCGCCACTTCGGCCTCCAGCGCCTTGATGCGGGCGGCGGCGGCGTTCATCACGTCATCGCCCGTCTCGGTGGCTTCGTGGGGATGATAATGTTCTGTGCGGTCGGATTCCGCCTGCTCGGCCGGAGAGCCGACCCCGAAGGTGTCTGCTGTGTTGGTCATGGTGCAAGAATTAGGCATCCTCACCGCGCTCGGCAAGGCGCGCGTGGCTACGAAAACGTGACGAATTCGCGGCGCTCCATTGCGATACCGTTGTGTGCGGCGCTCTCGGGCGCGCTCCAAGGTTGCTTCTTAGTAACGAGGCCCCCCATGGTCCATGCGTCCGCGTGCGGCTATGGTCGCCCGCAATAGCGGAGGATTGGCCGCGCGGTTTGCGGCCGGGAGATGAGGATACGTGACGGAGACGACGAAGCAGACGATCGCGCTGGTGGACGACGACAGGAACATTCTCGCCTCCGTGCAGATGACTCTGGAGGCGGAAGGATACCAGGTCCGCACCTACACCGATGGGGAACAGGCGTTGCAGGGCATGGCGGCGCGGCCGGTCGATCTCGCCGTGCTCGACATCAAGATGCCGCGTATGGATGGCATGGAGCTCCTGCAGCGTCTGCGCGCGCGTTCCAATCTGCCGGTGATCTTTCTGTCTTCGAAGGACGAGGAAGTCGATCAGCTGATGGGCCTCAGACTGGGCGCTGACGATTATATCACCAAGCCGTTTTCCCAACGTCTGCTGATCGAGCGTATCCGCGCGTTGCTGCGGCGCAAGGAAGTCAACCGCGCTGAAGCGGCCGGAGAGAGTGCGGGCAGCACGCTCGTGCGCGGCAGCCTGACGCTTGATGAGCTGCGTCATCGCTGTCAGTGGCGCGACGCCGAAATACCTCTCACGGTGACGGAGTTTCTGCTGGTCAAGGCGCTGGCCGCCCGGACGGGTCTGGTAAAGTCCCGCGACCAGCTGATCGACGCCGCCTATGGCGACAACATTTACGTCGATGACCGCACCATCGACAGCCACATCAAGCGTCTGCGCAAGAAATTCCGGCAGGTTGACGAAGACTTCAACCAGATCGAGACGCTTTACGGCATCGGCTACCGTTACAAGGAAGACTGAGGCATGGACGCGGCGCGCCCGGGCGGCGACGGCGTCGGTCCGGAGAGGGTCGAACTGGGCGCGCCGGTCCGATCCTCGGCGCGGTCGTCCACTTTCACCGGGCCGCTTCGCGCCCTGACGAATCTGCTGCGTAAACAGTTCTCCTCGCGCTCGATAACGCGTCGGCGGTCGGACCGGCGCGCGGCTGAAGCGCTGGAGGCGTCCGAGCGTCGCCTCGTGTCCCCCCTGATGCGGCGGATACTGTTCGCGAACATGCTGCCGCTGGTCGTCTTTGGCCTGACGCTGCTGTTCCTGAATGAGTTCCGCAACAGTCTGCTGACGGGCGAGGTGCAGGCGCTCCGAGAGCAGGCGCGCATCTACGCCGGCGCGCTCGGCGAGAGCGCCGTCACGCATGCGCCGCGTTCCCGCGGTCGTGGCGGGCGCGATGAGGACGGAGCGGCGCCGCTTGGCGAAACCTACCTCCTCGAACCGTCTCTGGTCCGGCCGTTGCTGTTGCGCCTGACGGAGCCCAGCCCCAGCGCCGAGGCGCGTATCTACGCGCCGGACGGACGGCTTGTGGCCGACAGCCGGCAGGAAAAGCTGGCGCACCGCGCACCGGGCAGTCCGCCCTTACCGCCTGACGAGCAGGACGCCCCGCCCCTGCATCGCAGTTTGCTGGAACGGTTGATAAATTCAGTGATCGGAGAAGCCGACGACGGCCCGCTGACGGAAGATCGTGCCGCTGGAAAATCTGGAAGTCGCCCCGGCGCCGACAACGCGCATGATGAGGTGGAGACGCCGCCTTATATCAGGCGCACCGCCAACCGTACTCTGGTGGTAACCGTCGCAGAACCGGTGATGCATGAGGGGCAGACCGTTGGCGTAATTCAGCTTACCCGCACGGGCGAGGCGGTCGACACGTCGCTGTTCGAAATACGCTCGTCGATCCTGTCGTTGTTCCTGCTGGCGATGGCGATCATGGTGTTGTTGTCCTGGTATCTCTCCCTGACCATCGCGCGTCCATTGCTGCGGCTGGCGGCGTCTGCGCACGTGATGCGAGAAAGCTCCGGCCGCGCTGGCGCGGTGCCGGGGTGGCTGCTGAGTCGCGGCGATGAGATTGGAGACGTGGGACGGGCCCTGCAGGACAGCGCGCAGGCGTTATGGGCGCGAATGGACGCGATCGAGCGGTTCGCGGCGGACGTGTCGCACGAGATCAAAAACCCACTGACCTCGATCCGCTCGGCGATCGAGACGCTCGGCCGCGTCGAGGACGCAGAACGCCGCCGTCGTCTGTTGACCATTATCGGGGACGACGTGCGTCGACTCGACAGGTTGATCACCGACATTTCGGACGCCAGTCGGCTGGACGCCGAAATGTCGCGCGTTCAGCCGTCTCCGATCGCAGTGGCGCCGCTGCTGTCGTTGCTGGCGGAAATCAATCAGTCGACCCGCAAGCCTGGGCAGCCGGAGATCGACGTCTCCGTGGTGGACGACGATCCGGCGCGGCCCCTGCGCGCGCTCGCCGTCGAGGATCGGCTGGTGCAGGTCCTTCGCAACCTGATCGGAAACGCCGTCTCCTTTTCGCCGCCCGACGGACATATTCTTCTCGAGGCGAACGCGGCTGGCGCGATGGTGGAAATCGCCGTGTCGGACGAAGGCCCCGGCATCCCGCAGGCGAAACTCGATTCGATTTTCGACCGGTTCTATTCGGAACGCCCCCAAACCGAGAATTTCGGCCAGCATTCCGGGTTGGGCCTGTCGATCAGTCGTCAGATCATCCAGGCGCTGCGCGGGACAATCCATGCCGATAACCGCGTCGCGTCTGATGGCCGCGTACTGGGAGCCCGGTTCGTCATCCGCTTACCCCGCGTGTCCTGAGCTCAGGTGCCTGGAGGCTCAGGGCGGCGTTACACGAGGCGTCGTCGGATCGTGCTGGTGCGAGTATCCGGTTGCAGCTGGTCTAAGAGGGTATCCTAAAGTCGCGAGCGCGTTTCGATGGGTCAAAGCGCCTGCACAGAGTATTGCCCGGCGCTGTACGAGAAAGAGAGCGGGTGGGGTGTTGCGGGTGTGCCGTCATCTCAGGGCCAGACCTTTCCAAGCACGCCGAGCGCAAAGTGAACGATGGGCGAGTGTGCAAAGCCGCAGAGAGCTATGTCGCATTCCCTGTAACGTTGCGCCGTTATTCCCCCGTGTCGTGCAATCTTGAAGGGCGCGCTGGACATGACGACGACGCCCCAGGCGCGGTCGCTGTGCAGATACGGGAGTTAGCGCTGTCCCGGTGAGGCAATATGGCGCTCTCGTGATGCGTGATCTTGTCACAGAGGGCTTGCCAGCCTCGTGATTTGCGCGAACGCTTCGTTACGTTCCGGGCGAATGAAGCCGAAGGTAGGGGATTCTCGTTTACGTTCAAGCCGTGCGGTGTGGTTGCGAACCGCTATCTGGCGGGTCAACTGCGGTCGCCGTGGAACGACGCGCACGTACGGTCAGGACGGCGCATTGAAGTCTCGCTCTGTTCTTCTTGTGGAGGTTGCATTCTGACTATGCGCTGCACGACGATTCTTCCAGCCGGCTCCTGGGACGCCGCCACGGCGATCGATGTCTTCACAGCTGATTACGAGGGACGTCATCGGCGACGGATGATGCTCGATCTCGATTCAGGTTCTCGCATGTTGCTGGATCTGGAGCATACCCACCACCTCAAGGACGGCGATGGCCTCAAGCTCGAAACTGGCGGGGTCGTGCTTGTCTCGGCGCTGCCGGAGTACCTGCTTCGGGTGACGGCGGATACGGCGCACGATTTGCTGCGGGTGTCGTGGCATCTGGGTAACCGGCACCTTCCGGCGGCCATCAGTCCCGACGTCATCCTGATCCGTGACGACCACGTCATCGCTGACGTGATCCGTGGGCTGGGAGGCAAGGTGGAGGCGGTGGTCGGTCCGTTCGATCCTGAAACTGGCGCTATGCCCGGGCGCAGCGAGTCCGGGCAGGCGACTTCAGGAGCATGAAACGAGTCTGAAGCTCACGCCATCTAGGACGCGCGGCCCACGCCGCGCAGTGCGTGCAGGGTGAACACTGCGACGCTGAGCAGCACCGCTGCGAAAGTCTGGTGCAAAGTCGCCACTGGAACAGGCACGACCAGCAGCAAAGTGGTTACGCCCAGCGCATACTGCGCCAGTACGGCCCAGCCCAGCAGAATGACGCCCCGGTGGGCCCGTTCGCCCAGATTGGCGCGAGCCCCGATCAGCAGGACAAGTCCGACGCATAGCGCCGTCAGTGTCGCGAGCAGTCGATGGTCGAACTGCACCGCCGGGATATTGGCGATCCAGTTGAACCAGAACGGCGAGAGCTTTCCGTATCCCTCCGGGATCAATCGTCCTTCCATGAGAGGGAACGTGTTGTAGGAAAATCCGGCATGCGTCCCGGCGGTGAACCCGCCAGCCACGATCGTCAACGAGATCAACCCGATGGCCACGGCAAGGATTGCACGCACGCGACGCCCAGCCTGCCGGTCCGGGATGATCGACGGGCGCGGGAAGCGGATCGACAGCGCAGTCCACAGGATGGCGACGTAGAGGATGAACGCAGCACTCAGATGCAGCACGAGGCGCACCGGCTCGACGGCGGTGCTGTCAGCGCGAAAACCCGATGCGACCATGAACCAGCCGATCGCGCCCTGCAGGCCGCCGAGTACGAAGAATAGAGCCAGACGCAGGATCAGGGAGCGGGTCAGAACGCCTGTCGCCGCGAACCAGACCAGACGGAGCAGCAGATACAGACCGATCATCCGGCCCCAGAAACGATGGGTCCACTCGGCCCAGAAGATTTTCTGAAAGCCGGCGAGCCCGAACCCGTCATGCAGGATTTTGTACTGGGGAATGCCTTTGTAGAGTTCGAACTGTCTCTCCCACTCGGCATGGCTAAGCGGCGGCAGAATTCCCGTGACAGGACGCCAGTCCATGATTGACAGACCAGAACCCGTGAGGCGCGTCGCGCCGCCGAGCGCGATCATGCCGAGCAGCATGACGCAGATGGTCAGCAGCCAGTTCGATACGCGTTTTCGGTCGCGCGGCGTCATGCCGTCGAGAGGGATCGAGTCTGAGTCCTGGGCCTTCACGGAGAAAGCGGTCGCTGCGTCGGGCATGAGGCCCTTTACTCCCGCCTTGCAAGTGCGGGCAAGCCGATGCTACGGCGCAGCATGACCAGACCGCCCGACGCGCTCCGCGTCCCACGTCCGGCCGCAGGTCCTGCCGGTCCGCGCGTCCTTCTGCGTCCCGCTCTCATGCTTCTGGCGTTGACCGCTGGCGCAGTTTTGCTGCGGGAGCTTCCGTCCGCTCGCCATGTGCTCGACAGTCCGGAGCTTCTGCGCGCCGGAGCCTCTGGACGCATCGCGTTCCTTCTGTGTGGCGCGGTCTGGTGTGCGTTCGGGCTCCCCCGTCAGGCGCTCTGCTTCGCCGGAGGGGTCGCCTATGGCGTGTGGGAAGGGTCCGTTCTCAGCGTCGTGGCGACTCTGGTCGGGTGCGTGTTCGCGTTTGGTTGGGCGCGCTGGGGTGGCCGGGAGGCTGCGGCGCGATGGCTTTCCTCTCATGATCCTGCCGCTGCATCGCAGAGCGGCGGCCTGCGCGCCCGCGTGTCGCGCATGGATCGTGCGATCCAGACGCATCCCTTCACGACGATCCTGACGCTTCGGCTGCTGCCGGTCGGCTCCTCCCTTTTATTGAATATTCTTGCTGGTCTCTCGGCCGTGCGGGTGATGCCGTTTGCCGCAGCGACAGCGCTGGGCGCGGCGCCGCAAACCGTGGTGTTCGTGTTGCTCGGAGCGGGCGCACAGATCGGCGGCGGCGGTCGGATTGCTGTCGGCTGTTTCCTGTTTGCTGCGTCGGGCCTGCTCGGGTTATGGCTGTTGCGCCGTGTGGGCGAGACGGACGGTGGGACCCTGAGTCCAGACGTCTGATCCCTTTTAAGGTCGCCATCACTCGCGCCACCGTCCGGCGCGATCGCGTTTTGAGGCGTCCGGCCGCAGGAGAATCGATGAATCGGTTCATTGCATCCAGTCCGTTGGGGAGGCGTTGCGCGTGAAGTCTTGCGCTGTATCCCTGTGCGGCTACGCCAGATCGGCGCGACAGTAAGGCGCCAGCGTCCACTAGTCGGTGGTTTTTCCACCCGTCGAATACTTTCCAGCCATATCGCCCAGACCGAGATTATTCCGGAGCCTGTACATGGCCTCTCCCGTTCAGTCGCCATACACGAAGGTCGGCGGCGCATACGAGCCTCCGTCAACCACGCCGGGATGGATGCCGATCCTGCTCGGCGTGCTGACCGCCGTCGGGCCGATCTCGACGGATATCTATCTCCCTGCGTTCCCGGCGATGGTGCGTTCGCTCCATACGACGTTGGGCTCAGTGCAGATGACCCTGTCGATCTGGTTCGTTGGTCTTGCGATAGGGCAGCTCACCGTAGGCCCATTATCCGACCGCTACGGTCGTCGTGCGCCTCTGGTCGCGGGCAACGCGATCTTCGCGCTGGCGTCCGTGGTGTGCGCCATTGCACCGAATGTCGCCGTGTTCTCGGTCGCGCGCTTCGTGGCTTCCCTCGCCGCCTCGGCAAGCCTTGTCGTGCCGACGGCCTGCGTGCGGGATCTTGTGCCTGATCGCAATGCAGGCGCGCGAATGATGTCGAAGCTGGTGATGGTGATGGGCGTAGTGCCAATCCTTGCGCCGATGCTCGGCGGGCTGGTGGTCACTTTCGCGTCCTGGCGGACAATCTTCTGGGCGTCCGCTGTCTACGGCGCGATTTGCGCCTTGCTTGTGCTGCGCGTGCTGCCGGAAACGCTGCCGCGCCGCAGGCGCCAGCGCCTCTCGTCGATAATTCTGGTGAGCCGATATCTCCTGCTGCTCAGACATCGCGGGTTCCTGACTCACGCGCTGATCGGCGGTTTTTCGACGTTCATGTCCTTCAGCTACCTGACCGCCGCGTCTCCGGTTTTTATCGTCGGGTTTGGGTTTTCGCCGCTGCATTTCTCAATGCTGTTTGGCGTTTTTGCGGTCTTCATGATTGGAGCTTCGCAGGTCAACGGCATGCTGGTCGGCCGCGTCGACGCCGGGCGTATCCTGACGGGGTCGGTCCTGCTGGCGGTGATCGGGGCGCTCGCGCTGCTGGCTGTCTCCATCTGGTCACTTCACCTGCCGGCGCATCGTCACGATCATGGGGCGTCGTTGATCGTCATTCTCACGATCTGCACGATGGCGGTGGCGCTGGGCGCCACCGGATTGATCTATCCCAACGCGACGATGGGCGCGCTTGCAGACCACGCGCACATGGCCGGCGCCGCATCGGCGTTGACGGGCACGATGCAGTACGCGTTCGGGGCGCTCGCCGGAGCCCTGCTGGGCGTGCTGCCTTCAGGGACTGCGTTGCCAATGGCGGGGGGGATGTTGCTCGGCTCGCTCATGATGCTGGCAACGTTGCCATTCAGGCCGCGCTGAGCCTTGCCTTGATCCGGGGGCACCGCAGGAGTGGTCCAAGGCGCACACTCTGCCCTCTGGTGCTCTATGCTTGGCGTTTGCGCCGCGCGACCGTCTGAAAAGGAGCGTCCGGCGCAGTTAGTTGGACGATGCCGCGTCCGTGACGAAGCTTTTCCTGTGGGCGATCTCGCGTCAAAACACAGTCGGGCGTGCAGGTTGGGCTTGACGTTCGGTGCGGATGAGAGCCGTATCTTGCCGCGAATTACCCCATGGGAGGAGCGATGGCGCGTCATCCGGCAAAGCGAGCACATATGCTTGCTCTCCTTGGCGCCGCGCTGTTGATCGTGACGTTCGGAACATTGGCCATGCAGCTCGGCAACGAGATGGCGCGACATGGCCAGCTTGATCGCCAGAGCGCGGGTTCCGACCAGTATCTTCGCACCCTTAATCGGCAGGTAAGCGACGCGCGGATTTGCCATTTCGCATGGCTGGCCGAGCATTCCCCCACCGACGCCGCGTGTTTTGCAGACGCGGTGGGCAAGCTCTCGGCTGCCCGCGCCGACTTCTCCGACTTCGCGGCGACGCAGCGTCGCCTCGATCCCGAACATGACCGCAGCATCGAGCAGCTCCGTCAGGCGCTGGACCGTGTCGCAGCCTGGAAACCGGATGCGGCCCACACGCTGGGCGCGCCTGACGCCGACGCCACTCTGGTCTCACTTGACGGCGCTTTGTCACAGTTGAGCCATGCGGACACCATGGAGCGTGCGGGACGACTGGCCGACATGTTGCGGAACACCGGCTGGCAGAAGCGCCTGGACGCGCTCGGTATTGTCATCGGCGTCCTGATCATGATCACCGCTGGCTGGATTCTTGATCGCACGTCGCTTGCGGCCGCGAGGGCGGAGGCGAGCAGCCGCAATCTGGCGGCGCAGATGCGCGCGGTACTGGACAGCCTGACGATTGGCGTCGCCGTCTTCGGCACGGACGGTCAGCTCCGGCACTGGAACGATCGGCTGGGCGCCATACTGGGTTTGGAAGACGGCGTCCTGCGGCCGGGTTTGCGGTACGACGATCTCAGCTCGGCTCTGATTGTCGGGGGAACGCCGCTGCTTGAGCCGTTCGCGCATGTTGAACGAGCGCTTCGCCGGGGCGAGCTCGCCCCGCCGGTGATGGTGGAATGCAAGGGCGTTAACGGCGCAGATCTCGAGCTGTGCCGCACGGTGTTTTTCGCGCCCGATGGTGCGTCGGGTTCGGAGGACAGGCGCGGTTTCGTGCTGACCGCAAACGACATCACCCTGCGCCTGCGGAGCGAGCGTGCTCTGGGCGAGGCGCAGAAGCTGCGGGCCGTCGGGCAGCTTACTGCAGGGATCGCGCATGATTTTAAAAACCTGCTGACCGTCATTCTAGGCAATCTGGAGCTTGCCGGGGAGGCTGGCGAGGTCGGCGATGGCGAACGTGGCCGACGCTGTCTGGACTCCGCAGTTCACGCAGCGCGCCGGTCGGAGGCGCTGACTGGTCAGCTTCTGTCCTTCATGCGACGCGACAAACCCGCGTCGGACATGGTGGCGCTGGCTGATATATTTCTTCACGTCAGCGGCCTTCTGGCCCGCGTGATCGGTCCACGCATCATCGTGGATTGCGGCGAGGCGACGACTGTCTGGCCCGTACATGTGAATGCCGCACAGCTTGAAAGCGCGCTTCTCAATCTTGCGATCAACGCGCGCGACGCGATGCCGAAGGGCGGGACACTCGCAATTCGGGCCGCGAACGTGACCTTTCCGGCGGGCGTTGATCTGTTGAGTCTGCCAGTCGAGGAAGAGCGCGGGTTACGCGTGTCGTCGGAAAAGACGCCGCTTCCGGCAGGGTCGTGGATACGGATCGACGTCGCCGATAGCGGCTGCGGCATGGGGCCGGAGATTCTGCATCAACTGTTTGAGCCGTTCTTCACCACCAAGGAGGACGGCGCCGGAACCGGCCTCGGCATGGCCATGGTCGTCAGCTTCGCGCACCAGTCTGGGGGGCGCGTCGTGGTTTCCTCCGCGCCGCAGCGGGGCGCCCAAGTCACAGTCTGGTTGCCGCGCGCGAAAGCGGAGTTCATTTCCGCCCCGGTTCTGGCGGCGCCTTCTTCCGAGCGAAAGAGCAGGCGGGCGCTTGTCGTCGAGGACGATCCCGCCATCCGCGACATCGTGGCTACGATCCTGGGTCTGGCCGGGTACCGGGTGCGGGAGGCGGCGGATGGAGAGTCGGCGTTTGATGCGCTGGCTGAAGCTGGAGACGGCATCGATCTGCTGGTGACGGACGTACAGCTTCCCGGGCCGCTTGACGGTTTCTCGCTCGCGCGGGTGCTGAAAGAGCGTTACCCGGAGTTGGGCGTCGTCTGCATGTCCGGCGATTTCACCGCTGACGCGCCGCGACCTGCGGCCGCTCCGTCGGATGCGCGGCTGCTGCCCAAACCGTTCCGGCGTGACGGATTTTTGAAGGTTGTGGCGTCTGCGATGGGCGACTCTATTCCGGTTTGACGAGCCTTGCAGGGCGGCGCCGGGCAAGTTAGTGTCCCGCCCGGTTTGGCGGCAGGCGGTGTTTCCCGAAAAAAATACAACTCTATCAAATAGATAGATGAATTTCGGCGCCGATGCGGCTGGTATTCCTACGCGGGCGGGGACACAATGCAGGACATCGATCTCAAACAGTATATTCGCGGCATTCCGGATTTTCCGAAGCCCGGCATCCTGTTCTACGACATTTCGACGTTGCTGCGGAACGCCGACGCCTGGCAGCTTGCGACGGCGCGTATGGCGCGCGCCGTAGGTCCGTGGCAGCCGGATCAACTGGCGGCCATTGAATCCCGTGGTTTTCTGACCGCGGCTCCGCTTGCGACGCGTCTGGGCTGCGGCATTGTCATGCTGCGCAAGCCGGGAAAGCTGCCCGGCGACACGATTTCGCTCAGCTACGATCTCGAGTACGGCACGGATAGTCTGCATATTCAGGCGGACGCAATAAAGCCCGGTCAGCGTGTGGTCGTGACAGACGATCTTCTTGCGACGGGTGGAACGCTGGCGGCTTCGGTCGCGTTGCTTCGCAAGGCCGGGGCTGACGTTATCGGCGCGTCGGTGTTGATTGAACTGACGGCGCTGGGCGGGCGAAACAAGCTGGACGTGCCGGTCCACTCACTGCTTTCCTACGAAGAGTAGTTTTCTTTCCTCGATCAGCGACGCTCCCTGAAGCGCATGGCCGCCGCGCGTTTGAAATCGTTCAATCGGGTGCGCAGTCGGTCATGTGATTTTTTATGGCGGTAATCCACGGATTTTCGAAAGAAGCGAGAGACGGGGAGTGCGCGCCATGCCGGACCGGGAAGACAGTTATTCGCGGTCATCCGAGGTTTGTCGGCGCGTTCTGTTCTAACCGGAAACCATGACGTTTCGTGCAGGCAGAGCCGCCGGATTGCACCGCCTTGTGGCGGAGGCGTGGGATGCTGTTTCGCGACTTGGCGGACAGGGGGCTGCTTCGTGCGGCCGCCGTGTCCTCGCCGTTCTTTCCGGCGAGGGCGTTTTCAACCGGGTGCGATGGCTGATCGCTCCGGACGTGATGGCTTTCGGCTATGCGCTGAGAACCACGCTCGCTTCCCTTCTGGCGCTCGGTATAGCTCTCTGGTGGGAGCTGGGTAGCCCGCAATGGGCCGCGCTGACTGTCTGGATGATTGCACAGGGTACGCGCGGCAAGTCGATCGCCAAGGCGCGATGGCATCTGTTCGGTATGATCGTCGGCGGAATAGCCGGGGTGGCGCTGGTCGCCGCGTGCCCGCAGCAGCCAGCGCTTTTCATTCTGTTGCTTGCCGCGTGCGTAGGCGGTTTCTGCTTTGTGGGAACGCTGCTTCCCGGTCCGCCGACGATGACCAATTACCGTATTCACGGAATGCGGGCGAGCGGCTTCACCTGTGTGATTATCTCGCTTGACGGCATTGCCGCTCCTGAGCGGATTTTCGATGTCGCCATGGCGCGCCTTACGTACATAACGCTGGGCGTAGTCATCGAAACGGTTGTGTCATCCCTGTTCCAGTATCGCCTGCAGGATCGCGCGCGGTCGCGGCTGGCGGACAATTTCATCACGGCGATCGGGCGCACGACCGGCCTGCTGAGGCGCATGTTGTCGGGCGAAGAGGCGGCGTTACGTTCATCCGCAGACCTTTTGGCGACGCTTGCTTCGATGGGCGATCAGGTCGAGTTCGCCGAAGTTGAACTCGGCGGGCGCCGTGGCCACGAAGGCGACCATGCACGGGCTGCGATGGCGGCCGTGACGGCTCTTTTCGCCCGGGGGCTGGACCTTCAGGCTCTGCTTGCCGACCCCGCTTCCTATGGGGAGGTATGGAAGCGACTTTCGGCGCAGACTTGCGATTTTCTTGAGCCGCTCGCGGAACGTCTGCACGCGGCTGACGGTTTTGCGGCGGTCATGGCGGATCTTGCGACCTTGCGCGCCGCGATCCGTATCGAGGCCGCGACCTGTCTTGAATCAGAGATGAAGATCGTCACCAGTCCTCCGGTTGACGTCGGGCGGGAAATTTCGATCACGAGGCAGGGGCAGGCGCTGCATACGCTTGGTCAGATGTGCGATGAGCTCAATTATGCGCTGACCCAGTTCGACCTGAGCCGCAATCCGCAATCTCATGACGCGTTTCATTACGCCATGCGCACCTGGCGGGATTGGCGCGTCGCGATCGGCAACAGTATGCGTGCTTCGGTCAGCGTGTTCATCGCAGGCATGATCTGGGTGGCCACGGCGTGGCCGGACGGGCTGACGTTTCTGATGTTCGTGGGCATCGTCTCCAGTCTGTTCTCGACTCTGGAGACGCCTGCGATGGCGACCCGCGCCTTTCTTCACGGAGCGCTCTGCGTGTCCGTCGTGGCGATGGTTGTTGCGTTCTATGTCGTCCCTGCCGTCACGACGTATGAACTTCTCGCCGCAGGACTGGCTTTGCCGATGATGATTGGAGGGCTGGCCTTCGCCAATCCCGCGATGGTCCTTGGCGCCGTCGCCTACAACCTCTTTCTCACCATTCTTGTCGGTCCGCTGAATGGCGGGCGTCTCGATGAAATTAGTTTTTTCAACACCGCTGTTCCGCTGGTTCTGGCGATGGCGTTCTGCACCTGGATGTATCGGGTGTTCCTGCCGCTGGATCCGGACGGGGTGCGTTGGGATATGCGGCGTCGCATTCTGGGCACTCTACGACGTCTGGCCAGTCGTCGCCTGCCGATGACCCGGGCTGATCTGATCGGTCTGACGGTGGAGCGGATGCTGAAGCTGCTCAACACTTCAGGGGGCGAACGGGGACCGGTGGTCGACGCCTATCTCGGCGGAGTTCTGTCCGGAATGACGGTCGGCATGGCGATCATCAACCTGCGCGCGATTTTGGCGCGCGGGATGACGCCGCCGGACGTGCAGCGCGCATTGCGTCAGACATTGGCGCGGATGGCGCGTTTCAGCGGGCGGTATGGCGGGCAGTATGGAAGAACGGCGCGGGCCACTGATCTGGCGGTTGCGCTGCTTGTTCGCCGGGAGCAGCACGAGGCGAGCATGACACAACGCGTCGAAATCCTGCGCGCCCTGGCCAGCCTACGGGTTATTTCGGCGGAATTGCAGACCAGTCGATCTTTCTTTGACGCGTCCAGTCCGTATCTCGACCCGGTGTATCGGTGACGATCGCCCGCCGGACGCCTGTCGCGTCGGCGGGCGCAAGGATCACATCTTGTCGAGTTCGCGGACGATGGCCTCGCCCATAACGTCGGTGCCGACGCGTGCGAGGCCGGGGCTCATGATGTCCGCAGTGCGCAGGCCTGTGGCGAGGACGGCCGCGACCGCCGCCTCGATCATGTCGGCTTCGGCCTGCAGATCGAACGAATAGCGCAGCAGCATTGCGAACGACAGGATCTGTGCGATCGGGTTCGCAATGCCCTGCCCGGCGATGTCGGGCGCGCTGCCGTGGATCGGTTCGTAAAGCGCCGGGCGGCGGCCGTCTTCCTGCACAGCGCCGAGCGTCGCCGAGGGGAGCATGCCGAGGCTGCCGGTCAACATGGAGGCGAGATCGGACAGCAGGTCGCCGAACAGGTTGCCGGTGACGATCACGTCGAACTGGGCCGGGTTGCGGACCAGTTGCATGGCGCAGTTGTCGGCCAGCATGTGCGAAAGCTTCACGTCGGAATATTCGCGGGCGTGGAGATCGGTCACGACCTCTTTCCACAGCAGGCCGCTTTCCATGACGTTGCACTTCTCGACCGAGCAGACCGAGTTGTTGCGCTTGCGAGCCAGATCGAAAGCCACGCGCGCGACGCGCTCGATCTCGCTGGTCGTATAGACCTCGGTGTTGATCCCGCGCTTTTCGCCGTTGGGCAGGGTCTCGATCCCGCGCGGTTCGCCGAAATAGATGCCGCCCACGGTCTCGCGGACGATCATGATGTCGAGCCCCTTGATGACGTCGGACTTCAGCGTGCTGGCGTCAACGAGTGCGTCGAAGACCTTGGCGGGGCGCAGGTTGGCGAAAAGGCCCAGTTCCTGACGGAGCTTCAGGATCGCCACTTCCGGACGCTTGTCGAAACCGACGTGAGACCACGCCGGATCGCCAACGGAGCCGAACAGCACGGCGTCGGCGGCGCGAGCTTTTTCGACGACCTCGTCACGGATCGGCACGCCGTATTCGGCGAGAGACGCTCCGCCGACGAGGTCCTCGTCGATCTCGAAGGCAATGTTGCGTTTGCGGCTCAGCCATGCCGTAACGCGCGCGACTTCGCGCATGACTTCGGGACCGATGCCGTCGCCGGGCAGAATCAGCAGTTTCTTGGTGCTCATGATCTTCTCCGGCCTTGGCTGTCCCGCTCGGGGTCGCGGTCCACGTCCGACGTCGGTCGGCGCGCACATTTCGTTCTTTCTGGAAGCGCATCTTTTCGCCCGGAAACATGGCGTCTCCGGCCCGCGCGAACAGACGGTTTGAAGTCCGCGTGCTTACCAGCGCTCACCCCAAGTTTCAATGCGCAGCGGCGGTAGACCGCCGCGCGCAGAGTGTGCGGCGCAAAAATCAGGGCGGCGGTGGCGGGGTCCGGCTGGTCGGCAGGAACGGGTCCGCGTCGGGCGGCAGCCCTCCCGACGCGTCGCCGCCAGGCAGAAAGCGGGTCTGAGGGAAGGCTTCAGGGCAGTTTTCCCGGATCCACGAGACGATCCCCTCGCGCAGCGCGCAGCGGAGATCCCAGCTTCTTACGGCGGTGCGCGCGCCCGCCGTGATGCGGATCATGATCGTACGGTCCGTCGCGTCGGCGACCTGCACGCTGAAGTCCTTGCCGTTCCATTCGGGGCATGTCCGCACGATTTCAGCAAGCCGGGCGCGGATGCGGTCCATTGGGGCGACGAAGTCGAGATAGAGATAAACCGCGCCGACCAGTTCGGCGGAGTTGTAGGTCCAGTTCTCGAACGGATTATCCAGGAAGTAGGAAAGCGGGACGATTCTGCGGCGCTTGTCCCAGGCGCGCAACACGACATACGTGGCGTTGATTTCTTCCACCCATGTCCAGTCTCCGTTGAAGGAGATCATGTCGCCCATGCGAATGGGCTGCGTCACCGCGATCTGTACGCCGGCGATCAGGTTGGAGAGCACGGAACGGGCGGCGAGACCGACGATGATCGAGGCCGCCCCGGCCGAGGCCAGCAGGCTCAATCCGTATTGGCGCACCGGCTCGAAAGTCATCAGCGCCGCGCCGACGGTCAGTACGCCGATGACGATTTCCGCCATACGCTGCATCAGGCGGACCTGCGTCAGATGCTTGCGCCCCTGAATATCTTCTTCCCGGTCGTCGCCCGAGGCGCTCCAGCGTGTGGTGTAGGCCGAGGCGGTGATGCGCGCGCCGAGACCAAGGCCAAGGCCGAGCGAGATCACCAGCACGACCCCGAGCAGATGCGCCAGTCGCTCGAGCATGACCGTGGAAAAATCCAGCGCCGGTAGCGCCGAGAGCATCACTGTAGATGCTATGACAAGTTGGATCGGGTGGCGCAGCCCGCTGGCGAACGCGTGGATGAACGCGCCCCGGCGCTGGCCCTTCAGGCGGGCGAGGATGCGGTTGGCGACGATGCCGCAGGCCAGTGCGGAGAGGCCGCCGAGGCCAAAGAGGATGAGGAGGGAGGCGAAAACGGGAGGAAGCCAGTCGAACATGCGGCGAAGATCTGTAAGCGCCGAGATGTAGTCATGCCTCACGCAATCGCTCTCCTTGAAGGGGGCCTCAACAGGCAGTGGTGTGCTGCGACGCCCGAAAAATCGGCCTGGCGTCTGTCCCGCATTCGGCTGCGGGTTTTCATCAGGCGAACGTTACGCCTGTCAATCGCTCGGATACGTCCCACAGGCGACGAGCGGTCGCCGTGCCACGCGCCGAAGGCGGGATAATCGCGAGGCCAGGCGGTCCGCGCCGTTCGCCCCGGTCGGTGGGGCCGTAATACAATCCGTCTTCTGCTTTTGGCGATGCCGCAGCATAGATGATGGGGCGGGCGCCGTCCTCCGCCGATTGACCTAACGCACCGAACGCGAGCGAGATCACTCGCTCCGACAGTTTTGCTCGCAACGCTGTGGCGCCGAGCGAAGGGCCGTTGAGGCCGATGCTGGTGCGTGACCATCCGGGATGCGCCGCCCGTACGTGCAGGGGCAATCCGTTTGCATGGGCCTTGCGCGCGAGTTCTGTCGCGAACAGGAGGTTCGCCAGCTTGCTCTGGCGGTATGCGGTGAAGGCGCTGTAGGGATAGCGGGATTGCAGGTCGTCGAACTGGATGCGTCCGCGCCATGCGGCGAGGCTCGCGACCGGGACGACCGTGGCGCCGCCCGGCGCGGCGCGCAGAAGCGGCATCAGACGTGCGGTCAGCGCGAAGTGCCCCAGATGGTTGACGCCGAGTTGCAGCTCGAAGCCGTCAGCGGTTTCCTGCCGCATAGGTGGAGCCATGACGCCCGCGTTGTTGACGAGGATGTCGAGCGCGGCCTCTTTCCCGGCGAAAGCGCTGGCGAAGGCCGCCACGTCGTCAAGCGAGGCGAGGTCAAGGAAAGCCGTCTCTGCCTGCGCGTGGGGGATACGGGCTTTCAGGCGAGCCAGCGCTTCCTCGTTACGTGTCGGATTGCGTGCGGCGAGGACCACGCGAGCGCCCAGAGCAGCGAGGCCGCATGCGACCTCGAAGCCGAGGCCGCTGTTGGCGCCGGTCACCAGAGCCAGCTTGCCGTCAAGGCGTGTCATCTCGGGTTGCATCATCGCTGCACCTCGTCGTCTGACGCCGTCGGCGCCCCCGTTATCCGTCGCCGGACGGTCTTGTCAGTGTTTCAGGCTGGCGTCCTTCTCGGCCGCCTCCTGCGCTTCTGCAATCAGCCGATGCTCATTCTTCTTCAGAAAGAGGAACCCTCCGGCGATCCCGGCGATCGCAAGCGCTGCGGCGCCATAAGCGATCGGGCCAGACAATTGAAGCACTTCGTGCCCGAGATAATAGGTGCAGAGCGAATAGCCGCCGGCCCACAGGATGCCGCCTAGGGCGTTGTAGAACAGGAACGTATGCCAGGGCATATGGTTCGCCCCTGCGAGCAGCGCGACGAAAACGCGCAGCACGGCGATGAAGCGGCCAAAGAAAACGACCACGCCGCCGTGCCGTCGGAAGATATAACGTCCGACCAGCAGACGCTCAGGCGTCAGACCCACCTTTCCGCCGTAACGGCGCAGCATTCTGAAGCCGAGGGCCTTGCCGATGAGAAAGCCGAAATTGTCGCCCATGATGGCGCCGATCACCGCAGCCCCGGCGACCCAGTAGATGTCGAGCTTGTGTGTCGTCGCGCAGTAGAGCGCGGCGGTGATGATCAGGCTCTCGGCTGGCAGCGGCAGGCCCATGCTCTCCAGCATGACGACGACGCCTATCACGCCGTAGCCGTATTGGGAGAAGAGCGAATCCAGAAAATGTAACAGCGTCAGGCGCCCCGTGCTGGTCGAGCAAAGCGCCTGAGGAACCTTCTGCGCTCACCCGTGTCAAGTCCGGGCAGCCTTTCTGTGGAGCCGGAGGTGGCGAGCCAAACGCTTGGAATGAGGAAGAAGATCCAGACGATCGGTGCGTGGCGCGGCGGATAAAGTGCGGCGGCCTGATCGAATGATCTGGCCAGCTTGCGGGTTATCGGCTTTGGGGACGACGTCTGGGCCTCCGGGACCGGGCGGCTTGCAGGAACCACTCCCCATGGCCAACCATAGGAGGAATCCGGTGGGCGACGCACGACCTGCCGGAATGAAGGAGGCCCGATGCCGAAACACCCGACGCCTTGCGGCGCGTGGCCGTCCCCGGTGACGGCGGCGCTGGCTGCGGGCAAAACCGTGACTCTCTCTTCCGTGACCGTTAGCGCGGGCGCTGTGTTCTGGCTGGAGCGGCGACCGGCCAATGGCGGGCGAACGACGCTCGTAGGCTGGCGCGAGGGCGAGGCTCCTCAGGATCTGACCTCGTCCGGCTTCGACGTCGCCACGCGCGTCCACGAATACGGCGGCGGCGCATATAGCGTCGCCGGGCGTCAGGCGGTTCTCAGCCATCGTGGCGACGGCGGCGTCTACGTGCTGAGTTTGGGCGAGGGCGGAACGACGTCGGATCCCGTGCTTGTCGCAGCCGACGATGGACTGCGTTATGCAGATTTCGCGGTCGACCCGTGTGGCGACTGGATTGTCGCGGTGCGAGAGGATCACAGTGTTGAGGGCGAAGCGGAGAACACGCTGACTCTCCTGCCCGCGTCGCCGAACGCTGTTGTCGATGGCGGAACGGTGATCGCGCGTGGCGCGGATTTCTACACGTCGCCCCGGTTTTCGCCCGATGGCCGCTATCTGGCGTGGGTCGAGTGGAGCCACCCATCCATGCCGTGGGATGAGACACGGCTTCGGGTGGCGCAGGTCGTGCGTGCAGACGGAACGTTGCGGCTCGAAAAAATGCGGACATTGTCTGGCGGCGCAGAATCCGTCGTCGAGCCACGCTGGCTGGACGACCGGGCGCTGCTCGCGGCGACTGATCGTGACGGCTGGTGGAACTTGCACCGTTTTGATGCCGCGACTGGAGAGAGACGCGTTTTCTACGCTGCGGCGGAGGAAATCGGGCAGCCGCACTGGGTGTTCGGACAACAGAGTTTTTCTATTTTGCCAGATGGCCGCGTTGTCGCGCTCAGCGTTCGTAACGGCCGGGCGCGTACGCTTCTGCTTTCCCCGGGGGCGGAAGGCGACGCGACGGCGCGTGAAATGGATCTTGGCGCTCCGGAACAATGCCCGGTCCTCGTCGCCGACAGGTCGTCGCCCGTTTTTGCTTGGCTGGACGCGCCCTCCGATCGTCCGGCGGCGATCGTTGTCGGGCGCGAAGGCGAGTTGCCGCGCGTGCTGCGGGCTGCGACGACGTTGCCGTTCGCAGCGGATGACATTGCCGTGGCGGAGGAGATTCGTTTTCCGTTGCCGGACGGCGTCGAGGGGCACGCACTGTTCTATTCCCCGACCAATGCGCGTTGTACGGCGCCCAAGGGCGAGCGGCCGCCGATGATCGTCACGGCGCATGGCGGTCCCACGGCGCGGGCGAGCGAGGCGTTCTCCTTCAAGATTCAGTGGTGGACCAGCCGAGGGTTCGCGGTGCTTGATGTCAATTATAGCGGCTCGACGGGGTTCGGGCGGACGTACCGCAAGCGGCTCGATCTGGAGTGGGGCGTCCGGGATGTCGCGGATTGTGTGGCGGCGGCCCGACATGTTGCGGGAAGTGGCGTGGTCGATCCGGAGCGGATCGCGATCCGGGGCTCCAGCGCCGGAGGGCTGACTGTTCTGGCGGCGTTGGCGGTGTTCGACGTCTTCGCTGCGGGCGTCAGCCTTTATGGTGTGACTGACCTGCGGGCGCTGGCGCAGGAAACGCACAAGTTCGAGGCGCGTTATCTCGACGGGCTTGTCGGGCCGTGGCCGGAGGCGGAGGCGGTGTATCGTGCGCGTTCGCCTCTGTTCATGGCTGATCACATTCGCGCGCCGGTTCTTCTTCTTCAGGGGCTGGAGGACAGGGTGGTGCCTCCGGGACAGGCGCGTGCGATGGTTGAAGCGTTGCGTGCTGGGGGCGCACCGTGCGCCCTCTACGAGTTTCCGGGAGAGGGGCACGGCTTTAGAGACGAGGTTACGATCGCTAGAGTCTTTCAGATCGAGCTGGATTTTTACGGGAGGGTTTTCGGTTTCGAGCCTTCGGGGCTTGCGCTTGCCGCTGAGGACAGGGTCGCGCTCTAGAGGGGCATTCCTGCGCGCCGGGTCAGGATCGCGTATCCTTACCGTATGTCCGCCCGTTTTTCTTCAACAGGAAAGGGTTTCATACGTAGGCCTTGCGGATGTCATCATCCGGCTGGAGGTCTTCGTCTGAGTAGGGCGCCGCTCTGGCAAGGGGACCGCTGGGCTGTGGAGGGGGAGTTTTGGGTATTCGTATTCAAAGAATCCGGCGCTTCGCCCATTGGAGCAGTGTCCTGTCATTAGCGCTGGATGGGGCCCGGGGAATTCTTTTCGTTCCTTTTTCCTCGAAAAGTCAGCACTGTGGTGACGCAAGGGCGCCCACCGCATGAGGCGGGTGCTTAGGGCTCCGCGCCCAGGGCGGGCGCGGTAAGGCTGCGGCAACTCTCTCGTAGGGAGATTTTTCTTTTCCTTTCCCGCTTCCATCAAAGAGAATCTGCAGTGGAAGTTTTGTTTCGATGCGGAAAGGGCGTTTCGTTGTAGCGAAGCATCGGCATGTTTTCGTTACGATCAATAATAGCGAACGCACGGCGTTGCGTTTAGAAAAGATCGGATTCTGGACGGATGAATGACAGTCTTCTCGTCGGAGTGATCGCCGTCGTCGCGGCTACCGGCGGTCTTCTTTTCGGTTATGACACCGGGATCATTTCCGCAGCGTTGTTGCAGATTACCCACGTCTTTTCCCTGTCCGTGCCCGGACAACAAATTGTGACCGCGGCGATTGTCGCCGGCGCTTTGGTCGGGTGCGTCGGCGCCGCGCCTTTTTCGGACCGGTTTGGTCGGCGTCGGACGATCATGCTGGCGGCGGCGATCTTTCTTGCCGGAACCATCGGCGCCGCTGCTGCGCCGGACACGACGGTCCTGACCTTGTCGCGTTTCGTGCTTGGTCTGGCGGTTGGCGCGTCGTCTCAGATCGTGCCTGTCTACATCGCCGAGATTGTTCCAGCCAACCGGCGTGGGCGGCTGGTCGTCCTGTTTCAGATGGCGGTGGTCACGGGCATCACCGTGTCGTTCGTCGCCGGGTATTTTCTGCGCGATCATTCGTGGCGGCTGATGTTCGGGCTCGGCGCCATTCCGGCTGTTGTGCTTCTGGTCGGTATGCTGTTCCTGCCCAACAGCCCGCGCTGGTCGGCGCTTCGTGGCGACTTTCCTGCGGCGCGCGCCGTGTTGCGGCAGGTTCGATCCACCAATGATGAGGCCGAGCGTGAGCTGACGGAGATCATAAACGCGCATGATGCAGAAGCTGGCTGGAAAGAGTTGGCCAAGCCTTGGCTGCGGCCTGCGATCGTGGCGTCCGTCGGCGTGGCCCTTCTCTGCCAGCTGACCGGGATCAATGCCGTGTTGTATTATGCGCCGACGATTTTCTCCGGCGTCGGGTTCGGCGAAGGGTCGGCGCTGCTCGCCTCGATCCCCATAGGGTTCGCGATGGTCGTCGCGACTGTTTTCGGAAGCTGGGCCGTTGATTCATGGGGACGGCGCAAGCTGATGCTTGTGTTCCTTCCGTTCGCGGCGTTGTCGCTCGTCGTGCTTGGGTTTGTCTTCATGATGGGCGCGACGCAGGGCGCCAACCCGTGGGTCGCTGTCGGCGCGCTGGTCGCCTATGCGATTTTCAACGCGGGCAGCCTGTCGGTCGCAATCTGGCTAATAGGCGCCGAGGTGTATCCGCTGTCGGTTCGCAGCAAGGGCATGAGCCTTGTCGCCGCCAGTCATTGGGGCGCCGATCTCATAGTCTCGCTGGTGACGTTGTCGCTGATCCAGTTCATGGGGCCGTCCGGCACGTTCTGGCTGTTCGCCGGGGTCAACGCCGCTGCCGCCGTGTTCGTGTATTTCTGCGTGCCGGAGACGCGGGGACGCTCGCTTGAAGAGATCGAGGCAAGCCTGAGGGAGCATCGGTTCACGGAAGCCTGAAAGCTGCTCAGCGGGCGCTTCTGTCGGTTTGGTCGTCTGGTTTCCAATTATCGGTCAGGGTGCGCAGAAAGGCTGCGATGTCGTCGACATCCGCATCGGTCAGATGTGGGGCGTCTCCCGGTTTGCCGCCGAACGGTGGATCGTCGTTGATGTTGATCCAATAACGACGGGGCAGGTCGTCATAGGGTCGTATGCCGCGTGGTCCATGCGGGTACCAGTGCGCGGGATCGGTGTCCCGCGTCGCGTAAAACGCGATTGCGTCGCGCAGGTTATGCATGACGCCGTTGTGAAAAAAGCTCGATCGCAGAGCGACGTTACGCAGGGACGGCGTACGGAAAAGGCCGCAGTATTCGGAGCGGTCGAGGAAATCTTTCCGCAGGGGACCGCAGAGTCCGAGATCATGGAACTGCGGGTCGCGGTTCGCCGGTATGGCGCGGTTCCTGGGAACAGCGAGCGCGATCATGCCAAAATCGGAAAACAGCGGCGGCGCGCCATCTTTGCGAGGTTCGCTGATGTGGCAGGACGCGCAATTGCCCTTGGCCGGGTCTTCGAACGCGGCGAGGCCGCGCGTCTCCGCAGGAGACAGCCGCGCCTTTCCGGCCAGATAGAGATCATATTTGCTGTTGAACGGATAAAACGTCTTCCAGTCCTGTTCGTACGCCTCAAACGCGTCCTGCGCGACGGAAAGGCGCGATTGCAACGCGCCCGACCGGATCGGCAGCCGGAGTGCGTCCAGTTCGGGGCCGTAACCGGCGCCGACCAGACGCGCCTCAGCGTCCTGCGGCGTTTGGTTCGCCATTTCGTCAGGGGAAAGCAGCGGGATAAGCGACTGAGCCGCTCCCGTATCGACGCGCCCGTCCCAGGTCAGGCCGCCAGTCGGTCCGTTGTCGATGCTCTCGTCGGCCTCGTCTTCAGAGTCGAAGGCATGCTCGGTGAAGCGTGGAACGGCGGCGAGATAGGTCAGGGACGGCGGGGCGCGAAAGCTGAACCGGGTCATCGCGTCGCCACCGGGCTCGACGGCGCGTGCGTCCGGCGGCGCGAAACCGTGGGCTGGATCATGGCAGGAGGCGCAGGACTGGCGACCGGAGGCTGAAAGGCGGGGGTCTCGAAACAAACGCGCGCCCAAATTCGAGAGCGTTTCTACGCGCCTGAAGGCGTCTTCACGGGACAAAGCGGCAGCAGACGCGCTGCGGATGATGGGCGTTGCGAGTCCGGCCAGAATAAGTCCTGCCGTAATGTGGTGGACCAGAGTGATGCGTGTAGCCGCGCCTGCGACCGTCACGTGTGACAGAGCGGGCTTTGCTGGCGCGTGTTGTTTGGGCGGCGGAGTGGTTGGCCGCAGTTTTCGCTTCCGATACATTGCCTTTGCACCCATCGACGCGGCGTCGCCTCGTTCGAAAATCAGCCGAGGAGACTGACGATATGCGTCGCACCCCGCAAGCCGGGCTTGCCCTGCTGGCCGCCTGCGCTTTTGCGCCGCCCCCGGTGGCGGGCGCAACCGCCGTTGCTGGCCACGGTCTTGAGCAGATTCAGACGGTCGTCGTCATTTACGACGAGAACCGCTCGTTCGACAGCCTCTACGGGCGGTTTCCTGGCGCCGAAGGGCTGGCGCAGGCGCCGGAGTCCGCGCGTCTGCAACGTGACCGCAATGGCGAGGTCCTGCCGGAACTGCCGCCTGTGTGGGGCGGCGTGACGATGCCCGGCGTTACGCCGCCGGTGACGCAGGCCATGAGCGCGCACCTGCCGAACGCGCCGTTTTCGGTTGACGGCAAGAGCGGTCTGAACGTCCCCGATTCAGCTGTAACGGCGGATCTGTGGCATCGGTTCTATCAGAACCAGATGCAGATCGATGGTGGCCTGAACGACAAGTTCGTGGCGTGGTCCGACGTCGGCGCCATGCCGATGGGGAACTGGGACGGCTCCCACATGAAGATGTGGGGGATAGCGCGGCGTTACACGCTGGCGGATCATTTCTTCATGGGAGCATTCGGCAGCTCCTTCATGAATCATCAGTGGCTGATCTGCTCTTGCGTTGCGTTTTATCCGCACGCGGATCAAAGCCCGGCCCAACCTTTGATCGCGGTGACGACAGCCGACGGACGGGCCTTGCAGGTGGCGGCGAACGCGCCTGAGTCTGCTCTGGGCGGGCCGCCGAAGTTTGTCCATGACGGCAATCTGACGCCGGATTTCTACGCCGTGAACACGATGCAGCCGCCGTACCAGCCGAGCGAAAACCCACCTGCGCCGGGCGGCGATCCGGCGTTGGCCGACCCTGCGAAGAAGACGACGCTGCCTCCGCAGACCGCGCCGACGATAGGCGACGTCATGACTCGCGCAGGCGTCAGCTGGGCGTGGTATTCCGGTGGGTGGGACTATGTTCTGACTCACGGGTTGCGGTCGCGCGAGGTGCAGTTTCAGACGCATCACCAGCCGTTCAACTACTTTCTCGCCTACGCTCCGGGCACGGCGGCTCGGCGAGAGCATCTGCGCGACGGCGGGATGGCGGGCGCGGCGTTGCTCGCCGACATCGACGCCGGGCGTCTGCCACAGGTTTCCTTCTACAAGCCGCAGGGGACGTTGAACGAGCATTCCGGCTATGCGGACATCATGTCGGGCGACGCCCATCTGGCGAACCTGATCGAGCATCTGGAGCGGAGCCCGCAATGGGGCCATATGCTTGTGATCGTCACCTATGACGAGAACGGCGGCCTGTGGGACCATGTGGCGCCGCCCAAGGGCGATCGCTGGGGGCCGGGCTCCCGCGTGCCGGCGATCATTATCTCGCCCTTCGCAAAACGGGGCTTCGTCGATCACACTCCGTATGACTCTGGTTCCATTCTACGGTTTTTGACACGCAGGTTTGGTCTGGACGTGTTGCCGGGGCTGCAGGCGCGCGACGCCGCTATCGCGGCGCACGGCAATGCGCCGTTGGGGGACTTGAGCAACGCGCTGACGCTGGGGAAATGACGCCGGGTCGTGCGACATTCACAAGCATGGCTCGCTGGGTTACAGGATCGAATATGACGCGCTTTCCAAGGCTTCGCCTCTCTTTGCTCACCGCCGCGATCATTGGCGGTCTTGCGGCTTTTCCTGCCGACTCCTCTTGGGCGGAGGACAGTTTTACGCCAGCGCAGCGGCAGGAAATCGTCGCCATCGTGCGCAATGCGCTCAAGACGGACCCGACGATCCTTGCCGACGCGATCACCGCGATGCGCGCGGAGACCGAGGCGCAGCAACAGGCCAAGGGTCTGCAGGCAGTGCGCGCCAACCGCGCCAAGCTCGCGGGTTCGTCCGGCGACATCGTTCTGGGCAACCCCAAAGGCTCCCTTTCGGTCGTGGAGTTCTACGATCCGCGATGCCCTTATTGTCGCAAGGTTTTGCCGGATCTTGATAAGCTCGTGGCGGCCGAGCCTGATCTGCGACTGGTTGAGAAGGTTGTTCCTGTTCTTGGTCCGGCGAGTCAGATGGAGGCGCAGGCCATTGCCGCTGCCGGGCTGCAAGGCGGCTACCTCAAGCTTCAGCAGGCGCTCATGAGCGACTCCCAGCCGGCTTCGATCGCGCGGATCCGGGCTTTGGCGACCGCTGCGGGTCTGGATGCGGACAGGCTTGAGCGGGATATGAAGGGGCCGGACGTCGCTGCAATCCTGCACGAGAACATGGACCTCGCGCGTCAGATCGGGCTGGAAGGCACGCCGACATTTTTAATCGGCGAGAAGGCGATCATTCCGGGGGCAGCGTCGTTCGAGGATTTGAAGTCGTCAGTGGACAGTCTGCGCAAGCCGGGTTGAACTTTTGGCGACGTTGAAGTCTCGAAGCGGGTAGCTACGCCGTGAACTCACCCGTTCACCTGAGGTGTGATTGCTCTGAACAGGTCGAGTTGAGCGCGTTCTCGCTCGTCAAGAGAGAGCGATGGCGCCGCCAGATATATCCGATGGTTTCGCGAAATCGAAGTTCGGGGCGTTTTTCAGTCAGTTGTCGCCATTACCCTGTAAAATACGTCCACGCCTTCGGCTTTCGTATCGACGATTGTAGCCTTCAGCGCGTCTGAGTCGGTTCCAGCAGGTGCCTCGACAAAGACGGTGGCAGGAGAGGTTCGTGAGCCATAACGGCGTTTCGTCGTGTTGTAGCCGTCGCGCCCATAGCATCCGCTATCAGGTGCACGCCACGGTTCAAAAATGGACACGTCCGGCGCAACGGCCTGAAGCTTGCTGACAAGAGCTGGTCTGGTGTTGCGAGGAGCTATGAGCGTCTGCTGGATTCGCGCGATATATGCGGTATCTGTTTCGGAAGTGACTCGTGCGAGATCGCTTCCAAAGTAATCTGCGGCCGCAGCATCAATAAAATTTCCTGTACTGCTTTGCAGACGCGCCTGATTCGCAGTGTAGGCGAGCAGCGCGTGCAGTTGAGCCCAGGGCCACGCGAACCCGGTCAGCAGGCCGTCCAGAACGGGCGTGCTGTTTTCTTCGGTTGATGGAAACCATCCTTGCGGCAGCACTGCGCGGATACGCGCGGCCATATCGTCAAGATCGCCGATCGCCATGAGTTTTCAGATCCTGTACTGGTATATATTCCGAATAATCACGAACTGATCAGTGTGACCGCCACCGACGCGGCGCGCACGACGCTTCCTGTGTCGCCGCCGATGTCCGCTGCAGCTCCATTGACGGTAACAATCCCCACACTCTTTACGAGGGTTCCCGCCGCCGTAAGTGCAGCGCTGGAGATTCTTGTGTAACTACAGGTGGCGCCGACCGCGAGGGCGTTGACGTATGCGAGAACGCCACTTTCCACGGCGGTTTGCACAGACGCCAGCACGACGCCGTCGGCGAGCGTGACAGGCACGACGATTACCGCCGGAACCAGCGCTGCGCGAATGGTGGCCGTTTCGACGCCACAGGCGCGTTGCGCTTCGATCGCCGCCTCGACGCTTGCTACGGTGGCGTCTGGAGCGTCACCAGAACCGTCGTCGATCGCCGCGAAGAAAAATCCAGGACGGTAGACGCTGTCGGGCGTAGCATTTTCGATGACCTGATAAGTCAGGTTAGACGATACGCCAGCGATGGCGCCCTCAACGGCCTTCAAGGTCGCTGAAGACAGGGACGCGAACCAAAGAGTCACGCGCGCTTTCACAGCCGCGTCGCTCTCCTGATCGGATCCATTTGTGGCGGCTGCAAGATTGGAACAGGTGTCGATACCAGAGATCTGCGTGCCCAAAAGATTGAGCACACCCGCTGTCACGTTCCCAGTCGTTCCAGAGGTCGAACATTGGACCGGGCACGTGATGGACGCCACTCCTTTTGCCCGGATATATCCGCCGGCGGACGTCGACCAGTAGGGATTGGACGTGTCGGACACGACGGAAAACGAAATTGTTCCATCTGAGGACTTTACGATTGCTCCGACAGGAACGACGGCGGAGGAACTCTGCGGCGCGAGACAGATGAATGTCTCGGTAGTGGTGGCGGCCGTCGCGCCTAACCGGCTCATACCGAATTGGGCGATCCATGAATCCACATCCTCGCCATAAGAGGACGCCAGACGCGTCGTCGCCAGAACCTGAAGCAGAAGATATTGCAGCCACAGTGCGACCGTCGCATTGGCTTCCATCAGGGAGCGCGAGACAGAACCGGTTGTGAAGTCGAGAAGGGACTTGCAAGCGCCCTGAGCGGCGGCGGCGGCGTTAGACACCATGGTCGAAAAATTTTGGAGCGAAGGGGTCATATCAAAGTTCCAGCGCGACAGTGTCGCCTGTTTCCGTGTTCCTGTATGTTATCGAAATACGCGTAATGCTTTGCCCCGATCTGGTGACGGATACGATCGGCGCGGGTGTCGAAGAGACCGACGCTTCAAGCAGGATTTGTTGGGAAATCAATGTCTCCAGATCCGCAGGAACGTCCGAGCCTCCTACTCGACCCGGAAGCCCCGCCCCATAAGCGAGAGAAAATATGTAATCTCCCGCATTCGTCGCGAGGCGGCGAAGAATCCTCTGGTTCGAAGCGTCAACGCCTGACGCCACCGCAATGTCGCCCGAAGAGCCCAGTGTCAGATCCGAACCCGGGACATGATAGGCGTCAGGCATGTTCTCGTTCCGATCGTTTGATGTGCGTGCGAGGGATGTCATCCTGAAACAGGCGTGCCGGAGACGCTTGACCCACTTTGTACGCCGCGGTGTATATGTTGTTCCAAACTAACCCCGGACGTCGAAATATCGCCCTGAGCATTGATGGTTCCTTGAACGGAAACATCTCCGCGGATAATGAGGGGGCCGACGACAGTAACTCCGC
Organism: Acetobacter sp. DsW_063; assembly: GCF_002153745.1. Lineage (GTDB taxonomy): Bacteria > Pseudomonadota > Alphaproteobacteria > Acetobacterales > Acetobacteraceae > Acetobacter. The sequence continues at coordinate 30,220 of NZ_JOPL01000013.1, read as the reverse complement.
TTTCAGATACTACGAGTTCAGTATCGGCAATTTTCACGCCAAATTGCCCTGCCTGAAGAACGACGTCTCCAAGCGCGGAAAAAGTAGGAGGCATCGAGACGGCGTCGAAAATTCTTGTTACTACGATATAGTTGTCCCCATCGCCCTGTACTGTCTCAACAAGGACATGAGAGCCTAGTTCCGAGGGCGCGTAGCAGACAGTCGAACCCACGGCGATCGCCGTATCACAGATCCAGCCTGTTTCTGTGTTCTCAGGTTGAAGCCTTACCTTGACCAGTCCGGCGGACGGATCGACGGCGCTCACGACGCCAAGTCGAGCGCGTCCTATTCTGCTGGCGTGCGCATGCATTTGCATGTCAAGGACGCTACGTAAGCTACTCACGAGGCATCCTTCAGATTGCTTCTGTTTCTCAGGGTAATACTTTGCGCTATGCGAGGGCCGTTCACAGAGAAAATGACTTCATCAACGGTGTATGGAACTCCGTCAAACGAAGTTCCGGTTCCTTGAATGGTCACGCGCTGGCGCGGCGATATGGACAGAGACGGATGGACATTCATGGACAATGTCCTGGCGTGAGCCATCGTTTCATTGTACTTCTGTCGCGCCAGAGCGGCGCATTCATCCAGCGTTGTGCCAACGGCGGCGGTATAAGCGTAGCCGAGACCAGCTGCTGATATGTCCGACGGGTAGGTCGCGGAGTGAGAGACTCTTTGCCGAGCGTCCCATGCAGAAACGGTTACTGCGGTGCCGTCAGAATATGCGACCCTTCGAGAAAGCCCGAGATTCCACACAGACGAAACGGGATATTTTGTTTCTGAATCGGCTTGCTTCCAATTCAAATATAAAATTTCACTGTTTTCGTCGGGGGCTTTGAAATAAAGAGTATTTCCGTCGACCCATAGGTCGTAACCATATCGTCGTTGCATTCCGACGCAGAAATCCCATGCCGTCTGGAATCGGTGCATGCTGCGAAGGCCGTGAGCTTTGTGTTCGTACTGATAGAATTGTCCGACGAGACCGGATGTCGTATCGACGTCCGGTGTCAGGCCGACTTCCGTAGCCAACTGAGAAATTGCGTCTGAAGCTGTAAAATTTAGAAACGATTTCCCGGAAAGTTCGCGCTCAATGAGTCGTGCTGATCGGTCTCTGCCGGAGACGACCACTTTGTTACCGGCGGGGGTATAGTGTGCGTGATCGACAACGCCTCCAAAGAGAAGAGAATAGGGTTGGGTTCCCTCTTCTTGGCCATGTGGAAGAAATCCCAAGTAAACTTCGATAGGTAATTCAAATGTTCCGACATCAGGGTCGAACCAGTACGGAGATGACGCCTCCACGGGTAAAGTTAAGGAAAACGTCCCAGATTCAGACAATCTCGTTTTCTTTATATGAATGTTTGAGGCGTCAGGCAGCGCCGTTCCGTTAGTCATGACCAGAAGGCGAGGTCGCACCACTGAGTCGCCTACGGCTACGGGCTGGTTTAATGTAAGCATGGGTCGTTTCTCACAATGTGGGGTGGCGCGTGGATTCAAAGTTAACTGACTTTCGCAGTATTCTGAGAATCGGGCGTCACGTAATCATGTCTGATCAACGCCTCCGGATTGGGTTGCATCGACTGGTGGCACTGCTATGGTTATGATTCCAGGAATCCAGATATCGCTAAGTGCATTGAGGCTCATTATTCTGTTGGCCTGGGTTGCATCGCCCAATAGACGGGCGGCGACATGCCACAAAGATACATCAGAAGGACCAATAGTTCGAATATTCGCCATAGTCAGGATTCTACCGTCAAATTTGATGCGCCAGTTGCAATGTTTACATTTGCCGTTGCGCGAGTGACGTACGCGTTGGTAGATGCGACAGATGCCAAGATACCAGAATGTCCTACTGCAGCCGAAAGGGCGCTCATACTGCCGACGACATCCGGTCCCGAATTTTCTGCGATTGAAGAAAGCTCCTGCCCTGATAGACCCATCATGGAATACAGGGATGAGCTCAGAGAACTCAATTGCGCTCCGGCGCCGTTGAGAGACGACGTGGAACTCGTAGCCGAAAGACCTCCCGCGACTGTCGCCGCGCCGGTTAGCTGAGTGTACAACGTTGTCATCGAGTTTCCCGCTCCAAAAAGGCTCGCTAGAGGAGTTATTTGACCAGCGTAGACGCCCACCGCCGACGTTATCCCTGCGGCGTATGAAGCGAGGGAACTCATCGCGGCGGAGAGTGTTGACACTGCCGCCGCTCCGTCGGAGCCGATGAGGTTGGCCAGCGCGGATTTTGTGCCGTTAAGCGGGTTTGAATTGGAGGGTACAACCTCGCAGCGTATGTTGTACGGAACAATATTTCCATTTTCTGTATATATCGCCTGAAACGACGTGATTATCACTTGCCTCGACAACGCAGCGCCGACAAACGAAAGCACGTTACCCACGCGGGCCATAGTTTCAAGAGCTTGGGCTCGCGTCACGGCGTTATAACCACGGAAAATGCCACTCCACTCTAGGGGGGCGTCGAAATATCCCTCTTGCGAAATCGTCTTGGCTCCGCCCGGAGCCCATGAAACTGATGTACTCTGAATTCCTCCCCAAGGTAAAAAAGAGGGAACCTCAGTGTCGAGAAAAACAAAGGAACCGAGAGAAAACGCGCGCGCGCTTGATAAGGATGCGATAGCAGAGGCTGTTCTTAATAAGCTCGTCATGTATGCCATCCTGGATAGCTAGGTGTTGCTTGTGGCCATGACAGTGTGGAATGCGCTGGTGCGGCCGATAGTTCATTCACCAGATGAAGGGTCACGGCATCAGCAAATTCGTTTATACTCGGTTGGTAGGTCGCTGAAGATTTCTGATGTGCAAAAATAGAACGTTCAACATGCGTATAGCGTGGCGAATGGGGTTCGCTTCTGTTAAATTTATCAGAAGAATTTTGAAAAACCTCAAAATTTTTCTGCTCTGCGTCGCGTGATGTGTGCAATTGAAATGGAGCATTAGCGAAAGTTTGATACGGAATCGGAGTGAATTGACTTCGTGCCGAGCGTAATTTGTTACTGGAAATGGGGAAAGAAAAAGAAGAGCTCCCTGGTTCATCTGCAATGAGTTTTTTTAAATTTTCTTGTTTAAATAGGTATTTTTTTAATTCATAAGGTGTTGTTGCGGGATGTTTTTGGAGAAATTTTGTAAATGAATGTGTGTTTTTTATCGTTGGAACGTTATCTTCTGAGGGTTGTATAAATGACGAGTGGCGTGAATATTTTCTAGATATTGTATAGTTAATGTTCGAGTTTTTTTTCGAAACAAAGTAATGGGATTTTTTTGATCGATTCGATTTTATGTCCCCCAAAAAAACTTTATACTTATATGAAAAATCGTGATCCATCGAATAAATAGAAGAATTATTTAAAATTGTGTTATTTTTATTATATAATTGTCCGTATTTATTTATTTTACTCAGAATTTTTGTGATATATTTTTTTGAATACAAAGAAGTTCTATTATAAAAGATTGAATTTTTTGAATTATGTATATTTTCTTTTGAATGCAGAGAATTTTCTGTACAAAGGATTCTTGAGCTCGAGGGCTTAGCGTTGGGACTTGTTAAATCATTGATTCGAAATTTTTTATAATTTCCGGATTTTTCTAGGTAATCGTTCTTCTGTTCAGTATCTTCGTGCGAGATTTTATGCGGAATGGTATTTTTAAACTTAATTTTTTTTTTAAAATCATTTTCTGCAAGTAAATAAAATGTGGAAGGTTTTGCTGCCCTATTTATAGAAACGTTTGGATCTCGAAATGAAATGTGTATAGGATTTTCATCGCGGCCTTGTTTTTGATGTTTTGTTCCAATTTTCACCTTAGGGTCAACAGAAAACTTTCGGATCTTCGCGTAATATAAAAAGTTAAATCTAATACTAGATTGTTTTCGTATAGTTTTCTGTAACGTTTTCAGAATAATATTGCGAGGTGGAATGAAAATATTTGTTTTATTTTTTAAACTGAAGCCAAGGATGCGAGGCCTAGAAAACTCGATTGAAGACACGGCTTAGACCTCGTGACCTATAACGTTGATACAAATTGAATTGTCATCAAGACAACAATATTTGATTGTTGAAAAAATATTGCTCTCAACCCAGTGATAAATATTAATATATAAGGTGAAATTTTATGGTGCTGTGCAAATTTATATGAAGCAAAAAAGCACTAATTATCTGTGCAATTTGTCCATGTGCCGCTTTCCCAATTATAAACCCCTCCGTCCAGTTGACCTGCAACCACTAACGCGGCGGCACGCAATCGTGGATCCCAACCGCAGATCACGTCATAGGGGACGTTGGCACGTAACAAACCCATGAGTGTAGACAAGGACGGAGAGTATGTTAGTTTTTTATTTCGGTTTTTACCTTCAAATCAGATGCTGATTCGAGAGAGTCAATGTGACTGTGCAACGCGTCGAGCCCGTCGCTCCCGATCTGATTAGCGAGATCTCGGATCGTTGCATGATTGCGGGGAAACGGAATGGGAACCCCATCGATTGCGCGAATTGAGCACCATGTCTGGACTACGTTTATGTACGCTTGATTTTGCGATCCGTCACCGCATGCGAGCAAAAGGTCCAGAATTTCTCCTGGATTCAACTCCCTATACTCCAGCTTTCTTCCGCTGGTGGTCGTTAGTATGACAAGTTCTTTATGGTAGATAGACACAGTTAAATCTCGCGTCGTTGGCTGGCAAAAAAGGTCACTGTCTGCGTCACTATATTTTCCGCTTGAAAGGAGCCAGCGTTAGTAAACGTCAATGCAAGTCCGCTATACTCATATTTCGATGTTGTTCCATCCGACTCTTGAATGTAGCAGTAAAGAACGCCGGATGAAATCGAATTAGCGTTCCAGTAAGCAAGTTCATCCGAGTCGAATAGTTTGTCAAGCGCCGAATTTCCGCGATCTATGGTAAATGAACCGCGCCACCCGGCTGGAGTACTGAATTCTACCGGGGGTTTGTTAAGAGGATTTGTTCGCTGTCGACGACTTTCCTGTTGAACAGAAAAATTCACGACATCCTGCAGATCGATACGTTCGCCATTCCAGATGAGAACGATTGATCCTTGACGGCCGATTGTGTAGGGAGTGCTCATGTATTTGCGGTGACAGTAACGTCAGCGCCTCCGTTTATATTAAGAATGAATTTTCTGTTGATTCCGAAATATGTTACGCTAACGTCAGCCTGAAGATAACCTAGAGCGATTCTCGATTGCGGATTATTCTTTGCCGAACATGTCACGGAGTACGCAGCACTGCCAGACGCGGTTCCAATAATACCTTGACTTTGAAGATCGGAGAGAAAACCCGTAAGTGTTGCATCAATGTTTGAAAATAATGTCTGTGAAATTGGCTGACCAACATACACACCCATCCCGGACGCCACTGTGCCGACGATGAAATTTGTTACACGTGTATATTCATCTCCGTCAATTTCTGCGTTGCTCGACACATTGAAACCACCCCGCACACACCAATAACTGCCACCAGGCGCAGGGTTGCAGACAACATCTAACCCGTTCTGAAACAAAGAGGTCAGCTCGGCGGAGGAATAGGTTGTTACTTGTCCTGTGCTTGAGAGTCCGGACTTCTGACTGCCAATCACGCCGTAAATTTGTTTGTTCAGGCTCGGAAGCTGCGGCGAAAGGCAAGATAGACATCCGGCGACGAAGCCCTGAGCGGGAACCAGGCGTGTAACTGCATTTTCAGTGTCATACCAGTACAGCCAATCACCAAACATAACTTTTAGCGCATAGGAGTCGACGCCGGCGGAGGTCCGTGTGGACACGGCGCTATTGATTGTATCGCCTGAAGGACCAGAAGTAATCATATATACCCCCTCCTGAACGCCGAATGCCGCTTGCGTCGACCATGTTGTGGCGTCTGTTACGCCGGCCAGGACGCCGAGGCTGCATTGTTGTCCACGGAGCGCATACATTCCGGTACGTTTGAGGTCATCAGAACCAATCAACGTCTCGGCGGTTACGCCGGAGGTTCCATCAGAGCCGTTCATAAGATACTGGTCCGTAATGATCGCTGGGGACACGGTTGTCCCGGTTCCCAATGAGGCGACAACAAGAGTGCTGGGACCCCGTGTCGCTGACTGGCCACTATTGACCGCAGCCACGACCGTAGCCCAGAAGCCGGCGTTGCCCCCTTCCGTCGACAGATTATCGAATGACTCAGGAACGGCGTTTGGCATTTGGACAACCAGCTTCCAGGTGCCGGGAGCTGAGCCTGCAGTTAACTCGACGCTGATGGTGTTGCCAGCGGAGCCGGTGTAAGCGGCTGACAGCATCATTGGATAGCTGGATGACGTGGTGTCGTATTGCAAAGCGTATGTCGCCGCGGCATCTGTACCGTCTGTGACACGCACGCCCACGAAACTGCTTGCTCCCTGAACGATAGCGACTGAGGCGGGAGTAGCAAGGTCGTAGGATGTCTGCTGCATAGGACCGAACAGGACGACACGCTCCTGAGAGGTGCCGAAGACGCAGGGAGCGTTGACGGGGCCCCAGGACGCTGTTCCAACGACACCTATGGTGTTTGTGCCGACGCCGGCCAGAGAGGTGGCGCCAGCTGTTTGAATCTGAACGTACAGGTCAGGTACGGACAACGAAGCGGTGTTTAGTTCGCCGCTTTGAGATATCGTCGCCATTAAATCGGCGCCTTTTCTTTGGGAATAGAACCGGTCTGAGGGACGGCGACGTTGATTTGCCGTACATAATCCGCTTGACTTGATGAAAGGATATTAGAAACTTCAGTTGGAGAGGAAATTACTTGTCCTTTCTTATAGGATGCAAATGGCGTTGTGACTACGATGGACTTATTCATTCCGCTTCCTTTTTGTGTGGTTACGATATGCAGGCGTGCTTCGTATATTACGTGATGATAGGTAGTTCTGGATAAAGTGTTTCTTGCTCTAACTTTTGTATAGCTGACCCCACAGCGGAAACACGCTCGTCATTTGATCCCGATGCTAAATATGTTGGTGCTATCCAACCACCTTCGGCGAATTCATTCCATGCATAGAGAAGTCCGGCGCCGCACGTAGTGGATGAAGTTGATTGAATAAACTCTGCCATGCTTGCAACATGATCAGCGAGCGCGTCGGGGGTTGCCGTCTCATAATAATCTTCAACATTAAGACTCGGATCGAGAGGATAAAATGCTTGCGGATTTTTTATGAGCGGGCGTTGATCCCAGCCGGCCATAGCAGTAGGCATCATCGGAAATCCGGACGCCGCGCGTGCGCTCCAATCCGCCGCTGCGGCAGCGGTTAGCGACGAATACGGTTGCGTCGCGCCGTTAAGCCGTGGCGTACAATATGCGCCCGACGCATCGGCGCCGGCAGAATTTGCGGCGGTGGTGTTGTCGTAATCTTGAAGCGCAGCCCCGGAGAGGTATACGATATAAGGATCCTTTCCCGTTTCATGGCCAACTCTGCTTCGGATGTAGGATACAGCCCCACTTATTCCAGAGGGTAACTCGCTAAGTTGGCCGCTATTTGCATCCAGCATTAAATACAGGGGTCTTCCGTCGAGTACAGTAAAGTAAAAGTCGTTTGACATCAGATCGATATCACGGTGCAGCGCTGGGCTATATCCATCAACCCCGCTGAGGTCACCCCAGTTTGAAGATTGGCCGAGCATACAAAATTGTAAATTTCCTCTTTTGTTGCTCGAAAGATATAAGGATAGAGCTGAACTTAATGTGTTTGATGGTAAATAGGAATCAAATGCCCAAAATGATAGTCCGGCCGACAATGCAGCAGTAATTTCCAGATCAATGGAATCCTGAGTTGCAGTCGGCCATGTGACAGAGCCGTCCGTCATTATCGAGGAATTTGCCGGCAAGCGATATTCCCACTGCCCGTCGGATAACGCTACCGCGCATTGTTGATCAATCGTGTTCGTCATATCGTACCATGCGTCAAAACGAATGGCGCCGATTGGTGGGGCTTTGGGCGGAGTGTATGTGCCCAAAACCCCAAATGCCCATGCGTCGTTAACTACGCCGACGGGCCATAGAGTAGGCGCTACGGCTTGCGTTTCAGTCCAACCGTATTCAAATGTCCATATCAAATCGAGGCGGTATAGGCCCTCATTTAAACTGGAGTCAATTGCGTCACGTTTGACAAATTTTAATGGTCCAGAATCAACGTCACGAAGTAACTCATCCCCGGCTAACAGAGCAGTCATCACACCACTCTCCAGCGTGTCACGGTAAGCAATCGACGGCGCGAATAAAGAGATGCAAAATCCTTCTTCGATGCGACATAGCTCACGTTCTATGGAAATATTGCTAGAAATTTTTGCATAAAATGTTCGCGCGGATGAGTTCAAGAGGGACGAGCCTGTAGTTACGATTGTAGAGCGGCCGACCTCCCGAATTTGTGCCCCGATTTTCTGGGCGACGAGGGTTGCCGTATCGCCGATCGATACATACACGGGATAGGCTACATCATCCACGACTGCGCCCGCCACTCCGCTTGCAGTGGCGACGCCATTGAATTGTAATACTCCGTTCGACGTTTTCGCTGTTATTCCGATATCGCTTTGAGTGCGGCTGGGGATCCATCCTCGCCCGTACCGCGTCTTATCACGAGTCATCCCGGACTTTTGATTAACCGTGATCCAAGCGAGTGGAGATGCTGCCGTCAAATCTGCGTTCAGTTCTGCGGCCGGGGGCCATCCACGGGCAATTTTTACGTCAAAATCAAAAATACTTTCACTAGATGACTCGCTCGGATACACGAATGAAGCAATTTTTTCTGCGAGAGATTGTTCGATATCAGCAGTAGTGATTGTCATAGTTGATCGATTTCGAGATCTGCGCGCAGGCCATAGGGAGATCGTTCCACTCCGGAAATATGGTAACTTGAATTGAAGTTGTCGATAACTCGTAATCCGATTTTTACCTCGATTGTCGGAATGTTTGGCATTAAAAGTGAGTATGCCTGAGCTGGAACGTCGGTGGGCAATCTGGCGGCAGGTGGCTTTCCAGAATGTTTTGCTAAGAGGGAAACTGGCCAGTTCTCGGCTATCATAGTATAGGCGCTGAGCACCGGACCTTGAGGAGCTTGGAGGCCAACTGTGTTTTCGTTTGTGAACGAGCCGCAGCGCCATAGAGATATCGTCGCATTCGTCAACGTGACTAAGAGTGCGCGTGCTGGTTCGCAGCGACAAACGAAGTAAGTGTCCTGCAAACAATTTTCCGTGGCAAGAACTGAATTTGTGACTAGGTAATCGCCGGGTAATATGTTGGAGTTGTCTAGCGCTGCATAACGAAATGTGTGTCCCCATGGTGCGGGTGTTTTGACGGAAAAATTTGGTACGTCGTCAAAAATACAAAAAAAATCGTCGATCGGATTCCTGTCTACGGGGGATTGTGAAGAGAGCGACCTGTAATGTAAAGTTGGAACGCCACATGATTGAGACGCTTTCTGAAACCCTAAAGCTATCCTATTTTGTAGACGGAAGATATCCATTAAACGTTCAATCGAACTGAAAATGTGGACCGTGCTGGGCCAGGGGGGATACCTAGGAATTGCACCAACTCTAACCGCTGCTGGTTGTACAAGTCGACGCGATCTTTTACTTCATCTTTGTTACGAGTCCAAATTGCAGCTTTGTCAGTATCTATTTGATTGGCCGCGTCAGAAGGCCCTGTTTCGAGTATAACCAAAGTGGAAAGCATGCCCCTGACGACTGAAATTTCTGACATAGATAAATTTGTAAGCCGAAATTCAAGCTGACCATAATGATCAAAAAAACGCCATGAAGAAAACCCGACGTTCTCGCTTCCAAAAGCAGGGTACCAGCAGTACCTACGGACGTTGACGCGCTCAATGTCGGTTAGGGTATTTGAGTTGGACGTTTCGCTCATAGGCTGTACCCTAAAATCCGAATTCCGATTTAGCCAAGAGATTTTTTAGAAATATCTGATGTGAATGCGGCCAAATATTTAAAATTCGGCCGCAATACGCTTAGGTCACAGGCTTTCGATAACCACGCCACGTTTCAAATAGCTGTTTGTAGCAGTGGGAATAATCGAGGGATTTACGGTTGCGTCGGTGGGAAGCGCAAAACCGCCGATCCAGTACCATGATTGGGCAATAATCTGTTTTAGACGATCGAGTGGTTCTCGGGTGATCATCATGATCCCGTCAAGATTTTCGATCAAGGCGCGATCGCTGTCTGGAATCTCGACAACGCCATTGTAATCGCCTTCGATCAAGGCTCCCTGCCCGCAGACAATAGCACGATGGATTACGCCAGCGCCCAAGGATGCCTGAAGAGGCGCTTCTGTAGTCGGGATAAAGCGGACACCCAGCAACTCAACGACGGATCCGGCGCGATAAGTATCACTGCCGTATGCCCCTCTGTATAGGTATTTGAAATCTCCATCGCGAAATAGTCCAAGCATCTGCTGATCGTCGAGATAGCAGTGATATGCTCCGTCGATTGTCGGAACATTGTTCATGCGCAAAGCGGCCACCGCCGCAAGAACGGTCTGAATGCCGAGAGTATCGCCTGGAACATACGTGCTGGACCCGTAATTGCCGGTGGGGGCGACTAGCTGGGCTGTCGTTAGACGATTATTTGGGCGAAGCACCAATGGCGCAGTGGAGGCGACCACAGGACTGCCGGCAACCGCGTCGCTGACGGCTACGGATGTGGAAAAAGTCAATGTGCCAGACTTTCCCAACGGCGCTGTCGAGACATTGACTGCGTCCGCCGTGGCGGCGATCAGGGTATACGCGTTGCTGCCGATTGTTACGGTCATTCCCGACGACTGCGCCACCGACACAACCTGTCCAGAGGAGTTCAGGAGCGACAGAAAGCCACGTATATCGTCCACGGCCACGTCGGCGCCTGCAGCGCTGAGGGCGGTGGTCACACGCGTGTTGCCACCAATGTATCCGCCTACCCCCCCGATTCCACCGCCGAACAAGGTATTGCGAGCAATACGATCAAGAGACTGAAGAGCCTGGATGCCGTTCGTATTGGCATTTGCGAGAAATTGATCGGCAATTCCTACGCCTTCGCTGACCACATTGAGGTCGATCGTGTCTCCATACTGGTTAATCGATAGCGTATATTGTTCGACAGACCAGCTTGATGGAGTCAATCCGTTATCGAAGTTGGTGTTCTGAGACGGATTCATTGGCGTGGTCACTGGGGCCTTGAGGCCCTTGCGTGTTTTCGTGATGCTTTCGCCAATTCGGTTAGGAAAAATTTCTCGGTCGGCAATTGCGCGAAAGGCAATTCGAGACTGGAGCCCTGCAGTGAATTCGCGCGCCAGATAGCCCTGTTGGATGATGGGCTGTAATTGTGCCGGAAAATTATCAATCGCCAATTTAAATCTTCCCTACTTAATTTGATCGCCGAGCGTATGACGGCGCAACTCTCTTCAAGGACGCACGGTACTCGGCGTCGGTCATGTCGCGGACCGAGGAAAAGACCGGGGTTCTCTCTCTTGGAGCGACTGCCGGACGTGCGGCGCTTGTCTTTCTGTTTTCGCCGTCCTTACAGGAAAATAGAAACGGTTTATTCGATTTCAGAGCGGAAAACGCGTCGTCGACGCCGACTATTGACCCGTCTTCAGATATGGAAACTCGCGATGTGTCGAGAAGCGGTAGGCAATCCATGTCGACAAAGCCTACACCAATTGCTGCCTCACGAATTGCGGCGTTACGCTTCATCAGGGAGATTTCTGCTACGCGAGCGTCCGCACTGGCCTGTGCTTCGGCATGAGCATTCGTGAGCTCGGCTTCGAGTGCGACTGAACGCGCCCGCGCTTCCGCAAGATCGGCCTGCACCTGCGCAAGCTGTCCCGAAAAGGCGTTTGCAACGCTGTCGGCAGCTGACTGAGGTCCCTGTGAAACGTCACGACCGGCGTTTTCGTTGCCCAAGGATGAGCTGTGTTTGTCAGAACTCATTTATATCTCCGAGGTATCGCGATCCTCGACCGCGGCTTTGAGGGCTTTTAAGCGTTGATCATGCTCCGCGAGATCGCTCATGATTTTCTCACGCTCCTCATGAATGTGTGGGACTCTGGTCGCCGGTCTCATCATCTTTACGGCGGTGTCCATCGAAACAGCGTTCGCGGTCCTGGCGGCTTGCACTGCATGGGCCATAGTTTGCATGTCTCCAAAAGTCGGTTCAAACCACGGAGGCCATATCAGAGATAAATTCTTGGAATTTATTGGACCGTAGGATTTTCCTGATATTTTCACGTCTGGTATTGATTCGGTAATCTTGCAAATTAACCTGAGGAGGGAGAGCAAGCCTGATTCGCCGTAAGATCGTCGAAGACGGCCGGTCAGCCACGTCAATCCCAGGCACATTAACTCCATGGCGCGCCCGGACTGTGCCGCGCTTACGCGATCACCTTGCGCACGGTTGCCGTGCATAGCTTCCAACGCCAGGGAGCGAAGCGCTTCCCACATACTCAGCGACGCAGTTGCTCCAGTACCGTTAATCTCGAGAAGTTTCGCGTCGCCGCCCGCTGGTACGGATATCGCGTAAGATGGGTCCTTGGGGAGCGACGCGGAAATACCGCCTGACATTTGGTATTCGTCACCGGAGAGTACCATTGTAGGGTCCGCCGAGTAGCGCAAACCGCGAACCGTTTGGGAGAGTAGATAGTCAGCGTCTATCATCGCGTCGATCCCGGCAGAGAAGGTGCTTTTGCCATCGGGAGCTGTGGGATCAATTGCGGGTAAATTCTTTATCCATATGATCGGCGTTACACCCAAGCTATGGGTCGTAGAGCGATCTTGATCCCTGATCAGATTTTCCTCCCCAGGAAAACCGTCTGTGACGGGTACGGGTTGGTACCAGATTGTCTCCTTCTCGGTGAAATCTCGGATAAACCAGTAGTTTCCTGGTTCGAAGTAGCCAATGTTCGATCTGTTGAGCGAGTCCGCATCAACAACATATTGTTCCCGAACCATCACAAGTCGACTGGGTTCTGATATGGAAAATGTTGGTTCTAGATAACATGTTCTTTTTATTTCTATAGCGAGTTCGTTGTCTATAACTTGCACCAATATTGCTACGGAGCCCACCGATCCTATAATCGCGGCTTGCTCCATCAAAGATGGAATACCGCTATCGAAAATGATTGAATGAAGCTTCTGTTCACGGACGGGGTCGTCGCTCCCGTCGTCGAAACGGGCGGTGACGAGTGGCCAATGTGAAGCATTAAAAAGCAGGGATGTTGAATCCTCGACAACGACGTTACACAGATGCGTGCGGACTGATGGTCGCCTCCGATTGATGGGGATGTAAGATCCATCTGCTCCACAACTTTTGAAAAACGGGTGAGGAATGTGATCGTATAGAGTTCCGTCCAGAACACGACTAAGCGCAAGAAGTTCCCGGGCCCGAGCAGATAATCGATTTGAGAACATCATGCCTTTTTTTAATTCAGACCAATCCATCACTTCTCCTTTGAAATATGTAAAATACAAGAAGTTTTATTTGTCAGAAAGCGCGGCATTGATATTATTTTGATATAAAAATCAGCGATTTAAAATGCTTGTTTTAATTGTAGAAAATTTATCATGTCCAAAACGTGCAACGAAATAATACCCGGTGGCATCGACAAGATGATCGAATCCTCCTGTCTTCTCCGGTTCGCTCGATCCGCTTTTATATGAGTAACGTTCGTAGGATTCTATACTCTTTGAGCAATGCGAAGATACGAATGCCTTTCGAATCCCGAGTGAGTTTTGAAACATCGCATTTGTAAAATTTAACCTGTCTCTGACAGGTGGCGCTCGATTCATTATGAAAATTTGGAAGCCGAAATCGCGTAGAATAGATATATCGGTATGCCCGCCCGAAGAAGTTCGACGCGCCTGACCGGCTGGGTCCGGATATATCGTGATATGTGATAAAGCTACGCGCGACGAAGAAGAGAAGTCATTTTCGAAACGTCCATATCGCCGCCTTATTTCGTTGCCCATTTCCGAGGTGTTTGAAGTGGAGAGAACCAACTCGTCCACCTGGCACGTTATAATTTGCCCGCCAGCATCCAGATTTTCCTGCCAAACAGTCGCCGACATGGGGTTTATGTTGAAGTCCAGCCCAATATGTAGTGTTGAGTTCGGATCGTAAGCTACTTTTTTCACAGATTCGGATCTCGAAAAAGAGTAGAGACAACGTCCCGAGAAATTCTCGAACGAAGCTTCGTATTCTTGGCGATACTGCCGAGAGTCAAGGGTATCGCGAGCTCCGTTTATTTCATGAGCAGGGACGTTGCCACCGTCCATGGTTGTATAAAGGCAAGACCACCAACCTGCGTGCTTAGTTTCGCCAGGTTGTCCCTTCATGTAGAAGTCGTAAAAATTCCCATATCCTTTCGGAGTGCCAAGAAACAATGCATGTCCTTGCGTTGTCGCCAGCATGGGACGCAGTATTTCTGGCCATACCGCATCAGCTACGTCCGCCCACTCGTCACCCAGAAAAAAAAATAGGCCTGTCCCTCGGAGCGTGTCGTAATTGTCGAGGCCAACGATGCGAACTGTGTGGCCATAAGGTTTGCACCGTATAGTCAGTTCGCTTTCGTTTGGACTCGTGAGCAGCCATTGGGCAGGAATGAATCGCTTCAATCTGGGCCAAAATATCCTCTTGGCTTGCTTGTAGGTGGGAGCACCATACCATATTTCGTTTTCTGGCGGTATACCGCGAGTTATCGCGATACGTACGGCTCGACGAATCTCCTCGGCAGCTAGATACGTTTTCCCGAAACGACGTCCACAGACAGCGACCCGGAATCGTGAATTGTTGTCCCACCCGGCGTTGTAAATGGTCATTTGAGGGCGTGTCAGCGCGCGCTGGAAGGCCATCTAGTCGCAGATCTTGCCAACTGCGAGCATCACAGGCGATGGATCCGAATTGATTGCCTGCATGATCGAACTCGCCGCATCTTCTGAGCCAGCGGTGACGCTGTTTTCTCGGTCACGTTGTTCAGAACGGGTGAGACGGGCGGAACTTTCTCTGAGAACGGCTGCCAGCAATTGTGGGTTGGGAGAGCGGTCTATAACAGGCTCTCCATCATCCCCCAGGATGATTGCCCCTTTTTCTCCGCGTCGAATTCCCGGGATGCCCGATATAGCAAAATCTCTTACAGTTGCAATGAGGTCATCGTGAAACACGGAGAGCGCCAGTGTGAGGCGTGGCCGCTCGTCTGCGTGGTGTTTGAGGAAGCGATAAAGATCGTCCAAAGAACGCCCGATGAGACGTATGCAGTGTGAAGTATTTCCATTTTTAGCGACGCAGTCGCACAATTGGCTAAACTCGTCCTGCGTCATGAATCTGCGCTGTCTACGCATTTAGCCGCCAAGACGACGATTGGGGGTGCGGCGTCCATTCCAGACCGATGAGGAACTCATCAGCGCGCCTGCGGGTAGAGCGATCGCGCTGGCGCTGCTTGAGTGCCCAAAATCTTCGGCCTTTCGCGCACGAATTTCCATCGCCGCGATGAATTCGATTTGGTCCAAAACATTCGATTCTATCATTCCGCAAATGGCCATATCTGGGTGTCGCGTAGTTCGTCCCAAGACGCACAGGATAGCCGGTGTTTCTAAATGAATGTCTTCTTCCAGATGTAACATTTCCGGCGTCAAAAAAATAAAAGCACGATGATCATATGCGGGTTCAATTTCAAGGGGCGAGCAAATAAGTTCACCATTCGACAAAACAAAAATAACTACGGCGAATTTTTTACGAAAAGCTATGATGTCTCCACGACTGATTTTACTCATGGCTACAACTCCTTCCGGATAAAAAACGAAGACAACGAGCGGTCTTGACGAGTAGAAACAAAACTTTTCATTTGGATGGCGCCGCACGAAATGGAGTTTCCTGCAGCCAAGGGTTCCCAACCGTGCACTTTGCGGCGTTCCGAGACGTTTTTCATGGCCCCTTGAGATAATCCAAGTTCAACAGATAATCTGTGAATATAACTTCTGCTTACGCCAAGGCGTCGTGCTGTTTGTCGGACGGATAAGCGTTCATGATGACAGCCTGGAAGGGCCAGAACGCAGCGCTCTCTTTCTGAATCGTCAAATTTTCGTGCCATACTCTAAACCGCAAAAGAATGTTTGACGTGTGCATTTTCAGCCGTGGAGATCCGGCCGTTTATCTTTGCTCTATGCAAGTTACGTGAAGCTGTATTGAGTCGCCGATGGCGCGCGTAATCGCGAGTACAAGAGACGCTCATATATATTTTCCGAACTTTGGATTTTATCTTGCATTACTAGGTAATGCATGTCCCTTTTGTCGTGTATCTAAGAGTATATTACATGTCCCCAACTATTCACCAAACGACAATCTTCGCCACAGTCCGTCATGTGGCGCGTGTAAGTTGCTTTCGGACTGCGCGCCTGTTGGTGTAGCATAAAATACCCAAATGGGAAACAAAATCTCATATGGGTATTTTCTATTCGCGCGTGGAAAATTATGCCAGAGTCCCGGCCGCATGTTTGGGGAGATGGTTTGTTGAGAGAGTCGAAGCTTTCCGTCGGATCGGACACCATCACGGCGCGCGCTGATCGCCTGAAGGCGGCGATAAGGTTCGGCGGCGGCAATACAAAGGTGGCCGAGCGTTCTGGCGTGCCCTTTAGTACATTAAGCAATTATCTGGCAGGCCGCGACATGAAGGCGGATGCGATGGTTACGCTCGCTCGCGCATGCGGGGTGTCACTGTCGTGGCTAGCGTCGGGCGATGGAGCGATGACGAATGACGGGCTCGAGTTGACGGGGCAGAAACCCGATTCGGTGGCGTTGAAATTTTTTCATGCCGAGCCGTCGGCTGGAAGGGGCATTACCCCTGATGAGTGGGAAGGATATGACGAATACGAATTGCCTCGCCATTTTCTTGCGGGCGTTTTCGGGACTTGGAAAAAGGATTTATTTCTGGTCCGCGTCCAAGGGGACAGCATGCAGCCGTCTATCAATCCTGGGGACACACTCCTCGTGGATTACACTCCCGACGCCTTGGCCCAAGCGATATATGTGATGAATTTCCACGGTATGTTCATCGTCAAGAGGTTAACGATCAAGGACCGAGAAACCTTCACAGTAACAAGCGACAATGCCCGTTACCCGTCGTTCGACGTGCCTGTAGAGCAGGTGGCCTGGGTGCGTGCTGGGGAGGCGCGTGACCTGACGATTATCGGCCGCGTAATGGCGAGATTTCAGCCAAATATTTGATAGGTAGGGGAGAGATTCTCGATATCGGGCAGGCGGGATTCGAACCCACGACCCCCAGTCCCCCAGACTGATGCGCTACCAGGCTGCGCTACTGCCCGTCATATCGGTGAGGCTGTTTAGCAGGGCGTTGAGAACGCCGCAAGCCCGCGCGTTCGGCACAGCAGCTGTAGCGTTGCGATTTACCGCCTACCCCAGATAGTGGCGTAAAGCCTCCAGTTCCACCAATATCTCCGACAGTTCCTCTCGAAGGCGATTGGCGTCGATACGAGGGGGCGGGGCAGTAACGGTTGGGATGGAGTTCAGATCAGCGGGTGCCACGGCGCTTTCACTATCCGGAGCCATATCGTGATCCGCAGGACTGGATGTGCGGGACGTATCAGGCTGGCTGGCTACTACATCCGGATCGTCGGAGTGTTCGCTCTCCTGTCCGCGCAAAACGCGTTGGACGCCACGAATGGTGTATCCCTGAACGTATAGAAGCGTAGAAATGCGCTTGAGGAGTTCGACATCCTCCGGGCGATAATAACGTCGCCCCCCGCCGCGCTTGAGCGGCTTTACCTGTTCAAAGCGCGCCTCCCAGAAGCGCAGCACATGCTGAGGAACGTTCAACTCGTCGGCGACCTCGCTGATCGTTCTGAACGCCAGCGGTCCTTTTCGCCCTTTCAGGTCCCCGTCTTCATGCGCCTGATCCGCAGACGGCGGCAAGTCTTCACTGAAGTCAGCTGATCCAGCCGTTGCGCTGGTCATTCGTCCAAATCCGCGTCGGTTTCAGTTGTGAGCTCCTGCCCATTCGCCTTGGCGCGGAGTATCTGGCTCGGCCGGAAAACGATCACGGAGCGCGGAAGGATTGGGATTTCGACGCCTGTCTTGGGATTGCGCCCGCTGCGACGCCCCTTTTTGCGCACCATGAATGTTCCAAAGCCGCTGATTTTGACGGTCTCGCCCGTCTCAAGCGTCTGTCCCATCGTTTCCAGAACAGCTTCAAGCAGGGCGGTCGAGTCGCTTCGCGACAGCCCGACCTGCGTGTAAATCTGTTCCACCAAACTTGCGCGCGTAACAGTGCTCATGGAGCGAGGGTAACACGCCATGATCCCTCGTCAATCGGGACACGCAACGTGTGCAGCGCTCTACATTCGAGCGAGCGCAGAACCCCAGGTCAGGCCGCCGCCCAGCGCTTCCATCAAAACGAGATCGCCACGTTGAATCCGCCCATCTCGCACGGCTTCATCAAGAGCAAGAGGGATCGACGCCGCAGAGGTATTCGCATGACGTTCGACCGTCACCACCACGCGTTCGATCGGCATCTGAAGCTTGCGCGCGACAGCCTCGATAATGCGGATATTGGCTTGGTGCGGCACCAGCCAGGAAACGTCCGCGTAGGTCAGCCCCGCAGCATCAAGAGCCTCGTCAACCGATGAGGACAGCTTGGCCACAGCGTGACGAAATACATCCCGCCCGCTCATGCGTAAGTGACCCGGATGCTCGCGACGTCCAACGGCGCCGTCCACATAAAGCAGATCGCCCGTAGAGCCGTCGGCGTGCAGGTGGGTGCCGATCAGTCCGGTCGATCCGTCGCCGTCAGTCGCGCGCAGTACTACAGCGCCCGCGCCATCGCCAAAAAGCACGGCGGTTCCACGATCGGACCAGTCGAGAATCCGCGAGTAAACCTCGCTGCCGATGACCAGAATCGTGCGGGCCTGCCCGGATCTGATAAACGCATCCGCAGACGACAGAGCGTATATGAAGCCACAACACGCCGCTGAAACGTCGAACCCGAAGCCGTGTGTGACGCCAAGCTGGTGTAAAACGCGGACCGCCGTGGATGGAAAGGCTTGGTCTGGAGTGGCTGTAGCCACGATTACCGCGTCAACGTCCTTGGGCGCGATGCCGGCAAACTCCAACGCCCTTTCGGCCGCCCGAGTCGCCATGCTGACCGCCGTATCTTGCTCGCCAGCAATGTGACGCTGGCGGATGCCAGTACGTGCGCGAATCCACTCATCAGACGTGTCGAACCGTTCGGACAGCTCGTCATTCGTCACTACGCGTTCAGGCAGGTACCCGCCAAAACCAACCATAGCGGAGCGAGTCGTCATATCTATTTACTCTCAAAGCACGAAAACGGCCCCGCACTACGAACGCAGATTCGACGCCGCTTCAGGTTGACAGCACCGCGTCCTCACGCTCCTGCCCGGCCGCGGACTTTCCGCCCGTCAGGGACGGCATATGCAGCAGGCCGTCGCGGATGCTTTCGTTGAAGCCATGCGTGACCATATCCATAGCCACATCGAATGCCGACGCGAAGCCCTCGGCGTCCGTGCCTCCGTGTGATTTGACTACCACGCCGTTCAGGCCGACGAACACGGCCCCGTTGTAGCGCCGGGGATCCAGCCAGTCGCGCATGCGCTCCAGGGAGGGGCGAACCAGAAGATACCCGATTCGTCCCAGCAGACTGCTGGTGAAGACCTGTTTGAACAGGCCTGACGCCAGCTTCATTGTCCCTTCGCCGGTCTTCAGCGCGACATTGCCGGTAAATCCGTCGGTCACGACGACGTCGGTCGTGCCCGCCGTAATGTCGTGGCCTTCGACGAAGCCGTAAAACTGCGAGGCAAGAGGGCTGTCACGCAGAGCTTCCGCCGCCTGCCGCAATTTCTCATCGCCCTTGAGTTCTTCGGACCCGACGTTGAGGAGCCCGATAGTGGGCGCGGGGAGGCCAAGGACGGCCTTGGCGAAGGCGCAGCCCATGACAGCGAATTCGACAAGATTGCGCCAGTCGCACGTGACGTTGGCCCCAAGGTCCAGCATCACGGCGTCACCCTTCATGGTCGGGTTGATCGCCGCCATCGCGGGGCGTGAAATCCCTGGAAGGGTTTTGACGATAATCTTGGCGAGGGCCAGCATGGCCCCGCTGTTGCCCGCGGAGACCACGCCGCGCGCATCGCCATTCGCAACTGCGTCCATGGAGAGCCGCATCGACGAGTCGCGAACCCGCAACGCCGCCGTGGGCTTCATGTCCATCGCAATTGAGGAGGCGGCATGGCGGATCGTGCAGATCGCCGCAGCTTTCGGGTGCTTCGGCAGGATCGCCTTCAGACGGGCCTCATCGCCGATCAGAAGAACCCGTGCGCCCGGATGACGATCGGCCGCCACCGCGAGACCCGCGATAACGACCTCAGGGCCACCGTCGCCGCCCATGGCGTCAATCGCCAGTGCGTAGGGCTCCTCGGGCGTCCCGGACAGCACGTTGGAGCTATCAGTCATGCTCATGAACGGTTTCCGCCAATCCGATCCAAGCTGGCAGCCGCCGCATCAAAGCGACAATAGTCTCCCCGGCGGCCGTTTTTCAGGCGCGAACCGCGACCTTAAGCGCCTTGCCGGCGGCGATGACTTCACGGCCATCGTAGTGTCCGCAGTGGCTGCAGATGTGGTGCGGACGCTTCAATTCGCCGCAGTTTCCGCATTCAGCGCTGGATTCGACGCGCAGAGCCTCATGGCTGCGACGCATGCCGCGACGTGAGGGGGAAGTTTTTCTTTTAGGTACAGCCATGGGTCCGAGCCCCTCCAAACTGGAATCAGCCCGGAGCCGCATAGCGCGAAGCCGGACAAAAACATCAATTGAGCGGGGGCCTCTACCAGACGGGCGGCGGTTTCGCAAGAACCCAACGGTCTGTCCGATTAAGGATCCCCGCGTCCGATTTATTTTTGACGACGCTTCAACTGCTCCAACGCCGCGAAGGGACGACGCGTCGGGCCGTCGTTCTCTCGCTCGTCGCTATTGCCCGCTCCGCCCTCGTCCCCACGCCATTCCGCCGGAATTTCGACCCCTGGCCGACGCGGGTAGGGATCGAGAATCAGGCCCAACTGCTCGGTCGCCGCCTCTCCAATGTCGATGTTGTCGCCCGCGTAAGGTGTCTCATCGATGGAGTCGACGTCGCTGAGATCGTCCTCGCGCATGTCAGTCTCAGGAACGAATCTGACAGCGAAACGCTCGACCAGTGCGTCCTCGAACGGTTCCAGCGTGACGACGCAGATTTGCGTCAGACGTGTGGTGAGCGTGGCTTCGGCGAGAACTCGCCCTCGGGCTTCCGCGTTCAATCGGTAGCGACATGAAAAGCTCGCAATCGCAGGCAGCCCTAGGCGCCGAGCCATGGCGTTTCTCTCGATTTCATTCGCTTCTATCGAGACTTCCCGCGGAGCACCCGACTGGCTGCTGCGCAACGACCGCACCAGGATCGGGCGGGAAAATTCGAGAGATTCATGATCGGCCATATTCTGCAGTCCCCAACGTGCCCGGCGTCTATGGCGTCGCCGTCCGACATGATTGACAGAAAGCATGCTATCAGGCACCGGACAATCAAGTCCCGCGATTTCCGATCGACGCCCGGCACGTGGCGTTAATAGGATCGCAGCGCCTGCGAAGGATAGCAGACCTCTCGATGCCAGCATGCGAAACGCCCTTGTCCCCTCCGACTGGCCTCCGACCGCGCCGCGGCCGCGCCGCGCTGGCTCCGATGCTGGTTCTGGTCGGCTCCGCTTGCCTGCTTTCGGCCTGCTCGTTCTTTCAATCGCCCCCGATGCCGCGTGGCTCGCTCATCGAGGCCGACGACTACACCCAGCTCAAGCCGGGCGTCAGTAACCGCGCGGATGCGATTGATCTGTTGGGATCCCCGACGACGAAAGCGACCTTCGACGACAATACATGGATTTACATATCCATGATGACCATACCTGAGCCGGCGAGCTTTCCGCGCATCACCAAGCAGCAGGTCGTCGTGCTTAATTTCGATCCGGCAGGCACCCTGCGTTCCTTGAGGACGCTGGATCTGAAGGACGCCAAGAAGGTTGGCATGGTTGGCGCAGTCACGCCGACGCCTGGCACCAAGATCAACGTCATGCAGCAGATCCTGGGCAACGTCGGACGTTACAACCCGATGTCTGGCATGGGCAGCACCTTCGGCGGATCGACTGGCCCCATGGGCAGTAACAACGGTCCTGGTCACGGCGGCACCGGCAACAGCTTGCCTTGATCCAGATTTAACTTGTCGACTCTGGGTCTGACTACGAGAATCCCAGAGTCACCGTGGAAGTGTGATCTTTACATTGAGGCCGCCCATCCGGCTGCTCTCCAGCCGGATTTCTCCTCCGTGCGCCCGCGCGATATCGCGCACGATAGTGAGGCCGAGCCCGGTTCCACCGCCCCCCGTACCGCTGCTGAACGCGCGGAACACATCTTCCCGACGGTCTGCCGGTATGCCGGGGCCATCGTCGTCAACCTCGATTACCGCCGTGTTTCGTTCCCCGCGACCGGAGAGCCAAACACCTGCGCCGTGTCTGCGTGCATTCTCTGCGAGATTGCTGAGCATCCGGCGCATCGCATCCGGACGCGCCTGCAGCGTAATGCCGGGGCTGCAATCCACAGCATGCAACGCAACGCCAGCCCGCCGCGCCGATGCGGCCACATCGTCGAGTAACGCGGCCAGATCCATTGTGACGGGATTCTCCGCACCCTCTCCGCGCGCAAATGAGAGGTAGCTTTCGATCATGCGCTCCATTTCCGCGACGTCGGCGACCATGTCTGCGATATCTTCGCGGAGGTCGGTGGCGTCCAGAGAACCTGTATGCGGCAACATCGCCAGGGATAGCCGCATGCGCGTAAGTGGGGTGCGCAGGTCATGCGACACTCCGGCAAGCACGGCGGTGCGCTGTGACACGAAGCGAAGAATGCGATCTTGCATGCGGTTGAACGCAACTGCGGCCTTGCGAACTTCCTGCGCTCCTTCAGGGCGAATCGGTCCCGGATCGCGCCCAAGGCCAAACTGTTCGGCGGCCTTCGCCAGCCGACGTATCGCCCGAACCTGATTTCGCATGAACAGGGCCGCGATGCCGAATAGCAAAATCGAACCGCTAAGCGCCCACAGCACGAACAGCCATATTTGTCCGACATCAAGGCGTTTGCGCGGCGCCTCCACCGAGATTACGCCGTCCGGGACCTGAATATCGATGAACACCGTATGTTCGTCGCGCAGCCAGTCGATAAAAAATGGATAGGCGACGATCTCCTGCATGGCGCGAACGAGATCATCGTCCATGGGCCCGAGGACGTGCGTCGATCCGAACCGCGTCAACCGTTGCCCTGGTCGCCAAGTCATCGCCAATTGCGTGCGATTGCGCGCTGTTGTGATCAGCCAGGCCCGATCGCCGCGTGCGTGATAACGCTCCATCAAATCGAGAGACAACGCGATCTCGGAGGCAACGCTGTCCGAAAAGCGGCGCGAGACGACGCGCAGGTAGTTCCCGTAGAAAAGTTCGAGAGCGATGCCCTGCGTCACCAGTAGCGGGAGCAATAGAATCAGTAGTGAACGGGCGAGAAACGAACGAGGCAGCACACGGCGTACCGATCTGTCGACGCGCTCTTCGCTCCACATGCCGCGCCATCGTAACATGCCGAAAATCGTCGCCTCCAATAGGAACCGGTCGTCAATGGGTCCACGGCCGCTCGGGCGCTCCGAATGTCGTCGGGCAAGAGCTGCTTAGTCGTCAGGACAGTCTATACTTTGGGCCGAAGGCAGGAGTCTGATCGATGGGCTGCCATGAGAAGAAGCCTTTGCTTTTCGTCCTATCAAACAGCTCCGGCAGACCAAGGGCGTCTATCGCAAAAAGACATGGCGGCCTCGATATCCGAATGGTCGGCTCTGGACCGGGCGTTATGTGGGTGGGGTGGAAACGTCCTAGAAGCCCGGCTTCAAAACGTATCCCTTGCCCCGAATGGTGTGCAGATAACGTGGCTCTCGCGGGTCCGGCTCGATCCTGCGCCGCAGCCTCGTCACCTGCACGTCGACAGCGCGCTCGCCGATTTCCGTCATGTCCAGGGCAACGGCGATTTCCTCGCGCGACAGCACCTCGTTCGGGCGGCGCGAGAGCGCTGCGAGAAGCGCGGCCTCGCCGCCAGTCAGATGCACCGGGCCATTTTCGCCCGTCAGCACGCCGCGCGCCGGGTCGAATTCGACCATGCCCAACCGCACGACACGCAGGTTATCCGCAGGCGCCGAGGGCGTCAGTCGCCGCAGATGCGCTTTCAGGCGCAGCAGCAATTCGCGCGGTTCAAACGGCTTGCCAAGATAATCATCAGCTCCGGCTTCAAGACCAGTGATCCGGTCCTCGGGTTCGCCACGCGCCGTCAGAAGCAGGATCGGGATGTCCAGTCCCTGCGTCCGCAGTGCGCGTGTCAATTCGAGTCCCGTTTCCCCCGGCATGGTTACGTCGAGCACGATGGCGTCAGGCAGCATGAACCCCAGTGCCTGCCGCGCCTCAAGCGCCGACGCCGAAGCGGTGACGCGAAAACCGTGTTCGACCAGATAACGCTGTAACAGCCGCCGCAGGCGAGGGTCGTCGTCCACCACCAGCACGTGGGCGCCCGACACGCTTTCGTCGCGCGCCACCTGAAAAGGCGCGGGCCGTTCGTTGAGGACGCTCCTATCTCCAGCCTGCTCACTTGCCATCGCGAGATCTTCCTTTCATAGGCTCTCTCGTCTGGGGAGAACCTCCCAGAAGCGCCTTGCTCTCAGGCGTCAGCAACCCTCTGAGCACATGGCGGAATCCCGCAACGGCTGGGCCGCCTGCGTCACGATAAGCGGCGACAAGACGCTCCCGCTGCACACCGAATAGCCGTGCTTCGGCAGCTTTTCCTGTCGCAGTCAACTCCAGAAACCGGCAGCGACGATCCTGCGTCCCGGCGCACGCCGTCACCATCCCCCGATCCTGTAATTCCGACAGCGTTCGCGCAAGACTCTGTTTCGTGACCCCCAGGGCGTCTTGCAGGGAGCCGACGGTCATTCCGGGGTGAAGCGCGAGCATCTGCAGGGCTCTATGCTGCGCGCCGCCAAGTTTCAGTTCTTCAAGCACCGGGGCTATGGCCTCGCCCATGTCGCGCGCCGTCAGGATCAACAATTCCTGCGCGAGCCTGAGCTGCTGCTCGCGTAAAAAAAGTACGCCGTCGCCGGGCGCATCCTCAGCGTCAGTCGATGTCTTGCGCTGCTCGATCGCCATGGTTCAGCCGACGCCTGGACGAAAGCGCGTAGAGAGTTTTTGCCGACAGGCGCCAATACGCCGCGTACGTTCAAGTCCGGCGTCAAGGATGCGCTCAACTTTTCCTCGATCATCGCTCGCAAGCCACGTTGCGAACGTAGGGCCATATACGGCCGACAGGGACACGCGCTTTGTCGCCCAGGTGAAGCCTGAGGCTCCGTCGCCTGCGGCTTCCCAGATCGCATTCACTGTCCGCATCGCGATCCGCGCAGCTGCGGCCTGTCCGCATGGGCGCGCCAGAAACGCCACTGCGCGGCGCTCTGCCGCCTTGTAAGGCGTCAACGCATCCAGCCGCTCCAGCACGGCGCGTCGTACGCGTCGGCTCAGGCGGGGTTCCTCTGCTTCAGACCCCGCCATAGCGGCGAGCATCCACCGATCCGCCAGATCGCCCCAGGCTTCAGTGACCTCGCGCAGTCCGCCCGGAAACAGAAGGTCGGCGTCGGGGCCGGCCGCTCTCTGAAGGGTTGCTATCGACCAGCCTGCCTGCCCGGCCTCGTTGGCGAACGCTTTCAGCGCCGAGTCGCGTTCCTCGCTGCATTCGATCGCTCGGGGGACGGCGAGGCGTGTCGCCAGCCCGATCACGAACGGTCGCCCTGAATCTGGTCGAGCTGGAGATGGCGCTCGGCTTCAGTGTCAAAGCCGAAGAGACGCAGATCGGTCATGCGCATTGGGTACAGAACGCCATCAAGGTGATCGACCTCGTGTTGCAGCACATTCGCCTGAAATCCGCCGACTTCGCCGGCGACTCGTTCGCCCCGTCGGTCATATCCCTCATAGAAGACCCGCGTGTAGCGCGGCACCCAACCACGCAGGCCCGGAATAGACAGGCAGCCCTCGAGGCGCAGCGTCGTCTCGACGCCTGAAGGCTTTAACACCGGATTCACCAGCACCTTGACGCTGTCGTCCTGATCGCTCTCTTCCTCGACGCGGCCACGTGGTGTGCGATATACGATTATTCTTTTGGAAACATGCACTTGCGGAGCCGCCAATCCAGCGCCAGCCGCATCGAACATCGTCTCGATCATATCGTCGATAAGGCTCTGCACGGCAGGGTCGTCAATCGCGTCGACGATCTGGGCCGTGGCGAGAAGCACAGGGTGCCCCATGCGTGCTATCTTGAGTAACGCCATAAGACAAAGATCACCCCTGCAGACTGCACGAACGATAGCCCGATGCGCCGTTCAGGAAAACGTGTTCAGCGGAATCGAGTTGTCTTTTCCTGTTCGGCCGTGCTAAGCAGCGGCCCTCTTCGACGTAAGGGCGTCTCAGGTCGCCGCTTTCGTCCTTACCAATCGGCAAGAATCCGGCGCGCCGTCACGGTCACCAGGTTCGATCAGGAGTAGACCACGCAGTGCAGGTTCTCGTTCGCGACAACAATGTCGACCAGGCTCTCAAGGCGCTCAAAAAGAAAATGCAGCGCGAAGGTATTTTCCGCGAGATGAAGCTTCGTCGTCATTACGAGAAGCCGTCTGAGCGCCGTGCGCGTGAAGCGGCCGAGGCCGTGCGTCGCGCTCGCAAGATGGAGCGTAAGCGTCTCGAGCGCGAAGGCTTCTAATTCGCCTCAGTCCAGGCGGATTATGCGTAAAACCGGCTTCGTCTGAAGCCGGTTTTTTTTTGCCTTCACGGGTGCGGCAAGCTGACCGACGCAGGAGAACTCACTTCGCGTCTCCGGCGGTCTATCTTGCTTGCTGAGGTTCGAACGAGCAGGTTGGTGAGGCGCGAGACCGACATTTCTGGGGCGTGTCTGTAGAGACGCCGATATTTTGGTTCGTGTTGCTAATTCTGGCGCTAGCCCGGTCATGTAGCCGTGCATGGGTGATCATGAACTTTCCAATCAGACCATGAGAGTTTTCTCCTTCGAGTGTTCAAGAGGGTCTCGCATAGAGATTTATGTCTGAGGCGTGAAATAGGGGGTTGCAGAGACGAATCCTCTCGGCTACATAGCCCCTCGTCCGCACCCGTAGCTCAATTGGATAGAGCACCAGACTACGAATCTGGGGGTTAGAGGTTCGAGTCCTTTCGGGTGCGCCAGATTATTTCTGAAAATTTTTGAAATTGGCCTTTCGGTCTTTTTCCCTGTCAGAAGTTTCCGAACTCACTCCGGACTGATCCTATACGGTGCCTGATCCGCTTCGCTTGCAGGCGGTGACGTCCACTCGCTGCTCACGCTAGCGACGTCTGGCCTCAGGCTAGGACAGGGTGTCTGGCGGCGCTGAAACCGTTTCACGCTCTTGTCCCCAACATGATCGAGATCCGGCTGCGACGCGAGGCGCTGAGGGGCGCGTCACACGTCTGGATGGCTGCCTCGCCAAGGCTCTCGCTCAGCGCTTGAGCTTGCGCTCGCGGTCGACGAGAACCAGCAGATCTCCCGTGGAGCGCGCCAGGCGGCGGCTTCGTTCGCCCATTCGGTTACATTCTGTCCCTGAACGACCTGCCAGCCCCGCGAGAGATTGTATAACGCCGCGCCCGCCGTCTGCAGTTCGGCGTCGCTCGGCGGGAGTTGGCCCCAGTCGGCGTAGACGCCCTTTATCTGGGTACGGGCGGCGTCGCTTTGGGTCAGGGTCTGGACCGCGCCCCAGAACGTCGCTTGACGCGCGCCAATCTGTTGCTCGACACTGCTGATCCACACGTCGTTTGTAGGGACGGTCTGTCCTGTGACGAACTGCACCTGTTGTTGCAGGATATCGGTGTCGAGCGTCGCCAGTCCTTGGATAGGCCTGAGCCAAGGTAAATCCGCGATTGGCCATCCAATCCATGTTATCGGCGTAATAGCTCGCATAGACCTTGTCGTCTGGCTCTATGCTCCGAACATCGCGCACGACCTGTTTAAGAGCATCCCTCGTGATATCCTGATACGCAACAGCGCTTCGAACAACGTGCAGGGTTGCTCCGTTCGCGAGGTTCGCCTGCCGAAAAATGAATAACTTACCTCCCCTGTGGCGCCCTGATCGTCGCTGATTTTTGAGAAATATTTCGAACTCGCAGAACATCTATCGACAACGAGTGGCGCTCATCAGATTAAGGTGCGCGGGGAATTTCCCTGATGTTGCAGGCGCGCTTGGCTTTCAGACGTCAATGATGATGAGCTTCCCGTTAACCTCTGACGATAGGAAAGCGGTTCCTTGACTTTAGAACGCGGCGCCGTCGATCACCGTGACGACGCCATTGTTGCGCGTTACTGTTGGATCGTTGAGGTTGTCCGGCGCACGCTGCTCAGGGCACGATACGGCCCTCGGCTGGCGAGAGAAATAAGCGTCATTAACAGCTATATTGTGCCGGGCGGCAAGGTAAGCCAATTGCGCATAGCGCCACACGAGTTGTGGTTCACAGGCGAGCATTGGCTCCAGTTGCAATGCAGTCGCGCCGTCCAGACGGGCGTCAAAGCGAGCCTGTTCCGTCGTAAAAGGCGTTGCTTCCCAGCTTAACGCCAGACGTGCGTCCGCACGCAGCCGCTCGGTGTCAAGAAGTTGCACGGTTACGCCAAAAGCCAGCAGCCATGGCCGCCACCGAGTGAAGACCGCAAAGCGTACACAGGCAATCATTGCGAGATCCAGAACTGGCCAGATCAATCGTAGACTGACCCTGAATTGATCAATCGTGTCAGCGACGTGGACAAGCGAAAAGTAACGCAGCCAGTTGGCGATCACGTGGCCTTGAGTTGCACCAAGAGCCAGTGCGAGAACCGCGAGAAACAAGCCGCCATGGTTCCGGATCGCTGCGATCAACTGCGATCGTACTTGAGCGAACAAGAGCAGAACTGCCGGCATCACGATAAGCCCGGCGCCTGCATAGGCGACACCGGCGTCGACGCCGGGTAGTGAGTCGGGAATCCACGTCCACTGCGGAACAAGGCGAACGATGGGTCCGAGAAAATCGCGCAGCAAAAGGGGATACAGTGCGACGTGGTTAGGTTGAACCGCGTCCAGACCGATCATGCGAGCCAACAGACGGATCGCAAGTAGCGTCACGCCTAGGGCGCAGCCTGACGCGGCGGCTGTGGGCCACTGTCCTCGCAGAAGCGGCGTCAACACTCCGGCGCCGAAGACTGCGAGCACCATCAGCATCAGGTAAGGATGGATAAGCAAGCAGGCGATCGACAATATGGACAACGCCACCAGAAGCCGAAGCGGGGTCTGGCTGTGGCGGACAAGACGAAAGTAAAGCCCGAACGCCGTTAAAACGACGAAATGACCTGTGAGCGCCTGTTCGGCCGGCTCAGCGACAATATGAGGTATGCCGACGGATAGTAATGCGATCGCCACGGCCGAGCCGATGTCGCGGCAGCCTGTGCCGCGCAGAGCGAAGACAGCTGCGATCGGCTGCATCAGGTAAGAGAGCGCCAGATATGGACCAAGCGATTGTTCCATCCACGGCGTGAGCGGATGAAGCGTTTTGAAAATAATTGCGACGAGGGGATTGCTGTCGGTCAGTGATATTGAAACGCCGTTCGCCAGTTTTGGCGCTTCCAGAAGCGACCACCTCCATGGCTGCTGCAGAAAATAAAGTAACCCTGTCATATGTTGCAGATCGTCGAATGTGGCCGCTCGTGCTCGCAACAATGATGGGTCGTTCAAATATTGATCGGGGACGCCGATCAATCCAGCGGGCAGCTTCCCAGTGATTACACGTAAAGGCAAACAGTGGAGCGCGAAAGCGAGACCAACGGCAGCGGCCAACCCGTAACTAAAAAAACGAACGGTCGAGGCACGCAAAGTGACGATTTTCACAATTTTATACCTGACACGATTGCGGACTGGTCAACGGCTCGATCGTTTCAGTCACGACGTCGACAGTGAATTCAACTCATCTACGCGAGGTTATGATTGCATAAAATAGTATACTTGGAGGGATCGAAGAGCCGTTGATTGATGCGCTTGGCCCGTAATT
>NZ_JOPL01000142.1 GCF_002153745.1 Acetobacter sp. DsW_063 | reverse complement strand
GCTGCGATGCGCATTGCGGCATAATTCTCGTGAAATCGTGCTGTGGTGACGGCCCAGACGCCGCGCGATCTCGCGCACCCCGAGTTTCTGATCCTTCAGAAGGGCGATCGTCCGCCGATCCGCAAGCGTCAGGTAGCTATATTCTCGCGCCAATCTCCGGACCCCTTATCCAAAAGCACCTCGAGATTAGGGCCTGTTATGCCTTGAATGACGGAGCGAAGTGCCCAGCTTTTTG
>NZ_JOPL01000141.1 GCF_002153745.1 Acetobacter sp. DsW_063 | reverse complement strand
AATCATGGGCCAAGCTTATCAATTGACGGTTCTTCGATCCCTCCACGTCCATGGCGTTGCGAATCTGGCCAATATCTTCTCCCTGCATGTAGCGACGTGAATCAAGAGGCAAGGGCGCACGCTGCAGAGTTTCTTCCCATGTCAACGAAATATAGGTAGCTTTGAAAAATTATCGTTTACGTGGAGAAAGTAAGTGATCTCAAATAAATTAAAAAAAGCTGACGCGTTGCAAACATCAGGAAAATATGGATCAGCAATTAAAGCTTATAAAATTATTCTGAAAGATTATCCAGATAATTTTGACGTATTGAATGGCCTTGGATATGCTTTATATTCACTTGAGTATTTTTCTGAGGCTGTTATTGCTTTTCGCAAGGCATTAAAAATTCGATCTGATGCTCATTCTTCTCGCCTTAACCTTGCGAGATCGCTCTATCTTTTGGGTCACGTGCGCGAGGCTTCCACTGAATACGAGTATCTAATAAGTTTTGGGGATGAAGACAATAAATTGAAGGCCCTCAACAACCTGGCCGTTATAGCCCCAGGTAACATAGGTTACGATAACGGACGAGTTCTCGAAATTCGACGCCGTTGGGCTGAGAGCCAAGCCCCACACATCATCCCACGACGCGTCTTTAATAATTCGAATGAACGTCTCCGGTTAGCCTATTATGGGTCGTATTTCTCTAATAAAAACTGGATGAAAATGTACATGGGGGTGATTAACGCTCATAATCGTTCCCGTTTTGACGTAAATATTATAACCGATGGGCCACCTCCTGACCTTCAAAATGGATATGTTGATCACGAGAACGATCGGATATGGGGAGTAGAATCCCTATCAAATGCTGAGTTATCAAATCTTATTTTTGAAGAAAAAATCGATATTCTTGTGGATTTAAACGGGTATAGTCACCAACGTAGGTTGCCCCTTTTAAACTACAGATCCGCGCCAGTCCAATTAGTATGGAATGGAATGTATGCGACCACTGGTTTTCCTAATGTCGATGGAATTATTGGCGACAATCAAACCATCCGTTCTAATGAGCAGGAGTTCTACACCGAAAAATTTATTCGATTAGACGGGACTTACCTTCCATTCGATTTCTTTTATGATACCACTCCCGTAACAAACTCCCCGTGCTTAGACAATGGCTACATAACATTTGGAAGCTTAAATTCAAGCTACAAGATAACGGAAGAAACGATAAAGTTCTGGGCGTCCATTATGATGTCCGTAACTGGATCGCGTATGGTTGTAAGAACAAAAACCTTGGATAAAGAATGCAACAGAAAGGAAATTATCCATCGTTTTGCGAAACATGGTATCGATCAAAATAGAATTTCTCTTTTTGGGTCGGGTTCTCACGAATCGTATCTTAAAACCTATGAACAGATAGATATTGCATTGGATACTTTACCTTACAGTGGTGGCACGACCACAGTAGAAGCCCTATGGCAAGGTGTCCCAGTATTAACTGTGCCGGGCGACAGATGGGCAAGCAGAACATCAGCGTCCATCTTAAATGCGGCGGGTTTTGTGGATTTTATAACTCTAAATCAAGAGGACGCGATACTTCGCGTACGCTCCGCAGTATCTGACTATACGGAATTAAATAACGCCAGAATAAATCGGCGCATAGAACTAAAAAATAGTAACGCCTGTGCAACTCAAAAAATATGCAACGAACTTGAACATATTTATGCGGATAAATTTGCAGCTCTTCGTCCAGATTCCGAGCTCATTTTATGAAATCCCAGCCGTTGTGCACTACAAAGCCCCTATACTTAAAACTGTTGCCAATGTCATCCTTGGGGTTAGATTATGCGGCACCTAGGCTCAGGACTCATTTTTTGAGATAGAAGATGAAGGATGCGGCGA
>NZ_JOPL01000140.1 GCF_002153745.1 Acetobacter sp. DsW_063 | reverse complement strand
CATACTCACGCCGCCTGAACACGCACGCGGCACTCCCCGGATGCTTACGCTGAAATTGCAATCTCGCCCGCTCTATGCCCCACTTAAATGTTACAATGCGAACTACGCGCAGAGATCGCGGCAAAGGGAGAATAGAATGGCAAATAGCGTCGCGTGGGAAGATGTCGAGGCCGCACGACGCGATCTGATCGGACACGGCCCGCGCGACCGGTTCCTCGAAAAGATCTGCAAGGGCGCGATCAAGGTCGGGCGCGACAAAACGAACCCGATCCGCGGCAATCTTGTGGCGAGCGCATTGCGTGAGTTGGCGACTCATGTGCTGCATAGTCTAGCGCCCGAGGACGAGGTGCGGCGCTGCATCTGGTTCAAACAAGCTACGGATACCAAGACCGTCACACGAAGCCAACGCGCGCGGTATATTGTCCAGGCTGGACTTCCCAACGACTTTGTGAAGGAGAAAATTAAGGTTGATGCTGACGCGATGGCGAAACCGCTGCTTGCAGCGATGGACAAGCTGCACAAGGCAACCCACGTACGCGCCGAGACGGTGGTCTACAAGGGTAGCGCGGTGCGCGAGATGCTTTACAACGTGTTGACCGAAATTCACACGCTGCTCGAAGATGCTGCCAACGCGCGTCATTCGATTAAGGATGCGGTTAGCACTTCACTGCAGGATGCGGTGTTCGAAAGCCTGATCCTCGATACAATCCAAGAACTTGACGAACTCTCAACGCATACACGCGTCGATGGGCACGTAATCGACGAGATTAAGGTGCGGCGCCTGGATGCGGCCGAGATCGAGTACTGCGTGACCGGCGATGTCGAAGTGGAGCTGCAATATGGCTCAAACTCAGATGTCGTGCACGATATCGGCATGCGCTCAGACGACAGCTACCCCTACAAGGCAAGAGTTATAGCGGCGGCAGGCAAGCCGCTCGACATAGACGCGGAGGCAATCCGACTCTCGGTAGATACCAGTAGCTTCTACGAATAGCTGCCCTGATCACCAGACACGGCCTTGCGTCGATCCCATTTCGGATTGCCTGCAGCCTCGAAGTGGTCCGACAAAAAACCGACACTTCACTTTCCTCGCTAAACTGCCTGTCGGCTTCAAGAATTAAGCAGACAGGCAGCACACGCCCCTTCTCTACCGTTTCTGAAGGCAATCTTATTTTTCAAAAACAGACATATTATTTTCAAAATGTTACTCTAAGATTTTTCTTTTGGGATAGAGTAGTTCTCACACGACGATCTTGTTGAGGCTGCCAATCAAAGGGCATCGATGGATACGTAACAGTGATAAATTTCACAGCCAATCACTCGCCAATTGTATCGCCCGTAGAGATGTCATGTATCCGATACTTGTATCCGCTTCCATAGCATCGGATGAAATCAGATAGATCGTTTGTCACTATGACAAGATCAGGTCGAAACGTGCAATTGGAAGTAATCTGATGAGCCATCTGCATAAGATATGCATCTACATAGTCGAGTTTGTGACGGTTCATCCACGCGACGTCAGCCCCTAAGTAGCGCTGAATAACATCCTCGGCTGATCCATGAGGCGCTGGAAGCAACCGAATGCCACTTCCTGGACTGAGTAGCCATTGCAGCAGCCATTCGGCTCGATCGCGCCGTTTACGCTTCCCAATCAGGAGACTGCAAGCTTCTCCTATGACCGGTGGAGCTACCGCAAGCTGGAAATCCTCTTGTTCATTTATAAATAACTGAGCATACGAATGATGATCATCCGTCGGATCTGCAAACGCAACTAAGATGTTGGTGTCAATCAACGCCAAATTGCGGGGAAGGTCTATATCTGCGCCTTCTACGGTGAACATCACCATGTCAGTTAAGATCTATTCCGACGCGATGGGCAAGATCGGCGATCAGACCATTGATCGTGTGTTCAATGGAAACTGATGCCGCACTGGATGCTTCTAAATTCATGCGTTGCCGTGCTAGTTGCCCAAGCTCCTGCATCACATTATCGTCCTCTAACACTACGGATAAAACAGGCAGTCTGCCAAGGACGCCGGGCTCAAACTTAAAGAAATCGCCTCGAAAAGTGGGCGCTAGACGTTCAGCGAAACGGCTAACGAGGGGACTATTAAGATAGGCTAGAAGAGGGAGAGTGTGGTTGGGATCAGCCGGCACAATCGCTGTACCGCCCACTAGGAATGCATTCCCCTTCACATCGGCAGCAAAGGCGGTTGCTGGTGCGAGATCTCGAATCAGAAGTTTCGGGCGCCGAAGCCAACTCTCGTCGCGAGGGCGAATAAGCTCATAGTGCTGCGAACCCGTACCGCGAAGGCTAGAGCGGATCGAGAGAACGTCACGGTAAGCCCAGAAATATTCTTGGGCTCGTGGGTAGCGTTGGCGGAGTTCGATCTCGGACACCGCACGGCCATTCCGATAGGGATAAAGAAGCTTGCGTAACGGCTGCACATTACTGAAACGAACCAACTCTGCCCCAAAAACGAGTGGTTCAAGTAGATCGCGTTCGATGAACCACTGCTCTCCCAACCCATTGATCACCTTGGCTAGCGATGAACCATCGTCCTCGATCACTTCGAGTACGAAAATATCGTTTGCACCGGTTCGGATACCTTGCGCGACAGTTGCGATCTCGTTCAGCCGGAACGAAGCCTCTTCGATGAGAATCCGCGTTTGTTGTTCCTGCACTGAGAGCAATTGCCATGGTTCAGCACTCGGTTGGCGTGCATCATAAGATACTAATTGCCCACCTGGAAAAGCAACGTCATGCTCTTCTGCTTCAAGAAGCTCGGAAGTCATGAAGTCAGGTTCTAGTGAGTTTACCTTCAAAACCCGCACTGGAGTCTGGTTTGTCACCGCAGTGGGTTTCCGCGCAATAATGCATCCCACGTATGCATCTGCATCGAAAAGCTTTGTAGAACCGAAGTCGACGATCACATCTAAGTGACACTGTGTCGTGAGAACCTGTCTGAGCGACTCAGCACTCTTATTGATAAACAGGCGGTTCGGAATAACAAGGCCGAGCACGCCGCCTGGTGTTAAGATCTGGACACTACGTTCCACGAAGAGTGAGGAAAAATCGTATCGTCCACGCGCTGTCGTATAGGTGGTCTCCAGCCGATCGCGGTTTGTCACCAACGTTGTTGCTAGGAAAGGCGGATTACCTAGTACGACATCGTATTCGCCATCCAGTTCCTGCCAAGTTTCGCCGTCAAGGCCATCGGCTTGGCGGATGACACGTGAAAGATTTGGGAGCGGAAGAGCGTGTGGTTCCTCGATCAGTCGCTGCCAAAGATGCAGCCGCGCAGCCGTCACTGCCTTCGCATCAATATCGATCCCGACGAGGTATCCGCCTTCGATAATCTCGCGTGCCCAAGTCCTTTGAGGATCCTGTCGTTTGAGATGGCCCAAGAGTCTATCGACGGCCGCCACCAAGAAGGATCCTGAACCGCAGGCAAAGTCGATGATCTTGGGAATGGTCCCAGGTTTTCGATCAGTGAAAGCTTTGTCCAGGCAACTAGTCGCAAGATACGTTGTAAGAAATCGTGGTGTATAATATACACCAGCCGACTTACGAACGCTTAGACGTTCCACTCCGCGCTGAGGTTGGACGAAAAGTTCTTTTTGATCTGGTAATGGAGCAGGCTGTAATATAGTCGAAAGATATTTTTCGTAGGCCGATCCTAGAACATCTGCACTGATCCATGAAAAGTCATAGCGGACGTCCCGCCCAGGCACGCGGCTTGGAAAATAAAGATCGCGGATCACACCGCTCAGAATAAATGGTTCTATCCCGTCGGTAGCATCTTCGGAAAAAAGATCGCTACCAATGTATCGCTGAGCACGCTGGAAAATTGTCGCCCATTTCTTTTGGTCAAAAACTTCAGGAGTGACCGCAACCTCAAGAACAGGCGGAATGGTGTCATCCATGCCGCGATCTTCAACGGTGCGCAGTACAAACAGCTGCGCGTAAAGTGTTTGCAGCTGTTCATCGATCCGCGTCACGGCTCCGCGGGAGTAACGTACAGCTTTTTCGCGCCACGCATCGAG
Organism: Acetobacter sp. DsW_063; assembly: GCF_002153745.1. Taxonomy (GTDB): domain Bacteria; phylum Pseudomonadota; class Alphaproteobacteria; order Acetobacterales; family Acetobacteraceae; genus Acetobacter. The sequence goes on along the minus strand of NZ_JOPL01000140.1, from coordinate 4,073 downwards.
GCGTTCCACCAGTGCTTCGTCGACACCCTTGAGAAAAGACGTGGGCTGTTCGATTTCCAAGAGCCGTCGGGCCGGCTCGCCTTGGCGTAACGCGTTTGGTGTGAATACTTCAAGAAGATTGCTGTCGCCACTTTTCTCTGTAACTTCGATAGGATCCAGACGGTACCATTCGCTATCGCGCAGCCAGCGTGTACTTAGAATATGGACGCCCTCGTTATCCTTTACGACTCCCCACGGCAAACAAGCATGGTAGCCATATAATGACACAGTATTGAGGTGTTCGCGAGTTGCACGGCCCTCGAAATGTGAAAAGACAATAGCGCTTTCTCCATCAAGGCATGCGCTCTGTAGCGAAATGGATCTTCCCGATGGTGCCTTGATCTGACGCGTAGTGAGCTGGTCGTTGGACCAACCCATCGCTATGGCCAACTGCTCGGGGGTATCAATTTTTAGATCTTTGAACTGCACTTAAAAATCCGTTCGACAACTCGCGATATATCAGCACCCCTGAACCGGGATAGATAAGACCCTATCAGGGTTCTAGATGGATAGCTATTTTTCCAGCGCCTGCGGTATTCCGTCTCCGATCGAGCTAAAATTTCTCAGATATTGGGAAGCCTCATGCTACGCCGAAACGCTCATCCGTGAATTTCCAAAAGGGCTCTTAGAATCTGTGGCTCATATGTCAGATTTCTTGCCCTTTCCTTCATTAGGAGACCTTCCCCTTCCCCCCCCATCTACGACATCGGAAACGGCGGCTGACCGTTCGAAGCCGTCACCCCGCCATCCACAGGCATAATCAGCCCCGTGATATAAGCGGCGTCATCGCTGGCGAGGAACGTGATGGCGGCCGCCATATCCTCCGGCAGCCCGAGCCGCTGGAGCGGTATGCGGTCCTCGACGCTTTTGACGAAGGCCTCGTCCTTCACAGCCTCCGCAGTCATGCCGGTGCGTGTGACCGAAGGACAGATCGCGTTCACGCGGACGCCCGTGTGGCCGTGATCCATCGCCATGACGCGGGTAAGGTTCACCACGCCGCCTTTCGCCGCGTCGTAATAGGCCGTGTTCCAGTCCCCCCTCATGCCCGAGACAGAGGCCGTGTTGACGATGTTGCCCCTGCTCTCGATCAGCAGGGGCAGAAAGCTTCGGCTGACGTTGATGGTCCCGGTCAGGATCGTGGCACAGACCGTGCCCCACGTTTCGAGGTCGCAATCGAGCACCGTGCCCAGAGCGGTCACGCCAGCGTTGTTGACCAGCACGTCCAGCCCGCCGAGCTTCGCCTTAGTGAATGACAGCAGCTCGGCGACTTCAGATGGTATCGAGATATCGGACAGGGACGCGAACGCGCGGCTCGCGTCGAGGCCCTTCATCACAGCGTCAAGCTTCTGGCGATCGCGGTCGACGAAGATGACCTGGGCGCCCTCTTCCAAAAACCGTAGGGCCGTCGCCCGGCCGATGCCCGACGCGGCGCCCGTGACCAGCACCTTGCGGCCTGTGAAGCGGTTCAATCCCTGAATGGTCATGCGTCGGTTCCCTCTCGCGGTGATGGAGATAGAAGTCACACGCGGGCGGGAGGGTTGCATTGGGGATTGGGTATGCAGGTGGAAAGTGGCGGCGGCGTTGGCTGGCCTTAGCCGGCAATGCTTGTCGAAGGATGGTTCACGCATTGCGGACGATTCAGCGAGAGGCTCTCGCTTTGCTGATCACAGATAGACGCGAGATCTTTAATTCACAACCGATGATCCAGCACCAACCTCTCGCGCTGATGACCGCTTACGCCGTCAAGTCAGACATCTAAGTGATGATAGCGATTGCCCGAAAGCCGACGTTTTTAGGTGAACCGCGATAGACCGCGTTTGGCACAAAACCGACGTTCGAAAGCCGCGCCGGGAATGGCAGGTCCCCCCGCCAACCAAGACATCAAGAGTCGCTGACGGACCCTTCGAGCCCGCGCTCAAATGCCGCTCCTCGATACATCACGCCAGCTATCTATATGGCTTCGCACAGATGTCTCGACAGCGTGCCACTCGTGCGCGTGCTGACGGGAATAGACCACCTGCACAGACATGTCTTTGTAAAGGAACCGCTCCTGACATTGTGGGAACGCAGGGCCGGGCCTGTCGCATCGAATCACCGCCAAATCCTTCCCTTCACCGCTGATGAAGAAATCATCTTCATCCCTAAAGAGAAAGATATTCGTCTTGTTCTCGACTTTCATGATACCGAATCCGACTGGATTATCGAGACCATCAGATGTCGAAGCAGGCGTTTGCAGATTTAGCTCAGCCTTATCGAATTTGTCGCCAGGATGTCCCCGAAAATACATCTGCAGATTCCACTGCGCCACCTGCGTCCTGGTGACGCCAAGGCTGATGGGTTCGAGCAGGAGCTGGAGCCAGCGATTATCGTGGATATCGCTCTTGTCTCCAGTCCAATCAGGCCAAATTACCTCTATAAGGGTCGAATCAGCCGTTCCACCGTCTGGCGGCAGGCTACCACGTTCAAACAAATCCTCAGGTATGCCCAGACGAACGGTCGCAGACTTTCCCCGCTCCTCAGGATCGCTCATTGTGAAACGAATAATGCGATCGGACGGAGCTGCCCTCGCCTTGAGGGCAGAAGTGAAGCAAACCAACGTTATTGCGATGGTGACCGTTAGTCTGCGGGACCAGCCTGTCATTCGTCCTGCGCCCCCTCCAGGCATCGGAGCAATGCTTGAGCTCCGCGCCAGCAGATCTCGCTTCTGGCAGCCGACGACCATTGTGCGAAAACGGATCGCATTCGTCCAGACCCGCCCCTTCTGATGTCAGTCAGCGAATTACCCGTCGGGACGTGTGGAAATTTTTCCATTCCATCATCCGAGTTTCTTAGCCAGTTCACTCGGATCTGGCCTGTAATAATCCTTCAACACATTGAGCGACCGGTGCCCCGTCACCGCCGCCAGTTCCAGCACATTAGACAGCTTCTTGCTGAACTGCGTCGTTGCCTCCCGACGCGAATCATGGAAATGCAGATCCGGCAGCCCGGCAACATCGCGCGCCCGGCGAAAGAACTGATCCAGTGTCCCGGACGCAACGGGGATAACCGGCTCAGCACCCCTCCCCGGCCCTATGATGCGCAGCAGAGCGATCGCCTCTGACGAAAGAGGCACGTACCGCTCATCACCGTTCTTTGTCTTCTGCAGGTAAGCGTATCGTTTCTCCAGGTTGATCGCCTGCCAGCGCAACGAAAGGATTTCGCCCTTCCGCATTGCCGTTTCGAGCGCAAGATAAAACGCGACTGCAACCCATCCCATCCTGTTCTGCGGGCGAGAAGCTCGATTCCACCCGAGGGCCTCGGCGATCGCAGCACGCTCCTCGGCCGAAACACGCCGCTTCCTTGCTCTAGGGTTCTTTGGGCGCTGGATCAGATGCACCGGGTTCGCCGCGAAAGGCGCCCGCCACTCCTTCATTGCGTGATTGATCACGGCCGAAATGAAGTTGAGGTCACGGTTGACGGTGGACGTTGCAACGGACGTAAGCCTTTGGTCTCGCCATGCCGCCAGTTCCTGCGGACCGAAGGCGCTCGGCGGGACGTTGAAAGCTGGTATCCTGCGAAGAGCATCCGCGCGGATAACTTCCCAACGCACGCCGCCCTTTGATGGCGATACCTCACGGCTATACCGTTCGATGATGTCGGCCACCGTCTGTTTGCCTGAAACCGGAGCCAGCTTCGCAGGGGCCTGCCCGGCAAGGATGGCCGCTTCGGCTCGGATCGCCCACTCCTCCGCCTCAGCTCGACTATCGAACGTCGCGTTGACCCGCTTGCCCTTACGGACCACCATTGCGCGCCATGACTGACCACGTTTCACGATTGACGCCATTTGGCCCTCCTGAACGGGCCATACGACATGGTGTAAACTTGGTGTAGACAGGGGTCAGAACAACGGATTTCGCGTGTTTTTAAGTAAAGTTAAGTGATTGATATCGTTATACATCTGCACTAGATAAAGCCCCGATCTTTCCGAGTGTCGGCACCAGTTCTCTTCTACAAATTTTCAAAATTCGGCAGATGATCGAACTGCGGCAGTCGAG
>NZ_JOPL01000139.1 GCF_002153745.1 Acetobacter sp. DsW_063 | reverse complement strand
GCTCCGCAATCCACAATGACGGCTCACTCAACGTCAACCACAGCAACATGCTGACGCTGTCTCAGGTTATCGACGGAACGGGCAGCCTCGTTCAACAAGGCGCCGGAACCACCATCCTGACCGCAAATAATGCCTACACGGGCGGAACCTCAATTCAGGCGGGAACGCTGGTTGGCACGACCAGCTCCTTTGGTTCGGGCGCGATCGCAAACGCCGCCGCTTTGGTCGTGGACCAGAACTCCGATGGAGAACTTTCCAACGATCTGACAGGCGATGGCTCGTTCACGAAGTCGGGTAACGGCAGGGTTTATATTGATCGTGATGATTCTGGCTTCGCCGGAACGACATCGATCAATGCGGGCAATCTGGCGGTGAACGGTTCTCTGGCAGCCTCTGCGGTCACGGTGCAGGCCGGGGCGACCTTGTCGGGCATTGGGACCGTCGGAACTGCGTCGGTTGCGTCTGGCGGCATAATCGCGCCCGCCGGACAGGGATCTATTGGCGTTTTGACGGTGAACGGCGATCTCAGCATGCCGAAAGGATCCGTTCTGGATTCTGATGGCGTGGCGCAGACGACCGGAGGGGCGCAGACGATCAATGGCGTAACGTATCAGCAGATGGAAAGCGATCTTTTGAAAGTCGCTGGTGTTGCGAACATTTCTGGAGGAACTGTCAACTTTTCACTCGCGAGTGGCGGAAACCTGCAATATGGGCAAGTCTATACTCTTGTCTCCACAACTAACGGCGTCAATGGTCGGTACGACACCCTGATTACGAATCTGACCAGCGCTTATACGTTCCTGTCTCCAAGCCTGTATTATTCCGCTAATGATGTCGATCTTCTTTTACAGAGGAACGACGTGAGCTTCTCACAACCCGCCGGGACGCGTAATCAGGCGCAAACCGGAGGCGGCATGGATTATCTGCCGTCAAGCAATCCGGCAGCGCAGGCGATGGAAAAACTGAACGGCGCCGATGTGCGGAAGGGACTGGACGCATTGTCTGGCGAAATTCACGCGTCGGCGCGAACCGCCATGATTGAAGACAGTTTTTTCATCCGTGAAGCTGCTCTGGATCGTCTGGCGTCGGCCGACTGCGATGGAACTTTTGTGGACAGTACGATCCGTACGGCCAGCGCTCACGGAAAGCCCGATAGCGGCAAATGCTATACAGACCGGCCTGTGTTCTGGGGCGAGGCATACGGCAGCCTTGGTCGGAATTTTGGCGACGGAAACGCCGCTACGATGAATCACACCACGGCGGGTTTCGTGATGGGTGTTGACGCTCCCATCGGGGAGACGGGGCGTATTGGCGCTCTTGTCGGATATGGCAGATCCACCTTTACTACGAGCAGTGGCAGAGCCTCCTCCGGCCACAGCAACAATGCGACGCTTGGCATTTATGGTGGTAATCACTGGGGGAAGCTGTATCTGAACCTCGGCGCGTCCTACACTTGGAATATGCTGAGCACCCGGCGAACCGTCAGCTTCCAAGGATATCAGGGAAATCAGTTGACGAGCAGTTATCTGGGCGGAACGTCGCAGGCATTTGCGGAGGTTGGTTACAAGATGCGCGGTCGACATGTGGCGTTCGAGCCGTTCGCAAACGTCGCCTACGTCAACATGATGGCCAACAGTTTCACCGAACATGGTGGCCTCGACGCGTTAAAGGGAAGCAAGATCGATACAGGCGTCACCTTCTCAACGTTTGGGTTCCGCGCGTCCTCTACATTCAAGACTGGCGCTGCGCTGATTTCTCCAGTTGTCATGATGGGGTATCGACACGCATTTGGATTGACGACGTCGACGACACACGAGATGTTCGCGGCCGCAGGAAACGGCGATATGGACATCGCGGGCGTTCCGCTTGCCGCTGATGCCGCCATTGTCAATGCGGGTTTTAGCTTGAAGGCGACAGACCGAATCGATTTTGGTCTGTCTTATGTAGGCCAGTATGGGGTCAAAGCCATCGATAACGGCATCCGCGCACGTCTCAGCTACGAATTCTAGGCTCAGGACTCGTTGTGAATGTTCGCAATGAAAGCGAAACGCCAATTATAGAATTTTCATTGGCATTTCGGGTCGTGATTCGTGTGAATCCCTCCAGAGCTGTATGAATTTTTTGAAACCAGGCAGGAAATTCATCTGGAGGGCTCTAAAAAACTCTTGTTTTGTTCTGATTAAAATTACAGCCTATTGGGCATGCTTCAGTGGAAGAAGTCATGATTGGGTTTTTCGAACACCCCAAATGGAGGGATCGAACAGCCGTTGATTGATGCGCTTGGCCCGTAATTTCTGGGTTTTGGCGATT
>NZ_JOPL01000138.1 GCF_002153745.1 Acetobacter sp. DsW_063 | reverse complement strand
TCTTTTCCGATGATGCGTGGTCGGTCTGGGAACCTCTGATCGAGGCGGTTCTTCCGAAAGGCAAAACCCCGCCTCGCGATCTGCGACGGACCATGTCGGCGATTTTCTGGCGCCATCAGAATGGGACAAAGTGGCGATCCATTCCTGCGGAACTCGGCCCTTGGTGGACTGCGGCCCAACTCTTCATCCGCTGGGCAAAATCTGGTGTCTGGCAGACGCTGTTCGAACGCGTGAAAGACAGGCGCCCTGCCCTGGGGATGGTGTTTCTCGATGGCACGAACATCCGGGCTCACCACAAGGCGGCAGGAGCGGCCAAAAAGGGGGATTCAGAGGAAGTGGAAATGATCGTGAAGCACTTGGCCGCTCGCGTGGAGGTTTTGGTAGCAAGGTCTACGTAGCCGCGGATGGCCATGGAAAGGCCCTGTCTTTCACCCTGACGCCAGGTCAGGCCCATGAACTCCCCTCAGCCATGGCCCTCCTTGACGCATTGCCGCACGCCCCGCGCTACGTGGTCTGTGATCGGGGCTATGCTTCGAACCAGTTTCGAGAAGCCCTATGGGACAGGGGCTCACGCCCAATCATCCCGCCCAAGAGCAATGAACCCCCGGTCGCCTGTCCGAAATGGGCTTATCGACATCGCCATCTGGTCGAGAACCTCTGGGCAAGACCCAAGGAATGGCGCGCCATCGCGACGCGTTACGAGAAAACCGCAGCTTCCTTCATGGCTGTTATCTGCGTTGCAGCAACGGCAGATCATCTCAAGACCTAACAGGCCCTAGCCCCAATGGTGCACTTCAGATTAGAATCCACCCCTTCATCAGAAGAAAATACGGAACAGTCAGAGACCATTCTTCGTCGCTGATATCAGACGGATA
>NZ_JOPL01000137.1 GCF_002153745.1 Acetobacter sp. DsW_063 | reverse complement strand
GTCTTTGAGCGATGTGTTTTTGCTGTCTGGGAGCCAGATGAAGCGGATCAGTGACGGAGGACATATGGTTCTGGACGGTAGATAACCGGGATTATCTGGGATCGTCCGGGATGTGACGGGACAAAATTTGGCCGTCCGCCGCGTGTTGCTCGCGCGCAAGATAGTTTTCCACAAGCCGCTCAGCCGTCTCGCCATGTTTGGAACAAAATCCGAAAAAACGGCTGCCGGGACACAAGATATGGAACAGTGGAGAGCGGCCCACGAGAGTGTGTTTGGGGCGGTCTTAGAGCGTTCTTACTGGTCGTCTTCAGTCTCGTTCTTCCCCCTTGCTGGATCATACTCGATCTGAGGCACGGCCACTGGCTTAACGTGCTCAGTTGTTATGATGCGAGCAATGGCGTGCGCCCTGGCTTCTGAAGCTGCGAGATCGGCCGGACGAAGCCCATGACAGTCAGCGATCATCGCTGACTGATCCCAAGAGGTGATGTAGGGCGAACCGCTGGCGGAAACGACCTGGCTCCATGCGCAGGCCTGAACTTGGTTAGTATTGACGGGGCCGTCATCCCCGTCAGGTAGAAGAAATTCAAATATGACGTCTTTTTGAGCCTTATAGTCACCAGCTAAGGCATTTACGTATTGCCTAATGAATCTATCCTGCTCTGAATGGCAGCTACTTGACGACCATTTGTAGCAGTGACCTAGATAAAACCTAGCCTGATCAACGTATGATTTATTTTTATTTGTAATGATACCAGAATAGCTAATCGTATCTGCGGAAGATCTATTGAGCACAACGATACTGCTAGTCATCAATCCAATTAACGCCAGTTGGATGCAGAATTTCATCGTTCACATCTCGCCCATGCGCCAGACGACGCGGCCTATGATTTTGGTGGGGGAGCCGCCGTCGGAGATCATCTGGCGGATCTGGGCGGCGTCCAGCTCTTCGGGGGAGTAGGCGGGGTTATCGCTCACCACCTCGACGTTGCCGTTGGTCTTGAGGTGCAGGCGTTTGACCAGGAGGCTGTTATCTATGCGGATGGCATAGATTGAGCCGCTTCGAATAGAGTCAACGTCTGTCCTGAGAATAATCCGGTCGCCTTCCTCTATTATTGGCTGCATGCTGTCGCCGCGCACAGTAACAGTGACAACATCTTTAAGATTAGAGAGCACGGACGGCGGCAACATTTTCTTCGGGAATGTGATTAATTCCGACGTTGGCGTCTGATTTCCATCTGCGCCGCCGCCAGCTGACAAATAAACGTCGTAATTGCGTATCTCGACAGCCTCTCCGCCCAAGCCAAGGGCGGTATCGATGTCAGTCAGTCCGTCATATGCGGCCGTAGTCGCGTCTTCGCCGCCAGAAACCAGCCACCCAAGACTGACTCCGCAAACATCCGCGAGCTTTGCTGCCACCGAGAGCTTCAACTCTGTGCCCGAGAGGTAGTCAGTCAACGAGCTCGCAGGAATGCCCGCTCGCGCCGCGACGTCTTTCTGAGTGCCAGTTTTCTTTACGGCTTCCCGAAGCCGAATCACAGTTGATTCGATTTGTCGGTTTGATGCGCGTTCCGACAAATTCGGAAGTTCGGATTTTTTGGGCATGTTTTCGTATTTAAATCAATATCATGTCGCGGTTATCCACAGAATATCCACAATCAACAACCGACAAACCGAATTATCACTTGATAATAATCCGATATTACGTATTCTCACGATAACACCTCACGAAGACGGGTTGCCGTGAAAAGTCACGGCGACGGTGGGTGAAAAAGGGGCGGTTGGGGCCGCCCCGGATTAAGGGGAGCTAGTATGGCACAAAAGCCCAAGGGGATGCATCCCGAGGACATCAAGGCGGCGCTTCGCGTTCGCCACGGGTCGCTGGCGGCATTTTCGATCCTGATCGGCCGCAATGAGCGCGCGGTCAGCAACGCGATCGGCCGACCGGGCTATTCCGCGCCGATCGAGCGTGAGATCGCAAAGGCTCTCGCGATGGCGCCCGAGAAAATTTGGCCTGAGCGGTATCATTCCGATGGGTCTCCGGTTTCGATGACTGTCGACAGAACGCCTACCGCGCTGCGGACGGCTGCACATCGTCAAAACGAGGTCGCGGCATGAACGTCATCGAGATCCCGCTTTCGGAGATCGATGTCAGCGACC
>NZ_JOPL01000136.1 GCF_002153745.1 Acetobacter sp. DsW_063 | reverse complement strand
CAGCTCACGCGGAAAACGGTGACGTTTGTAGCTGACAGGGGGAGCGCTAATGCAGGGCAGTCTACAGCCCCGAAGTTAATGTGACAGCACGCCGAAACCAAAGGGTTTTCCGAACCCTCCATCTGCTGGACTTGGACCTGGCAACATATTATTATCTTTTTCCATTTTCTTTGCGACGATTATGCCATAAATGGGGACGCGCTCTTACAGATTGTAATTGGCGCGGAAATAATAGAAGCCGCCGTTCCAGCTCATCTGCGCCACGTTGTAGTCGTAGGGCGTGGAGCCCAAATAGCGGTTGGCGTACGGTAGCTTGCGCATTTTCGCGTTGAACAGGTTGTTCGCGCCCAGGGCGAGGTGAAGCCGGGACGTGGCCTTGTAGCCGACTTCCAGATTGGTTTCGAATTTCGGCGTTTCGGTGAATTCCCTGAACACGCTGTTCGAATACGCATAGGGGCCGGTATAGTAGGTCAGTTGCGACGTGGTGTGACCGTAGCGGATTTCATGTGCGGAGATATCAAAGCGGCCCGTCGTCCAGCGGCCGCCGAAGATCAGCTTGTTGCGCGGGGTATAGGATGTCAGCCATGCCCGCTGCTGGGCATTGAGCAGCGGATTGTTGTTCAGATCCCTGCCGACCTTGAGGATATCCGTCTCGTTCAGGTTCAGCCCGACATCGATCGCCAGCCGGCCGTTCTGGCGCAGATCGAGATCGTACGTCGCGGAAATATCCACGCCGCGCGTGCGCGTGTTGACGCCGTTGGTGAAATAGCTGGTGCTGACGGCGCTGGGGCTGATGGCCGGGCCCACAGTATAGCCGTTCAATTCCAGCGCCGAGATCGCCTGCTGGCCGGTATAGCTGCCGCCGCTGACGATCCGGTTGCGCAGCGTGATCTGATAGGCATCGACGCTGACATGCAGGTTGCGCAGCGGATTCAACACGAAGCCGGCGGAGAAATTGGTGGATCGTTCCGGGCGCAGCGGCTTGGCGCCCAGATAGCGCGCCGCCGGGGAACTGACGGCAACCTGGCCGCTGCTGCCGGTAGGCGAGTAGCTTTGCGCCTGGTAATATTCTTCCTGCAGCGTCGGGGCGCGGAAGCCGTTGCTGACGGTGCCGCGCAGCGAGATGAAGCGGTTGATGTCGTAGCGGCTGGAAATCTTGCCCGTCTCGGTATCGCCGGCATCGGTGTAATGTTCGAAGCGGCCGGCCAGGTCGATGCGCCATTTCGGCAGCACGGTGGTGCCGAGATCGATATAGCCGGCCGTGACGTCGCGGCCATGGGCGCTGGCATCCGTCGTCTGCACCGCCGCCGCGCCGGACAGCGCCCCGCCATAGCGCGCCGCCCAGTCTCCCGCGCCAAGCGTATAAGTTTCGTAGCGATATTCCGCGCCGAAGGCCACGCTGAGCGGCGCGGGCAGGATTTTCGTATCGAAATCGCGGCGGATATCGGCGTTGGTGGTCCATTGCGTGTCGGACTGCGATCCGACGGCGAAGGTGGTGGGCGTATAGCCCGTTGCCGTGTACAGCGCCGGATTGAAGATGTTATAGGCGCTCTGATCATTGATGTTGCCGCCGTAGGTGGAGCTGACATCCCAGTTCCAGTCGTGGAAGACATGCCCCTTGAAGCCCGCGGTGAAGGAATAGTCGTTCTGGGCCGAGGCGACATAGGGAATGTAGCCGTTCGGGGCCAGGATCGCCGGGGTGGGCGGCAGGCGGTAGTAATAGGCCTGCTGGCTGTCGGAATGGCCGTAGGTGCCGAAGGCGTAGAACGAGACATCGTCGGTGATGTCATAGCCCAGATTGATGCTGACCAGTTCGCGCGTGGTGGGCTGGATGCCGATCGACTGGCTGACGGGCTGGCCCAGCGCGGTCGGAATGCCCGATCGGTTGTCGGCCCCGTCGCGGACCGTGCGGTCGTTATGCTTGAATTCGACGCTGGCATTGTAATAGCCGCGGCTGCCGATGGCGCCGCCGAAATTGGCGGATTCATTGGTGGTGAAGCCGTCGCCGCGATAATAGCCACCGTTGAGCGCCTGAAGCGACAGCGTATTCTGCGTTTTCTTGAGAATGATGTTCACCACACCGGCGATGGCGTCCGAACCATATTGCGCGGCGGCACCGTCCGACAGGATTTCGAAATGATCGATCGCCGAGGCCGGGATCAGATCGAGATCGACGGGATCGGGGCCGCGTCCGCCGGAAATCGTCGTGTTGATCTGCGCCGTCTGATGGCGGCGCTTGCCGTTGACCAGCACGAGGACATGGTTGGAACTGAGTCCGCGCATGCTGATCGACAGCAGGGGGCCGCTGGCGCCCCAGCCGAAGGGCGGCAGCGAGATCGACGGCGTAAGCTGCGCCAGCGCATCGCGCAGATCGGCCTGGCCCGTGGTGGCAAGTTGCGCCGCGCTGATGATCGATACTGGGCTGAGGCTGCTGCGCGCGGTCTGGTTCGTGCTGCGCGTGCCGGTGACGATGACCTGTTCGTCAGCGGACGCGGGCTGGGTGGCGGCGGTCAGGGTTGTGCTTTGTGCCAGTGCGGTCCTGAAGGAGGATACGCCTCCCAGAGAGGACAGCAGCAGGTAGGTGTAGAATCTAACGGGATGCATGGATTTTCTCTAGGGGGCATGATTTTTAAGACATAACAAATATTACTTAAATATTATTTCAGAAAAACTTAATATTTTAAATGCCAATACTTTACGAAACAAATATCTTTATTTTATAAAACAGGTGACATGCGATTCAGGAGGCCTTGCCCAGCGGCGAAAGATGCCAGCAGCGCAGCGATGAATCGTTCAGCAGTTCGCGCGTGTACGCTTCGGCCGGGCATTCGAAAATCTGTCGCACCGCGCCCTGCTCCACGAGGCGCCCGCGGCGCAGCACCACGACATGATCGGAAAATTCCCTGACCAGGCCAAGGTCGTGGGAAATGAACAGATAGCTGGTGCCAGCGCCGGCTTGCAGATCGCGCAGCAGGGTCAGGATCTGCCCCTGCGTGGCGCTGTCCAGCGCCGAGGTCGGTTCGTCCAGCACCACCAGTTCCGGTTCAAGAGCCAGCGCGCGGGCGATCGCGACGCGCTGGCGCTGCCCGCCCGACAGGAAGGAAGGCGTCTGCTGCCCCGCGCGTCGGGGCAGGCCGACGCGATCGAGCAGGGCGCGCACGCGGAGGCGCCGGGCTGCCGGGTCCGCCACCTGGAAGGCGCGCATCGGCTCGTCGATGATATCCTCGACCGACAGGCGGGGATTCAGCGAAGCGTAGGGATTCTGGTAGACGATCTGCATCCGCCGCCGCAACAGGCGGCGGGCCTCGCCGGTGGCATGCGTAATGTCGTGGCCGTTCAGGTGCACCGCGCCCGATTGCGGGGTTTCCAGCCCCAGGACGATGCGGGCGATCGTAGTCTTGCCCGATCCGGATTCGCCGACCAGGCCTGTCGTGCCGTGGCGCGGCACGTGGAACGATACGTCGTCGACCGCCGCGTGGGCGGCTTCCCCGCGACGGCCGGGAAAATGCTTTACCAGATGCGCGACCATCAGAACGGCCTCGCCAGGTTGCGCAGGTGCGGGCGCGGCGGGGGAACTGCGCGGCGGCGGAATCGATAGGGCCGGGGCGGTTTCGACGATTTTCCCGTCTTGTACCGTCAGCACCCGGTCCGCTCGCCGCGTGGCGATGCCCAGATCGTGAGTGACGATCACAAGCGCCATACCTTTTTCGCGAATCTTTCCGTCCAGATAATCTAGGATACGGCGCGCCACTGTCACGTCCAGGCCGCTGGTGGGCTCGTCGGCCACTAGAAGCGCGGGATCGTTCGCGATGCCGATGCCGATCAGTACGCGCTGGCGCATGCCCCCCGATAGTTCGTGCGGATAGCCGCGCGCGATCCGGGCGGAACCGCCCAGCCCGATATCCGCCAGGATCTCCGCCGTGCGGGCGCGGGCTGCATGGCGGGGCATGCCGTGCACCCGCAGGGCCTCGTCGATCTGCGCATCGATCCGCCGCAGCGGACTGAGCGACAGCCCGGCATCCTGGGGCACGAAGCCGATGCGCCGGCCGCGCAGGGCGCGCAGGCGTTGCGGGGTGGCGGCGGCGATGTCCTCGCCTTCCAGCAGGATGCGGCCACCGATCCGCGCATTGGGAGCCTTCAGCCCGATCAGCGCGGAGACGATACTAGATTTACCCGATCCGGATTCCCCGACGATGGCCAAGATTTCCCCCGGGCGGACGCTGAAGCTCACGCCGCTGACAGCATTCACCGGCGGCTCGCCGGGAAGGTGGTAGGTGACGGCTAGCTCCTGGACTGCGAGCACGGGGGACGGGGCGTTCATCCGCCAAGCACCGAGCGGGCACGCAGAGTGCGCGCCAAATGGTTGGCGGCCAGCACCACCGTGGCCACCACTAGGCCGGGCAGAGCGGTATACCACCAGGCCACGGCCATGTAGTTCCGGCCTTCGGCGATCAGCAGGCCCCATTCCGGCTGTGGCGGCGGTGCGCCGAAGCCCAGGAAGCTCAGAGCCGAGACGGCCAGCACGGCGGTGCCGAATTCCAGGGTGACGAGGGCCAGGATGGGGCCGGCGGCATGCGGCAGCACATGGCGCAGCATGATGGCGGGGGTGCGCACGCCCGATGCCCGGGCGGCTTCGACGAACAGGGCGTGGCGCAGGCGCACAGCCTCGCCCCGGCTGATCCGCGCGAAGGAAGAGATGGAGGAGACGCCGACCGCGATAGCGATCCGCACCGTGCCGAAGCCAAGCGCGGTGACGATGGCCAGTGCCAGCAGCAGCGCTGGAATGGCCATGGCCACGTCGACGGCTCGCATGAACAGCGCATCTACCCGGCCCCCGGCAAAACCGGCGGCCAGCCCCATCGGCACGCCGCCGGCCAAGGCCACCGCCACCGCCAGCCCGCAGGCTTGCAACGAAACGGTGGTGCCGTACACCGTGCGGGCGAACAGATCGCGTCCTAGGTGATCGGTGCCGAACCAGTGCTGGGCCGAGGGTGGGCGCAGCGCCTCCGCGGGGATGCCGCGCAGCGGATCGGCCGCTGAGAACCATCCCGGCACGACCGCCCATAGAAAGACTAGCCCCAACGCCAAGCCGCACAGAAGCGCGAGCCAGTCGGGCCGGGGGGAACGGAGGGCGGCATCCCATGTCGGGGACGGGTTGATATCTGTCATGACGCGGGGCTGGTCCTTTATTTGCCGATGCGCGGATCTAGCAGCGGGTAGAGTAGGTCGACGGCCAGGTTGATGGCGACGAACAGCGAAGCGGCCAGAAGCACCACGCCTTCCACCACCGGAATGTCCTTGGTCTGCACCGCCAACTGCGCCAAGCGGCCGATCCCGTCGCGCGAGAAGACGGTTTCGGTAACAACCGATCCGGCCAGCAGGTTGCCGGCGATCAGGCCAGACATGGTGACCAGCGAGATCGCCACGTTGGGCAGCAGATGGACCGCCATCAGGCGCGCCCGGCCCACGCCCCGGGCGGCGACGGCAGTGGCGAAGGGCTGGGCGGCCGCATCGGCCAGCGTACGCCCCGCGATCTGGGCGATGCGCGCCGAGGTGGGAATCGCCAGAGTCGCGGCGGGCAGCGCCAAGGCCCTCCAGCCATCGTTACCCATCGCGGGAAACAGCGGCCAGTGGAAGGAGAAGACCTGCAGCAGCAGCAGCCCCACCCAGAAGGTGGGCAACGCCGTGCCCAGCGCGGGCAGCGCAGCCAGCGCGGCCTTCGTGGCACCTTCCGGCGCATGGTGGGTGGCCACGGCCAAGGCGATGCCGACCAGAAGCGCCAGGGCGAAGGCGACCGAGGCCAGAGCAGCGGTGCCCGGCAGCACGTCCCGCAGGGTGGCCAAAACCGGCTGCCCGGTTTGGATCGACTGGCCGAAATCGAGATGAAGGGCGCGGTACAGCGCGATCCCGTATTGGACGGGCAGCGGCCGGTCCAGCCCATAGCGGGCGCGCAGTGCCGCCACCTGGGCAGGGTCCGCCGACAGGCCGTCCTCGCTCTGGCTCAGCATAATGCTGACCGGATCGCCAGGCAGCACATGCAGGATCAGGAACACAACCGTGAAGGCCGCCCACAGCACGGCGACGGACTGGGCGAGCCGCACGGCAAGCGCGCCCGCACGGCGAACCATCTCCCGGCGGAGCACGGGCCTATCGCTCCAGCCACGCATCGTGGAATTGCAACCGCGACGAGGCTTCAAAGGACAGATCGTGCACGGCCTTCGTAGTGCCGATCACGGTCGTCAGTTCCACCAGGGGGATCACGTGCCCTTCCCCGATCAGCAGCGCCTCGGCACGGGAGACAAGATCCCGCCGCCGCTGCGGATCGGCTTCGGCAAGGGAATCGTCCACCAAGGCATCCACCGGCGCCGCAGCGGCTCGATTGCCCGCGTTGCGGCCATGGACCGAGAACACGGCGCGCAGGATATCCGGATCGGCACGGGTGAGATTGGCAAAGCGCAACTGGAAATTCCGGCTTTCGAGCTGCGCCGTCATCTGGCTGATGGTTTGCTGGTCCAGCAACAGGTCGATGCCGGCAAGTCTGGCCTGCTGCTGGACCAGTTCGAGATAGGGAACGCGCTGCCAGTAGGACAGGCGGATCGTCAGGCGCCGCCCGTCGCGCTGGCGGATGCCGTCGGGGCCGGTCCGCCAGCCGGCCTGGTCCAGCAGGCGAGCGCTTCCGGCGGGATCGTAGGCCAGCAGATCGGCATGGGAGGTGTAGAGCGGCGTCGTGCGCGCCAGCACGGCCGTTGCCGGCGCTTCAAAGCGCGACAGAATGGCCTGCAGCTCGGCACGGTCGATGGCCTTGTCCAGCGCCACACGCACCGCCTGCTCGCGCAGCAGGGGATCGGCCTCGTTGGGAAACAGGCTGTAGACCAGCCCGGGATTGGCGCGCGCCAGCAGGGGCAGCCCCGCCGCGCGCAGCGGGGTTTCATCTTGGGCGGTGACGCCCAGATCCGCGTCGATCTGGCCCGACAGTAGGCTGCCCGTCCGCACCCCAGACTCGGGGATCACGAGATAGGTGATGCCGTCCAGCCATGCCGGCCCGGGGTGACGCGCCAAGCTGGAAGGCCAGGCATAGTCGGCCCGCCGAGCCAGCCTGACCGCGCGGTTGTGCTGAAAGTCTGCGACCACGAACGGGCCGGAACCAGCCAGGCGGCCCTGGCACCGGTCCTCGGCGCTGCGAACCTCGGTAGCCGGGGAAAGCAGGCCCAAGCTCATGGTCGAACTGGCTTGGAGGAACTGGGCGTTCGGCCTGTCGAACGTCACCGTTACGGTGCGGCTGTCGGGGGTCCGGATATCGCGCAGGCCGGCCAGATAGCCGGCACCTAGGATCGCGCGGGCACCCAGCTTCAGGATGCCTTCGAAATTTGCCTTTACGGCGGCAGCGTCCACCGGGCCGCCGTCGCTGAAGGTGGCGTGGTCGCCCAGATGGAAGGTGAAGCTGCGGCGGTCGGCGCTGACCTGCCAGCTGGTGGCAATCCAGGGCACGATCTCGCCAGTATCGGGGCGCTGGTCGGTTAGCGAATCGGTGATCTGGCGCCCAACATTCAGCGAACTGTTGTTGCCGGCCTGCTGCGGGTCAAGGCACACGGGATCGTCGCTGAGAGCGGCCTTCAGCACCCCGCCTTCATGTGGCGCCGGGCCCGGCGCCGCGGGGCCGGGGGTGGCGGGCAGCAGCAGGGCGGCCGCCAGGCACGCATGACGCAGCATGCGTGCCTGGCCGTGCCGCTGGCCGCTAGGCGGCGCGGTGCACTTCATTGCGGCGTACCCGCGCGGGCGCGCGACACCGGCCGGGCCAGACCGAGGCTTTCGCGCAGCGTGGCCCCGGTATAGGCAGTCTTGAAGAGACCCCTCCGTTGCAGTTCCGGGACCACCAGATCAACAAAATCTCCGATCGCATCAGGTGTCTGCGCGGTCATGATGTTGAAGCCGTCAGCCGCACCGGCACGAAACCATTCCTCGAAATTATCGGCAACGTCTGAGGTGGAACCCACGAGGACTCGGTGACCGCCATGCGAGAGCAGCCGCAGCAGTTGCCTGACTGTCGGCCGCTCCCTGCGAATCAGGTCCGCGACCAGCCTCTGGCGGCTTCTATGCTGGTTGGTCTCCGGCAAAACGTCGGGAAGAACCGGGACGTCGTCCAGAGGAAAATCGGATAAATCGATTCCCAATCCAACGAATTGCGAAATAGACCGCAGAGCGGGCTTCGGGTCCTGCAGGTCGTGGACGTGGTCGAATTTCTCTTCTGCCTCCTGTCGCGTCGGGGCGACAGTGACGGCTACACCGGGCATCACCAGAAGACTGTCGGGATTCCGACCGAAATCCAGTTCGGCCCGGCGGCGCATTTCGGCGCGGAATGCCTTCGCTTCCTCGATCGTAGTGGCCGCTGTAAAGATCACCTCGCCTACCCGGGCGCCGAGCTTCCGTCCTGACCCGGACGATCCGGCCTGTGCGATGACCGGCCAGCCTTGGACAGGACGCGGCGCGTTGAGCGGGCCGCGCACCTGGAAATATTTCCCCCTGTGGTTCAGTTCGCGCACGCGATCCGCATCCAGCCAACGACCGGACAGCTTGTCACCCAGGCGAGCATCGTCGTCCCATGTATCGAAAAGCCCCGTCAGGACATCGACGAACTCCTCTGCGCGGTCATACCGCACATCATGGGCAACATGATCATCGCGGTTGAAATTCTGTCCGCCCTGCAAGGATGTCACGAGGTTCCATCCGGCCCGACCGCCGCTGAGCCTGTCAAGGGATTCGAGCCGGCGTGCCAGTGTGAATGGCTCGTTATACGTCGTATTCGCCGTACCGACGAGGCCAATACGCGATGTCGACACAGCCATGGCCGCGAGCAAGGTAAGTGTGTCCCACCGCGAGGCGGCAACGTTCTTTTCCAGCAACTCGCGGTCGAACGATCCGGAACTGACCGTATCGTTCATGAAGAGAATGTCGAATTTCCCTTCTTCGAGCTTTCGCGCGATATCGATATAATACTGAAACGAGCCTAGGTAGTCGAGATCGGCTGACGCGCTGCGCCAGATACCGCCTTGCGGGCCACTTCCGTTGAGAAACGCGCCCAGCCGAAGATGACGTGTCATCGTACACTCACCATTTTGCGATGAAACAGATGGAAGGCCTCAGATGCAGAGGACCCAACCCGATCACGATGGATCATGCCCGCGTGATTCTATCATCTGAGAATCAGATCCGAGTAAGTTCGATCCCAGAGGGTGCCGGCATCAACCCGCCGCGGGATACAGCCTGCGCGCAGAAATGTATCCGCAACATCCTGCTGCTGTTCGATAATCTGGTCCGAAACGGGAACGACTTGTATCGGGCTCCGACGGGCGACGATCATTTTCTGGAAAATCTGTTCGGAGATTCCCGTCTGTCGAGACATGACACGTACATAGTAATCAGGATTCGATCCGATCCAGTCCCATATCTTCTGCTCCCGCTTTAGATAGTCGCCGATGGCCGCCCTCTTGCGCGGATCGGCCAAGGCGTCGATGCGCGCCGAAATTGCGAAATAGGACAGCCAGCCCGCCTGACTGTTCGCATCCGTGACGAGCCAGCGCGCATTCGTCTGTTCGATCATAAGCTGGGCGACATAATTTCCTGAAATTAGCCCATCAAGATAACCCGCCGAAAAGGCTGCCCGTGCGGTAGTGGCCGACATGGGCGCGGCTTGGATGTCCGACAGGACCAGACCGTGATCTCCCAGAATCTTCAGCAGATAGTAATGATCCGAGGTGGCGGGTATGTAACCAATTCTCCGTCCTCGCAGGTCCGCGACGGAACGGATGGGCGAACCGGCAGGAATAAGCAGACCCGACTGCTCCAGATCCCCTTTGACTGCGGCGATCAGTTTAAAGGACAGCGCATCCTGGGCGGCAAACAGTGCTGGAACCTGGCTCATAAAAGCGTAATCGAGACTACCCGCCTTATAGCAGCTGATCACCATACTGCCGCCGCTGACATCAACGGGGCTAACCGTATAGGGGGGCTTCGCCATATCCGCCGCAGAGAAGAAATCTGCGACAGCTCCCTTATAATGCCATACCGCGAGACGTTCTTGGCGAAGGTCGACCGGGGTATCGGCGAAGGCGTGCTGTCCAATCACGAGCGTCGGAAGCAGCATTGAGACGCAGGAACGCCGTGTAATGGACTCCAGAATCATGCCTCCACATCCTCGTGATCCTCCGAAATGCGGTCCCACAGCGCCAGAAATGAAAAATGTGCAAAAATTTCACGCTGCTCGCGATCCGGCTCCAAAGCGGAATCTGCTGGTGGCTGAAGCACGCCCGCGGCTTCGGCGACGAGCTGACTATGAGCAGCATCCTCGAAAGCGAGAAAGCGCCAAGCCGCCGACTCCACTGTCCTGCCAACCGTCCAGATACCATGATTGAACCATATCAGGACATTCCGCCGCCCCAGCGCCTTCGCGGCGGCAATGGCTTTTTGATCCCGACCAACCTGTCCATCATTTTCGCTCAACGGGTCAAAAAGAGATTGATCCGACAAAAAGAAAGACGCATCAGCTGTCAGGTTGGTCACAGGACGCCGGAAAGCGGACCACGTCTTTCCCCAGAAGGCATGTGCGTGGGCGATCCCGACGATATCCTCGCGCGCCACTTGAATCGTATCGTGATACGGCACGCCCGAGCGATTGATCGGCCCGCGGCCGGCGTGGATCGTTTCATGCCGATCGACAAGAACGAGATCGGAGACACGTGTCTTCAAAAATGGTGTTCCGAGACGGTTGATCCAGAACAGTGTTGGGTCGATGGGGTCTCTTGCAGAAAAATGACCTGCAAGACCATGTTCGAATCCTAGATGACCGAAAACGCGAAGCGCTTGGGCCAGACGCAGCTTCCGATGCTCACGCTCCGCTGCCGGCGCACGTTCGCCGGGGAGTTGGAGGGCGCCGCGCGCATTATCGACGTCCGTCTGAAAGGCATTTGCCACGATGCATCTTCGCCCTTATTTTGTGCAACACAAAATACTTCATAGAGAAAAATCATAAGTGTAGATATAATAAAGCGGTCACAGGATACATTGAGATTCAAAATAGATAAATTTTCTTGAGGGATTAGTTAATTTTCTAAAACATATTACTGACCGCCACATGGAGGGTTCGAAGAACCGCTGATTGACTCTCCTTTTTGCCTGATTTCAGTTTTTTGGTGTATTGATTGCTGGTTCGTGGGTCTGATTTTCACTCTGCGCTTTGAGCAGAGAGTGAGAGGGTTTCATGCCCTGGATTGCTACGTGGCGGCGTTAATCCGCTCCAGGAGGAGAAAGCGGCGCA
>NZ_JOPL01000135.1 GCF_002153745.1 Acetobacter sp. DsW_063 | reverse complement strand
TGAATCACAGCTTCTCGCTCAGTTCAATAAATTAATAGGTCCTGAACCCAGATCTGAGACTCATAACCACAATGCAACTAGGCCGATTGCGGAAACGGAGGAGGTAAGGTGCCCTTCGGTTAACGGCCCCGAGTTGCAGTTACTATGCGTAGCCATTTCGTCGAGCATCGGGTGTAAGGTATTGGTTAAGAACCTACCGCTGAACAAGGCGCATAAGAACGACCAGAAAATCCCAAGCTTTGTCTATCGTGGTTCGTTCAGCAATGTCGGCTTTCATACAATTGTCACAGCCACTTGCATGTCCGGGATGAAGGGCAAAAGCGGCCCATCTCCTTTTCGTAAGCCCCTAGTCAGCCTGGAGCCCGTGTTGTGAGACCTGTTTCGCCTATCGGCTTCACAGGCCTCACAACATGGCAGACACGCGAAAGAAGGCATTTCTATTCGGCATTGACGCGGTCATTTCCATCCGGTTGCAACCATTCGTATGCAGATAAAAAATTTCGCCGGTTGTGACTTAGATACGAAGCGCGCGACGATTGGTGAGTGCGTCGCCTCCTGAAGCCTGGCGCACGCTTTGCACAGAGTTGCGCCGCAGATATCGTGCGCCCCATGAACACGCATGCACCACGCGCCGTCAGGCGCATCTTTCTGGCCGTGACGGTCTCAATGATCGGTATAGCCGCTCATGCCGCGACACCGGCCTCGTCCACACTCGATGCAATCGAGAAAGCGCATTTTGACGCCGAGTGGGCGGCGAGCCCGGTTTCTTCGACCCTGCTTGGCGTCCACAATGCCGATGGCGAACTGGACGACGTCTCCGTCGCTGCGACTGTCGCGCAGACGGCGCGCCTGCATCGTGAAAAGGATGCGCTGACCGCGCTTGACGTCTCCAGCCTGCCTCAACGGCGTCAGGACGACAGGGACGTCCTCGTCGCCGAGATCAATGGCGAGTTGCTCTCGAACGAGCGTATCCAGCCCTACGCGCATAATCCTGACAGTTATATTTCGCTCGCCACCAATGCGCTCTACAGCCTGATTGATCGGGACTTTGCGCCGCTTTCGGAGCGTATGAAGAACGTCATAGCGCGGGAAAAGCTGATCCCTGCGATGCTGGCGACAGGCGAAAGCCAGCTTACGCAGGTTCCAGCGATCTTCATCGAAATTTCCAAAGAAGATCTCGACGGAGCCGTGTCTTTCGTAAAAGACAACGTGCCCGAGGCTTTCGCCGGGGTGAAGGACCCTGCGTTGCAGGCGCAGCTACGGGCCAGCACCGCCAGCGTGCTTGACGCTCTGCATACGTTTGGAACGAAGCTTGAAAACATCGAGCCGTCCGGCGGTTTCGCGCTCGGCGCCGATACGATGAAGGGGATGCTGGCGGCGGATATGGTGGATGCTCCGCTCGATACGGTGATCGCTGCGGGCCGCGCGCAACTGAAGCGCGACCAGATCGCGTTCCATCAGGCCGAACGAGAGGTCGATCCATCCCACCCGAAAAACGCGCTCGTCGAAATCCGCAAGGACCACGTCGCGGCTGACGCGCTCAACCAACTGGTGCGCGATCAGTTGAAGGACGCCCAGAGCTTCGTGACGACGCATCGCATCGTGACGCTGCCCAACGCCACTTTGCCGGTCGTGACGGACACGCCGAGCTTCCAACGCTCCCTGATTACCGCAGCGACGGATTGGCCGGGCGCTTTCGAGACGAAGGCGACGACATCGTTTTACTACGTGACGCCCATCGATCCTAAGCTGGATGCGAAAAAGGCTGAGGAATCCCTGGAGGATTTCAACACGCCTTCGCTCCTGAACATCACGGTTCATGAAGCGATGCCCGGGCATTTCGTGCAGGGCCTGTACCTGCGCGCCAACCCTGACTGGACCCTGACGCGGAAGGGAGCACAGTCCTATTCCACGACAGAGGGATGGGCGCATTACACCGAGCAGATGATGGTCGAGCAGGGTTTCCACGCTCAGGACGCCAGACTGCATCTGGCGCAGTTGCAGGACGCTCTTCTTCGCGACTGCCGTTTCCTTGCGGCTTTTGGCATGCACACGCAGGGAATGTCCCTGAAGGACGCGACCGGAATGATGCAGCGCGAATGTTATCAATCGTCCGTCATGGCGTACAAAGAAGCGCGTCGTGGTACGGCCGATCCCGGATATTACTCGTATCTGCTGGGAAAGCTGATGATCCTGCATCTGCGTGAGGATATGCGGAAGCGAGACGGGGCCTCATTCTCTTTGCAGAGGTTTCATGACGGGTTGTTATCTTCCGGGTTGGTGCCGATGAAGATCATTCGCCGTGAATTGACCGGCGCCGACGCGCCGATGCTGTAGGGCGTGATCCATTCGCGGACCAGTGCTTGGCTTGTGCGGACATTTTTATCCGGTTGCAACAGCGAATGACGTATTGGAGCGTTAACTGTTTGCGCCGGTTCAGGGACCAGGCTCCGGCTTGTTGTCCTGGCGAGCATCGTGATCGGGCCAGAGGCTTCCCTCTGATCGGATGACGCTTTAAACGCCGGGGCCTTCCCTGTCGGGCGACGTGAACACCCACGCGTCGTCGCCGCGCGCCAGCGCCGCCAGCGTTTGACCGGCCTGCTCGGCCAGCTTCACGGCTCGCTCCGTTGGCGCGGACACGGCGACCAGAGCGCCAATCCCTGCCGCGACCGATTTCTGCACCATATCGAACGAGCAGCGGCTGCTTATCGTGCAAAATCCATCTGACATATCAAGATTTTTTCTCGAAATCGCCCCGATCAGCTTGTCGAGCGCATTGTGCCTTCCAACGTCCTCCCGCACGAGAACGATATCGCCATCGAGAGTCGACCAGGCCGCAGCGTGCAGCATATGAACGTCTCTGTTAAGAATCTGCCTGCCGCGTAGCTCAGTAAGCGTCCGTGCGACTGCTGCAGCCCTCAGTGCGGGAGAGGTGACGGGACGCAGTGGGCGCATGAGCGCGTCCGTATCTTCGGCGCCGCAGACGCCGCAACTGCTTCGAACCGGCATGCTCCTGCGGCGCGCGAGCACGGTTTTCATCGCCGCGCCCGATGTCGCGATTTCGGCGATAAGACCGTCTACGCCGTCGCGAATTTGTATTGAAGCGACCTCGTCAGGCGCCGAAATCAATCCCTCGGTCAGCGAGAAGCCGATAATGAAATCTTCGATGTCGCTGGGCGTCACCATCATAACCGAATAGGGGACGCCGCTGTAAATCAGTGAGAGCGGCGTCTCGTCCGCTATCGCCAGTCTGCGCGCGTCGTGTGAGTCGCCGCCCAGCCGGGCGACGCTTCTCCAGAACGCAGGATCGTAAGAGTTTTGGGAAGAATTCGTCATGACCGGACGTTTTTCGTATCGATGCATAAGGTTTGCCTGCGCGTGCGGGCCAAGGTCAGATCATGCAGGGTGTTGATGTTGAAGAAAGGGTCGCCGTCCTCGACGGAAAACTCGACGGCCCGCCAGACGCCGAGGTTTTTCATAAAATCACGGACCCGCCACACTGCCGATTTTCCTGCGTCCGGCCGAGCGTCCG
>NZ_JOPL01000134.1 GCF_002153745.1 Acetobacter sp. DsW_063 | reverse complement strand
TCACGCCAGCCGAGGCGATGGATCGGTTCATCGAGAGCTTCAGCCCTGCCCTGCCTCCCGGCTTCACAGGCCTCACCACATGGAGGATCTTCGAAGGCGGACATTTCTATCCAGTTCAAACAGGCTCTTGTGCGCGAGTGAATGCTAATCTGAGTCGCCTGCGCAAGTGTAAAAGGAAAATGGTTACGCGCTGGCCGCTGATGCTGCCGGATGGACCGAACGAACGCGAATATCCCGGACTTGTGGCCGACTTCCCGTTACTAAGCGGGCAGTGCGCCCAGCAAGGTGCGCAGTATGGTCCAGTGGCTGGCCAGAGTAAGCGTGTCTTGCATCAGGCGTCATGCATCGTGAGAGGGTGCCTCGCCTTGAGGATGTAATGAAACGCGACACAATCGCGTTTCACAAAACGGGATCATTTTTCAAATATTCTGAGGACGTAGCGTGATTTGAATTTACTTTGATAAAATCAACTATCTTCTGTAAAGCGTCGTGACTTTCTTTTAGATTTGGCAAAACAACCTGAAAGGTATGGAGCGCGTCCGGCCAGACGTGCAGATCGACATTGGTGCCAAATGTTCGCAAGCGCTGCGCCATAAGATCGGCATCACTGAAAAGGATTTCTGTTTTGGCAACTTCAATGAGAACCGGTGGCGCTCCGGTGAAATCCCCAAAAACCGGGGATATCAATGGGTTGTTTAGATCTTGTTGTGGAGCATAAGCGTCAGACATAATTTTAAAGGCACGAGGAACCAGAACACGATCTGCTTTTGCATTATAGCGATAAGAGGGACCGCTCGCCGTTAGATCCGTCCAGGGGCTAAGTGCTATAGCCAGGCCAGGAGGCGTTCCACGAGAACAGAGTTCGTGCAGAAGGGCAAAGACAAAATTGCCACCGGCGCTCTCTCCCATGAGGATGATATTTTCCGCTGGAACACCCGTCTCAATGAGCGTGTCATAAGCAGCTGTAACGTCGTTGAGACCCGCGGGAAACGGATGCTCTGGTGCCAATCGATGGTCGGTCGCGATGACGTCAAGGCCTGTCGACATGCCCAGAAGGGTCAGAAAATTTGCGTGTGTATCGGGGCTGCCGGCCAGATGCCCGCCACCATGCATATAGAATATGCATCGCGCAGACGGACTTTGAGGCGGGCGAAAAATAGAAACTGGTGTGCCTCCCAGCTGTTTGTCCTCGCGCGTCATCCCTATCGGTAACGTCGTCTTGGCGTTCATCTGCAGGAGCCGACGTTGCATTCGAATTGACGTTTTGTCTGAAAATGGCTTCACGATGATACTCATGAGCACATTCGCCAACCTTAACTTACAACTCACCATAGTGCTCGCTCCCGGGCGCACGCGTTTTATAAGCTTATAGCGAGTAAGAGCGAAAAGTTCCTTTTCTCAATATAAATCGTAAGAGTTGGTCTCATTTTTTTGTCCACAGGCATAAACATTGGCCCCGGAATTGTCTGGCGCACTATTTTTCAGGGCTGAAAGGACGCGCCATCGCTACCAGCGTCGTGAAACGTCATCGGCATAACGCAAGGTGTGCTATACTGCGTTACAGGTCTTCGCTTGCGTCCGTTTGCACAGAGGCCGACTGATGCTTCATCTCCATCCGCGGGCCCGGACCACGCCTGTCGTTCGCACTCAAAACGTCCGCTCGCCCGTTAAGCATTGAATTTTGTCGATTCCGAAAGTCTCAAGGGTGGCGAGTTGGAATTTTTCGTAGATCAGACGGCCTCGAGGGGTAATCAACTCCGGCGCTGGTAAGCAAGAGCGAAAAAGCGCTTCGGTAAACGAGTGCTTGCCATCCAGTTTCGTTTCAGCGATCGATTGGCCATGAAAAATCGCGCCCTCCCAATCCTGACGTTTGCCGCCCTGCTTTCAGCCTGCGTCTCGACGCCAGACGGGCCGACGGTCCCGGTCATGCCTCCACCCGGCAAAGAGGCATCGAGGTTCACTCAGGAGGCCGCCTTCTGCAAGTACCAGGCCACCAAAGCTGTCGACGGGCAAGCGGCGAAGGCGAACGGGCGGGCAGTGTTGGGCACGTTGCTTCCGATCGTAATTGGGGCGGGTCTCGGCGCCGCCATCGGATCGGCAGTCGGCAATCCGTGGTCCGGCTCCTATGCGGGGGAAGGGGCAGGAATCGGCGCAGGCAGCGGCCTGCTGGTGGGCGGTGGTGTTGCGGCTGCGTCATCGGAAGGAGGAGTACAGGGCAGAATTCAGAATCAGTACGACAACACTTATGCCGCCTGCATGCTGACCTACGGCAACGCTATTCTGGGAATGGGTCCGCCTTTTGTGGGAGATTCGGGCGTAGGGCAGCCTCGGACGCCGACAGTTCCTGCCGGCGCAGCCAGTCCAGACGTATCTGAGTCCGTGCCTAACGGCTAGAATCAGTTACTCGGTATAAGTGGCCGCGAACTAAAAAAGTTCTATTCCGTGGCAGAGAGCCGCTGGATCTAGGCAGGCGATCGTGCGAAGCAAGTGATTGTTACCCAGTATTTTCGAACACGTTGTCTCTTCGTCAGACAGCCGCTCCTCGTACGCGGAAAAATCCGGTATTTTCTGGATGTCGCCGTAGGGCGGCATAATCCGTCCTGACCCGACGATCACTGCTAATACTTTGCCATTAACTGTTCCTGCGGCGCGCGATGCCTCGTATTTACTGCGACTGCATTTCATCGTGATCTAAACCGGCGAAGAGACCGTTGCGCGAGCTGGCGGCGGTTGAAACCGCAAACGACTTCTTCGAAGCTCCCTCTCTCAAAGATCAACAATAAGCCAGGATGGTCGCCAGAAACCAGATGCAAGGAATGACGTACGATTCTACAGAACTAAATATATAGATGGCCGCTTCGGCCCATCAATCGCTTCTAGCGTCGTGTCGAGCGCCGGGAGGCGCCGTAGTAGGTCCCGACGTTGTAATTTTTAAAATATTTGGGAATAAGGATTCTATACTCTTGAAATTCTATAGTTCAGATGGAAGCGGGATGAATTCGTCGTGATCGGCGTCAGGTAACTTGAGGCGCCCCGCTTCCCAATCCGCTGCGGCCTGCGCAAGTCTCTCTTTCGATGAACTTACGAAATTCCAGGACAGGTAGCGCTCGCCAACAGGCTCGCCGCCAAGCACCATGACGGTACTGCTTTCCAGCGCCCGGAATGAAGACGTGCCTGATCCGAGGACAAGCATGCGCCCCGCCTCATAGCGCACTCCGTCGACCTCAACGGAGCCAGCGGCGATATAGAGCGCCCGCTCCGGGTGGTCGGTGGGGAGCTCGGGCTGCGCCCCTGCGTCGAGATCCAGATGTGCGTAGAACAGGGGTGAATGAGTCCGAGCGGCGGCTCGCAGCCCATACGCCTGACCGGCGATGAGTTGGCCTTGCACTCCGCCGCTGTTCCATGATGGCAAGTCATCTCCCTCGTGATGCGAAAACGAAGGAGACGCCTCCTCGTCGCCCGTCGGAAGCGCCACCCAAGCTTGAATGCCGTGCAGGCGGTCTCCGAAGGCGCGCGCTTTTTCGAAACGTTCGCTATGGGTGATCCCTCGCCCGGCCGTCATCCAGTTGACTTCATGTGGTCGTATCGCTTGCTCGGAACCTAGGCTGTCACGATGCATGACCTCTCCTGAGAAGAGATAGGTGACAGTCGAAAGCCCGATATGCGGATGCGGGCGTACATCGAGCCCCTGTTCCACACCTGTCGCAACGTCAAGGGGACCCATATGGTCGAAAAATATGAACGGACCGACCATTCGCCGTTTTGCGAATGGCAGAACTCTTCCCACTTCGAGGCCGCCACCAAGACTGCGGCGGCGTTGCTCAATGATCATCTCGATCATGCGATCCTCCATGCCGCGATAGCCACCCTTGACATTTCGTCCGTGTCCAACTCCACCCCCCCCCCGGACTCTTTATGCGCCTATCCAGCACTATTATACTAACGGAAATTGAAACTAAGTTCAGGACCTATTAATGTATTGAATTGAGCGAGAGGTTGTGATTCAC
>NZ_JOPL01000133.1 GCF_002153745.1 Acetobacter sp. DsW_063 | reverse complement strand
GGTCGCTGACATCGATCTCCGAAAGCGGGATCTCGATGACGTTCATGCTGCCACCTCGTTTTGACGATGTGCCGCCGTCCGCAGCGCGGTAGGTGTCCGATCAACAGTCATCGACACCGGAGACCCATCGGAATGATACCGCTCAGGCCAGATTTTCTCGGGCGCCATCGCGAGAGCCTTTGCGATCTCACGCTCAATCGGCACGGAGTAGCCGGGACGCCCGATAGCGTTTCCCACCGTTCCCTCGGCGCGGCCGATCTTTATCGCGAACGCCTTGAGCGATCCGTAACGGATGCGGAGCGCCGACTTGATATCCTCCGGATGCATGCCCTTTGGCTTTTGTGCCATAGTCTATCCCCATCAATCGGGGCGGCCCCAACCGCCCCTTTTTCAACCCCGTTCACCGTGGGTTTCCACGGTTTCATCCATTCGTGAGGTTCTACGGTGAGAATACACATTCAGGGACTCTCTGAAACCTCAAATGTATATTTCCCACTTCTTTTTTGTGGATAACCTGTGGATAAATTTACGAACGCGGCTTACTTCTGCGGATTATCGACATGAACATGGATCAATGTCATGAATTCCCAGTGCGCGATGATAGCCGGGAACTCACAAACGTAGCTGAGCGACTTCGCGAAGCTGTTTCCAAAGCTGGCGGAAACAGAGCGGTCTCCGAACAATCCGGCATCCCGATCAGCACGCTCAACACCTACATCGCTGGACGCGACATGAAGGGGCTTGCCGCCGCTCGTTTGGCCAGAACTTGCGGCGTGTCCCTGGAGTGGCTCTATTTCGGCCCCGACGCAGCGTCGCCGCCTCAACTGGCAAGGACGTTGCCAGCTAAAACCGCACAAAATCTGATTTCCATCCCCCAATTCGACGTGCAGGTGTCTGCCGGCCACGGCACGCTCGCACCAAACGTCGAAAGTTCAGCATCAATAGAAATCGGTAGACACTCGTTGCCATCCAGCGTCTTAGCGCGCCTTAACCACCTCACGGCGGTAACTGTTCGCGGAGATAGTATGTCTCCATCACTTTACGACGGAGATACTATTTTAATTGACACCGGAGATTGCGAGGTAATCGCCGGTTCTGTTTATGTTTTGCGGCGCGATACTGATATTATGGTCAAGCGCCTTTCGTGGTCGGTCACCGGCGATCTGATCGTGTCGAGCGACAATCCAGCTTACGAGCGCGAGACAATCAGCGCCTCCCGCGCGCGACAGCTCTTCGAGGACGGCGGCCACCCCATCGTCGTAGTCGGCCGCGTCGTTTTTCGCATCGGCATCATGGGGGCTAGGTGACGTGTACAAAGATCGGATCGAATTAAAATGCGAATTTGACCTCGCGATATCTGATAAAAGAGCGGAATTCGAGTGTGATTCGCGATACAAATCTGTGCTTCTGGAAATATTTTGGCATGATTTTTCGGAACAAAACTATCCCAAACATTGGATGTTGACTTTTTTGGATGATTTGTCGTTGTCGTTCTCTTGGCCTTGGTTCGAGTTGGCGGTTAAGAACTTCCGAAATGAAAAAATAATCCCCGAATCATGGAGACGGAGCAATATATCTGATCTAGGTGACATTCCAATACAAATTATTCTTTCTTGTTTATACTCAACTATTTGTCAGATTTCGTTTTCCGCGAATAAATTCACCTCAACAATGGAGGTAATGAATAATATGCCATGGAAAGAATTTTACTATCATCGCACGGAGCACGATCTTCATATCGACGTAAATATGAACAAAATAGATAGAAATTCGGCTAAAGAAAGGCTCTTGAGCGACGGATTTTCGGCGTTCCCTCCTCTTTATCCTCTGGATGGTTCCTCGGTGTATATGTCTCGGAAAAAAGATCGCCCGGATAATAGGGCAGAGTGAGCATCTTCCTTAAATATCAGCTTGTACAGAACGGCGGCGGTCGCTATGATGGCGGTATGGAAACACGCGACGCCGTTCTCGAACAAATCGCCAAATACACAAAGGACACCTTGAAAGAAATCAAGGATGACGTCCGCGCGATAAAATCAAACGGCAAGCGTGACTTTCGGCTCGTCATGGGCGCTCTTATTTCAGCCGCGCTCGGTCTGTCTGCGCTGATGGGCCATGGGTTCAAGTGGTTCTGAGGTTGCCTCTGAGAAACCTCTAAGAACCTTCTCCCCACCTATAAGAGAGCCCCGCTGGAACGGCGCCTTACGGTTCCAAACCATACGTCCGAAATACCGATTTCGCCGGTTTGGTTCCAAACCACACCGGTCGGGCGATCACCCTGTGGATAACTCGGCCCAATCCAAATCGCGCCCCGCCGACCGCCAAATTTTATCCCGCCACGTCCCCGATGATCCCAGATAATCCCGGTCTCCTCCGGTCCAGAACCTACTGTCCACCGTCAATCTTCTATCTTAAAGAATGAGTCCTGAGCCTAGCATCCACTGCGCCTTGGGCAGATCATCGAGCAGGGCCGCCGCAC
>NZ_JOPL01000132.1 GCF_002153745.1 Acetobacter sp. DsW_063 | reverse complement strand
GAAATCAGGCAAAAAGGAGAGTCAATCAACGGTTCTTCGAACCCTCCACCTGATATCGTTTAGAGCCGACACGTTGCCGGAAGTAGTGCGCTTGCGGTGCAGTCTGCGCGGAAACACCGCCCCGAGTTTCCGTCTCCAGCGGCGGCGTGTCTCATACCACATGGCGTGAACAATCAGCTAACCCTGAAAATGACGCAGTTTGTATATGCCACGGCAACCACTCCCGTGCATTATTGCGACCGCAATGTTGATCAACGCGCCACCAACGCCAAGCGATCGTCACTCCAATATCAGAGACCTCGGGATATATCCCGAAAGGTTATACGGTTTTTCGAGGATAAAACCGATTTCCAATTTTCGTTAGTCACATTTCTCTTACTCAATTGAATCACAACTCTGGACGTCGCAAAACCCAGCTTTTGTTGAGTGCGCAGCTCATCCTAACCGAACTGGAAAGTTTAAATGTTTATTTATTCGACGTCGACACGCTTCGACGCCGCTTCATCATTTCGCAGCCGCGTCTTGATGACAGTCGCACTTGGTCTTTCCTTGTCGCTTTCTCCGACCACGTTACACGCTCGTGAAATTTCCGCGGTCAAATCTGAAAATAAAATTCTAAATAGAAAAAAAATCAGTCTCAGTCGCGATCGAAATCCAAGAATAGAACCGAATAGGCGTTACCAAAGCACCGCCGGAGAAGCGATCGTCGTGAGTGGCGCCGGTGTCGGCGCACGCCTGCACAGTCCCTCTAACGCCGGAGCGCTGGGAAACCGATCAATTCTTGATACTCCGTTTTCGATAACATCAGTGAACGCGGCGACAATCCAGTCACGGCAGGCTACTGACATAAATGCAGTTTTCAACGTCGACCCGTCGATTACGATCGCCAATAGTGGAAATGGCGCGGCTTCCGGATCAAGTTTTAAGATACGCGGCCTATCCGTTGATGTATTAAATGGGTATAAGGTCGACGGTCTCGCCATTCCATACTGGTCCATTGACCTACCGGTCGAGAATTTTGAGAGCATCTCGGCTATTAAAGGCGCGTCAGCTTTTATGTACGGCTTTGGAGCGCCTGGCGGTGTCATTGATTTCGAGATCAAGAAGCCGCATGGCGATAAGACTCTGTCGCTCGAGGCCGGATATCGCTCGGATGCTGTTTTTCGACAGATGATAGATGCTGGAGGAACGATAGTCGACAATGGGCGCCTACGTTACCGCTTTTCTTTCGCAAATGAAATTGGCACACTCCCCAATAATGCAGAGACGCGCCGTGACGGCTTCACCCTCGCATTTGATGGGCGCATAACAGACAATCTCCATTGGGACGCAAGTCTATTTTATATGAAAACTCTTCAGGAAAACATGATAAATACCCTAGCGATATCTAGTAATGTCACGTCCATGCCGTCCGTGAGCGGGAGGACACAGTTCGGGGCGGAAGGGTCATGGAAGACTAAC
Source organism: Acetobacter sp. DsW_063 (assembly GCF_002153745.1). Taxonomy (GTDB): domain Bacteria; phylum Pseudomonadota; class Alphaproteobacteria; order Acetobacterales; family Acetobacteraceae; genus Acetobacter. The sequence continues at coordinate 1,472 of NZ_JOPL01000132.1, read as the reverse complement.
GATATGAAAATCGTTACCGCGGGGCTGCGGTGGGACCTTAACGAGAACTGGAGTTCGCGTTTGTCGTATCGGTATTCGTCCTTAGACGAGGATTTCCCGGGAACCATCATGACACTCGAAGATAATTCCGGAAATTATAAAGATAATGCATTTTTTATAGAGCGTGCGTGGTGGTACAACCAAATACAGGAAATCCTACAAGGACACATCATGACAGGTTCGCTTCGGCATGACATCGTTGCCGGAGTCTCGTGGGAATCCCAAATTTACGATACGGATGCGAACGCATCGAGTAACGTTACAGTCTCGACTGGCAATATTTTTAGTGATATTCCGTCTTTCATAAACGCCAATGCATCTGGTCTAACAAGTTATCTCCCCTCGCAGCACTACCACCCGCGTTTATATAAATACATCGACTACGAACAAACATCTCCATTCATAAGCGATACTATGACCTGGCGCCGCTGGTCATTACTCGCCGGCGCCCGCTATACAAGTTACTCCGAAAATGATTATGCTGCGACAGGTTCACAGACAGCGGCGCACCGAAATAACCCGATAACGCCTATCTTCGCTCTGACATATAAGATAGATCCTGGTTTTAATGTCTATTTCAGTTACGTTCGTGCAATGCAAAGCGGGGGGCAAGCGCCTGCAGGCACTTTGAACTACAATCAGGCATTTGCACCGATGGAAAGTACCAACTATGAAGTCGGAGCGAAAGTGGCGAGGTCAAACTGGTCGCTTACAGGTGCGTTATTTCGATTGGATACCGACACAGCCTATACGAACGCTCAAAATTATTACGTTGAAGATGGTGTGGCCCGCTATCAGGGAGCCGAAATTCAGGGCGGGATGGCTCTAACAAAGCGGCTTACTCTTTCTGGTGGACTAACGTATCTTTCGGCGCGTTATTTAAAAGCCGCACCAGGTTACGTCGGACACCACGTCGAAGGCACCGCGCCATTTCAAGCGACGGCGCAGCTTCACTGGCGGGTGCCGCATCTTGAAGGCCTTAGCCTGGACGCCTACTTTCGCTATGTTGATTCGATGTATGATGGCGCCTCCAATGCACTGTCGCTACCCTCCTATCGAGTGTGGGATATCGGAGCCAACTATATAACACCAGTCGGAAAGCATCGTCTGACTCTGCGGGCGATGATCAGAAACCTCGGGGGCGAGCGTTATTGGATTACTTATGGCAATATGGATGCTTTTCCTGGAGACCCGCGAACGGTGTCGCTTAGCGCTAGGCTGGATTTTTGAACAGGTTCCGCTATCCTTACGAAGGTAAGCAGGCCAGTAGTCGCCTGAGTAAGCACTCGGAGAAATACGTAAATGGAGTGCAAAATAAGTACGCTCCCAGAACTATGTCAAAATGAATTGTTCGGGGGTCGGGGCCACTCGCAGTGAACTAGGCACAGGACTCATTCTTTGAGATAGAAGATGAAGGATGCGGCGATGTGGAT
>NZ_JOPL01000131.1 GCF_002153745.1 Acetobacter sp. DsW_063 | reverse complement strand
CTGCATTGCAGCAACGGCAGATCATCTCAAGACCTAACAGGCCCTAGTAATGCTGTATACCGTCATGGGGCAGGAACTCCTTCGGTAAATAAAAAGGTCACTGAAGGATGGCGCAAGGTCACGTGTTGCGAATGGCATGATTCCGCATACTCAACAGACGTCGCCATCGCTTACATTGCATATGTCGGCGACGACGTGATGTGCTTTCTCAATCCGGCTAGAAAAGGTCTTATCTGCTGCAACTGACCATGAGGTCGCTCGTTGGCCGGATATGGTCCTGAAGAAAGGAAGAGGAAGTCTTTTCAATCCCGATTACGGCAAATCCGGCAACCCGGTAAACGGAGACGCGTGTTCTGTCTGATCAAAGTCGTCATTCCGGTGACCAAATACACGAATTCGATTGATGCCGGCCTGCGTGGATTTTCCTGATGCCTGGACAAGGGAGAGTTGACGCATGCGCATTCACGCTTGAAACGGTCATCGATAACTTGTCCGTCTACTACGGAAAGGAACGACCCGAGGATGAGCGAACTGCAGAAGCCGCATGTCGTGGTTGTCGGCGGCGGTCCTGCGGGGCTGGCGGCGGCGGAAACACTCGCGGCGCGGTCCTGCGCCGTGACGGTGGTGGATCGTATGCCCAGTCTTGGCCGCAAGTTTCTGATGGCTGGTCGAAGTGGCCTCAATCTCACCAATAATGAACCTCTCTCTGGCTCTGACAGCGGCGGATTTATTCGCCGGTATGGCGATGCTTCATCGTGGTTGGGTTCCTCGGTGCGGGCGTTCCCGCCTGAGAAGCTTGTGAATTGGGCCGAGGAACTTGGGCAGCCCTGTTACAGCGGTGGCGGCGGTCGCGTGTTCCCGAAGGCGATGAAAGCGTCGCCATTGCTGCGAGCATGGCTGCAAAGGCTCGGTGTGGCTGGCGTGTTGGTTCAAACCGGCTCGCGCTGGATCGGGTGGAGTGAGGATGGCGGCCTCCTATTTGAACACAAGGACGCCGTTGCATCGATGACGCCCGATGCGACTATTCTTGCTCTTGGCGGCGCCAGTTGGTCCCGGCTCGGTTCGGATGCGCGCTGGGTGGGCGTGCTGGTGGAAAGGGGCGTCGATATGACGCCGTTTCGCCCGGCAAACTGCGGTTTCGTCGCTGCGTGGTCGGATACTTTTCGAGAACGCTTCGCCGGAACGCCATTGAAGCGTATCGCTGTAACATTTGAAGGCGCGACCTTGCGTGGTGAGGCAGTGGTGACGGCCCGAGGGATCGAGGGCGGGGTCATTTATGCGTTGTCGGCGGCGTTACGGGACGCCATCGACCGAGGCGATTCAACCATTTTACATCTCGATTTGCGACCGGATATCGACGAGGCGATGCTCGCCCGTCGCCTCGCTGGCGTGCGTCCGCGCGAAAGTCTGTCGAATCGTCTGCGTAAAGCGGTTCAACTTCCGCCCGTCGCGGCTGCGTTGCTGCGCGAGGTCGGCGAACCGCCGAAAGACCCCGTTTCGCTCGCCCGTTTATTGAAGGCGGTTCCAGTTTGTTTGACCGCCACGGATGCAATCGACCGCGCGATCTCCGTCGCGGGCGGCGTTGCAGCGTCGGCGTGTGACGAACGCTTTATGCTCAATGCCATTCCAGGCGTCTTTGTCTGCGGAGAAATGCTCGATTGGGAGGCCCCGACCGGCGGGTATCTTCTGCAAGCCTGCTTTTCGACTGGAAGGGCGGCAGGAGAGGGCGCTGCGCGCTGGCTGGAGATGCGTGGGCTGTTGCGCGAACAGGATTCGGGACTGTATCCCCACCCGTCATGAGCAGCGCTATCGATATGGGTGAAATTTCCGGCGGCGGACCGGCGACGCTCGACCTTGCCGAGCTTCTGGCCACGCGTTTGCTCGTGCAGGGCAATTCAGGTTCCGGAAAATCCCATCTTTTGCGCCGCTTGCTGGAGCAGACGGCGACACTGGTGCAGCAGGCGATCATCGATCCTGAAGGCGATTTCGTCAGTTTGGCCGAGGCCTACAGCCATCTCGTGATCGACGCGGCGGAGCACACGGAAGCAGCCTTGCAGGCGGCTGGCGAGCGGATGCGGGTGCATCGGGCGTCCGTCGTGCTGAATCTGGAAGGGCTCGACGCCGATCTCCAGATGAAGCGCGCGGCGGCTTTTCTGGGCGGCATGTTCGATGTGCCGCGGGCGCACTGGTATCCGGTGCTGGTCGTGGTCGACGAAGCGCAACTCTTCGCGCCGGCTGCTGCTGGAGAGGTGACGGAGGAGGCGCGTCGCGCCTCGCTCGGGGCGATGACCAACCTGATGTGCCGTGGACGCAAGCGCGGTCTTGCTGGCGTGATCGCAACGCAGAGGCTCGCCAAGCTGGCGAAGAACGTCGCGGCGGAGGCGTCCAATTTCCTGATGGGCCGCACCTTCCTCGATATCGATATGGCGCGTGCGGCAGACCTGCTCGGCATGGAGCGGCGACAGGCGGAAGCGTTTCGCGATCTTCCCCGCGGGAATTTCGTGGCGCTTGGCCCGGCTCTGACCCGGCGTCCGCAAACAATTCGCGTTGGCGCAGTGCGCACTGAAAGCCGCTCTGCTGGCCCGGTGCTCGCGCCGTTTTCTCCGCCGGTCGAGCCGGTTGCAGAACTGATTCTGGCGCCGCTTCCTGAACCGGAGCAGTTCGTCCGCCCTCGTCGTGTTGCCCCGCCTCCGCCCGACCTGCTGACGCAGTTGGCGAGTCATGGCGATGCGCTGGCCGAGGCGGCGACGGACGCCACGGTGGAGGCGCAGGAACCTGTCGATCCGGTCGAACGACGCCGCGCGCTGGCGGCTGTTTTACGGGAAGTTCTGGCTGAGGACGACGGGGGATTCAGGCCTCCAGCGTCCTTGTATCAGGATTTTCTCGTTCGCTGCCGTATCGCAGGCTTCGGTCGCGACGCCATGGACATGCGCGCTTTTCGTCGCGCGCTCGCCACCGCCCGCAGCGGTGTCGCCGAAGAGGTGGAGGAAACGGACGAATGGCGTGCGGCTGAGGAAGTCGCGTTCTCCTTGCCCGACGATATGCAGGGGACGTTTCTCTTTCTTGCGCGAGCCGCCATGGATGGAGCTCCATGCCCTTCGGACGCGGACATCGCGCGGATTTACGGGACGCATTCGACTGGCCGTGCGCGCCGGATGCTCGGATGGCTGGAGGAGCGCAATTTCGTCGTGCTGAGGCTCGACGGCGCCGGGCGTCGCCGAGCGGCGATCATAGGCCTTGGGTGGGAGACCGCGCCGGGCGACCCGGGGAGTTGAGACAGGGCAGAGCGTTGTTCCGGTGGATTGCCATGGAGAGATGCAGCGTGGATAAAAGGCCGCGCGCTGGTTGCGTAACTTGGCCAGAAAGAAAGAACGAAATCATGTCCTTCCCGCACCGCTTCGCTCTTGCGCTGGGCGCCGCCGTTCTCGGCGCAACAGTAATTTCGCCCGCGTCCGCGCAAGGCGTAATCACCAGCAACATGACTGCAGTCGACACTGTGGAGACGATTGATCCCGACACCGGGACGGTGCTGCTGACGACGGCCAACGGCGACCATGTGACGGTCAGCGTCCCGGCCGACGCTCGCAAGAAACTGCCGCACATTGAGCCCGGTGATCAGCTTCGCCTGCATTTCTTCCAGACCGTTGACGCCGAAATCGCGCCGCCTGACGCGCCGTTGCCTGAGTCCACCGTCTCCGCGAGCAAAGGCTACGCGCGTCGGCATCCTCATGGAACGATGGTCTCGTTCCGTCGCCAGCGCGTGCACGTCCTGGCCGTTGACGCGCCGCATCACACAGTGACGTTCAGCGACGGTGATCTGGCCAGCCGGACGGTCACAGTGCGCCAAAAGGCTATGCGTGATTTCCTTGCGACGCTGAAGCCTGGAGATACTGCAGACCTGACCACCATGGACTCGGTCGGGTTCGAGGTCCTCAACCGGACTGTGACGCCTGACGTCAAGGTCCAGGAAAACGCTGGACAGCACTAATTGCCGCTCGGTTGTCGGGTTCCGACGGCCGTCAACCCCTCGCCTTGCTGGCGTTAGCCGCGCCTTCTACGCTGCCCTGACTTGTTGAAAACGGGACGGGGTTTCGCGGATGAAATGGAGCACTTTCGGGGCGGTCGTCACCGTCGGTCTCCAGGTGTTTTTCATTATTCGCGCGTTGTTACGCCCCCACCGCCAGCCCACGTCGCGCGTGGCTTGGGTCGCTATTCTTGGCGCTCTGCCGCTGCTTGGTACGGTTGCGTATATTCTCCTCGGCGAAACATATCTCGCGCCAAAAATCGTAACGCGGATACGCGAGGCGATGCGGCGCCTGCCCGTTCCGGGGCGTCATTCGGATGAGTTGATAGACGCCGAACGTGAATTCGGGATGGAGCCGCGTCTGGCCCCACTGTTTCGAGTCGGCCAGTCTATCAGCGGCTATCTGCCGCTTGCGGGCAACAGCGCCACATTAATGCGGGATTCGGATGCGGCGATCGACGCCATCGTTGCCGATATCGAGGCATCCCGCGAGCATGTACACATAAGTTTTTATATCTGGCTGGCTGACAACAACGGCACGAAGGTAGTGACAGCGCTGATCGCCGCGGCGAAGCGCGGGGTGGTTTGCCGCGTGATGGCGGACGATCTGGGGTCGCGTCGCCTTATACACGGCAGCCACTGGAGCGCGATGGAGCGTGCTGGTGTGAGGCTGGTCCAGGCCCTGCCGCTGGGTAACGTGTTGCAAAGACCCTTTCGTGGGCGCTTCGACATGCGCAACCACCGCAAGATCGTCGTGATCGACAGTCGGGTCACTTATTGCGGCAGTCAGAACTGTGCGGATGCGGCCTTCAGGGTCAAGGCGAAATATGCGCCGTGGGTCGATGTGCTGGCGCGCTTCGAGGGGCCAGTAGTGCTGCAGAACCAGCACCTGTTCGCCACGGACTGGTTCGCACACACAGATGAAGACCTGACGACGCTTCTCGGCAATGCGCGGGCCGAGGAAACCGGTGGGATCGTCGCGCAGGTGATTGGCACCAGTGCCGCCGTGCGTTACGCCGCCATGCCAGAAATGTTCGTCTCGCTGATGGATGCGGCGGCGGCTGAGCTGACGGTCACGACGCCGTATTATGTGCCCGACGAACCGATCCAGATGGCTCTTTGCGCGGCCGCCAGACGCGGCGTGAAGACAACGCTTACGGTGCCGTTGCGTAATGACTCCTGGATCGTCGCGGGGGCAAGCAGAAGCTACTATAGGGATCTTTTGGACGCTGGCGTAAAGATTTACGAATATCCACTCGGGCTTCTGCATGCCAAGCTGATGACTGTCGATGGGAAAATGACGTTGATCGGTTCCGCTAATATGGATCGTAGAAGCTTTGATCTTAACTTCGAAAATAACATTCTCCTCGCGGACAGGCTGTTCACTGCGGACATCCGCGAGAGGCAGCAGACCTATATCAACGCCTCGATCCCGGTCCGCGAAGAGGTAGTGGACAGCTGGCCCAAATACCGCGTTTTTTGGAACAACGTTCTGGCGATGATCGGACCGGTTCTTTGACGAGGGGGTACTTTAACAGGGTGATTGTCTAATTCCGTCTACAAGAACAACTCCGATGCAATGTATTTTCAATCGTAAAAGCTTCGTATAAATCTGATGTTTATCAGAAAACTGCGAGGCGGTCTGACGAGAAGTCCGCCCTTTGGCCCATCTGCACTACGATCTATATTACTCACGTCAAATGCCCGTGCGGCCAATTGAGGTTCCGCTAGAAAATCGAATTGTCGCGCCAGCGATGAGGGCGGCCCCATGAGGGGGCGGGAGGTCATGGGATATGGCGCGATGTCAGGGTGGTGAGCACCGTAGTCGGGGAGTTATGGGCGCCACGAACGGCGGGGAACAGCGTTCGTGGCGCTCGGGCAGGGGATTATCCCTGCCAATAGTTTTCCGGCTTTAGTCAGGATTTCCCAGATCCTGAAGCATGCCTTCGCGAGCGCCGGTCACGAGGAAGACGCTTGACATATGTTTCGCCCTCTACACGGCGTTCGATTTTTTTTGTAATGCACGGCGCAGGGCTGGAAGCATGTCTGACGGCTCCGGGCGCCGCGTATAATCCGGATTGACTTCGGCATATAAAATTGTTCCGTCCTGTCCGATTACGTAACGGGCGGGCATCGGTAACGTCCAGCTATTGTCGCTGTTAAAGCTGGGTAGGTCATTTTTAAGGCTCTTATACAGTGCAACCAGATAATCAGGTAGCGCAAAGCGCAATCCAAAAGCCGCCGCCACGTCGTTATGTGCGTCGGACAAGATGGGGAAGTCGAGCGCGTTCTGCCGCACGGATTTTCGACTGTTTACGGAGTTTTGAGGTGAAATTGCGACAACGCTGGCTCCAAGGTCCTGAAAACTCGTCAGTGATTCCTGAAGAGCCTGCAACTCCATATTGCAGTAAGGGCACCAGACGCCACGATAAAAGCTGAGAACCAGTGGCCCGTTGGCCAGCAGTGATACTGAGGATATCGGGCGGTCGTCCGGGTCATTAAGGATAAAGGCTGGAGCCTTGTCGCCCGCCTTTAGTGCAAGGCTTGCGGCGTTCGATGCAATCAGTTCCGCCGTGGCGCGATGCATGGTTTCGATGACAGATGGAGGAACGTTGTAGGGAGGCTTGCCAGCCTCAAAGTCGGCCTTGAACGCGTCCAGTTTTGCCTGAAGAGTCATGAGATTTCTCCAAAGTTTTGTTAAGAGCAGAAGTTGTTTATCAAGTGGAGTTGCCAGGGAAGTTGCGCGGTCAGGCGTAGCTTCCCTGGAGGATAGAGCTCACGCAGCATCCCGGTATGCCGGGTAGTCGGTGTAGCCACGAGCGTCGCCGCCATAAAATGTTGAGCGATCATATCGGTTAAGCGGCAGGCCCGCGCGTAGTCGTGCAGGTAGGTCCGGGTTCGCAATAAAGGCGCGCCCGAATGCGACGGCATCCGCGTCTCCAGCGTTCAGCAATGCTTCCGCGCTTTCCCCGGTAAATCCGCCAGCGCCGATCACTGTTCCGCGGAAGATTTTGCCAAGATCACGCGCGGCGATCGGCGGAGCGGAGGCGATCAGTTCAGTGCCTTTGATCCTCGGTTCGACCACATGTAGGTACGCGATACTCATCTCATCCAGCTTGCGGCTTACATATCCGAAGGTCGCGGCCGGGTTGCTGTCCTGCATGGAACCGTAAGATCCGTCAGGCGTGAGGCGCACGCCGACCCGGTCGCTTCCCCAGACATCGATGGCCGCTTGCGTAACCTCCAGAAGAAAGCGCGCCCGGTTCTCGATCGGGCCACCGTAGTCATCGGTGCGGATGTTGGAGCCGTCTTGCAAGAATTGATCCGGTAGATACCCGTTGGCGCCGTGTATCTCGACGCCGTCGAAGCCTGCGGATTTCGCTCGTGCTGCGCCGGCGCCAAATTCCGCCACGATCAAGGGAATTTCATGACGCTCCAGCGCGCGCGGCATACTGAATGGCAAAGCGCCGTCAACAGTGTAGGCGTCGCCTGTGGCTGCAATTGCGGACGGCGCGACTGGCGCGGCGCCGTTCGGTTGCAATGCGCAGTGAGACTGCCGTCCGACGTGCCACAACTGCATGACGATCTTGCCGCCCCGCGCATGAACAGCGTCCGTAATAGCGCGCCAACCGGCAATTTGCGCGTCGTCATAGATGCCGGGCGCTGCAGCGTAGCCGTATCCCTGGCGGGAAATCGGCGTCGCTTCGGTGATAATCAGGCCGCCTTTGGAAGCGCGCTGGTCATAATATTCCCGCATCAGGGCATTGGGGATATCTCCAGCGCTGGCGCGCATACGGGTCAGCGGCGCCATCACAACGCGATGCCCGAGTTCCAGGGCGCCTGCACGGAACGGCGTAAATAACTTGCTCATGAGAAACGCCTCCAGGTCTGTATTCAGGATTGTGGAACAAGAGCGGTGACGCGTTGAATGGCGCGCTGCACAGTCGGGCGGGCCTCTACCTCCGCGAACCAGCGTGCGACATTGGGGGCGGCGTCTAGGCTCAGGACTCATTCTTTGAGATAGAAGATGAAGGATGCGG
>NZ_JOPL01000130.1 GCF_002153745.1 Acetobacter sp. DsW_063 | reverse complement strand
TCTCATGCAGGGCAGTCTACAGCCACAAAGTTAATGTGACAGCACCGGCGAGAGCTCAACGGAAATCGAAAGTACAGTGACCCCGCATGCGCAGAGCCGTGAAGTGCAGAGCAAGCGAACCCGACGCTTACGCCACGAAACTATCACACCTCTCATGACGTGACAGCACTGAGCTAAGCGCAGACGCCTTTGGCACCAGGTGACACACGCCGGTAGCTGAACAATGCAACCACGCAGCGACTGAGGCGCTGAATTATGGAAAAGCCAATGAAAGGGAGAGATCTCATGTCACTTGCTATCCCACCGCAGAGTCAGGCGCATCAGCCTGGTGTAGAAAAAGTCATGAAGCCGCTCGCGGTGCATATTCGCCCCGAATACCGTGGAAGTGGGAAGCTTGCCGGCAAAAGAGCCCTGATCACTGGCGGTGATAGCGGCATCGGACGCGCCGCCGCACTGCATTTTGCCCGAGAAGGCGCCGATGTTGCCATCGTGTATCTTGAAGAGCACGAGGACGCGAAGGAAACCGTTCGTCTTATAGAAGCCGAAGGGCGCAAAGGTCTTGCGCTGGCCGGGGATGTCAGACACAGCGCGTTTTGCAATGACGCCGTGAGCAAGACCGTTGAGGCGTTCGGCGGCCTCGATGTCGTCGTGAACAATGCCGGCGTGCAGTATGTCAGTCTCGATTTGACGGATATTACGGACGAAGTGTGGCAACATCACATGGACGTCAATGTAAACGGGTATTTCTACATCACGCGTGCGGCGTTGCCTCACCTGAAAAACGGTAGCGCCATCATTTGCACGTCGTCCATCAACGCCTTTTCCGGCAATGATTCGCTGGTCGCCTACAGCACTACTAAAGCAGCAGAGATGGGCTTTACCCGCTCTCTCGCCCTCCAGCTTGCTGATAAAGGGATCCGGGTGAACGCCGTGGCGCCCGGCCCTGTCTGGACGCCGTTGCAGCCCTCCAGCTGGGGAGTAGTTGACCCGCAGGCTGTGGCTGATCTGGGAAAAGATACGCCGATGGCGCGCTGCGGAGAGCCTTGGGAATTGGGCGCATCCTATGTGTATCTCGCCTCCGAGGACTCCAGCTTCGTGACGGGGCAGACCCTTCACGTCAACGGAGGCAAAGTCATCAATGGCTGAGATGCTCCCGTCCCTCATGGTGCCAGAGGCCAGTTGGCTTCGCGCGACGCCGCATCGATACTGGCTGGAACACCAAGGAGCGCGACTTCTCGATTTCTCCAAAGCTTCACGCTTGAAAGAGGGATTCGGGGCACTCGACGATCATGGACATCTGCACCCTGGCGCCCAACCGGATACAACCCTGACAGCCCGCATGACGCATGCATACGCGATCGCGGGCATGCGCGGCTTGCCGGGCTGTACACCATTGGCTGAACACGGTGTCGAATGTCTTTTGGGGAGCCTAAAAGATTCCGAATACGGTGGCTGGTTTGGTGGCCTCATTCATGGGGTTCCATCGGCTGAACAGCGCCGGAAGCAAAATTATCTGCACGCGTTCGTGGCTCTCGCGGCTTCGTCCGCCACGCGAGCGAGGCTGCCGCGGGCTGAGATCCTGCTGAAAAAGTCCATATCGGTCTGGGAAACGCATTTCTGGAGCGAGGAGGAAGGCGTGTTCAAGGAGAGTTTCTACGCCGACTGGAGCGACGAAGAGAATTACCGCGGCGCCAACTCCAACATGCACTCTGTTGAAGCCTGCATGGCAGTAGCCGACGTGACTGGCAATCCCGTTTGGCGGCATCGCGCACTTCGCGTCGTTACCCGTTTTATACATGAAATCGCTTGCGACGCCGATTATCTAGTGCAGGAACACTTTGATCGTGGATGGAACTATCTTCCCGATTATCATTATGACAAGCCCACGGACGATTTGCGCCCTTTCGGATTGACGCCGGGCCATTTTCTCGAATGGTCTCATCTGCTTCTGAAACTTGAAGCGGCTTTATTGCGCGAGGCCGGGACTGCTCCGGAGTGGCTTTTGGCCGACAGCATCGCTCTGTTTGAAAAAGGGATGCAGGTCGGCTGGGCGCGCAACGGAAAAGAAGGGTTGCTTTATACCGTCGATAACGATTGTATACCGGTTGTAGAAAACAGACCTCACTGGTGTCAGGCTGAATCCCTTACGGCAGCAGCAGCCTTGTTGAAACGAACCGGATACCGGGCATATGAAACGTGGTACCGCCGAATCTGGAATTACATCGATCTTCATATAGTGGATCGGCGCCATGGCGGCTGGATTCAGGAACTCGATGGCAACAATCATCCTTCTGATCGGGTCTACGCCGGCAAGGCAGACTTGTATCACGCATGGCAATCAACCTTGACGCCACTTCTTCCCCTCGCGCCAAGCTTTGCTACTGCAGTGAGCAATTTGTTCTAAGCGTGGTGTCACGTGATGATGTCACGTTAACCCAGCTGTTCTGGTGCTGTCACGTTAATGAGGCAGGTTTGAAGGGCTTCTGCTGGACAGGCTTTCAGGTCGGTATCGCGGTTGCGGCGTTGCCTTGGGCGAGGGCCCGGAGCAAAGAGGTGGCGAAGAGAGGAGTAGACGAAGCGCTCGCATCTTCCGGGTGAGCGGTTTTTTTGCATGACGCGCTCACGCTTTCGTCGCGGCAAATGCGAATTCTCCGCCTACTTGTTCAGACCCTTGAGGGAGCGGTGTTTCACGCCCAGCATGATCTGGCCCCCAGCCGCCACTTATGACTTCAGCTTGTCAGTGATCATCCTTTTAGAACGACCTTACTGTTTCCTCAACGACAGGGTCAGCAGGCGTCTTGCCGTCTTCGTGTTGCGCCGTGTCTGAAGGATTTCCTCAAGCACGTAACCGTCCTGATCTCCGGCGCGCGATCGCGAGTGAGGCCGGCCGCCAATTACAATCTCGCGTTCGAGCACCATCGCCTCGATCAGCCGAAAGCTCGGCGGAAACCGGAAATCCAGCCATACGACGTGCCTGATGAGCTCACGCAGGAAGCGATGTCGCGTGTAGCTCACAGATCCGCCGGCTCATGCTGCAAAATTATCTCGCCTCACTTAACGTAAAAGCACCGCTACGCTTTTTTCGAACTCCGGCGTCTCAGGGCGTTCGGGCGAAAAGAGAGGCGCCGAGCCACCTCCACTTCCCAGCCTGCCAGCAATACGCCAAGCTATTCGTGATCTCATCTTACGACCACCGACCGGACAATGGCACGCATCGTGGACTTTTTCTCTAAATCCCAAAGCGCATTTTTCTAAAGTTTTATCAGGAGAGCAACTTTCCAGCCCATGAAACGCTTCTTCGAGCGGCAGAGAATGATGCGACCCATCCGAACCTCGCGGTGCTCCCAAGGGGCGGATGTCGTGAACGGTCGCACACCTCGTTAAAATTAAAGGATCAATGATGCGCCGCTCTCTAACCGTACTACTCGTTTTGAGCCTGACATGCGTCGGTATGACGGCCTGCACGCCCCACAAAAAAACATTTGGAGAGAAGGTGCAGGACACACTGGACCCGCCGCAGGGGCCAGCTGAAAAAGTCGGCCGTAGTGTGGACCGTGCCACCGGCAATTAAAATGAGCAGAGTCCAGATTGGTCGACAACCACTAATAGATCTTAGAGCCCGATCTGGAGTAGTTCACGGATTGACCACATCGGTCCCCGGGTCGGTGCGGGTTCAAGCCGAAGTGCGCCATGTCATGAGAATGCAGACACTGGGGGTGTTGCGGAGCCGTAAGGCGGAGCGACGCCCCTAGGCTCAGGACCTATTAATTTATTGAAGTGAGCGAGAGGTTGTGA
>NZ_JOPL01000129.1 GCF_002153745.1 Acetobacter sp. DsW_063 | reverse complement strand
CCGGTTGCCACGCTGGGTCTGGCAGTAATACTCCCGCTTCGAGGCCGCTCGGGCGATGATGGCGATCTGCCGGTTATTCAGACCGAAGTCGCGATAAATCGCCATGATCTGCGGCTCGATCGCCCGCTCGTTGGGCAGGAAGATGCGCGTCGGGCAGCTTTCCACCACGGCAGGGACAATGGGCGAATTGGCGATATCCGACAGCGACTGGGTCGCGAAGATGACGCTTGCGTTTTTCTTGCGTAGGGTTTTCAGCCATTCCCGCAACTGACCGGAGAAATTCCCGTCATCCAGAACCAGCCACCCTTCGTCGATGACCAGCAGGGTCGGGCGACCATCCAGCCGTCCTTCGATGCGATGGAACAGATAAGACAGCACGGAAGAGGCCGCCCCGGAACCGATCAGGCCCTCGGTTTCGAACACCACGACATTGGCGTCCCCCAACCGCTCGGCGTCCGCATCCAGCAGGCGACCATAGGGACCACCCAGGCAGTACGGGGCCAGCGCCTGTTTCAGGGCGTTGGACTGGAGCAGCGCCACCAGACCAGAGATTGTGCGTTCGTGGAAAGGTGATGATGCCAGGGAGTTCAAGGCCGACCAGAGATATGCTTTGACGTCTGGCGTCAACGTGATCCCCTCCTCGGCAAGAATCTGCCCCAGCCATTCACTGGCCCATTTGCGCTCGTCAGGATCGTCGATCCCTGCAAGGGGCTGGAGTGAGACGCTGCTGCCCTGTTCTTCCGATGGATGATCATCCGTCAACCCACCGCCGAGGTCATGCCAGTCTCCTCCCATGCCGAGCGCAGCCGCACGCATGGATCCGCCGAAATCGAAGGCAAAAATCTGTGCCCCCATATACCGGCGAAACTGCAAGGCCATCAAAGCCAACAGCACCGACTTACCCGCCCCCGTCGGTCCAGCAATCAGGGTGTGACCCACATCGCCGACATGGAGCGAGAAACGGAAGGGCGTTGCCCCGGCCGTTTTACCATAAAACAGGGGCGCTGCTTTGAAGTGGCCATCCTGTTCCGGCCCCGCCCATACGGCCGAGAGCGGAATCATGTGTGCCAGGTTCAACGTCGAGACCGGCGGCTGACGCACATTGGCGTAAACATGACCTGGCAAGGAACCAAGCCATGCCTCTACGGCATTCAGGCTTTCCGCCATGCAGGTGAAGTCCCGACCCTGAATGATCTTCTCGACCAGCCGCAGCTTTTCGGCCGCGATGGAGGCGGAGCCGTCCCAGACCGTCACGGTCGCGGTGATATAGGCCTGCCCCACATCATCGGCACCGAGGGACTGCAAGGCCAGATCGGCATCGGCCGCCTTATTGGCGGCATCGTTGTCCACCAGCACCGATGCATCATTGGTCATCACCTCACGAACAATGGCCGCGATGCTCTTGCGTTTTGCGAACCACTGCCGACGGATCTTCGTCAGAACCTTGGTGGCATCGGTCTTGTCCAGAAGGATGGCGCGGGTGGACCAGCGATAGGGCATC
>NZ_JOPL01000128.1 GCF_002153745.1 Acetobacter sp. DsW_063 | reverse complement strand
GATGGCGCGGGTGGACCAGCGATAGGGCATCGCCAGCCGGTTCAGGTCATCGAGAATGCCGGGAAAGGTCCGTGATGGGAAACCCGTGATGGTCAGGGTTTTCAGATACGCATCACCGAGTTTGGGTTCCAGACCGCCCGCCAGCGGCTGATCGACCAACAGGGCGTCGAGGTGCATCGGGATTTCCGGCACCCTGACGCGCTGGTTTCGCGTCGAAATGGTGCTGTGCAGGTAGGTCAGCGTCTCGCCATCGTTCAGCCATGCCGCCTCGGGCATGAATCCGTCCAGCAGAGCAAGAAGCCGATCACTGCGATCGATGAAGGCATGGAGCATACCATGCGGGTCCGGCCCGTCGTGTTCCCGACCCTCATACAGAAAACGCTCGGCACGCCCTGATGATTCCGCCGGCGGTAGCCACACCAGGGTCAGGAAATACCGGCTCTCAAAATGCGCGCCCTCATCCTCGAACTGCTCCCGGCGTTCCAGATCGACCATCTGACTGGCGGCATCGGGAAAATCGCTCTCAGGGTAAATCGTGGCGGGCACGCGCTGTGCCTCCACAAACACGGCCCAGCCGGAACCAAGACGCCGCAGGGCGTTATTTAATCGTCCGGTCACGCCGACCAGTTCGGTAGGCGTTGCGCTATCCAGATCAGGGCCTCGAATTTTGGCGGTGCGTTGAAAAGAACCGTCCTTGTTCAGGACAACACCTTTCTCAACCAGTGCTGCCCAGGGCAGGAAGTCTGACAGCAGGGCAGCACGATTGCGATATTCGCCAAGGGACATCATGGCGGGTCTCCCTATGCCCGCAGCCAGGCGGGGTAGCGGAGATGCCGCCGCCCCACCTCAATGAAGAACGGATCACGCCTTGCGCCCCAGACCGCCAGCGTGTGCCCCACGATCCAGAATGCCGCCCCGATCAGCCACAGGCGCAGACCCAGCGCGATGGCCGCTGCCAGCGTGCCATTAGCGATGGCCACGGCGCGTGGTGCCCCGCCCAGCAGGATCGGGTCGGTCAGGGACCGATGCACCGGGACATGAAAACCCGGCACCGCGTCATCCTCATATCCCGCCATCAGATCAGCGCCCCGCCCGAGAAGGAGAAGAAGGACAGAA
>NZ_JOPL01000127.1 GCF_002153745.1 Acetobacter sp. DsW_063 | reverse complement strand
GACAGCCACGGTCTGCACCTCAAGGGCAAGCTCTCGGGGATGGACACCGATTACGGAAAACGCCTTTACGGGCTGGTGAAAGACGGAGCCCTGAGCGGGCTTTCGATCGGCTTTTCCGTGCCTGACGGCGGCGCGATCAAGGGAACGCAGGTCGGCGAGCCACGGCGTCAGCTCAAGCGGGTGAACCTGCATGAGGTCAGTCTGGTCGATGATCCGTCGAACGCGATGGCGCGGGTCACGGACATGAAACGCCGTCTCGCCTCGCCGGAACTGCGCTCGACGATCACGCCAGCGAAAGCGACCGACGCCGTCGTCGCCGCGATTCAGCTGCACCAGTCTGCGCTGGTCGGCGGTGATTCGCCGACGCAGGATGAGCGCGACACCCTGCTGCAGCATCTGCAGGCGGCGCATGAGGCGCTGACCGGCGC
>NZ_JOPL01000126.1 GCF_002153745.1 Acetobacter sp. DsW_063 | reverse complement strand
CACCCTGCTGCAGCATCTGCAGGCGGCGCATGAGGCGCTGACCGGCGCGCCGCTCGCGCTCGACGGCAAGGCCGCGCCTCTGCGCGAGATCCGCGCGGCCGCCGCCGGCATTCTGGAGCTTCTGGGCGCAGCGCCGAGAGCGACGTCGCCCTTCTCGCAATTCGCCAGTCTCGACCTGCCGGATCTGTCGGGTCTCTGAGACGGGGGAAGGACGGCGCGGCGCGTCGTCCGGGTTTCACTTTCAATGTTTCACGCAAGGGCGCTTCGGTGCCCTTTTTTCATGGGAAAACGGGATGTCCACCGAAAACGAATACAAGCAGGCTGTGGCGGATCTGAAAACGGCGACGGATCAGGTCAGGCAGTTCGCCGAGACGGCGAAAACGGAGATGAAGAATCTCGGCGAGATGACCCGCGAGACGAAGCAGTCGGCCGACAAGGCGCTGACGGAAATGAACGCGCTGGCGGCGCGTGTGACTGAGATGGAGCAGAAGGGCGCACGTGCTGGGGGCGGCGACGCCCAGATAGAGACGCGCTCGCTCGGCCAGCGCTTTGTCGCGGACGAGAACATCAAGGCGGCGATGGCCGAGGGCGACCGCTGGAAAGGTCGCCTGTCTGTGGACCTGAAGAACATCACGTCGGGCAGCACGGCGGGCGCGTCCGGCACGACCGGGCTTGTGGTCGCCGACCGCCAGCCCGGAATCGTCCAGGTCGTCCCGAACCGCCAGCTGGTGATCCGCGATCTGCTGATGCCTGGGTCGACCAGTTCGAGCGCGATCGACTACGTCCGGGAAACCGGGTTTACGAACAACGCCGCCGCAGTCGCGGAAAACCCGACCACGCCGAAGCCTCAGTCCGATCTCACGTTCGATCTGCAAAACCTGCCTGTTCGTACCATCGCGCATTGGGTTCTGGCGTCAAAGCAGATCCTCGCCGACGCGCCCATGCTGACCAGCTACATCGACGGACGTCTGCGCTACGGCCTCGCCTTTGTCGAAGACACGCAGCTTCTGAGCGGCGACGGGACCGGTCAGAACCTGAAAGGTCTGATGACGCAGGCGACCGCGTATGCGCAGCCTGCGGGCGTTTCCGTCAAGAACGAGACCATGATCGACCGCCTGCGTCTGGCCATGCTGCAGGCGACGCTGGCGCAGTATCCGGCGACGGGCCACATTCTCAACCCGACCGACTGGGCGTCGATCGAGCTGACGAAAGATGGCCAGCAGCGCTACGTCTTCGCGAACCCGACCGGCGTCGCCGGGCCGGTG
>NZ_JOPL01000125.1 GCF_002153745.1 Acetobacter sp. DsW_063 | reverse complement strand
GCAGCGCTACGTCTTCGCGAACCCGACCGGCGTCGCCGGGCCGGTGCTGTGGGGGCTTCCCGTGGCGCAGAGCCTCGCCATGGCGGCGGGCGGCTTCATGACGGGCGCTTTCCGTTACGCGGCGCAGATCTTCGACCGCGAGGACGCGACGGTGACGATCTCGACCGAGGATCGCGATAACTTCGTCAAGAACATGGTCACGATCCTTGCGGAAGAGCGGCTTGCGCTGGCGGTGTATCGCCCCGAGGCGCTGATCAAGGGCTCGTTCGCGGATCTGACCACGACGGCCGCCGCTGGCGGCGGCTCGTAACGGTCGGGAGGTCGGACCATGAGGCGGACAACGCCAGTCGGTC
>NZ_JOPL01000124.1 GCF_002153745.1 Acetobacter sp. DsW_063 | reverse complement strand
GGTCGGACCATGAGGCGGACAACGCCAGTCGGTCCGCCTGCGCCGGACGCGCCGCTGGCGTCTCTGGCCGACCTCAAGGCGGATCTCGGGATCTCTGATGCGTCGCAGGACGCAAAACTTGCGCTGTTGCTGCAGGACGCGTCGTCCATGGCGCTCGCCTATGTCGGTCGTCCGCTGATCGATCGGGCGTGGCGCGACGTGATCGAAATGGGGTGCGACGCGCGTCGGTCGGATCTTGTTCTGGGCCGTTATCCGGTGTCGGCCGTCACGGGGCTTTCGATCGGCGCGACGGCGCTCGACGCGGACACGGTCGCGGCGCTGGCGATCAATCCCGAGGCGGGCATCCTCTACCCGCCTGACGACGGGCCTGCGCGTTGCTGGCTGGCGGCGCGCTACGTCGTGACCTATCGGGCGGGCTACACGCTCGAAAGCGTCGCGGCGGACGGGACCACCGTTGTTCGCGGGACGTTGCCAGCCTCGATCCAGCGTGCGGTTCGCCTGACGGCGGCGGCGCTGTGGCACGGGACTGGTCGAGATCCGTTGCTCAAATCCGAAAGCGAGCAGGGCGTCGGATCGACCAGCTGGGACACGTCCGCAACAGCGAGCGGCGGCATGCCGCAGGCGGCGGCGGACATTCTGGACGCGTATCGCCCGGCGGGCGTGGCATGACGTGGCGCACGGAGCGGCGACGACGTCAGATCGCGGACAAGGGACGCATGATGCGCCTCATGCGGGCGGATCAGTCGCAGAGCGTCAGCGTCATGGCCTACGCGCCGCCGCCGCAGGCCTCGCAGCTGGCGGACAGCGTCGCAAAGGCTCCTTTCGTGGCGCAGATCGGGGCCGATGAGGTCACGGCGGCCGCCTGGACGCCGAAACGGAGCGACAGGGTCGAGGACGGTCCGAAAACCTACACGCTCACTGATGCGACGCCCGTCTATGACGGGCCGACCATCTGCGGATGGACGCTTATCGCTGCAGGAGGGAACTGATGATATCCGCAACTGTGTGGAGCGACGCCTATGCGCGCGCATCCGCTGTCGCGGCGCGGATGGGACTTCCGCTGATCGACCCGCTCATACAGACGACCGAAGACCTGCCGGACGCCTTCTGGGCGTTTCCTGTCGGCGCCGCCTCGTCTGACCGCATGGGCGCAGGGGACGCGGAGAACGAGGAAGCCGGCCAGATCCTGCTGGTCCTGATGATCCCGGTCGGGTCCATGAGCACGCCCGATGCGCTCACGCATTGTCAGGCGATGTCTGCGGCGTTTCGCGCGCCGGTCGGAAATCCGTCGACGCCGCTTCCAAACGGCCTTGTCTATGACGGGCAGGATTTCGATCCGCCCGATCTCAACGAAACAGGGAACCGATACGCGATGACCCTGAGGGTCGCCTACCGCTTCCAAAGCATTATGGAGACGACATCGTGAAATTCTTCGCTCTGATCGAGACCGCCGCCGGATCCGGTCACTACGCGCTTGGCGCGTCGGTTATTGAAGCCGACAGCACAGGCGCCGCACTGACGCAGATCGGCGCAGGCGTTGGCGCGGGCCTGTGCTACGGCGCGTGGCCCTATCGTGAATTGCGGGGCCTTCCTGCCTTTGCTGCCCCTGCTGCTGATGAGGTGGGCAAAGCCTATACCGTTCTTGCGCAAGCGACGGGCGCGGATCAGCTGTTCGTCGCAGACGGACAGACCCTGACGTCGACGCTGTGCGACGCGTCCAACCTTTGCCTGTCGATGCAGGCCTATATGGGATTTCGTGTCGGGCTGATGCCTGTCGGTGAGGCGCCTGTCGCAAAACCGTCGACGTCCGGCGGCTCAACAGATGCCGGCACGCCAGACGCGGGTTCCCCGGCCAGTGACGCCAAAGGCTGACGCTCTCCATCTTTCCTGATCCCGAAACAGGGCCGCCTCGTGCGGCCTTTTTTTATGAGGTTATTCATGGCGACTTACACCGGAGCGACATCCGGCCTCGCGGCAGGCGTGCAGACGAACGACACCAGTCTGGATTTTGCGCTTGAGACGACATACGGGACGGCCCCCGGCGGCAATTATCAGGCCTTGCGCTTTACAAGCGAGACGCTGGCCAGACAGGACAGCACGTCACGTCCGGACGAGATCAACGCTGTCAGGGAAGTGTCGCAATCCGTGCTGACGCAGGTCTCGGCGTCAGGGACGATCTCCGGTCCGCTGGCGACGGGGTGCTTCGATGATTTTCTCGCCGGCGTGACCGGCGGGGACTGGATGACCCCCAGCCAGATCATTGCATCAGGCAGCATTCTGATGACTGCAGTCAGTAATGATACGTTTAAAGGTGGTATGGGTTCGCTGCTCATTTCTGGCAGAGATCTTTCCGGTGTTCCGCAGAGCGGGGTCGTCTCCATCATCGATACGACCAGGTCGTTTTCGAAAATGTTGCCATACTTCAATATAGTCGGCGGAAACACGCTGATTTTCCAAAAAGGGTCATTTGACGAGCTCATCAGTAACGGTGAATCCGCTTACGCGCTCAGTAACGGCTCATTCGTTGAGTTTGGCGGATTGCGTAACGGGAATATCGACAAGACGTTCACGATCCGAAAAAAACTGCTCAGCGGGTTTCAGCTGTTTACCGGGTCGCTCGTCAATCAGGTGCAGATCCAGTTGCAGCAGGGGCAGTTCGGCTCGGTGAGCGCCGACCTCACCTGCGGAAATATGACGCGCAGCACGACGGACAACGCTGCGGCTATTCTTGTCGCACCTTCGGGCGTTGTGCATGATTCGATCTCCGGGTTTCTCGGCCTGACGATCAACGGCGTCGCCCCGGCCGGTTGCGTGACGCAGGCGACGATCACGCTCTCGCGCGACGGCTCCGGCAACGATTACGGCATGGGTCACGCCGACGCCTGCGGCGTGCGGTCGGGCTCGTTCATGGCGGCCGGGTCGATCGAGTTCTATTTCCGAAGCTGGGATCAGTTCGATCAGATGACGGCGGGCACGCAGGGGCCGATCATGATCAGGAGCGTCGACGGTGCAGGCGACGGATACGCTTTCGTGTTCCTCAACGCTGCGCTGCGCAATGGAAAGAATCCGGTTTCCGGGAAAAACCAGACCGTCAAGGCGACTTTCGACATCGAAGGAAATCCAGCCGCGGGCGGCGGAACATTCGCGATTTTCCCTCTCACGGGAACAGCGACGAACTGACGCGACGTCAAGGGCGTAACGTTTCTCGATCTTCTTCTACTTTACTCAAAGCGATAGGTATATCATGGCCAGACTCACTACCTTCACCCGCAACGCCACCTCGGTCGCCCAAGGGGCTCCCGTTGTCGTCGGTCCGGAAGGGGATTCCTTCACGATCACGACGCGCGGTTTTACGGACGCTTACGTCGACCGGCTCTGGGCGCTGCGGCGCACGGCGACCATCCGCTACAACACAGGGCTTTCGGCAAATGAGACTCCTGTCAGCCCTGACGCCCTGCCGCCTTCGATCGAAGACGGCTGCGTCGCGCAGGCGATGGCCGAGAAATGTCTGATCGGCGTGGACGGTCTGGACGGAGACGATGGGGCTCCGGTCACGATCGAGCAGTTTTGCGAGCTGATCCAGCATCGTGAAAACCGTCCGTTGCTTGCGCTCGCCATGCAGGCGGCGGGATCTGTCGGCCGCGCCACCAAGGCGCTGCTGGAGAGCGCGGAAAAAAACTGACCGACGCGCTCGTCTGGGCGATCGAGGACGCGCCGCTGGTCGCGCCTTACGGTGATACGATCCTTCCGGCGGATCACCCGAACTGGGATGCGGTGGATGCGCAGGCGCGCCGTGTGGACGTGCTGCCCGCGTATCGGCTGCCGTGGCGGTGCTGGCATGAGATGGCCGGGCATCGCCGCCACATGGTCGAGATCTACGGCGGCGGCATGGGCGCTATTCGTGGGGTTTCCCGCCCGCAGCCATTGCCAGTTCTGGCCGTGCTGGCGTGGTGCGACGCGCAGGATCTCGACGGAGACGAGCGCGATTTTGTGGTTCTGATGGTCAAGGCCATGGACCGGGTTTTTCTGGACCTGCGCGGGCGTCAGATCCGCGCCGAACTGGACCAGATTTTCAGGAAATAGCGACATGGCGGTCAGCGGCACGTTTCAGCGCGACATAAGGCTGTTCGTGGATCAGACGCTGTCGCCGGCCGCCCTGTCGGCGCATCTGGCCGAGGCGGCCATCGCCGCGCGAGAGGCCGTCATCCTCGCAGGCGACGCCCCTGACAGTTACACGACGTTCGTCGACGGGACGCGCGGCCGCGCCGAGATCGCGGTCCGGCCTGACGGGGTCATTCTTTACGAGTTCAATTATCTGCCGCAGGCGGCGATCTTCTGCGTCGAGCAGGCGATGCGCCGCTCGCCCGCGCGAACTGGACGCTACCGGCGCAGCTGGGCGGTTGTCGTCAATGGCCGGGTCTGGAGCGGCGACCTGTCGCGCATCGCGCCGAGATCGGAAGTCATGATCGTCAATTCCCGGCCCTATGCGCGCAAGATCGACACGGGCGCCATGCGGACGATCGGTCGCGGCGTGGTCGAGGCGGTGCGTCAGCAGGCGCTGCGCATGTTTCCGACGCTGACGGTCGCCCGCAAGTTCGTCGTCATTCCGCCGGGCCTGATCGACGGCGCTCCGTGGGTGCTGCGCAACAGCAAGGGCCGCGCGCGTGATCGTCAGGCCGGTCAGCCCATCACGTATCCCGCAATCGTTCTGACGGAAAAGGTCTGACATGCCCTCAATTTCGGATATGCGGGTCGCCTATGACAGCGACGTCGCCGCGAAGGCCAAGGCTGACGCCGATGCGCTGAACAGCGCGGGAAACGCCGCCGAGACTCTGGACAAGAAAATCACGTCCACGACGAAAAGCGGCGCGGCGTTCGTCAACCGTTTCGACGACGTCACCCGTACGGCGAAAGCGGTCGAGCGTGCGCAGCGCGATCTCGACGCGGCGCAGGACGCGCTGAACAAATCCATGGCCAATGGCAGCGTCACCGCCGAACAGGCGCAGCGTACGCTGCAGACGCTGGGCGACCGCGTCACTCAGGCTACGGCCAGGCATGAGGCGGCGACGGCGGCGCAAAAGACGCTCGCGCAGGCGACGGAGAGCGTGACGACGGCGGCCGAGCGCAATACGGCGTCCGTCAAGCTGCAGTCCTACCAGATCGCGCAGATCGCCGATGAATTTCACAAATGGGTCGATCAGGTTCTCTCTGGCGGCTCGGCGATCACGGCGACGACGTATCAGCTGCCCAACATGGTGCAGGCGATGGGCGGCGTCGGCAACGCGGCAAAAGTCGTCGGCGGCTTTCTGGCTGGACCGGGCGGCATCGCCGTGGCTGCGGCGGCTGCTGGCGTCAGCCTGTATGAGATGGCGTCGCACGCGGAAACGGATCAGGAGAAGTTCGCCGCCCTGTCCACGCAGCTGCGGGCGACGCGCACTGACGCGATGAGCATGGCCAGCGCGATCACGTCCGCGTCCGACAGTCTCAAGGGGATGCCGGGCTGGGATGAGGCCAGCGCGCGGACGGCGTCGCAGGCGATTGGCGGAACCTATGATTTTTCCGGCAATTCGTCGGACATCACGGCGCTTGCGGGCGTCGCGCGTGACGCTGGCGCCGTGTTCGGCTCGCTGGAGGACGGGCTGAAAGCCGTGCAGACGGCCATGACCGACCCGCTCGCCGAGATCCGCGATCTCTACCAGCGCCATCTGCCGGGCGTGAACGCGCAGCTGGTGGATCAGGTGCGGGATCTGGAAGCGGCCGGAAAGCAGGGCGAGGCGTACGCCCTCGTGATGGAGCATCTGACTGACGCGGTTAAGAACGCGCATGAAGAAGGCCTGACGCCGTTTCAGCGGGCGATGGAGGATCTGAACAAGGCGGCGTCGCCACTGCTCGACACGCTGGAGAAGCTGGCGACGGGCATCGGGACCAAGCTGCTGAACGGGGTCACGTCTCTTCTGAACCTGCTGCCGCACAGCGACGCGGCCAGCCAGAGCGCGTCCGGAACGCATGTCGTCACGAATCTGTCCAGCGGCACGCTGGGGATCATGCAGATCAATCCGGCCTACAGCTC
>NZ_JOPL01000123.1 GCF_002153745.1 Acetobacter sp. DsW_063 | reverse complement strand
CCGCTCATGCCGCTCATGCCGCTCATGCCGCTCATGCCGCTCATGCCGATATGGCGCAGGGTCGCGCCGTCCTGCTCCGTGTTCGACGCCGGCGGGGAGCGCATCAACTGTGTTTGCGTTTTCTTGCCAGTCGCAGATGCCTTCGTTCGGTTCTCGGCGCCGGGTTTTGGCACGTGTACAACGCTTCGACCGGGCATCGTCATGCCCGGCATGTCCATCCCTTCCATCGCTTCGTTTGCTTCAGTGGCGTGGCCGACAGGCGCAGGGCTCATGGCCAGCGTCATCAGGGCGACGAGCGACGTCGTGCGGCGGCGGCTCACGACACAACCACCGTACGAAACATGCCCGTGTCCATATGGTACAACAGGTGGCAGTGATAGGCCCACAGACCAGGCGTGTCGGCGGAGACCAGATAACTAAGACGCTCGCCTGGCTTTACAGTGATCGTGTGCTTGTAGGGGCGGAATGCGTCGTGGCCGTTTTCCAGTTCGCTCCATAACCCATGAAGGTGGATTGGATGCTCCATCATTGTGTCGTTGATAAGGACGAAGCGGACACGTTCGCCGAGGGCGAGACGTATAGGTTCAGCTTCTGAAAACTTCTTGCCGTCGAAGCCCCAGATGAAGCGCTCCATGTTGCCCGTCAGATGGAGAGTGATCTCCCGAGAGGGAGGGCGCGGGTCCGTGCCGGGGCGTGTCGCGCGGAGATCGGCGTAGGTGAGGACGCGCCGTCCGTTATTTTCCAGCCCGTCCCCTGGTTCGGTCAGGCGGTTCATAGGCGTCGGCGCGACGTTCTGGACTTCGACGCCAGTTCTGAGCGCGGCGGGCGTTGTTATTGGGAGCGGAGCGCCCCCTTTGCTGTGGGCGGAAGGCATGGCCATACCGGGCATGTCCATATTTGCGGCATTATGCTCGTTCTGGGCACCGCCCATGTTCATGCCTGCCATTCCGGCCATCCCCATATCCGCCATCGTGCGCAGAGGGCGGGGGTCCATTGGTGGAATGGGACCCAAGAGGCCGGGTTGCGTCGCGAGCACGCCGCGCGCGTAGCCGGTGCGATCCTCCGACTGCACGAAGATCGTGTGCGGTCCTTCGCTCTGTGGTTGCACGATCACGTCGTATGTTTCCGCCGGGCCGATGCGGAATTCATCCACCGGCACAGGTTCGACATCGTTGCCGTCGGCGGCCACGACAGTCATCGACAAACCCGGAATTCGTACGTCGAAGAGCGTCATGGACGCGGCGTTGATGAAGCGCAGGCGGATGCGCTCTCCGGGACGAAACAGACCGGTCCAGCCAATATCCGGCGGCTGCCCGTTCAGCAGGTAAGTGTAGATCACGCCGGAGACGTCGGAGATATCTGTCGGAGCCATGTTCATGGCGCCCCAGCGCAGGCGGTCACGCAATGCGCTTCCCAATCCGTCGCGTCGGGCGTCGCGCGCGAAGGTTCCGACGGTGCGTTGGCGGAAATTGTAATAGTCGCTGTTGAACTTGAGGTTGGAGACGATGTCTCGCGCGGCGACGTCGGTCCAGTCGGACAGGACCATGACGTAATCGCGTTCTGTCTGGTGGACGGGGCCGGCGGCGGGGTCGATGACCAGAGCGCCGTATAACGCACCCTGCTCCTGCCCGCCGGAATGGCTGTGATACCAGTACGTCCCACTCTGGCGGACCGGGAAGCGGTACGTGAACGTCTCGCCCGGCGCGATGCCTCCGAAGCTGAGGCCGGGCACGCCATCCATATCCGCCGGGAGCCGCAATCCGTGCCAGTGGATCGAAGTCGCCTCGTCCAGACGGTTCGTCACGTCGATCCGCACATTGTCTCCCTCGCGCCAGCGCATAGCTGGGGCCGGGGCGAGACCGTTCACTCCGGCGGCGTCAAGGTGTGCGCCATGGATGGTCATGGGTACGGTTTCGACAGTCAGGCTGAACGACGACGAGGCCAAAGGCGGGGGTTGCGGCGTCTTCGGGATGACAACGTCGCTGGCGGGCCCTGCGTTGGCGAGGGCGGGCGACGCTTGAAGGAAGCGCGGCGCAGCGCAGGCGAGGGCGGCGCCGGTTACGAAACGTCGGCGCGGCAGCGCGCGCGGCGGTCGCGATATGGTACGGAGCATGAGGAAAATCCGCGAAAGGTTCGGTCGCGCCAGCAGGGTTCAGGACGTTGGGCGGCTACCCGGATCTATCCGTCCGGGCGGCCTCATCGTGTGCTGGCGAAGGGAAGCGCGGCGCAGGCCGCGTCAGACCGTGATTCTGGGCGGAGGCAGGTCGGGCGCACCGGTCAGGCCCGGCGTGCCGGGGGTCGGATGCAACGCATACACGACGGGACGCTGCGCGAACGTCAGGACCAGACGCAGCGGCGCGGCGGCAAGAGGAATGGCGGCGCTCTGCGTGCAACACACGCCCGGATGGTAAGGGTGGCCTTCCGTGTGGGGATGCGCTGATGGCCCGCTCATGTGCATGGCCGTCGCCGCTTTGTGACAAGGCGCGCTCATGCAGGTCGCCATGCCATGATTGGCTGAGGTCATGGCGTCGCAAGACGTCGCGGATGCGGGGCCTGCGAACAGGGGCGCGATCACCAACGCCGCCACGATCAACAGCGCGGCGAGAAGGCGTCCAACTTGCTCCGGGCGACGCTTCGTCACACCCAACCTCTTCCACGCGTGGCCCCGGCGATCGTCGCCGGAACGTCTCTCCGACTTTACCGAAGCTGGGTGGCTATGGGCAAGGTCGGACATGATCGTTGCCTTGCCGCTATGGGGTGGGGACGTCCTTTCGCCGTGCCGACTCTGACGATATGCGTCGCCAACATGGCGGTTGGGAAGTGACGATTGTGCGGTGTTTGGCAGGCGCTCCGCAAATGCGGAGCAAACGCTGAGGGAGCCCGACGTCACAACCAGTCGAATTTACGGCGCCCGCTCTTGAAGGGGGGATTGCAAGCATGTTCGTGAAATTTTCCTACGCGCCAGAATATAGCATATTGCATATTTCGACACGCTTGCGTTAGAGAAGACCTTCACTCCGGCGGCCGGCCGGAATGGCGCGTCCTTAGAGGCTATTTCTCATGCTTCCTGCGAAACGAAGAAGATCAACTACTGACATACAGAAATATAGCATATACTATATTTCTGGTGAATGGCCATTCAGCGCGCCTCGATCATGGGCTGTGATGTGGTTAGCTGCCAGTTTGGCTTTCCCCTCCGGGGGCGACGCCTGCGCAACGCCTCTTGCGGAGGACTCTTCATCTTCGCCGCAAAGAACCGAGGCCAGTCACCAGCCGTCGATTCAGATCCGCCCGGAAAGTGACGCCGCCTCCGCCGGGACGCCCACGTCGCGTCGGAGGGGCGCTACGTCGAAGCAAATCCGCCCTGAACATATTGACGTCGTCGGTCACCTCAATCGAGAACGCGCTCGCATTTTTCCTGGTCTGGGCGCAGTCGATTACCATATCGACCAGCATCAGATCGCGGTCACCCCGGGCGGTCAGAACGCAGCGTTCAACCAGATATTGTTGCGCGTTCCCGGCGTAGTCCTCGACAGTTACGGCGAAGTGCATGTGCGTGGAGAGCACGGCGGCCTGACTTACCGGGTCAACGGCGTGCTTCTGCCCGAAGGGCTGAATGGTTTCGGGCAGGAACTGGATACGCGCATGATCGAGTCCGTGGACCTGCTGACCGGCGCGTTACCCGCGCAGTTTGGATTTCGCACCGCCGGCGTGGTGGACGTTACGGCCAAGAGTGGGGAGAGTCTGAAGCACAACCAAATGTCGCTGTACGGCGGAAGTTATAACACTTTTGTCCCTTCGATTCAGTTGGGCGGTCAGCACGGAAAGCTGGATTACTTCACGACCGTATCCTTCACGCGCAACAATATTGGCATCGAAAACCCGAGCGCCGCCTTCCGCGCCGTTCATGACGTCACCCGACAGGAAAAGGGTTTTTCGTATCTTTCGTATCAGATCGATGACGCCAGTCGCGTGAGCCTGTTGAGCAGCGCATCCTATGCGGATTTCGAAATTCCGAATTCGTTCAAAACCTTCGATCAGTCCAGCCCGCACTATACGACCATCTATGATCTGGCGGGCGTCAACACGCTTGATCCTGCCATGAACTGGGCCAGTTTGAACGATAGCCAGACGGAGCAGAACTATTACGCCGTTTTGTCCTATCAGCGCACGACTGAGAGGCTGAATTTTCAGGCGTCGCCATATTTTCGCTACGGGCGGATCGATTACACGCCAGACCGTGATCGCGATCTGATCTATCAAGGCGTCTCGGAGCATGAAGTCAACGACTTCACCACGGGCGGCATGCAGGCCGATTTGTCATGCGATATCACGCAAAATCACACGATACGGGCAGGTGTCGTGGGGCAGTATACGTCCGAACGACTGGACACCAACACGCTGGTGTTTCCTGTCGATACGACAGGGCGCCAGAGTTCCAGCATACCTGTGCGGGTGATAGACAACACAGGAAATTGGTCGGTTGAAGCGGGTGCATATATTCAGGACGAGTACAAGATTACCCGGACTTTGACCCTCAATTACGGGATTCGTTACGATCATTTTGCGTCGTCTTTTAGCGATGAGGGACAGTTGAGTCCAAGGGCCAATCTGGTCTGGAGACCGAATTCCGCCACCGTTTTTCATGCTGGATATTCTCGGTATTTCGCACCGCCTTCACCCCAGTATGTTTACCCCTCGACGTTGGCGAAGTTCGCGGGAACGACCAACGCTTCCGCCAGCATGATAGACAATGCGACGAAGGTGGAGAAATCTCATTATGTGGACGTCGGACTCCTGCAACGCATAACACCCGAACTTCAGATTACGCTCGACGCCTATGCCAAATGGGCGCATGACCTGACAGATCTCGGGCAATTCGGGCGCGCGGTCATCCTCGCCCCATTCAGTTATCGGCGCGGGCGAGTTTACGGCGCGGAATTCGGGAGCTCGTGGAAACATGGGGCGTGGTCCGCGTTTGGAAATTTTTCTTATGTCAAAACGGCGGCGCGGGACATCAACTCGGCGCAGTATCAGTTCGATCCGGAAGAATTGGCCTATATCCGAACGCATGATATCCAGCTTGATCATCAGGGAGAATACGCTGCTACGGCAGGACTGTCATGGACCGCGCGGCGTGACATGGCGTATATCGACTTTGTCTATGGCTATGGTTTACGCAGTGGTTTCGCCAATCTGAAAAAAGAACCACAATATGAAGTGTTCAATATTGGCTATCAGCACATCTTTTCGAAGGTCGTCGTGGGGAAAGATATAAAAATCCGGGCTGACGTGATGAATCTCTTCGAAAAACGCTACCAGCTTCGAGATGGAAGCGGGGTTGGCGTCTATCAGGCCCAGTATGGACAGAGGCGGGGGACGTTTTTCTCTGCTGTTTTTGATTTTTGAGATTTTAACAGAATTGATCAATTTTGATCAGGTGTGCAGGTGACGATCATATTTCGAGGCGGGCAACGGGCATCGGAGGGAGTGTTGGTCGTGAAGATATCGGCGTCGTCGTAAAGTATTCTTATTTTAACTAAATAAATTAAATGAAAATTTTCAGATATTTTTTCAATTCCGTCGATGCAAATGCTCCGATTCATCTTGTTCAAGGGCAGGATGCTCTGGTACCCACCGTGAAGTCCCAATTCATGAAGGTCGTCTGGGTGGGGCGCCAGATGCCCGCTATGTTCATCTGTTGCCCGTCTGACGTGGTGCGGTCACAACTTCCGATGGAGGGGGGAGCTATCGTGGTGGCTTGATTCCGTCCCATAGCAAGGTGACCACGTTAGCGACATGAGTTGCGTCAGTTGTCTTTTCGGAATCTGGATCGCCGCAGATGCGGCTGGAAAAAGCCCGGTTGTGCAGTACGCCAAGCAGGGTGGATGCGAGCACCTGCGCATCGCTCCGGGCCAGTTTTCCCTGATCCTGCGCCCGTCCGATCCATTCAGTCAGGGCCCTGAAGGCTCGTGCTGGAGCAGACTCCTCAGGGTCTTCCTCCGAACACAAGGCGTCCGTCGCAATCCCGCTGCCCTGAAGGACCGTGAAACCAGCGTGCAGATCTTCGAAGAAAGCCGAGATCTTGCAGGCGATTTCGATAATCTGTTCCCTGATTGGCCGGTTGTCGGGACCAGACTCAAGCGTTGCGATCCATTGAATTTCCTTCGGCGCTCCCAGCGCCGCCAACATAAGGCCCTGCTTGGAACCGAAGCGGTTGAAGAGGGTCGTATGGCTGACGCCGATTTCTCGTGCGATGTCCGCCGCCGAGATGCTCCCACCGCGTTCCAAAAAGCAGCGCCGAGCAATGGAGAGGATGTGGTCGTCCGGTACTTCTTTAGGGCGTCCGATTTTCATTCCTGATTCCGGCTTGACGATTCACCTCTGCATAATATCTTTCTTTGCAGAAAGAAATAAAGAGGTATCCAAATATGAAGCGCAATCCTAACCTGAACTGGCGTAAAGTGGACCCCGGCTCCCTGATTGGTCGAAAGGCCATCGTGATCGGTGGGACGGGTGGTCTGGGCCGGGCTATCAGCCAAGCGCTGGCAGGACGCGGCGTGGCCGTCACAGTGGTGGGGCAGACGTTCCGCGACAAAGATGTCGCCAATATCGGCTTTGTGCAGGCGGATCTCAGCCTGCTGAAGGACGCTGAGCGTGTCGCGCGTGAGTTGCCGGCAGAACGCAGCGACCTGTTGTTGTTCACGACCGGTATTTTTGCAGCGCCGAAGCGTCAGACGACGGCGGAGGGTATCGAGCGGGACATGGCGGTCAGCTACCTCAACCGTCTGGTGATGCTGCGCGATCTTGCTCCCCGTCTGGGTAAGCTGCGTGGTGAGGATGCGTCACGCGGGCGGGCATTCGTCATGGGCTATCCAGGTACCGGTCAGCTAGGCGCGCTGAACGACCTGAATTCAGAGCTGACCTACAAGGTAATGTCCGCGCATATGAACACCGTCGCCGGTAACGAGGCGTTGGTGGTTGACGCTGCTCATCGTTATCCTGATCTCGACATATTCGGTCTCAACCCGGGTCTGATCAAATCGAGCATCCGCAGTAACCTGATGGGCGCGGACAGCCTGAAGCATCGGATCATGGAATGGCTGATCGGCAAGCTGGCCCCGAGCGCCGACGAGTACGCAGCGCGGATTTTACCTTTGTTATTTTCGCCTGATCTTGATCACCGCAGCGGGGCGTTCTTCGACCGCAAGGCGCTGGCTATTCTTCCGTCCAATGGTATGACCGAAGCGTATGCGCAGCGCTATATCGCGGCCTCAGAAATGCTTGCGGTCAGGGCGGGCGTCCGTTTCACCACATAATGTGCAGTTGTGACTGCAGGGACGAAAAACAGAGGAAGATCGCCTGTAATCGATCTACCCGCGACCCTGAGGGCAGCGAGCGCCAATCGCGTCGTCATCGCAAGGGGTTCTCACGCCGGGGAAACCCCTTTTCCCGATTAGGTAAATTCAATCCCCGTCGGTCGGCTCTCCAATCGCCTTCGCGCGATCAAGGGGTTTTCGTGAGGAGTGCTCTGGATCTAACGTCTTCGCCGGAAGCCGTCATTGCGCGGCACGCGGCGCAGGCGTCAGCGGCGTGATGCGGACCAGAATGTACGGACGTTCCTGCATGTCGCGGCCGTCATGGAACGCAGGCAGACGCGACCATTGCCCCACCGTCATCCAGAGTGAATTTCCGTCGAGAGCGAGGCCGTCCGGCGCGATCAGGCGCGGGTCCTGCGCTACGATCGACAGCGTTCCGTCGGGGGTACGGTGCAGGACCGCGTGGCGTTCTATGTCCGTCAGATACAGGGAGCCGTCCGGCGCGGTCGCCATGCCGTCCATGACGCCGACTTCGCCCTCGTCTTTGACGGACGCCTCGATCGCCGCTTCGCTCTGCGTCGGGTCCGCGAGAATCGCAGTTGGGGCGCTGTAGAGTCTGCGCGCTGAAAGTGGCGACCAGTAAAGGCGGCTGGAATCCGCGCTAAGCGTCAGGCCGTCCAGACCGCCCTGCGCCATCGTCGGGTGCTTGGCGTCATAGTGGGCTATACGCCCATCTACTTCCATCACCAGATCCGGGTCAGCGTTGACGTAGCGCGTGCCAGCGAGGACGCGCCTCCCCTTGCCGGAGGCCAGGTCGATGACCATCAATGCGGGATGGCCGTCGAAGGAGGTGTCGGTGACGAACGCTGTGCCCTGCGCCCCATGCGTAAGGTCGATGCGCACGTCGTTGACATGCGTTTTGGGGGTCGCGACAGGCTCCGTCAGGGCGTATCGGCGAACGATCCGGTTGCTCGCCGGGTCGATATGGATCAGCGCGGGATGGGATTTTGCCGTCGAATCCGCACGCAGACCTTCATCGACCAGCCAGAGCTGACCGTTGCCGTCGACGGTCATGCCCAGCGGGGAGACCAGCTCCTTCTGTGCGGCGACGTCGGGAAAGGGTGACAGTTTGCCGTCCCGGTCTGACCAGGTCGCCAGCACGGGGCCGGGGTGCTTCTGCGCGCTGGTAGGAAAGGCGAGGACGAGGCGACGATCCGGCAGCAGGGCGATCCCCGATGGCTGCGCGAGATCGAAACGACCCATGACGGTCACATTGCTGGTTGGCGTAGAGCCGTGATCGACGCTGTCGGCTGCCGCCGCGCCGAAGGCGGTCAAAAGCGCGGCGCACGCAAGGAGTGAATGGCGGGTCGATCTCCAGATACGGCGCATGTTTTTGTTCTTCCTTAAATATGTGGGCGAGCCTCTCGCTGGCCGACCTTTGCGGGGGAGGCTAGCGGTGCGGCGCGTCGCGCTGCAAGTCTACGAACGCGCTCGACGCTGGCGCGTTCGCCCTTGCCGCAGAAGTCGGAAAGACCTGCGTGCGAGTGATTCAGGAAAAACGGGAGAAGTCCGGCGCTCGTCGTTCAGCGAACGCGGTGAACGCCTCCCGCGCTTCAGGGGAAATCAGGCGGCGGGCGAACTCCTCGCTCTCTGCGTTCATTCGGGCCAGAATGGTGTCGGTGTCGCGCATCAGGTGGCGGGTTGCCGCCACTGCTCCGGCAGGCAGAGTGACGAGGCGCGCGGCGATCGCCTCAGCGGCTCCTGTCAGCCCTTCGCGCGACATGATCCGGTTCGCGATCCCCCAGGCCAGCGCGTCCTCCGCCCCGACAGTCTCGCCCAGCGCGAGCATCGCGAAGGCTCGCGCATGACCAATCCGGGCGGGAAGGAGAAAGCTCGACGCCGCTTCCGGCACAAGGGCGAGGCTGACGAACGGGGTGCTCAGTCGGATATCGTCCGCGAGGAGCACGTAATCGCAATGCAGCAGCATCGTCATGCCGACGCCGACCGCGTGACCGTGCGCGGCCGCGACCAGAGGTTTCACATTGGTCGCCAGCGCCTCGAGGAAGCGCGTGACGTTGCGCAGACCGCTCCCCGCCGCCATGGCTGCGAACTCTCCAAGGTCGTTGCCGGCGGTGAACGCTTCTCCCTCTCCCCTGATCAGGATTACGCGGGTCGAGGCGTCGGTCTGCGCGTCGAGCAACGCGTCTGCGAGAACGCCGTACATGACGTCTGTCAGGGCGTTCTTCTTTTCCGGGCGGTTCATGACGAGCGTGAGCACGCCGTCCGACTTGTGGACTTTGACGAGATCGGTCACGTCGAGTTCTCCATTGCGATGGGCGCCGTTGCGCACATGCCCCGACGCACGCCCGTCCGCCGGACCGGGAAACGCGCCCGCTGCACGCTGGTTCGCCTTTAAGTGTTGGCAACAGCCGGAGATGGCGGCAAAACAACTTAATGGTAGCGAATTCAGACGAAATGCGCCGCGCCGCTCCGCGTCGCCAGCGCACTGCACGCGAGCAGGGTGGAACGGCGCTGGACGCTCCGATGACGGATGACGGGCAGGCGGGGGAGCGGCGTCAGGAGATTCTGGAGGTCGCGGCCCAGCTCTTCGCCGAACATGGTTACAGGTCCACGTCTATTCGCGACATTGCCGACCGCGTGGGCATGCTGCCGGGGTCGCTGTATTACCACATACGCTCGAAAGAGGCGTTGTTCGTGGAAATCCACGACAAGGCGCTCGACGCTGCGGCGATCCGGGTACGCAACGCCATCGAGCCTCTCGCTGACCCCTGGGATCGCCTGCTGGCGGCGTGCGAGGAGATGGTCGAGATTCAGCTCAATCCCAGTTCCCTTACGTTGCCGATCATGAACATCTTCCGTTCGGTTCCACCGGAGGTGAAGGTCGCCCTACTCCGAAAGCGCGACGAATTTGAGACAATTTTCCGCACCATAGTGGAGGATCTGCCTCTTCCGGCGGAACTGGACCGCAGCATCTACCGCATCCTGCTGTTGCGGCTGCTGAACACGGCCGACGAATGGTACCATGAAGGACGCCTGACGCGTCGTGAGATCGCGGGGCAGATCGTGGCTATTTTCCGCCATGACGCGACGTTCGGAGAGACGCGAGCCTGACGCGGCATTGTCGCGTCAGCTCTGCAAGGCCTCCATGGGACGATCGGCCAGAATGGCGTCGAAAACGAAGCGGGCTGACGGAGTCATCCGCGTGTCCGAAAGCCAGGCGACGCCCATGGTCATGAACATTTCCGATTGAAAAAAAGCGTCGTCGAGCGTGACGGCCAGATTGTGCGGATGCGTCAGCATAGAGGCGGGAACGAACATAAGGGCCTCCGCCGCTGCGCCGATCTCAGCGGCTGCGATCGGGGAGTTGACCTCGATGATCCGTCGAGGGAGAGCTAGTCCCCGCGACTTCAGCAGGGAATCGAAACGACCCCGCATCGCCATGCCGTGAACGGGCAAAACCCAGATCCTGTTGACGAATTCTGGCCATCGACGCAGCACGTCGGAGAAGCGCAGGTTCGCGTCCTTGTCCACCACGACGCAGAATTCGGTCGTCAGAGGTTCGCAGGCGAAGCGCGGATGAACGTCGATTTCGTGCAGGTCGATCAGCAGCATGTCCAGCCGGTTCGCTTCCAGCTCAGCTAAAAGCGTCGCGCGCATGCCATATTCACAGCGGAGAGTCAGGTACGGATGCTCCCGTTTCACCGTTGCGCACCAGTTCGGCAGACGGGTGTGAAGGGCGGGCGCCTGAAAGCCGATGGACACTGTGCCCCGGAGGCTCTTGCCCATGTGAACAATGTCTTCGTTCAGGGCGATCAACTCGGCGTCGATGCGACGGCAGGCGGTCAGCACGCGAGCGCAAAGTTCCGTGGGTTCGAGCGCCCCGCCCAAACGCCGGAACAATTTCGCCCCGAGAAGTTCTTCGATTTCTATACAGCTTTTCGATACGGCGGCAGTAGAGACGCCAAGCCGCAGAGCGGCGGCCTTCATGCTGCGGGTGGTGTCGAGCGCATGGAGAAGCGTGATGTGACGCAATTTCAAAAAGCGTCTGACGTCCGGGAAATCATTTGCTTTCTGCATGGCGCTCTCCAGCTTTGGTTATCAACCAGATGGTTAACGACGCGCAACAAGATTTCCTTAGGAGAAAACGTTTCGATTGTTTCATAATTTTCGGAGCGGAGCTTTCGAAATCGGGGCCAGGGTATGGCGCCAAATTTTCCATACATTTCCAGTAAAAGACGCATTTTGTCACACGCGTAGGCATGAACGCGCGAAATTAAAGGATATGGAATGATATCTGGGCGTGACGCGACATCGCATAGGCCACATGGCAGAGTTTTGGCCCCGCGCGGCAGGGCGCCACAGGGCCGAATAAGGGTCGGGGCGGTGTCCGCCGCGCTGCTCCCATTGATCGGGTGCCTGGTTGATGGAGAGGCGAAAGGGGCGCCTCGCTCTCGTCACGCTGAAAAAGCGACGCATGCGGGCGCGACGACGGGCGCCCATGGGCTTCCCGCCGCTGCGACCCGCCCTGCGACCCATCCGGCTCACCTCACCGGCGCCGCCGAAACGTTGAGTGTTAGCGGCGCACGGAGGGCGTTCCACTTTTCCCAGGCGCAGCACACGGCCGATTCAGCCACGCGCATCACGGCGGAAACATTGGTCCGCCATGGCGTCGTCGGTCTGACCGGACTTCAGAATCTGGCGCCGAACGTGACAATCCAGAGTCTCATGGGAACGGCCAGCACGAATTTCTTTATTCGCGGCGTTGGATTTAGTGATTACACCCAAAATAACACGTCATCTATCATGACCTATATTGACGACGTGCCTTTTCCATTGAGCACCATGGCGTCAGGCATGATGTTCGATATCGCTGACGTGGACATCCAGCCCGGTCCGTCAGGCACGACGCACGGTCTGACGGATTCGGGCGGCGAGGTGAACATCCGGACGGCCGATCCGACCGAGACCTGGCACGGAGGCGTGACGCAGGACATTGCGAGTTACGCCCGCAGCCGGACCGATCTCTACATTTCCGGTCCGATCACGGACAAGCTTTCGTTCCGGATAGCCGGACAGACGATGCACGGCGGAGGGTGGCAGTATAGCCCGGCCAACCACACGCATCTTGGGGACGCGAACGAGGGCGCGCTACGCGCCAAGCTGCTCTGGAAACCGAACGAGCATACGGAAATCAAACTTACCGGGCACTGGACGCAGGACAATTCGGGCGTTGTCGTCGGTAAGCCCGTTCTGAATTTTCTTCCGGCGGCGCAATCCATTCCGACGCTGGGCTATCAGCAGGCGAACTGGGATCTGCGCCCCCAGTTCGCGAAACTTATCGGGCGTTCAGCGAATACGATGCCGTCGGAGCACAATACGTTCTGGGGTTTCGATCTGAATATGTCGCACGACTTCGGTTTCGCGACACTGCGCAGTATCAGCGCTTATGAAACGGAACGAGAGGGTGAATACACCGATCAGGACGGAACCACCTACGCCAGCGGAGATCAGTATCGCAATATCGTCGCGAACTCTTTCACGCAGGAGGTCAATCTCAAATCAAATGACCATGGACAGCGCCTGCAATGGGTTGTGGGCATGACCTACAATCGGGTTCGCATGTCTCAGCAGTTTTATTTCGATTTTACGGATTACGTGCCGTTGCGCGGCTACCTCTCTGAAACCTCTTTCCGGCAGAACCAGCAGACGTTCAACCAGTATGCGCATGTATCCTATCGCCTGCCATATAACATCACGCTGTTCGGCGGCATCAACCACGAAGCCGACGACCGGCAGCTTCTTGGATTGCGGACGGTGCACTTCGGCATCAATAATCTGAATTTCAATAACGAAGGTGCGGCCGCCAACCAGTTCGCGGGAACTGTAGGCATTCAGTGGCAGGCCGCCAAAAACCTGATGTTCTATTACAAGATGAGCAAGGGCTTTAAACCGGGCGGGTTCACGGGAAACAACACCGTCGTGCAGGCGCAGTTGGCTCCGTTTGGACCGGAGAGCCTTCTCGCCTACGAAGCCGGGTTCAAGAGCGACATCATACCGAACGTGTTTCGCCTGAACGCATCAGCCTTTTATTACGATTACCATAACCAGCAGTATATCAGTTCGTATCTGGTGCCGAGCTACGGGCCGCTCGGTATGTTCGTGAATATTCCCAAATCCGAGATATGGGGGGTGGAGTTCACTACGAATATACACCCGCTCCCTCACGTATATCTGATGCAGAATCTCGGATACGAAAGAGGAAAATATCAGAAGTTTCTGGCGCTGAACTCGACAGCCACGAACGCCTATTACACCGCCAATCATGTATGGCAGGGAATTTATACCGATTATGGCGGCGTTGATTCTGGCATCCCGAAGCTGACGCTGAACGGTACGGCCGATTACCGCTTCAATCCGCTACGCCATTATGAGCTGGAGACCGGTCTCGACTGGATGTATCGCGGTTCGCAGGCGCTGGTTGCGGGCGGTCTCGGCTCGTATCGTCTCCCCGCGTATTTTCTGATGGGCGCGCATATGACGTTCCATCCCGTCAACGATCGCTGGTCGGCCACGATCTATGCGTCGAATCTCCTGAACCGGCAGTATTTTGTGGCCGGTGGGCAGGCGACGACGACATATTTCTGGATTCCCGGCGCGCCGCGCTTCATCGGCGGTCGTCTGAGCGCCAATTTCTGATTTCTATCTTCACATAGAACAAAGGTCTTGGGGAGGCGTCGATGTCCAGCCACTTCAAATCCGACGTCGCACCGTCTGACGCCGCCCAACCCAGACCGCCGGTCAGCAAGGCCGTATGTCTTGCAGCCGGAAGTGTCGGAAATTTTCTCGAATTCTACAACTTTATGGCGTACGCATTTTTCGCGCCGATGATCGGACAGGCGTTTTTTCCGGTCAAAGGCGCGCTTATGCAGCTTCTTGCGGCGCTTATCACCTTTGCGGCGGGCTTTCTCGCCCGCCCAGTGGGATCGCTGGTCATGGGGTTCTATACGCAGCGGATGGGAGTCGGAAACACGTTGATGGCGACGTTTCTGATGATGGCCGCGGGGTCGGCGCTTCTGGTGGTGACGCCTGATTATGCGACGATAGGCGTGTGGGCGCCTGTGCTGGTGTTGATTTCGCGCCTGCTGCACGGATTTTCCGAGGGTGGGGAGGTCGGTCCGGCCACCGAGTTTATCTATTCATTACGGGGTGAGCGAGATGCGGGCGCGATGGCGTCCGCGCAGGCGCTGACGCAGTTCATGTCGCAACTGGCGGCTGTTGCGGTCGGCCTTGTTCTGTCAGCTGCTCTCTCGCATGAACAGCTGTATGCGTGGGGCTGGCGCGTGCCCTTTGTTCTCGGTCTGGCTATCGTTCCAGTTGGTCTGTTTTTCCGGCGCATTGCACTCGGCGGGCTGCATCAGGCGGCTGAACAGCCTACCGTGACGGAAACCTCGCGCGAGCCGTTCCCTTGGCTGGTCGTCGCACTTACTTTCTGTGTGATCCTGACGGGAACCGTCACGACCTATCTTCGCACCTTCGGCGCAAGCTATGCGATTTCCGTGCTGCATCTGTCGCCGAGGCTCGGCATGGCGGCGATGTCAATCGGCCTGCTGGCGGGGCTCGCTGCGATTGTGACGGGCATCCACCTGCAACGTTCCTGTCGCGCGCGGCCATTGATTCTCGGAGTGTCCGGCGTCTATCTCATTGTTATCCTTCCTGTATACCACTTTTCGGTTCATAGCCCCGGCCTTACGAGCCTCATCGTGCTCAACGTCGTGACGAACGTCATGCCCGGCCTTCTGTCCGCGGTGAGCTCTGAACTGGTCCTGCGCTCCATTCCTTCGGCGCAGCGCAGTTTTGTTTTTGGCGTCGTCTATTCCATAACCGTATCGGTGTTCGGCGGAGCGACGCAGCCCTTCGTGACATGGTTGATTCTCATGACCGGGAACGCCATGGTTCCCGGATATCTCGCGTCGATCGTGATTCCCTTCGCGCCGATCGCGTTGCTCGCCCTGTCGCGCCGTGCGGCGAAGCGCAGCGCGCAGGGGGCGAATGGCCAGGCAAGTCTTCGGAGTTTTGAAGTCCCCGTGTCGGCGTTCTCGGAAGCGTAATCTCTTCCACACGCCATAAGGAAATGTAATGACTGCATTCGATTTCATGAACCGCAACAGCGCCGAGTTTGACGCTATCCGGCACGACTTGCACGCTCACCCGGAGATCGGACTTGAAGAGCACAGAACGTCCGCCATCGTGGCGGAAAAGCTCGCCGAATGGGGAATAGAGGTTCATCGAAATGTCGGTCGCACCGGCGTTGTCGGCGTGCTGCGTTCAGGCAGCGGTAACCGTTCCGTTGGCTTGCGTGCGGATATGGACGCCCTGCCGATGCAGGAAGAAAATACGGTCGAATATCGCAGCACGACCCCGGGCATGATGCATGCGTGCGGGCATGACGGTCATACCACGATGTTGCTTGCCGCCGCGAAATATCTTTCGGAGACGAAGAATTTCGACGGAACGGTGAACTTCATCTTCCAGCCGGGGGAAGAAGGCGTGGGGGGCGCCAAGGCTATGCTGGAGGATGGTCTGCTGGAGCGCTTTCCTTCTGATGCGCTGTTCGGGATGCACAACAAGCCGGGCTTGCCTGTCGGAAAATTCGCGATCCGATCGGGTCCGGCGATGGCCGGGGGCGCGTTCTTCGACATCACGATCAAGGGCAAGGGCGCTCACGGCGCACGACCCGAAGATGGCGTGGATCCGGTCATGGTCGCGGGACATATGATCACTGCGCTCCAGTCCATCGTCTCGCGCAACATCCCGCCGTCTGAAGTCGCGGTGCTGAGCGTCACGAAAATGGCCGGTGGCGACGCATACAACATCATCCCGGATACAGCGACGCTGGGTGGCACCGTGCGCTGCTTCAGTTCAGCCATCATGACGCAGATTCAGGAGTTGATCGAACGCACGATTACGAATGTCGCGGCTGCGTTCGGCGCGCGCGCGTCTCTTGATTTTCGTCTGATTTTTGCTCCGACGATCAACGATCCAGAGCACGCCGACGCGTTCGCTGGCGCCGCTGAGGCTCTGGTCGGCGAAGCGTCGGTCGATCGCAACACGGAAGCGGCGATGGGGTCGGAAGATTTCAGCTTCATGCTGGAAAAAACGCCGGGCGCTTATATCCTCGTTGGCGGAGGCGAAGGCGCCGCGCCGCATCACCCGCGCTACAACTTCAACGACGCGACGACGCCGTATGGCGCGGCGCTTTATGCGACGATTGTGGAAAAAACACTTCCCGCCAGAGCGGCGGGCTGAACGAAACCGCAACACACAGGGGCAGGCGCGATGGAAAATCAGGATCAGATCTGGTCATATGTGGAGCGCAAGGCCGAGCCGATGATCGGCCTCAGCGACGCCGTGTGGGATGTTCCGGAATTGAATTACGGCGAATTCGCATCCTGCGCCCTGCATAAAAACGCTCTTGAGGCTCAGGGTTTTCGCGTCACGACAAATGTCGGCGGCTTGCCGACGGCGGTCATGGGAGAGGCCGGGGCGGGTGGTCCGGTGATCGCCATTCTGGGCGAGTATGACGCGTTGCCGGGGTTGAGTCAGGCCGCCGGAGAAGCCACGCACATGCCTTTGCCGGGGGACGGCAGCGGGCATGGCTGCGGCCATAACCTTCTCGGTTCAGCGGCGCTGCTCGCGGCCACTGCAGTGAAGGATTGGCTCGCCGAAACCGGGGCTCCCGGCCGCGTTCGGTATTACGGGTGCCCGGCCGAAGAAGGCGGCGCAGGGAAAGGGTTTATGGTGCGGGAGGGCGTGTTCGACGATGTGGACATCGCCATCACCTGGCATCCGGCGCATTTCGCGGGCGTGTTTCCCGCGGCGTCGCTCGCCAATCAGATCATCGACTTCACGTTCACCGGACGCGCGTCCCATGCAGCCGCCGCGCCGCATCTGGGACGTTCCGCTCTGGACGCGGCGGAACTGATGAATGTCGGCGTGAACTACATGCGCGAGCATATGCTGCCCAGCTCGCGCATTCACTACGCCTATCAGGACGCTGGCGGCGTGGCGCCGAACGTCGTGCAGTCGCGGACGGTGATCCGCTACACCGTCCGTGCGACCGAACTCGACGAGCTGCTGCGTCTGACCGCGCGCGTCAGAAAAATTGCCGACGGCGCGGCGTTGATGACGGAGACGATGGTCAGCAGCGCGGTGCTGAGCGGCATGGCCAATCTCCTTGGCAACACCACCCTCGAACATGTTCTGCAGGCCAATCTCGAACGTCTGGGGCCGCCGCAGTTTGACGAGGCGGATCGCGCGTTCGCCCAATCCATCCGTGAAAGTCTGACGCCTGAAGATATTGCGGCTCCGTTCGTTGCGGCTTGTCTTCCCATAGATCCGGAAAAGTCGTTGTGTGATGCGATCCTGCCTTATCGCAGCGACAGCTTCCGTACGATGATGGGTTCGACCGATGTTGGAGACGTCAGCTGGGTTGTGCCGACGGCGCAGGCGCTGGGCGCGACCTGTGCGATTGGGACGCCGTTTCACACATGGCAGATGACGGCGCAGGGGAAGTCGCCTCTCGCGCACAAGGGCATGGTGCATGTGGCCAAGGCGATGGCTGGTACGGCGATCGATGTGTTGCGCGACGAAACGCTGCTCGCCAGAGTGAAGCGGGAGCATGCGGAGAAAATCGCAAAGACGCCGTATGTCAGCCCGATACCGCCTGACGTGCAGCCGCCTCTCGTCGTCAGGGCTGTGCAGGCCGCCTGAATTCTACTGGAGTGCCCTTGATGTCCGAAGCCCTTGCCGAAATTTCAGCGCGTTTCGAAGAATTCGCGGCCATCCGCCGCGATATTCACGCGCACCCGGAACTGGGGCTGGTCGAGCACCGGACGTCGGCTCTTGTGGCTGAGCGTCTGGAGGCCTGGGGGATCGAGGTGCACCGCGGCGTAGGCGGCACGGGCGTGGTCGGTGTGCTGCGGTCAGGCAATGGAGAAGGCTCCGTGGGCCTGCGCGCCGATATGGACGCGCTGCCCATTTTCGAGGCTTCGGGAGCGGCGTGGAGCAGTCAGACGCCGGGTCTGATGCACGCGTGCGGACATGACGGGCACACGACGATGTTGCTGGCGGCGGCGCGTCAACTGGCGGAGACGCGCCGCTTCAACGGCACGGTGAACTTCATCTTCCAGCCGGGTGAAGAAGGGTGCGGCGGCGCGCTCGCCATGCTCAACGATGGCCTGTTCGATCGTTTCCCGTGCGACGCCATCTATGGTTTGCATAATCAGCCGGGGCTGGACGTCGGCAGGTACCGCATGACGCCTGGCCCGGCGATGGCCGGAGGCGGCTTCTTTGACGCTACGCTCACCGGCGTCGGCGCTCACGCGGCGAGGCCGGAAGCGGGAGTCGATCCCGTCGTCGCGGTATGTCAGCTCGTCACGGCGTTGCAGACCATCGTGTCGCGTACGATCTCTCCCAGCAATCCGGTGGTCTTCAGCGTCACCAAGATTTCCGGCGGAGAGGCTCATAACGTCATTCCGCAGACTGCGTCGTTCGGCGGCACTTTCCGGGCGATGAATTGGGCGACGCTTGATCTGGTGCGGGAACGTCTGGAGCACATGACGCAGGCGCTGGCCGCCGGCTTCGGCACGACGGCGGAAATCACGTTTGGGGAAATGTTCGCCCCGATGATCAATAATCCCGAACGAACGGCTTTCGCCGCCGATACGGCGCGCGCGATCGTCGGCGCGGAGGCGGTAGAGGGGAGCGCGCCGTTCGTTTTGGGCTCGGAGGACTTCGCGTTTATGCTCGAGAAAGTGCCTGGCGCCTTTGTCAGGGTCGGCAACGGCGCGACGGCGGGCCTGCATCACCCCGCCTACGATTTCAATGACGCAACGATTCCTTATGGCGCGGCGCTGCTCGTCGAACTGACG
Organism: Acetobacter sp. DsW_063; assembly: GCF_002153745.1. Lineage (GTDB taxonomy): Bacteria > Pseudomonadota > Alphaproteobacteria > Acetobacterales > Acetobacteraceae > Acetobacter. The sequence goes on along the minus strand of NZ_JOPL01000123.1, from coordinate 16,575 downwards.
GAACGCACGTTGATACGCGCCGTCTGCTGAAGGCGATTTCGACGAGACCTTTTGTCTTTGTTGCATAAGCGGCGCGTCTCGCCTTTCTCTCCGGATGAAATGCTCCGGCGGGCGGCGTATTTCGTTTCCTTAAGTCTGTTATCCGTGCCGGAAACAATGACGGTTTTGGCATTTAGGCAACACTGAGCCTGGGTCGCTCAAACCGTCGTTTGTGGGAGATTGACAGTCCGTAACGAATACGTAATCTCGAAATCGCAACGATGTGGACGGCCGGCGTTTGAGCGCGTGCAGCCCTGATTTTGGTTCGCCATGTCGTGATTCTCGCTTTTTCGATGGGGCTGTTCTGACTATGACCGTGACTCCGCTGACGCGCCGCGCCCGCTGCTCAAGATTTTTTCTACTGTTGGGAACGGCGATAGCGGGAGTGGCGGCCATGGAGTCAGCGGCGTTGGCCGCACCGTCCGATGCTGGGCAGGCGACTCATGGCAAGGCGTCGGCGCACAAGAAGCACCTCTCTCACGCAGTCGCCGCGCAAGGCGGTTCCCCCATTGCCCCGGCTCCCGCTCGTCGCGCGGTTGCGCATAAGCGCGCAACCTCGATGACCAGCCACGATCAGGAGGCGATTGAAGTTCGTACCGATCGCGTGCGTAGCCACAGCGCGGAAGTCGCCGTAACGCGCAAGACCATGGATCATTTCGTTGCGGGCACGAACCCCATGCAGGTTCTGGCGCAAACCACGCCGGGCGCAGTCTTCGCGTCAACGGACGCGTTTGGCCTCGACACATATGGCAACACGCTTTACGTGCGCGGCTTCAGCCAGATGCAGATCGGCGCTACGCTCGACGGCATTCCGCTCGGGACGCAGGGTTTCGCCAATTATAACGGCGTGTCGATTACGCAGGCCATGATTCAGGACGACATCGGGGGAATGACGATGTCGCAGGGCGCAGGGGCCCTTGACTCCTTCTCGGCTCAAAATCTCGGCGGCGCCATGACTTATGTGTCGTCCGATCCGGCGGATAAGGCTGGCGGTAAAGTCAGCCAGACCTTTGGCAGCTACAACGCATATCGCACGTATGCCCGTGTAGACAGCGGCGTTCTTAATTCTACGGGAACGAAATTTTACGCGTCTTTCGCGCGCACCAACACTGATATGTGGAAAGGTCAGGGCTACCAGAGCGAAATTCAGGCCGATGCGAAAGTCGTTCAGCCGCTGGGCGACAAGGGAAAAGTCACTGCGTTTTTTGGTTACGGTAACTTTACGCAGGGCAACTACCTGACGATGACTAAAAACATGTGGGAGAAGATGGGGCGTTATTCGACCTATCTGAAACCCGATTACACGAAGGCCAAGCTGTGGGCGTATTACGCGCAATACACCAGCGAAGTCCCCCCCGGCTACGAAGGCGTTCTGTCGAACGACGAAATCGGCGATTACGCATGGGATGCGTCCCAGGTTCAGCGCACGTATCTTTCGTCGATCAACACTCATTATGACTTGTTCAAGAACGTGACGTCAGACACCGTCATCTATGGCAACGTGAGCAGCGACATTCACGGCGGCACGAACAATTTTGTGACGTCGCCCAGCTACGGAGCCGTCACGCTTCAGCCCGATGGCACCGTGACTGGCGTCCCCATGGCGCTGCAGATGGCTCACGCTTTTATGCGTCGTCTGGGGTTCACGCAGAAATTCTCTTACGAAGCGCCGCACCACAACCACATCGAAGCAGGCGTGTGGTACGAGAATAATCACTGGATTTACAATCAGCGCCTCTACGAGGACGGTCTCAACGAAGCTCACAACTGGAATTCGGATTTCAAGGCGGGTACCGGGCATACGTGGTTTAACGACACATACAACACAAATACGTTCCAGTTCTTCCTGCAGGATCGCTGGACGATCATTCCGGGCATGACCCTGCTCGCCGGTTTCAAGTCGCTCACGCAGACGACGCATGGCGGCACAAAGGATGATTACACATCTGAACTCGACGCAGAGGGTTGGAACACCTATTACCGTCACGCCGCCAACGGCACACTGACGTCTTCGGGTGCGTTCTTGCCGCACTTCAATTTCGATTATCACTTTCTTGATCATCACGAATTTTATATCGACATCGCAGAAAACCTCCGCGCGTACGACTATTATTCCCAGACGCAATCCGGCACGGCGTGGGGCGGTCTCGGCAACTCCACGATCTCGGCGCAGACGGTGTTTAACGAGAACAAGAAAGTCCTCCGGCCTGAGCGGACCTGGAACTACGTCGTCGGATATCGCTACGATTCCCGGTTCTTCTCAGGGTCGGTCGATTATTATCACACGGACTACTACAATCGTCTGGCGACCATTACGGAAGGCAGTTCAGCGACAGCGAACAGCGCCTATATGAACGTCGGGCGTGAATCCATGGACGGTGTCGACGTCATGGCGACGATCAGGCCGGTGCGCGGGCTTGAGATTACCAACAGCTTCAGCTGGAACGATGCTCAGTATCTGACCCATTCAATCAATTACGGTGGGCAGAGCTACGACATTCATGGAAAACATCAGGTATACTATCCAAAATTCACGTACAAGGCGAATCTGAACTACACTTGGCGCGGCGCGATGTTCAACTTCAACGTCAATTATATCGGCTCGCGTCCGATGACCTACATGAATGACGAATACATCCCCGCCTACTGGCTCGCGACGACCAGTTTCGCCTACGACTTCGGCAAGATCGGCTTTGCGAATAATATCAAGGCGTCTTTCGGAATCACAAACCTGTTCAACAAAAACTACATCAGCAGCGCCTATGGCGCGGCGTCGGTGTCCGGCGACGACAACGCCAACCTGTTTGTCGGGGCGCCTCGTGAGTTTTACGGCACGATCGCAGCGTCCTTCTAAAGGACGCATGCGTTCACGCTGCTAAACCTTCACCAAACCGTTCTCCGGCGTCACGGCAGGGCCGGGGAACACGTTCGTCAACGCCGAGGGACCGAGCCGCAGATGGTCGCGCAGCACACCGCTCGCGACCGCCCGAAGATCGGTGGTCGGCGCAAGGTCGCGGTGCTCGAACAGTTGCGTCGCCTGTAACCCCGGCCATGTGCCGGCCACTCGTCCTCCCGCAACCGCGCCGCCGAGCAAAAACGCCGCCGTCGCGGTACCGTGATCGGTGCCTCCGGTGCCGTTCATGCGAACGGTGCGGCCGAATTCTGTCATCACCAGAACCACGGTGCGATCCCACGCCGGACCAAGGGCCAGACGTATGGCGTCCATGCCCATATCCAGCTGCCGCAGTGGACCTGCAAGGCGTCCTTTCTGAGAGGCGTGCGTGTCCCATCCGCCCATTTCAAGCGCCGCGACGCGCGGTCCTCTTCGGTCGGCGAGCATGCGTCCCGCCGCGTCCGCGAGAATTGCGAACGCGCCGGGTTTCTGCCCGCGCGGAGCAGGCGGAGGCGCGTCTCCCGCCAGCACCTTGGCGGAAAAACCGAGGGCGGTCAGGCCGTTGCGAAAGGCGGGTCCTGTGACGGGGTCTTTCGCATTCAGCGCAGCGATCTGAGAGTAGAGGTCTGCGTCCGGTCGTCGACCGCCCTCGGGCGCGTAGCTGGCGACAGTGGTCGGACCGCGCAACAACAGCGGGACCGAAAGCCCAAGGGAAAGCCCAGCGCCTTCCGCGCCATGCCTGTTTTTCGGAAGGGCGGAGACCGCGCGGTTCAGCCAACCGCTGCTGAGCCTCTGGTCGGCGCCGCTTTCCATGTAGTCCTGCGCCTCGAAATGCGAGCGGCTGCGATAATGGCCGGCCACGGCATGAAAAGGCAACATCTGGCCGGCGGCGTAGAGGCGCTGCATTCCTGAAAGGGACGGGTGCAACCCGAAGAACCCGCCAAGGTCGAGCAGCCCGCCGTCCCTACCGGGCTCCGGCGGCAACAGGTCTCGGCGCAGCGTCGTAAGCGAGGGGTCGCCATACGGCGTCACCGCCGCCATGCCGTCCAGCGCGCCACGCAAAATGACGACGACCAGACGCGGGTCGTCGTCGCCGTCCGACGTCCCGGCGAGCGCGAGAGAGGACCGGCCCAGCGCCCAGCTTGCGGCGAGGCCGAGCAGGGCGGACCGGCGACGGATCAGCAGGGAATGCCTCAACATGTCTGGCGCCTCTGAAATTCGGGTGACGAGAACAGCAGGGTCAGCCCGGCCTGACGGGAGCCCGCGTGGCGGATCGCCTCGATGGTGGCGGGCCGCAGAGCGGGGCCGAGGGTTGCGTGCGCGATGTCGAGTGGATTTCCCTCATGTACGCCCGCCGAAATGCGATAAGCCCAGTCTGCGCGAGCCATCATGTCGGCGGGCGCCGACCAGTCGGCGGCGCGATCGCTCCAGCCATTGGGCAGGGGCGCCGTCCACAGCGGCTGTCCCAACGCGCCCAGCGCCCCGGCGAGCGTGTGGGCGGGAGAGTGGGGCGCATCGGGAGAAGGGCGTGGTCCAGCCCGGTCGAGCGCCCGCATCGCGGCTACGGCGAAATCCATCGGCGTACGGAACTTGTCGGTCCGTTCCCCGACGGAGCGCCTGCGGGGCGCGCGACACAGTTCGATCAGCGCCAGCGCGGCCGCTCCAAGATCGCCCTGCGTATCGTGCAGCGCGGCCGCCACATGCGCGACGTCCGCAGGCGGCGGTGCATCCGAGACGAAATGCCCCACCAGCTTTGTGGCGAGGTGACGATATGTCGTCGGATGGGTCGCAAGAAATTGCAACGCCGCGACGCCGCCCTCCTCTCCTTCGGGAAAGGTTTGCCCCATAATGGTTTTTTCGCCGGGTTCGTGCGCGTTGGCTCGAAACTGAAACCCCGGACGCTCGGCGTTCATGTTCACCGTCCAGCCGGTCAGGACCGCGGCGAACGCGGTCACGTCCGTCTGAGTGTACCCGGCCTGCGGCGAGACTGTGTGCAGTTCCAGACATTCCCGCGCGAGGTTCTCATTGAGGCCGCGATGGGCTTTCAGCCCGACTGGGCTGGAAGGGCCCGTCGAGGATGTGTTGTCGAGATACATGAGCATGGCCGGATGACGCATGACCGCCAGAGTCATGTCCGAAAAACGCGCGGTGACATTGGGGCGGATCGCCTCGCGCATGTAGGCGCCGATCACGGCGCGCGTGTCGCCCTGACGCAGGCTGACGGTAAAGTGGTTGAACCAGAACCAGGCGAGCCTCTCCCGGAAAGGTTGTTCCGAAATCAGAAGCTGTTCCATCTGGGCTACGACTTCCGCCTGAAAGACGGGTTTGACCAGAGAATTGTCCCGGATTTTTTCGCGGCGCTGCGTGCGCAGGGCGATCAGACCGTCGGCGCTTTCGCCAAGGCCGGTGAAGATCGCGGCGTCCGGTGCGAGCGTCTGCGCGCGGAGCCACGTTACAGGCGTGTCCGGTAGTGGCTCGTCGCCACGCCGCCCCCAGCCAAATCCCGTTATGGCGCTGGATTCTTCCATGATGAGTTCTCCGCGCTCGCGTCGTCGCTCCCGACCCTTGGGCGCAAACGTGGCGAGATGACGGCGCATGCGCCCGTCCGGTTGTCACGCCTGGGAGACTGCATTCCGTTTCGCAGCAGCCGGAGGACGTGTCGGGCGATCCGGGATCGAGCAGCAGTCGATGATGCGGATCGCCAGCGCCGCTCGCGCTGCCGGGGCGGCGCATATGGCGCTTTGACGCGACGCAAAAATATAGCATGCTGCATAAAGTGCGGAGTCGGGCGTGGACAAGCCGGGCTCCTGCGGAGAAGTCACACGTGCTGAAGCTTTGGTCGACGCCGTCATCCCCTGACGGTTCTCACGTCCGCTTGGAAGAACGGAGCCTGTCCACGCTGTTCGGCAGCGTCGGCGTTCCGTCTGGCGGCGCGTCCGCCTTTCGTCGTTTCCTCGCCTTTGTCGGACCGGGCTATCTGGTGTCGGTCGGGTATATGGACCCAGGCAACTGGGCTACCGACCTGCAGGGCGGCGCCGGGTTCGGCTATCAGCTGCTCAGCGTAATTCTGCTCTCCAACATCATGGCGGTGATCCTTCAGGCGCTGTCGGCGCGGCTGGGCATCGCCACCGACCGCGATCTGGCGCAATCGTGCCGCGATTACTTTCCGCGTCCGATCAATCTTTTGCTGTGGCTCGCGTGCGAACTGGCGATTATCGCCTGCGATCTGGCCGAGGTGATAGGCGCGGCCATCGCCCTGCAACTTCTCTTCGGTCTGCCGCTGCTTGGCGGGGCCCTCGTCTCGGCTCTCGACGCCTTTCTGGTGCTGGGGTTGATGGGGCGGGGGTTTCGCTATCTGGAGGCGATGATCATCGCGCTTCTGATGGTGATCGCCCTGTGTTTCGCCGTGCAACTTGTCGCCGCCGCGCCGCCGATCGCAGCCGTCGTGCGCGGTTTCATCCCGACGACGCAGATCGTGACAGACCCGAAGATGCTTTACGTTGCGATCGGCATTATCGGCGCAACGGTCATGCCGCATAACCTCTATCTGCACTCGTCGATCGTCCAGACCCGCGCTTATGAGCGGACGCCTGTCGGTCGGCGAGAGGCCCTTCGATGGGCGACGCTGGACAGCACTATCGCCCTGACCCTCGCGCTATTCGTCAACGCAGCCATCCTGATCGTCGCGGCGGCCGCGTTTCACGGCGGCCCGCACAGCGACGTGGCGGAGCTGGAAGACGCGTTCAGGCTGCTGTCTCCGGTTCTGGGCATGGGAATCGCCTCCACCCTGTTCGCGGTGGCGCTGCTCGCGGCTGGCACGAACTCGACCATTACCGGCACGCTTGCCGGGCAGATCGTCATGGAGGGATTCGTGCGGCTGCGTATGCCGCCATGGGCGCGTCGGCTGCTGACGCGTGGGCTGGCGATTCTGCCCGTCATAGCCGCCACCGTTCTGTTCGGAGACCGGAGCGTCGGAAAACTGCTGATGTTCAGCCAGGTCGTGCTGTCCATGCAGTTGCCCTTCGCAGTCATTCCGCTGGTCTGGTTCGTCTCGAATCGGAAACGTATGGGCGCGTTCGCGATCTCGCGGGGGAGCGCGGCGGTGGCCTGGGTCGTGGCGGCCATCATCCTCGTGCTCAATCTGCAGCTGCTTTACAGCTCATTCGCCGGATAACCGCGCGTAAAAATGCGGCCTCCGGGCGCGACGACGTTTGACTTCCGCGCCATCGCGCCGCCATCATAGACACGAAATGAGCCACCCGACTGCTTTCGGCAGCGGGCTGTTTTCGTTTCTTCCTTTTAACGCAACACAGAAGCGTAAAATTCGATGATTCCCGCCCTGATGCCGACCTACAACCGCGCCGACCTCGCTTTTGAGCGGGGCGAAGGCGCCTGGCTGTACGCGACGGACGGGCGACGATTTCTCGATTTTGCAGCGGGCATCGCCACCTGCTCTCTGGGGCACGCTAACCCACACCTGGTCGCCGCCATCACCGAGCAGGCGGCGCAGGTGATGCATGTCTCGAACCTGTTTCGTGTTCCGCAGGCTGAGCGCCTGGCTGAGCGGCTGGTCGCCAATTCCTTTGCCGACAGCGTCTTTTTCTGCAACTCGGGCGCAGAGGCGAACGAGGGCATGGTGAAAGCCATCCGCCGCGCGCAAGCGAAATCAGGGCACCCGGAGCGGACGCGCATTCTCTGCTTCGACGGGGCTTTCCATGGGCGTACGCTCGGCATGCTCTCCGCCACCGGCAATCCGACCTATCTCGACGGGTTCGGGGAGCGTGCGCCCGGCTTCGATCATGTACCGCTGAACAACATGAATGCCGTGCGCGACGCCATCACGCCGGAGACTGCGGGCATCATGCTGGAGCCGATTCAGGGCGAGAGCGGGATCAGAGCGGCGGACCGCCGTTTTCTGGCCGAACTGCGGGCCGCGTGCGACGAGTTCGGACTTTTTCTCGGCTTTGATGAGGTTCAGACTGGCATGGGTCGCACCGGACGTCTGTTCGCCCATGAATGGGCGGGCGTGACGCCGGACGTCATGTCCAGCGCCAAGGGGCTTGGCGGCGGTTTCCCGATCGGCGCGATTCTGGCGACGGAGGAGGTGGCGCGCCACCTCGTCGCCGGGTCGCACGGCACGACGTTCGGCGGCAATCCGCTGGCCTGCGCTGCAGGCAACGCTGTGCTTGACGTGCTGCTGGCTCCCGGATTTCTGGATCAGGTCAATGACCGGGCGGCGCTTCTCGGTCGTTTGCTGGACGACGTCGTGCGTGACTTCCCCGAGGTGTTCTCCGAGCGACGTGGCATGGGGCTGCTGATCGGACTGCGTTGCGTTCCGAAGGTCGGCGACGTGCAGGCCGCGGCGCGTGACGCGGATCTGCTGGTCGTCACAGCGGGCGACAACGTCCTGCGTCTGACGCCGCCGTTGGTGATCACCGAGACGGACTGTGAGGAAGCGGCGGCGCGTCTGCGGCAGGCGGCGGCGGCGATCCGCTCGACAGTTCTGGAGGCGGCGCAATGAGCGCCGCTTCAGCCGCAGCGGCGGTATGGGGAGGCGCGACCGTAGAGGTGGCGTCAGAGCCGCCGCTGTCAGGGCCGCGGCATTTCCTCGAGCTGCGCGATCTGGACGCCGCTACGCTGCGGCAGATTCTCGACGTCGCCTCAGGGGTCAAGCGGATGCAGCGCAACCGCGCCCGCCCGCTGCATCCCGCCGCGCCGCTGGCCGGCCGCAGCGTCGGTCTGCTGCTGTCCAAACCGTCCACCCGGACGCGCGTGTCGTTCGAAGTCGGCGTGCGCCAACTGGGTGGGGAGGTCGTCGTGCTGTCAGCGTCCGAGACGCAGCTCGGGCGCGGCGAGTCGGTGCCGGACACGGCGCGCGTCCTCTCGCGCTTCCTTGACGCCATCGTTCTACGAACCGGCCGCGCCGCCGCCCTGCGGGAGCTGGCGCAGTGGAGCAGCGTTCCGGTCATTAATGGCCTGACGCCCGCCTCTCATCCGGTGCAGATTCTCGCCGACGTCATGACGTTCGAAGAGCATCGCGGACCGATCGCGGGCCGCACGCTGGCGTGGGTCGGCGACGGCAATAATGTCGCGACCTCGCTGATCGAGGCCGCTGTGCGGTTTGGCTTCACATTGCGTCTCGCGACGCCTTCCCAGTTTTCGCCGAACAAGGATGTCGTCGCTTGGGCGCTTGAGCAGGGCGGAGCGATACATGTCACCCGCGACCCGCGTGAGGCGGTTGACGGCGCCGACTGCGTTCTGACCGACACGTGGGTCAGCATGTCGGACGAAGACGCTGCTGAACGGATTGCTTTGCTGGAGCCGTATCGTGTTGATCGCGCTCTGATGGCCTGCGCTGCGTCTGACGCCCTTTTCATGCACTGCCTGCCCGCCCATATCGGGGATGAAGTGACCGAAGAGGTGTTTGAGAGCCCCCGATCGGTTGTGTTTGACGAGGCCGAGAACCGGTTGCACGCCCAGAAAGGCCTGTTGATCTGGTCTCTATGCGGCGAGAACTGGACCCGTTTCGGCGAGGAGAAGAAGTGACGGACGAGCGAACAGGCGCTTCGGGAAGCGGTCCGGAGGATGGGCCGCTGCGCCCGTCCGCGACTGAGGACGTGCCAGCGGGACCTGGATGGCTGGAGCCGGAAGTCGACAAGGCGTTTGCGGCGCTTGGTCTGCCTGCAGAGGCGTTGCGACCGCTGAAGGACTCTTACGTCGGCTGCATCGCCAACACGACCGGACCGGTCGATCTGGACGTCGCGCACGATGCCTGCCGCAAAGGGCTGCTGCGCGCGTTGAAGGCTGGCTTTACGTTGTCGCCGGAGGCGCTTATGGCGTTCGAGCAGTCGCTTGAGGCTGTCGAGGCGGATCTGACCGCTTCGCTGTGAGCGGCCAAGCGGTTTAGGCCGGGGTGATCTAGGTTCCTCACGCGTTGAGAGCAACTGGCCGCCGGATCCACGGTAAGGCGGATCCGGATGGAGCGCGCGCCGACGATCAGCCTTCTGCGCCATTTCCGCAAAATGCATATGGCGTTGGCCGGCATGTCCCGGTCTTGGGGCCTGCCCGTCCGCTCCGGTGAGCGGACGCGGCTCCAGCTTTTATTTTAGTCAGCATTCCTGGCCGGTCAGTCAGCGAGGTCTGACGCGGGTGAGGATGTTTCAGGTGGCGATCGGCGTCAGTCGCTCGCAGGAGTATCAACGATGATCGACACGCCGGCTTTTCTGGACCGTGGACGTCCGGACGTTCCTGACATGGTCGTCCCTCGCGGCGTCACCCCGTTCCATCTGGAGGGGCGTCCAGTGCGCGGACGCCTGGTTCGTCTGGGCGCGCTGGCTGACGCGCTGTTGTCGCGGCATGACAACGCGCCCGAGGTCAACACTCTGGCGGGCAAGGCTCTGGCGCTGGTCGCCGGGCTGTCGTCGGCGCTGAAGTTTCAGGGGTCGTTCTCGCTGCAGGTGAAGGGCGACGGGCCGGTGAGCCTGCTTGCTGCGGACTGCACGGACGCCGGTTCGCTGCGGTTCTACGCCCGTAGCGACGACGAGGCTCTGCCAGCCCTGCTGGGCGAAGTTTCGAGGCCTTCCGATCGCGACCTGTTCGGCAATGGGTATCTGGCCCTGACCGTCGACCAGGGCGCGGACATGGATCGGCATCAGGGGATCGTTGAAATCGTCGGCGACGACCTCGCGGCCATGGCCACGCATTATTTCGAAACGAGCGAGCAGCATGCGTGCTGGCTGATGCTGGCGTGCGAACGGACGCCGGAAGGGTGGCGTTCCGGAGGACTGATTCTGGAGCGCATCGCCTCTGAAGGCGGCGTCGTGACCGATGAATTCGATGACGGCGCGAGCCGGGTTTCCGCGCCTGAAGACGAAGACGCCTGGGAAACGGCGACGATCCTCGCCCGCACCCTGACGACTGCGGAGTTGCTGGACGACGGGCTCCAGCCCGAGAAACTGCTCAACAGGCTGTTTCATGAGGAATCGCTTCGGGTGGGGCAGCCGAGGGCGCTCGCATATGGCTGCCGTTGCTCACGCGCCAAGCTGGTCGATATTCTGGGGCGTTTTTCCGAGGAGGATCTCGATCACATGGTCGTCGAGGACCGGATCGTGATGACCTGTGAATTCTGCAACGTCGATTTCCGCTTTTCTCGTGAAGAGGTCGGTCCGCGTTCGGCGTGAGCGCCCGGTAATACAATCATAGGGCTTGCGGGTTCAAATTGGCGCCGCTAACGCCGTAGCCGGACAGCTCATGAACGGGTTGCTGCCTCTCGGTGTCGGATCCGCCCGCAGGAGAAACGCCGATGGGTATGATTGTGGAGGAGAGGCCCGTGACCGACCGGAGCCCGGGTCGATCGACTCCCGAGCAAGGCGCCCAACCGGAAAAGGGCGCCCTTATGGTGCGCGTGGGGCAGGTGGACTACCCCCTGCGTATCCGGGGGAAGCCCGTCACGCGCCTGTATCCGGGATGGCGCGCGGTGGCGTTCGAGCCTGCGTTGCTGCCGATGCCGGTGTTGTATCTGCAGGACGAGGAAGGACGCGACGCGTTCTGGCTGTTTGACCGCACGCTGAATTACCGGGCCAGCGCCCTTGCGGATCTGACGCCCGAGGAGCGGTCGGTGATCGTTGGCGCGATTGCGCCGTTCTTTTATGCGCTACGCGAGTCTGTCTTTTGCGAGATGTGCCCGGGTCCGATGACGGGCACCGCGCCCGCCGCAATCGCGCGGATGCCAGCATTCCTGCGCAATGACTTGCTGGATCGCTGGCTGGAGTCGCAGCCTCCGTTGCGTCAGGTCGGCGCCGGGGGCGACGGAGATCGCTCATCTCTTGCCTTACAGGACGGCGTCGTGTTCGACATCGCGGTTTTGCGGCAGATGCTTCCCGCCGCCCACGGGTTGGCCGAGCAGGTGGAGCCGGTCGTGCTGTCGCCTACTGGGCGCTCGGTTCTTCGGGGTCATCACGTCCTGGCGGAAAACGGCCTCAGCGTGACACGTTTCGTCGATCCGGGGGTGAACGCCGTGTTCTATCTTGGAGTCGCTCCGGAACTCGGGGCGAAGGAAGGCGCGTCGCCTTTTCTGTATTGCCCGCAGGTCGATCTGATCGTCGGCGACGCGACTTCCGGGACGCTCGACGCCCTTCCGCGTCGTCTGCTGTCATGGTTCTCCGCCGATCCCGCGCGGGCGGCGGCGCTGCCAAGGCAAACGGTCGTGCGGATGTCCGCCGGATTTTCTCTGGGGTCGGCGTCGTCGCTGTCTCTTGGCGGAACGACCGCCCGGATCGTTCGTTCGGAAGCAGGCGCGGCGATAACCGGACCCGTGGATGACCTGCTGAGTGCGGCTCAGGTAGGGGACGCGTTTCAGGGACGTTGTTTCGTTGGGGCGACGACGACGCCGGAGGGTGAGGCGACCGCGGGCGGCGTTCCGGAAGCATGATTGATTTGGATCCCAGGCGTTTAGAGTCTTCGCAGAACGATCTTTTGCGTCGCGCGACGTCGGCCCTTCACCGGAAAGGGGAGCGCTGCCGCCGGAATTCGCCTCCACCGAGCGGACGTGCGGCGGGCGCGGACCGGCGATCAGCATTATCCGTCTGGACGGATCGCGCTGAGTGATCAAACTATTCCATCGCGTCCGGCTGACTTCTCTACGCCGGTCGCGACACCGATACGGAGACAGTTCGGATGAGACGTGATCGCCGCCGGTTCGCCGGTTTTCTCTCGTTCGCCAGAGCGTCGGCGCTCTGTGTGACGGCGCTGGGCGCCCCGGCTTTTCTTTCCGCCTGTTCCGACGAGCACCCCCGGTCGTTCCCGCCTTACCAGTTCGGCTATCTCGGCCAGATCCATCTGAACGTTGCGACGTTGCAGTCCATCGACCACGCGACGCCGTCCGCTGGCGACGAAGCGTCACGCGCGCCCATCCCCCCGGATCAGGCTTTGCTGCAGCTGGCTCAGGATCGTCTCGCGGCGACCGGACAAAGCGGCTCAGCCACGTTTACGATCGATCAGGCGTCCATCGTGCACGGCCCCGGAGGAACCCTGTCGGGCCGTATGGACGTGCATATCGACATCCTGTCGCCGACCGGGCAGCAGCTTGGCGTCGCTGAGGCCCACGTCACTCGCGATTTCAAGCCGAATCTCGACTCAGGAAACGCCGACAGCGAAGGTAATCTCTACGATCTGACGAAGCAGATGACGCAGGACATGAACGTTGAGCTGGAGTTCCAGATCAAACGCAACCTGCGGGATTGGCTCGTGGACGCGGGCGGCATGCCGACCGACGGTGCCATCCAGTCTCAGTCGTTGGACGGCTCGCCGCAGCAAAGTCCGCCTGCGGCCGCTGCCTCTGTCGCAACTCCCGCTGCCGCTGTGTCCGGGGCTGGAGTGGGCGCTACAGTGACGGCAAACGCTCCCACTGCGGATGGGACCGGCTCGGCTGCAGCCATGGAGCCTGTTGGCGCGCCCGCCGCAGCTGCAAGCGCCGCCCCGGCGGCTTCAGCCGAGCCCGACGCGATATTCCCGAGCGGCGATCCCGGCGCGTCTGACGCGACGAAGAAAACGCTCTCTCCAAAGCCGGGCGTTCTGCAATTGCCGACAAAGGCTAGCAAGACCAAACCGGCGGCGACAAGCAGCAGCGGCTACTGAGCGTAACGCAGGAAATACGCGTCAGGACGATCCGGCGAGTATTTCCTGCGTCCGGCGTCGGGCCGCCTTGTAGTCGCCTGGGTCTGAAAGCTTTTGGCTGCCTTTACGCCTCAAGGGAGGCAGGCGGCGCGAAACGCAGCGAAGGCGCGCGCACGGTGGCTGATCGAGTTTTTCTCGTCGTCGCTCATCTCGGCGAACGTCCGCGTCTCGCCAGCCGGGATGAAGATCGGATCGTAGCCGTGTCCCGCCGCCCCGCGCGGGGCGGGTGCGATCACGCCATCAATCCGTCCCTCGAAACTGCGGATCGAACCGTCGGGGAAAGCCAGACACAGCACGCAGATGAACCACGCATCGCGCTCGTCGCCGCCGATGCCCTCCTCGATGCGGCGCATCGCCCCATCGAAGTCTTTGTCCGGACCGGCCCAGCGCGCCGAGTATATTCCGGGCGCACCGCCAAGAGCCGACACGCAAAGACCGGAATCGTCAGCGAGTGCGGGAAGTCCGGACGCTTTGGCGGCGGCGAGAGCCTTCAGTTCGGCGTTGCCTGTGAAAGTCGTCGCTGTCTCATCTGGCTCCGGCAGGCCGAGTTCGCCTGCCGAAATGACAGTAATTCCAAACCTGCCGAGCAGGGCGGAGAATTCCGCCAGCTTGCCCTTGTTGTGGCTCGCAAGGACGAGGCGGCTTCCCGCCTCCAGCCCGGCGGGGGCGCTCACGCCGCCTCGGCGGCGACGACGGCTGCGTCCTGCGCAGCGAACAGGGTCTTCACGCCGCTTTTCGCCAACCCGAGCAGGGTGAGAAATTCCTCTTCAGAGAACGGCTTTTCTTCGGCGGTGCCCTGAATTTCGACGATCCCGCCTGCCGCTGTCAGGACGAAGTTGGTGTCCGCCGCCGCCGCGCTGTCTTCGACGTAGTCGAGGTCCAGTACCGCGCCAGCATCCGTCAGGCCACAGGATACCGCCGCGACCTGTCCGATCAGGGGCACGGTCGTCAGCACGCGTTCGCGGTGCAGCTTGCCCAGAGCCAGACGCAGCGCGACCCAGGCGCCGGTGATGGAGGCGCAGCGGGTGCCGCCATCGGCGTTCAAAACGTCGCAGTCGAGTGTGATGCTCATCTCGCCAAGCGCTTTCAGATCGGTGACGGCGCGCAGGGAGCGGCCGATCAGGCGCTGGATCTCCTGCGTGCGGCCCGACTGCTTGCCCTTCGCCGCTTCGCGGCTGCCGCGCGTGTGCGTAGCGCGCGGAAGCATGCCGTATTCCGCCGTGACCCAGCCCGACCCCTTGCCCTTCAGGAAGGGCGGCACGCGCTGCTCGATGCTGGCGACGCACAGAACCTCGGTTCCGCCGACGCGGATCAGGGCCGAGCCTTCGGCGTGATGGGCGAAACCGGTCTCGATAGTGACGGGGCGCATGGCGTGATGGGCGCGGCCTGAAGGGCGCATGGTAAGGATCCTTCGCAAAAAACAATATGGCCGCTGCATAGCCGGGCGGCGGCGTGCTGGCCACCCCGACGGGGCCGATGCGTGGGCTTTAGCCGCCGCCACGTTCGAGGAAACGACGCCCTTGTCAGGAGGCCGGACGTTCCCCAGAGTCAGAAGTGAACGTGTAAGCGCATGGCGGCGATCTGCTCTGAGTGGAGAGCGTCCGGTGTCTCAGGGAGGCGGATCATCGACCGCATGAACGGTAAGCTTGGCATGGAACGCAGAGCGCTGCCGCCGGGGCTTGACCCCCGATCCGCCACTATTCTGAGGGAGCTGGTCGAGCACTACGTCGCCACGGGCGACCCGGTGGGCAGCCGCACCTTGTCGCAGCGCCTGCCTATAGGGCTTTCTCCGGCCACCATCCGTAATGTGATGGCTGACCTGACGGACGCCGGGTTGTTGTTCTCGCCGCACACGTCGGCGGGACGCCTGCCGACCGAAAAGGGTCTGCGGTTGTTTGTCGACGGCCTCCTCCAGTTCGGCAGCCTCAGCGAGGAGGAGCGGGAGTCTATCAGTCAGTCGCTGGAGACGCGTGGCCGATCGCTCGAGGACACGCTGACCGAGGCGTCTTCCATGCTGTCCGGCCTTTCACAGGCGGCGAGTCTGGTCATCGCGCCCAAAGGCGAAGGCTCGGTGAAACATATCGAATTCGTCGCACTGGGCGGCAATCGTGCGTTGGTGGTTTTGGTGGGCACCGATGGGCAGGTGGAAAATCGCGTCATCGAGACGCCCGCCGGGACGCCGCCATCGGCGTTGATCGAGGCGACGAACTACCTCAATGCCCGCGCGGCAGGCCAGACGTTGGCGGAGCTGCGCGGTCGCGTGAATGAGGAAATGTCCGCAAATCGTACGGAACTCGACCAGTTGACGACGGAAGTTGTAGCCAGTGGCCTTGCGACCTGGAGCGCGGAGGGGCGTGGCGGTACGTTGATCGTGCGCGGGCAGGGGCGGCTTCTGTCCGACATCACCGAGATCGAACGCCTGTCGACGATCCAGATGCTGTTTGAGCGGCTGGAGACACAGGATTCCATGCTGCGTTTGCTTGAGCTTGCGGAAAAATCCGACGGCGTGCGTATTTTTATCGGGGCGGAGAGTGGGCTTTTCGGCGTGTCCGGTATGGCGATGGTGGTGGCGCCCGCGCGAAACGAGGCGAACCGCATCGTCGGCGCTATTGGCGTGATCGGTCCGACGCGGATCAATTATGGGCGGATTATCCCGGTAGTGGATTACACGGCGCGAGTGATCGGGGAGATATTGCGATAGCGCTGGAAAGGAGGGGGCGTATTTTCCATAATAGATATTGAAATATTACGTGCGTAACTTTGTTTATGAAAACAAAACCCCTCTCGTGAGTAGATTGCCTGACAAATTCCTGATGAGTGACTGGTAAGGCGTTGGCGATGAAACTCAACCTTATTGTTGAATTTTTCCAGACTAACGTCATGAGCCCTCGAGTAGGTGTCAATGCTGCGGCTCTAGGCTCAGGACCCATTGATTGACGGAGGTCGCTGTGATTCAGGTTCCGCAAAGA
>NZ_JOPL01000122.1 GCF_002153745.1 Acetobacter sp. DsW_063 | reverse complement strand
CCAATCAACGCAGAAGAAATGGAATCACACAGAACAGGTCAGAGCCAAAGGGATTTTCGAACCCTCCATCTGGATGCGTAAAACCAGAAATTAAAACAACAGGAATTTCCGTCGCCCACGCCAACTAGGGCCTGTTATGCCTTGAATGACGGAGAGAAGTGCCCAGCTCTTTGTGATGAGCATGATGCAGTCTGTCTTTTCCGATGATGCGTGGTCGGTCTGGGAACCTCTGATCGAGGCGG
>NZ_JOPL01000121.1 GCF_002153745.1 Acetobacter sp. DsW_063 | reverse complement strand
TCTTTTCCGATGATGCGTGGTCGGTCTGGGAACCTCTGATCGAGGCGGCTCCTCCACAGGAGGCACTCCTAGAATGTAAGCCAAGGTCTTATGAAGACCGACCATACGAAAATCTGCAGGTTGCCAAGAGTTGTCTTCGTCTCCGAAGAAAAGACCTATATAATAAGTCGCGTAGAACTCCACGGAGAAATTATCGAACTCATCCTGAATGAGAAATCTGGTCTCCTTATGCGACGGCTCCAGAAGCTCCTTCATATGAGGTGAAAGCATGACTGAAACGTCGCATGAGTGTTTCTGGGCACAATGGACGGCATATGGAAACCACGCGATAGTATCGCCCACGGTTTCACCGAGGAGAATTACCGCCACTTTCCGATTTCGCGCATCGTAAGAATGCTCGAAGACCATTGTTCCGTCTTTGAACGCCTCTATCTTGGCGTCAAGGAAATGCTGTTTTCGGCTTTGAAAAAGACAGGACTCGCCTTCTCCGTCAGACGC
This sequence comes from Acetobacter sp. DsW_063, assembly GCF_002153745.1. Classification (GTDB taxonomy): domain Bacteria; phylum Pseudomonadota; class Alphaproteobacteria; order Acetobacterales; family Acetobacteraceae; genus Acetobacter. The sequence continues at coordinate 1,607 of NZ_JOPL01000121.1, read as the reverse complement.
ACTCTCCACTTTCCCTCCGGAACGAGAACACGAATGCCCTGATTGAAATCGAAGCGAATACCCCCAGAACCAGATTGTGTCGGAATTGGCGCCGGTGGCGGAAAATTCGGACGTTCGGCTTTCGCAGTTGCCTCCAGAGCCGTCACAACCGATGGCTCCGACGGCGCTACCGCAGTCGCTGCATGTGCCGCACCTCCCTTACCAGCGTCCATAATCGTCTTGAAGATATCCGACGCGTCAGTTTCGCTCATGACGTCGCCTTTCTAAACTCCGGAATAGTTTTTATTGTTTCGATGAATTGATCGGGAGAAATTGCCCTCGTGCACTCGAATCGCCGATCTGTATTCCCCAACCGAGGGCACCAAAAAAAGTCGGTCACATCCAATTCACACCGGATACCATTGGAACATCCATTACAAACATTCCAATTCAAGATGCGATAGGGCGTTTCAAATTCATTATACAACGCTGTAAAACCGCTTATCAAAACAACGGGTGTTTCCGAGGCCCACGCCAGCCATGACAAGTCACTCGAAAGGCCAATAAAAAAATTTGCACGTTTTAGCCATCGGGCGTGTTCGCTTAGAGGCGCTGAACCTGTCAAATCTTCAACTCGGTGAGAAAGATAATTCCAGATTGTCCCCCCCCCGCCCGCTAACCTTCTCCCTGTCGATACAAAATACGCGATAACTGGATTTTTTCACGAAAAAAGAACTGTAAAAATTTATAAAATCCCGCATATTTACAAAAATGTATTCAGAAAATCTTCGTATTCAATCATCATTATATGATGAATACATGCGATGACGAATTAGGTGCCACCACTGAATGTGAAGCCCGTTTCAGCAGTAGAATAAAAGCTCCCCAGTCTCGAAAAATTTTCTTGAATCACAAATATAACGACCGCATTCGGAAGATTCAGGGGAGCGTACGCGCCTGCTTGGTCACGATCCCGCAACATCACATATTCGTGACAAACGCAAGTGCGACCCTATCGCCGGATTATCCAACTTCACGGGAAACACTTGCGTCGGAGGGAAAGAACACGAGGGACGTTTCGCAAAGCAGCGTCAAGGCCACCCCACGCAAACCTCCTCATGGCCTTCACGACAGGTCAGCAAGTCGTGCATCTTGTCACTGCGTATCCTGCTGATTAACTGCTCACAGCAATCACATAATGCTACCAGATAGGTTCCTCAGGTGGGCCCTGAGGAACCATCAGCAGGGTGCGATGCCTGAAAACTGCTTCGCGCATAAACGAGCGCGACTCTTGCCGCGCCATCAAGCAAGCATACAAAACTGTCTCTTTTTATAGGATTACCTTGCCTTGGGATCAAGAAACCCTGAAGGCGGATTCGCCGCATCCAGAGTGTTACGGATGTCGTCGATAACAGGCTTCCGATTGATGAACAGGATTCCAAGAATCGAGCCGATGGCCGTCAAGGTGAAGAAGAACTCGACTCGTGAAGGTTTCCTGATAACTGTTCCAATGATATTCATTTTTTCCACCGATGATAAGCGTCGATATATTTATACGCCTGACGTTTATTCTTGGGAAGTCTAGGGCCTGTTATGCCTTGAATGACGGAGCGAAGTGCCCAGCTTTT
>NZ_JOPL01000120.1 GCF_002153745.1 Acetobacter sp. DsW_063 | reverse complement strand
CACAACCTCTCGCTCACTTCAATAAATTAATAGGTCCTGAGCCTAGACCGGCACACCGCCGTGCAGTACCAACAGCCTGGGGACCGTCGCCATCTACCGTTGACCGGCGTTGATCATATCTTCGAAGAACCTTGACGGAGCATCCAGATACGCTGCCGTATACTCTTTTCCGCAAGAACCAAGCTACTCGCCAAAGCCCTTTTCGCTCCATTGAGTCATAGAGTCCGGACAGTTTTTGCTATGTCGTCGCTTATTTCACGGGTTTCCTGATTTTATCTTTCTCCAAATGAGTTTCCCCCCTCGTTGATAGGATGCCGCCAGCCTCCATACTATCTGGACACGATCGCCTTTCCGCCACACGCCCCTGTACATACGGTTAATAATGCGGGTATTGCCATACAGTCAAATGCGGATCTATATTTTATTTTTTATTCTCAAATAAAGCGCGTTCAATTTTCGTCGCTATACAACGAAACATTCGATTAATCAGTAATTCTACGTGACCTTGCAATAATTTCTGTTATTCAAAAGCAGGAAGGAATTTCTCTTTGGAATAAGTTTCTTGTTCAATAGAATTTTCAAATGTCATCCGTAAGATGGTCTTTTCTCATCTCGGTCACCTCTGAATTCGCGCAAAAGCGATCTGCCCGAATTGACGAGCATGAGAATGTCGATACCAACAGCGACAAATTGAACGCCAGCGGCAAGATATCCCTTAGCGCGCTCAACATCCGTGGCTAGGACGCCAGCCGCCTTTCCGGCCGCTCTGGCAACGGATGCCCCGTGTTCAATCGCCCTCACGACATCTGGATGCGTCGGTTGGTCCATCAGGTCCATAGATGCAGAAAGGTCAACCGGCCCAAAGAATACGCCGTCCACCCCTTCAACGGAGACGATTTCATCTATGTTTGCGAGTCCCTTTACGCTTTCCACCTGAACTATCACGCAGATCTCTTGCACGCCAGAGTCAGCGTAATCTGGTATGCTGGCCCAGCGCGACGCGCGACCCAAGGCTGCGCCCACGCCGCGTATGCCCTTCGGTGGGTAGCGTGTCGCCGCGGCGACCGCACGCGCCTGTTCGGCAGTATCGATCATGGGGACCATCAGCGTCTGCGCACCAATGTCCAGCACCTGCTTGATGACGCTGGGATTGGCGTCCACAACCCGCACGACCGGGTGAGAAGCGTAGGGAGCCACCGCTTGAAGTTGCGCCAGGATGCTGCGTACGTCATTTGGCCCGTGCTCACCGTCAATCAGTAGCCAATCAGCGCCGATTGTCGCAACCGCCTCGGTGGCATAGGGATCAGCAAAACTCGCCCAGATACCCAATTGCGAATATCCGGAAGACAACGCTCTCTTAAAGCTATTTACAGGAATTTTCATTTCGTTCCCTCTCCGATGTTCATATCCGGCCGAATGTATGCAGTCAGATCCGGCGCACGAAATTCTATGCAGATCTTATCACGATTAAGATTTGTCTTTCTGAGCCGCCGACTCGGCTTTCGTCACGTCACCAACGGCAAAAAACTGAGGCCTGATCACGTTGACCATGACACGAACCGAAGCCAGCGGCGCATCCAAAGTGCGGCTGACGGTGCGGGCGACTTCGCGCACGCATTCACTGACGGCTTTATCGTCACGCCCCTCAACGAGATTAATTTGTATAATCGGCATTGCATTTCCCTTTTGTCAGCGAATTCGGAATTCGCAAAAACCTAACCCGGAGGCTTCGAGGCGGACATGCTGTCCTGCCTCCAATGCTATCGCTGCGGTAGCAGCGCCCGCCATGACGACCATCCCGGGCTCCAGAGAAAGGCCCGCTTCGCCTGCAACACGCGCGGCGGACACCAGCGCCCGCACCGGGTCGCCCAAAATAGCGGCGCTCGACCCGTAGCCCACGGGGCGGCCGTCGACGTTCATGACCATTCCAATATTGCTCAGGTCCGTCCCGGGTTCACGCCAGGTTCCGACCACGAATCCGGATGACGACGCGTTATCAGCCACTACGTCAGCCAAAGAGAATTTGAAATTTTCATAGCGACTGTCAATCAACTCGATAGCACACGCCACGCCGCCCACGGCGTCCAGGGCCTGCAGCGGCGTAACGACGCCACTCAGCGGTTTACGAAGAAGAAAGGCTATTTCAGGCTCGGCTCGTGGATGGATATAACGCGACATTTCGGTAAATCCTCCGTCTTCCACAATCATGGAGCGCGTCAGGCGACCCCAGATCAAGTCGCTGACGCCCATCTGCACCATCTTGGCTCGGCTGGTGAAACCCATCTTGATGCCCACAATGGGATCGCCGCGTTGCACACGACGATCGATGCTCGCCGCCTGGATCGCATACGCTTCGTCTACCCCGAAATCTTGCTCCTGTGTTATCTGTGGAATGGATGTCGCAGAGATGGCCGCCGTATCGACCCTCTCAGCAAATTTTTGGATAAACGACATGATATCTTCCCTTTCCTCTGGACGCGTCGGTCTATTTTCCGAACACGGCGCGCACGCTACCCAGGCCGGCGACCTGCGCTTCGTAGACCTCCCCGGGCGTCACAGACACCATTGGACCCAAGGCACCTGAAAGGACTATCTGCCCAGCCCTGAGAGGCTGTTCCAGACGCACCATCTGGCGCGCGAGCCAGGTCAGCGCAGTCAACGGATTGCCCAGGCATGCGGCGCCACATCCGGTCGATACCGGCTCCCCCGCGTTATCGATGCGCATGCCACATAACCGAAGATCGAATCTGTCAATTTTCCGAGGCTCACCACCTAGCACATAGGCAGCGCTGGAGGCGTTGTCGGCGATTGTATCAAAGATCGATATTTTCCAGTCACGAATACGGCTGTCCACGACCTCAATGGCTGGAAGGGCGTAAGCCACTGCGCCAATGACGTCGGCCATCGACAGCCCTTCCTGATCAAGATCGCGTTCCAGCACGAACGCGACTTCCGCCTCAATCTTCGGCTGAATAAGCGTGTTCCATGGAATTTCATCCATGTCCGCGTATTCCATCGTATCGAGCAGCGCACCATAATCTGGCTGGTCAACGCCGAGCTGCGATTGAACAGATCGTGCTGTAAGGCCAATCTTTCTCCCGGTCAAACGCGCGCCGCTTCTTGAAAGATGGGCGACAACTTCGCGCTGCACCTTGTATGCGGCGCCAAGTCCCAGCGGCTCGATCAGTGATTTCACCGGATCCGTGGCGGCCCGTTTCTCGAAAGCGCTGATAATTGCGGCCGCAGCATCACAAATGCCACTTTCCTGATGAGTATCCATGTTCTCCACCTTACATACTGTTTTTCAGGAAAAATTATTTATTTCGCCTGGGCCTTGAGAAATTCCGGTATCCATTCCCTTGCTACGTCGCATGAATCCACCGACGAACACGACGATTAGCACCAGCAATACGACTGTCGTAACAGCCATAAAAGACCAAATCGCCGTAGCGAGATTACTCGAAATATGAGTCGAGTGTGACATGAAGATGCACAACATGCCCATTATCAAGATAGCCACGGCGCCAGAAAAAAGCGTGATATTTACTTCAAAGGCCATATAGCGTCCCAGAAACGGCGGCCTGTATGGCACCACGCCATTCTCATCGTAATTAGCTCCACCGTAGAGCTTCGTCGCCAGGGACGCACTGAAGAACCCTGTGTAAGCAGCGATCGACAAAAATGACGCATACCACAGATTACGACCGGAACCGTCGTCGGGCGTCCAGATAAAGTAGAGCGCGAGAGCGGCGACGCCGATATAGCTCAACACTTGCCAGACCACATGAAAGCGCGCGTGGGGAACCCAGTGCGGATTCGTCATATGCGTCTCGTTTGAGTCAAAAATCGCGGGAATCGCGCTATAGCCCAGCGTACTGAGCGTCAGAAGAATTTGAGCAGGAAGATCACTCACCGTGCTTCCCTCCTATTTTACGGCCCACACGAAGCATCCGCATTCGGTTTCACGATAAGCGGCATGCCGGACTGGTGCCCTCGAACAAAAGGTGTATCGTTGGACGATACATATGTATCGTTGTTTGATGATGTTTATGCCCTCCAAGCCTGTACGGCCAGTACTTTCCGGGTCGGACTTATCAAAAATCTGTGCTTAAACAGACGAACTACACAGATGCGTGTGTTTCTGAGAGCCGGGCCGGACTGTCACTTGCCATCCTGCTCTTGTCCGAGAGGTCTACCTGAGAGCGCCAGACGTTTCCCGCCTGATCGCTTTCAGAAAAGCCTCGCAGTAGCGGCATGATCGTCATGTTGGATCAGGCGGCGAGTTTCAGGCAGGTGCGCCATACCACCGCGCGCTGAATGTTGCGCCGCAGCCCCATGCTCTGGCCCTATGTAAAATTCACCGTCTTCGTTACCTGCCTTGCGACAGAGCGGCCTTAATCCAAAAAGTAATGGTGCCCCGGTAGACAGGCTCGGCGACGACAGACCGCCGGACAACCTCACGGCTCGAACGTCCAGGACACCCGATTTTGTGTTCGTCAAATGATACAGCTATGACTGATTTCCAATACTTCGGGGGCAGCGTACTGGAAATGAAGCCAAACAGGTCAACTGTCGGTCGCAATTGTGCGACAGACATAGGCAATACCGGTGAATCGGGGCCGGCTCGAGGCGAAATGCGCCTTATTTCACGCGCTGCGGCTATCTTGCGCGCCCTTGCAGACCATGGCGACGGCCTTAGCCTCGGAAAAATCGCGACTGAAACCGGTCTGGTGCGCGCTACAGTTCAGAGGATTGTCGGGGCGCTCGAAGCAGAAGGTTTTGTCACAACGAACCCACTGACACCCGGGGTGTCTCTTGGCGCTGAGCTGGCCCGAATTGCCGGATCGGCTCATCGTGACGTCATTAGTATGTGTCGCCCCCATATGAAAATTCTCAACAAGCACGTCAATGACACGATCGACTTGACCATATTGCAAGGCTCGACGGCTGTAGTTGTCGAACAAATACACGCCCCACATACGTTAAAGGTGGTCACCCATGTCGGCACGCCACTCCCACTGCACTGTACCGCGAGCGGCAAGGCTCATTTGTCGCGGCTGTCTGTCGAGCAATGCAAGACCCTTCTCACTATGCCCTTGAGAAACTACACGTCGCAGACTTTGTCCGACGCCAATGCTGTAATCGCCAGTCTGCACTCGACTCCAGAGGATTTTATTTTTCGAGACGTCGAGGAATACTCAGAGGGCGTGTGTGCAATAGCCGCCCCTATCCGCGGAATTATCACCGGTAATTACGCTCTCTCCATTCTTCAGACACGACAACGCTACGACGCCCAATCGGGTGACGCGGAGAGGCTGCTTCTAGAATGTCGCGATGCTATTGAGCGTGCAGCGGGACTTTGACACTCCATCATATGCGGCATGTCTCTCCGACCTGTGTGACAGGCTTCGAAAAACATGTCGTTGGATGCTCCACGTAGGTGAACCATCAAGCCGGCAACGCGACTGTCGTTCTGTTGAGCGCGTAATCGGCGGCGAGGCGCCAGCGTAGCGATTAAGCTGTGTATTTGAAGAGGGTCTGACAATATAGACTGCCAGATCGCCCCAATTATCCCTAAACGATAGCAGTTGTGATTACTGCGAAGACATTTTTTCTTTCACACGATTCCTAAAACTCAACGCAACTGTTCACTGCCCAGGCGTTCATCCCAAGGACTACCTAGATGTGGATAGAGCGCAGTTCGAAAGCGACGAACCGCCTCTGATTGGATAAAACGCCGATAGGCCGTTTCGCTGGCGAAGGTTTCAGTCAGGATAAAATGATTCGACGCATCGCCAGCCTGCTGTATCAGGTCGATCGACTGAACATTTGGATCATTTTTTACCTGATCACGGTAATTGGCCAGAAGTTTTTCTCCCTCGACCTGATCGCTGGGCATCAGGTCAACATTCACAATAGAATGAAACGCACCCGTAGTCGGAGCGGCCAAGGCGGGGGTGGATATGGCAACAATAACAAGATAACGAAATTTTCTATAAAACATTTTAATTCCTTACGATTTTACGAATGAAAGAAGCTCTGCACGGAATCGCTCCGGCATCTCCAAATGCGGGACATGGCCTGCATCCGCGAAAGAGATGAAGCGACCATTGCGCAGTTCGTTCACTGCCTGCTGCGCTGCCGGATGGATCCCTGGCATCGCCGCTCTGGCTGCGGCGGATGCGTAGGATATGAGCGGCGCCGAGTGATCCTTCGTTCCCGCAGTAAGCATGACAGGCATGGGAAGAGAAGCGTAGAGCGGACGAACTGGTTCTCGATAAATCATCTGATATGTGAGCGCCGAAGCGCGGGCGAAGCGATCGAACTCACTTGATAGCGTTGTGCGCATTCGCCATGTCACAAAAGGTTCGTAAGAGTTCTTGGGCAACAATGGAAAGAAGTGAGCAATGAACGCCCGGTAGCTGGCGACCGTGTATGCATGCTCGGCCGCAACGAGCGTTTCAGTCTCCTGCGGGGGAATAAAAGCACGATAATCGACCAGTCCGATCGGGTCTTCGAGCACGAGTTGCTCAATCCGATCGGGCGCTATACTGGCCATGCGCACGGCGAGCGCGCCGCCGGTCGAGTGCCCGAACAACGTGATGCGGCCAAGCGACAGGGCGTCAGCCAAAGCCAACGTGTTGCGTGCCAGCGCTTCGAAAGAGTAGTCGAGATCGGGTTTGGACGATTTATTGAAGCCTATCTGGTCGGGCACGATCACGCGGAAACCAGCGCCTCGCAGCCAATCGATCGGTCCGCTCCAGTAGCTGCCATCAAAGTTTTTCCCATGTAGCAAAAGGATCGCCCGGCCGTTGGCCCCCGACGTCGGCACGAAATCCATATAGGCCATACGCACAGACTGCCCGCCCATCACAAGCGGCAGGAAGGACACAGGGCCTGGATATGGCCACCCCTCCAACCCGATGCCAAGGGGCTCTGCAGTGCCGGTTGGGGCCGGTCGGGGCGGCCCCGCCAGTGCTCGCCCTGCCGTTGCTGCCAGCGTTGCGGTCGCGAGCGGCAGCGTCAGGGCACTTCGTCGGGTCACCGCCGAGAGAGCGTCGAAATTATCAGGCATCGTTTCATCTCTCCATCGGGTAGGGCGTCGCGGCAGTGACAGGATAATCTGTGTAGCCCTGCACGCCGCCGCCAAAGAAGGTATCTCTGTCAGGCGCCGAACAGGGGAGCTTCCCCCATAAGGCGTGCAACCAGATCGGGATTGAAGATCCTGCCCCCGCAGCATGGACCGCTTCGGATGCCAAGCGCCAACCGGCGACCTGTTCACTGCTGTAGATACCAGAAGCGAAAGAATAGCCCTTGCCCTGAGGAGAGGTTTGAGCAGTCTCGGTGACGATCAGGCCAGCAGACGCCCGCTGCGCATAATGGGTCGCATTCATCGCGTTTGGACTATCGCCAGGCTGAATGCTGCGCGCGGGTCACCGGCGCCATCACGATCCGGTTCCGAGGATATTGGCCTCCAATCGAAATCGGTGTGACCAGAAAGGAGGTCATCGCGTGGGCTCCAACGAAAATGCACAGAGATTGATTTGAGCTCTTTCCGCTCGCGGCGATATGCGTGAAATTGTGGAGACATTCTCCACCATTCGGAAAGAGTTATGTTGGACGATATCAAGGAACTGCGCACCTTCGTCCGTATAGCCGCTGAGGGCAGCCTCTCGGCCGCCGCGCGCGAAATGGGGCTTGCACTCAGTGTCGTGAGTAAGCGCCTTGCTTCCTTGGAGGCTCGGGCAGGCACTCGCCTGATGATACGAAGCACACGCAAGCTTTCACTGACCGACGAGGGCGCCAAGCTTCTGGAACGGGCGCAGCGTATCCTCGCAGAAGTGAGTGAAGCAGAGGAAATGTTGTCCCATGGTCGGCTCGAGCCGCAGGGCCTTCTGAGAGTCAGTGCGCCAATTGCGCTTGGCCGAATGCACGTGAGCCCGGTCTCCCGGCGGCTTGCGGCAACCTATCCACGTATGTCGATTGATCTCCTGCTGACAGACCGCGTCACAGCTGTCATCGACGAGGGCCTGGATGTCGTCATTCGTATCGGAGGCCCAAGTGATTCAGGTCTTATTGTACGAAAGTTGGCGGACAACCACCGCGTGGTTGTCGCGTCAAAGAACTATCTCGCCGCACGAGGAACACCCACGACGCCAGAAGCACTCGTGGATCACGATTGCCTACATCAGGGTCATGGCGCCGTATGGAAACTGATCGGTCCTGACGGTCGTCTCGCGGAAATCGAGGCCAGATCGAGACTTCGTTGTAACAATGGCGAAGTCTGGCGCGATTGGGCGTTGGCTGGCTCAGGCATCGCAATGAAATCGTGGATCGACGTAGCCGACGATGTACGCGCCGGAAGGCTTATTCACGTTCTGCCCGAATGGAGAAGTCCTCCGGCGCCAATCTGCGCATTGCTACCTACGCGAACCCTCGTCCCCACTCGTGTTCGTGTGTTCCTGGAGAGCATGGCCGATCAGCTTCGCAAGAATGATGGCTTGCAGCCGCTTCAGCCTGCCGGAGCAACTTTCGCAGCGGGGTAGCATCGTGACCTGCGTTCTCCAACACTCACTGGTGCCACTTAGAGATTTACTCGCGTCACTCTTTATCCGGGGACAAGAAGAGCCGACGGGCTCAAAACTCCTTTACGTTGAATGGACTTCACTGAAGCGAAGAACTGACTGCAGCCGGAAGCACGTCAACCTACAAACTCAGTATGATCGCCCGTTAGCTGACGACGCACCGTCATCACCTGATCGCTCACGCTCGATCCTGCGGCTTAAGCAGCAGGCGCTGTTCGCCAAAGAACGCCCCTCAAACACGCTCGATCAAAAGCGCGACGCCCTGTCCAACTCCGACGCACATGGTCGCGATCGCACGTCTCAGACCAAGGGTCTCAAGCGCATTAACAGCCGTGAGAGCCAAACGTGCGCCCGACATTCCCAAAGGATGACCCAAAGCAATTGCTCCACCATTCGGATTGACGTGGGCGGCGTCATCCGGGAGGCCAAGTTGACGCAGCACCGCGAGGGACTGACTGGCAAACGCCTCGTTCAACTCGAAAATATCAATGTCTGCAAGCGACAGACATGTCCGCGCGAGAAGCTTTGTCACTGCGGGCGCAGGACCAATGCCCATGACGCCCGGCTCAACTCCTGCAGTCGCCATGGCGACGACGCGCGCTCGCGGCGTAAGGCCGTGGCGTGATGCGCCCTTCTCGCTTGCAAGCACCAGCGCTGCCGCGCCATCGTTAACGCCGGAGGCGTTGCCTGCCGTCACCGTGCCGCCCTCAGCCTTGAATGGGGCGCGGAGTTTTTTCAGCGCCTCAAGCGTCGTGTCCGCTCGTGGGTGCTCATCTTGTGAAACAACGCTCTCTGCTTTTCGTGTTTTAACGGTTATTGGCGTAATTTCTTTTGCGAAGAAGCCATTGGCCTGAGCTTTGGCGGCGCGTTGTTGTGAGTTGAACGCGAACAAATCCTGATCCGTCCGCGAAATACCATATCGCTCTGCGACATTTTCTCCCGTTTCCGGCATGGAAGCCACGCCCCAGGCAGCCTTCAGGGCGGGGTTGACGAAGCGCCAGCCAATCGTCGTGTCGAACATCTCCGCCTTGCGGCTGAACGCTTCGCTCGCCTTGCCCATCACAAAGGGAGCGCGGGTCATGCTTTCAACGCCACCCGCCAGCAAAAGCTCGCCCTCATCCGAACGGATCATCCTTGCTGCCGTGCCGACTGCATCAAGTCCGGAACCGCAGAGGCGATTGATGGTCGAACCCGGCGTCGTGACGGGATATCCGGCGAGGAGAACAGCCATGCGTGCGACGTCACGATTATCTTCGCCGGCCTGATTGGCGCAGCCAAGATAGCAATCATCCACAGCATCCCAGTCAACGGATGTGTTACGTTCACGCAGGACGCGAAGCGGATGCGCAGCGAGATCATCCGCACGGACATCCTTCAGCGCGCCGCCAAAGCGACCGATTGGCGTCCGAGTAAAGTCGCAGATAAATGCCTCAGACATATCAGCTCTCTTTCCTGTGCAGCACTGCGTCAGTTTGCGCCTGCAATGCCTCAAAACTCAGGCCGGGGACAATTTCGGCCACCTCAAACCCGCGCGACGTCACATCAATGACCGCAAGGTTGGTGTAGATGCGGTCTACGACGCCCGGCGCTGTCAGCGGGTAAGAGCAATGGCTCACCAGCTTGGGGGCGCCATCCTTCGTGGTATGCTCTGTCACGACCCATATCCGTTTGGCGCCCACGGCAAGATCCATCGCACCGCCCACAGCAGGCGCCGCGTCTTCAGCAGATGTAGCCCAGTTCGCGAGATCTCCATTTTCCGCCACCTCGAACGCGCCGAGGATACACAGATCGATATGCCCGCCACGGATCATCGCGAAACTGTCTGCGTGATGAAACAGAGAGGCGCCTTCAAGCAAGGTGACATTCTGCTTGCCTGCGTTGATTACCCACGGATCAATGTCTTCCGGGGCGGGTGAAGGCCCCATACCCAGAATGCCATTTTCTGAATGAAGGATAATTTCTCGGTCTTTTGGCAAGCAATCTGCAACAAGGGTCGGAATCCCGATTCCAAGATTGCAGACCCAGCCTTCCGGGATGTCGTGCGCGACGCGCGCGGCCATTGCGAGACGGGAAAGAGGCGTAAATTCGGACATGCGACTTTTCCTTGAGATTACTCTCTATCAAACCGGAACATTGCTTTGAAATGGCACAACACGACTGACGAAGAGACCCGGCGTCACGACGTTTTCCGGAAGGATTTCGTCCAGTTCGACAATTTTTCTTGCCAGCACGATTGTCGTCTTTGCGGCAGTGGCCATGATCGCGTTGAAATTCCGACCGCTGCCGCGATAGTCGCAGTTGCCCCAGCGATCGACACGCCACGCTTCGACCAGGGCGACGTCGGCCGGAAGCCAACGCTCCATCAGGTAGGTCTTACCGTCAAATTCACGAGTTTCTTTTCCTTCCGCAATCTTGGTGCCGACACCCGTCGCCGTGTAAAATGCAGGAATGCCAGCGCCCGCAGCCCGAATGCGTTCAGCCAAGGTTCCCTGAGGAACAATTTCCAACTCCAGTTTTCCAGCCTTGAACAAATCTTCAAACACGACCGAACCGGCGGAGCGCGGGAAGGAGCATATGATTTTTCGCACCCGGCCTGCTTCCATCAGTTTCGCAAGACCAACATGGCCGCTACCTGCATTATTCGCGACGATAACGAGTTCACGAGCGCCCTGTTCAATCAGGCCTTCGATCAAAGAGTCAGGCTGCCCGACAGAGCCGAAGCCGCCGACCATCACTGTCGATCCATCCTGGATGCCTTCCAGTCCTTCGGCGATATCACGTACCCGTTTATCGATCATATTTTCTCTCCTGCATGCACAACGAGATGCCACAGAAATGTGCGTATAGCGCACATAAATCCGCTATACGCACATACTCTGCTCGAATCAAAAGGATGCAAGTAAAAAAAACGGGATCATACCGCGTTGTAAGCGGATAGGTCTGTTCACCGCCCGTCCGAAAATCGTTCGGGCAGAACAGAAATATTAGTCGATCAATAAAAAGCCGGCGCTATGATATCGGCAGCCTGTTTCAGGGCCGGGAGGAAAACCTTTTCCAAATCATCCCGGCTTGTCCGGTGGCTCTGTGTGCCTACATTCAGCGCCGCGACTACCTGTCCCCCTTGCCGCCTTATCGGGACGGCGAGAGAACGAAGACCGGGCTCGAGTTCCTCGTCGAGAATGCTGTAGCCATCCTCGGCCACGCGCCGAAGTTCCTGCATCAACAGAGTACGATCTGTTTTGGTCGTCGCTGTCCTTTGCGCGAGAACGGGAGGGATCAAGCGAGCCCAGTCTGCGGGAGGCAAATCGGCAAGCAGGACGCGCCCCAGCGAGGTGCACCAGGCGGGCAAGCGCGTGCCGGGTCCCAGATTGAGTGAAACGATCCGACGCGCTTCCGCCCGCGTAAGATAGATAATGTCGGAATCCGAGAGCACTGCAACCGAGAAACTCTCGTCAAAACGGCTACTCAGTTCATCCAAAACAGGCTGCACATTGCGTGTGAGCGGCGCCGAAATCATTGGCGCCGCGAGGGCCAGAACTTTGGGGGTCAGGGTGAATAAACGCCCATCACTGACCAGATACCCTTTCGCGACGAGTGTCAGCAAAGAGCGCCTCGCGCTCGCGCGGGTCGTGTCAGTACGACGCGCCACTTCAGCAAGGGTCAGACCCTCGGAGGCGTCGGCGCAAGTGAGCAGAACATCCAGGCCGCGGGCCAGAGCATCGACAAAGTCACGACTTGCCTCGTCAGTTCTATTTTTCAACGGCATGCTTCTGATGGTTTCCATTGAACGAGGTGAAATTCACGTAAATGCCGGACCAGTTCCAGCCAGCGTCTGTATCCCGTCGGGGATGGGATAACCCAGATCGGAATATATCTCCTTGATCGTGTGCGCCATCACGATGAGTTCGGGAGACTGATCTCCTGAACGGTAGCTCATGATGATGGGAGAAGACGCCTCTTCCACCAACTCGCGATAGCAGACGCCGTCCATCTGAGACCGGCGAACGGACTCGGGCACAATGCAAATTCCCTCCTCAGCCGCAACCAATCCGATCGCGCTCTGAAGTTCGCGTGCTTCGTGAGCTACGCGTGGGACCAGATCGTGGTCATGAAACACAGCCAAAACCTGATCGGCGTAGCTCGGACGTGGAAATCTTGGATATGCAATCAGTGGCAGCCTCGCCAGTTCCTGAAGCGAAACGCGCGCATCAGGGTCTTCAGGTGCGTGTAGTTCAGGCATGGCGACGACCAACCGTTCTTCGCGCAGCACTATACGTCGGATCGCACTGTCTTCGACACGAATGCGCCCGAAACCGATGTCGATCCGCCCTTCCTTCAGCGCCGCCACCTGATCAAGGGTCACCAATTCGGACATGGTTAATTCAACACTTTGTGCGCGCCGTCGAAACCCACGAATGAGCGTAGGCAAGCGCGCGAACATGGTTGATGAGACGAAACCCAAGGCAAAATGGCGCTTTTCGGCTCCAATTGCACGCGACAACACTTCCTGCATCGTGTTTAGTTGACCAAGAAGGCGCTGGGCTTGCTCATAAACGAGCCAACCGACCGACGTGAGACTAAGCGGCCTCTGGGAACGGTCAATCAGCAACGCTCCGACTTCCGCTTCAAGCTGTTGAATTTGCCTACTTAGTGGCGGTTGAGCGATATGCAGCCTTTCCGCTGCGCGAGTGAAATTGCGCTCTTCAGCAACTGTCACGAATGACCGCAAAACACGTAAATCCACCACGTCCTCCATACTCTTTCGGTATGTAATTGAGACCATAATAGTCTTGGGCGATCCTGTGAGCGAGGCATAACGTCGGCTCAGTCAAAATATCAAGCGGGCATGATCCTGTGACAGTCCACATCAAACATGCTGAAGTTATCATTCTTGATGTGCCCACGATCCGACCTCACGTCCTGTCGATGGCCACGATGCGCAGTCAGACGATTGTGCTGCTACGGCTCCGTGGCGCCGACGGTATTGAGGGGATCGGTGAAGGCACGACAATCGGCGGCCTGAGCTACGGCCCGGAGAGTCCGGAAAGCATCAAAGGCGCACTGGAAACCTACATTCTCCCGCTTCTCGAGAACCATGACATCAGCCAAATAGGTAAGGTCATGGAGCACGTTGAGCACCATGTTTCAGGCAACCATATTGCGAAATGCGCTCTCGAGACCGCGCTATTCGACGCCGCGGGCAAGCGTCTGGGCGTGCCCGTCTCTGACTTGATTGGCGGCGGGCGTGTGCGTGACACACTACCGGTAGCGTGGACGCTGGCCAGTGGCGACACCTCCCGCGACATCGCAGAAGCCGAGGCAATGCTGGAGGCAAAGCGACATCGCATTTTCAAGCTGAAGATCGGAAAGCGCTCGGTTCGAGACGATGTCAGGCATGTAGCGACAATCAAAAAGGCGCTAGGTGATTCAGCAAGTGTCCGGGTTGACGTTAATCAGGCCTGGAATGAAGCTTCGGCTGACCTCGGAATGGCGCTTCTGGCGGACGCAGGCATTGATCTTGTTGAGCAACCTGTTCCACGACATGCCCTGCCAGCGATGACGCGCCTTACTGCGCGGCATACGATCCCTTTAATGGCGGATGAAGCCTTGAATGGTCCTGTTTCCGCCTTTGCCGTCGCCTCCACAGCGGGCGCGCGGGTTTTCGCCCTGAAAATCGCTCAATCCGGTGGCTTGCAAGCTGCGCGAGACGTCGCTGGTATCGCCACAGCGGCCGGTATTGGCCTCTACGGAGGAACCATGCTCGAAGCGGGAGTCGGCACAGCAGCATCCGCTCACGTTTTTGCAACACTTCAGTCTCTTGATTGGGGCACCGAATTGTTCGGGCCACTTCTGCTGACCGAAGAAATTCTGGAAAATCCTATACAGTATTCGGAGTTCTGCCTCTCCGTTCCGACAGGTCCCGGTCTCGGAGTTTCTCTTGATGAACGCGCCATCGCGCGCTTTAGACGCAACAATCAGTGAGGGCCAACAAATGCTCTTTATGGTGGAAATGGACCTTTCAGTCCCATTAACGTTCGATCAGAAAGAATTTGAACGTCTTAAGTTAACAGAAAAAAACCACTTCCAGGAATTGCAGCGTTTCGGAAAGTGGCGACATATCTGGCGCGTAACTGGTCACTACGCAAATGTGAGCATTTTCGATGTCGATGACAATGCAGAACTTCACGACCTTCTCACAGGTTTGCCGCTTTATCCATTTATGACCATCAAGGTAACACCACTGAATCGCCACCCATCTTCATTACACGATGATGATCGTTAAAATATATCTTCGCAAATAAAAATCGCAAAAATTGAACAATAACAAAAAAAGGCATGACCATGACAGAGTTTACGCAATCCGTGGAAATCACAGAGTTCCTCGATCGGGTTTCCGGCCTGACAAATCCAGACGCCAAAGGCGACGAGAGAACGAAGAAAATTATCCGCAAGATTGTTGGAGATTTGTACGACACTATTGACACATTCGATGTCACCGACGACGAATTCTGGCTGGCTCTGAACTTCCTTGCGGCAGGTTCCGAGGAAATGGGCCTGTGGGCCGCAGGACTGGGCTTCGAGCACTTTCTTGATCTGCGTGCGGACAGGAAAGACCGTGCGGCTGGAATTCCAGCGGGCACGCCGCGCACGATCGAAGGCCCCCTTTATGTCGCCGGTGCTCCCATCGTTGAGAGCGGCTCCCGCCTTGATGACGGCAGCGATCCAGGTGAGCAGATAATTATGCATGGGCATGTAAGCGACACTAACGGAAAGCCGGTTACAAATGCGCTGGTGCATGTGTGGCATGCCAACACCAAAGGAAATTACTCCTTTTTTGATAAATCCCAGACAGATTTTAATATGCGCCGTCGCCTGAAAGTGGATGAAAACGGCGATTACATGTTTCACAGCATCATGCCATCCGGTTATGCCTGTCCACCCGGCGGCAGCACGGATACCATTCTGTCCGCCATCGGCCGACATGGCGAAAGGCCGGCACATATTCATCTTTTCGTTGAAGCTCCAGGATATCGACAGCTTACTACGCAGATAAATATCGAAAATGATCCTTACATAAACGATGACTTCGCTTATGCGACGCGGGACGAACTCATTCCGCCGATCATCCGGCACAGTGACTCGGCAGATATCAACGCTGCCGGACTTAACGAACCCTATGCTGAAATCAAATTTGATTTCGTCCTTACTCCTGCGCTTAACGAAGAGGAAGAGCACTTCTCCAGTCGTCTGCGCGTGATGGCTGACTGAACCCTTCTCAAAAATAACAATAACAATACTCTCCAGAAACTCTGATTTCTGGTGAAATTCAACGGGAGAAAAGTCATGCGCCATTCCCTTCTCGAACGATTAGAAACATCTATCGTGGAAAACAAGGAGTCAGGAATATCCCGGTGCCGTCGCGATATCTTTACTGATCAAGATTTTTTCGATCTTGAAATGGAACACATTTTCGAAGGCAATTGGGTTTACCTTGCGCACGAAAGTCAAATTCTCGACATAAACGACTATTTCACCACGACAATTGGCCGCCAACCGGTCGTGATCACCCGTGACAAAACAGGCGAACTCCATGCTCATGTCAACGCATGCGCGCACCGTGGCGCCATGCTTTGTCGACGCAAGCATGGCAACAAATCCAGTTTCACATGCCCATTCCATGGATGGACGTTCAACAACTCAGGGAAACTTTTGAAGATAAAGTACGGAAAAACTGGTGGTTATCCAGAGACGTTCAATACCGCAGGGTCTCACGACCTCGCCAGAGTACCCCAGTTCAAGAACTACCGCGGATTCCTCTTTGGCAGCATGAAGGCCGATATAGCTCCGCTTGAAGATTATCTTGACGCGACAAAAGTAATCATTGACCAAATCGTTGATCAGGCTCCTGAGGGAATCGAAGTTCTCCGAGGCAGTTCATCTTACGTATTTGACGGAAACTGGAAGCTGCAGATCGAAAATGGCGCCGACGGCTATCACGTCAGTTCCGTGCATTGGAATTACGCCGCGACTATGGGACGTCGAAACTATGAAGCCGATGGCACACGCGCTGTTGACGCCAATGGCTGGTCGCGAAGTGTGGGCGGGGTTTACGGGTTCGAAAACGGACACATCCTGCTTTGGACCAAGCTTCTGAATCCTGAAGTAAGGCCAATTTATGGCCACCGGGACGAATTGGCGCAGCGCGTTGGCCATGAACGCGCGAGGTTCATTATCGAGCAGACGCGAAATCTGTGTCTATATCCCAACGTCTACCTTATGGACCAGTTTTCGACCCAAATCAGAGTCGTACGACCAATCAGCGTCGATAAAACTGAAATAACGATCTATTGCTTCGCCCCAAAAGGTGAAAGCGCTGCGGATCGTACCACACGTATCAGGCAATATGAAGACTTCTTCAACGTAAGCGGTATGGGTACTCCCGACGATCTGGAGGAGTTCCGATCCTGTCAATCCTCTTATGCCAAAGGAAGCGACCTTTGGATTGATCTCAGTCGCGGCGCCACACGCTGGATCGACGGCGCTGACGACAACGCACGTGAAATGGGTCTGAAGCCTCTCCTTAGCGGGACTCAGAGCGAAGACGAGGGTCTTTTTGTACGGCAACACGAGAATTGGGGGAAGGTGTTGCGTGAAGGGCTACTGCGCACGGGTAGTAGCGAACACAATCGGACTATGCGGGCAGAAGTCGTGGGAAGTGTAACATGAGCGGTGATTACGAACAGGTTTGCGCCTTTCATTATAAGGAAGCCCACCTTCTCGATGATCGGCAGTGGGATGAATGGCTGACGTGTTATTCACCTACAGTTTCCTATTGGATGCCTGCGTGGGACGACGATGACACTTTGTGTGGAGGATCCCCAAAGCGAAGTCTCTCTAATTTATTATCCGAACCGGGATGGACTTGAAGATCGCGTGTTCCGCATCAAGACGGAGCGCTCGAGTACCTCGACACCTGAGCCGAGGACCTGCCATTTCATCAGTAATATCGAAATCATCGGAAAATCCGAAAGCTCTTTGAATGTGCGATACAACTGGCAAACGCTAAGCCATCGGTACAAGACAACTGACAGATTCTTTGGCTCGACGTCCTGCACCATTGATATGGATGGTAATTCACCGCTCATATCAAAAAAAACGATCATTTTGAAGGATGACTACATTCACCAAGTTATCGATATTTATCATGTCTAAGCAGAAATCTTTGTTTGGTTTTGGCGGAGGGTCGTATGAGCTATCGTGTCGCACTGAATTTTGAAGATGGCGCTACGCGCATTATCGACTGCAAAGACGGTGAGAAGGTACTCGACGCAGCCTACCGTAATAAAATTAATATCCCGATGGATTGCTCCGACGGTGTCTGCGGAACCTGTAAATGTCGTTGTGAGGAGGGTGAATATGAACTCGGTGATGAGTATATCGAAGATGCGTTGACGGAAGGTGAGGCGGCGGAGGGTTTGGTGCTCACTTGTCAGATGCTCATCTCGTCTGACTGCGTAATTTCGGTTCCGGCGCCGTCATCCGCATGCAAAATCAAGGCTCAGGAATATGAAGCCGAGTTGAAGACAGTCGACCTTGCATCAGACAGCACTATTGTTCTGACACTCGACCTCGCCAGAAAAGGCGAACTTGATTTTTTGCCTGGGCAATACGTCAACCTCAACGTTTCTGGAACAACGGAGGCGCGCGCTTATTCCTTCAGTTCTCGCCCTCGTTCAGACAGCGTGAGTTTTCTCATTCGTAATGTGCCTGATGGTCTGATGAGCCGCTGGTTGATTGACGAAGCCAAGCCCGGCGTGAAGATGCGTTTTGTTGGTCCCAATGGGAGCTTCTTCCTGCGGAACGTGGAGCGACCAGTGATTCTCCTTGCGGGAGGCACTGGGCTCGCGCCAATGCTCTCGATGCTGGAAGTGCTTGCCCGGCGTGAGTGTAATCATCCTGTCCATTTAATCTATGGCGTCAACCACGACGGCGATCTGGCCGAGCTGGAGCGAATTAAGATGCTCGCCGCCAATATTTCCAGTTTTACGTGGGATTGTGTTGTCGCCGACGAAAATAGCAACAACCCTCTGAAGGGATATGTAACGCATCATCTCGATGACGCGCGACTGAATGGTGGAGATTGCGACATCTACCTTTGCGGGCCGCCGCCTATGGTCGAAGCGGTTCGCGTTTTTCTTAAAAAGAAAAACGTCGAACCAAGACATTTTTATTATGAGAAATTCGTGGCCAGTGAAGCTGTATGAGTATGATTTTTCAAGGACGCTTTACCGGCAAGGTTCTGGTAGTAACCGGCTCAGCGCAGGGCATCGGCCACGCTGTCGCTTCCCGAGCGGTGGCTGAGGGCGGGCAGGTATTGTTTGTCGATCAGGCAGATTTCGTTGACGAAGTTGCACGGTCCGCCGCCAGAGGGCAGGCTGGACGAACAGCATCCATATCTGTCGATATGGAAACGTGGGAGGGCGCAAGCAATGCGATGGAAGCAGCCCATTCCGCTTTCGGAAAAATTGATATCGTTATAAACGGCGTCGGCGGCGCTATTCGCATGCGCCCGTTCCATACCTTCGAAACAATTCAGATCGAGGCCGAAATTCGACGCTCCCTTATGCCAACGCTCTGGGGGTGTCACGCAGCTCTACCTTATCTTCTTCAAGGCGGAAGGGGCACCATCGTGAATATCTCCTCTAATGCGACGCGCGGCATTCACCGCGTCCCCTACTCCGCAGCCAAAGGCGGAGTTAATGCCCTGACAGCGAGCCTGGCAATGGAATATGCAGAATCGAATATTCGCATCGTCGCTGCCGCCCCGGGCGGCACGGAAGCTCCGCCGCGCCGCATCCCGCGTAACCCGGGTGGAGACACGCCGCAGGAGCAGGTCTGGATGGACGAAGTCGTCGAGCAAGTCAAAGACTCTACATTCCTGAAACGTTACAGTACGATTGAAGAGCAGGCGGCCCCAATTCTATTTTTGGCGTCCGACGAGGCATCCTACATCACGGGATCGGTTCTGCCTGTAGCTGGAGGTGACCTAGGATGAACCGTAAATTTCTCACAATGGGCGACGGTTGCAGTATCGCCTACACGCAGAACGGGGACCAAAAAGCGGAACCTCTGTTTTTATCGAACTCTCTCGGCACCTGCCTGGATATGTGGAACCCGCAAATAGCCCGACTTTCGGAGCATTTTCACGTTATCCGCTATGATACGCGTGGGCACGGCAAGTCAGACGTCCCTGTAGGCTCCTATAGTCTCGATCGATTGGGGCGGGACGTGCTTGAACTCGCCGATGCGCTCGAGATTCAACAATTCTCTTTTTGCGGTTTATCACTCGGCGGAATGACAGCTCAATGGCTGGGCGTTCGGGCCCCTGAGCGGCTCAAGCGCATCGTCATCGCAAACTCCTCACCGTATATGGGGCCGCCATCAGCCTGGGATGCTCGCATTCATACTGTGCTGAATGTGGGAATGAGCCGGATCGCGGAGGCCGTGGTTGAGCGCTGGTTCACACAAGAGTTTCGCAATAACCGCGACAACACCAAATTCGTCCTCGATATGCTGTTACACACGAACGCGACAGGATATGCAGGTTGCTGCGCCGCAATCCGCGATATGGATTTGCGACCGTTGCTCCCTCTCATCAGGACGCCAACCCTCATTATTGGTGGAACCGAAGATCCAGCGACTCCGCCCGAGCAGACTTATGAATTGCGCGACGGCATCCGCAGTGCGAGATGTGTAATGCTCGAGGCGGCGCATCTTTCGAATATTGAAAAACCGTCTGAATTCACGGATTTCTTGATAAGTCATTTTGTATAAATTAATTAAAAGAAAAAGAGAATTTATATATGCGCAAACGACAATAATTTAACAAATATAGAAAAAATAGAAATACTTCCGAAATATGACCTAGGCTCAGGACTCATTCTTTAAGATAGAAGATGAAGCTTGCTGCG
>NZ_JOPL01000119.1 GCF_002153745.1 Acetobacter sp. DsW_063 | reverse complement strand
TCACAACCTCTCGCTCACTTCAATAAATTAATAGGTCCTGAGCCTAAGTTCTGGCGCCATAAAAATTGATCGACTTGAGGAGATAGATGTGTTCAGCAGACAGGCCAAGATCATGGGAATAG
Organism: Acetobacter sp. DsW_063; assembly: GCF_002153745.1. Lineage (GTDB taxonomy): Bacteria > Pseudomonadota > Alphaproteobacteria > Acetobacterales > Acetobacteraceae > Acetobacter. The sequence continues at coordinate 1,109 of NZ_JOPL01000119.1, read as the reverse complement.
GCTGTTCTAGAAAAATTGAGACATCCGCTCGAGGATGTGACGTTTTGCGCGATCCGGCTCTCAATAAAGGTTCAGCCTTTACGCAGGAGGAAAGAAACGCTCTGGGGTTAAATGGTCTATTGCCGCCGGTAATCTCCAATGACTTGGAGCCTCAATTGACACGCGCACTCACAGCTTATCGTAAGGCCCCTACCGATCTCGATAAACACATTTATATGTGGAGACTCCACGATAATAATGTGACGCTGTTTTACGCGTTACTTCAACGCCACCTCATGGAAATGCTTCCGGTTGTCTACGATCCGGTGGTTGGAGAGGCAATTGAACAATACAGTGAGATTATAACACGACCTCGCGGCGTTTTTCTCAGTATTAACGAGCCTGATAAAATTGAGGAAAAGCTGTCAGCCTTCGGCGCCAGCGCTGACGATATTGATCTGCTGGTTGCCAGTGACGCCGAAGAAATTCTCGGAATTGGGGACTGGGGCGCCAACGGCATCGATATCTCCATCGGCAAACTCGCCGTCTATACTGCGGCTGCCGGGGTCGATCCTCATCGCGTCATTCCGATTGTACTCGATGTTGGAACAAATAACCAAAAACTTCTCAACGATCCACTTTACATCGGTTATCGACACAGTCGTGTTGTCGGTGAGGTTTATGACAACTTTATAGACGCATATGTCAGGGCGGCGAAGAAACTCTTTCCCCGGGCGATGTTGCATTGGGAAGATTTCGGTTCAACAAATGCACGCCGTATTTTGAGCCGTTTCCGCGACAAGGTTCCGACCTTTAATGACGATATGCAGGGGACTGGCGCAATCGTTCTTGGTGCATTGCTCAATGCAGTTCGCCGCAGTGACACACTCTGGTCCGATCAGCACGTGGTAATTTTGGGCGCAGGCACAGCCGGGGTCGGTATTGCGGACCAGATTCGCGATCAGATGGTGCGGCATGGAGTGTCGCAAGATGAGGCAACCCGCCGTATCTGGCTCGTCGATTTGCCGGGTTTGCTTACCGACGACATGAAGCACGGACTTCTTGATTTTCAGGTAAGCTATGCTAGGTTCAGGACCTATTAATGTATTGAATTGAGCGAGAGGTTGTGA
>NZ_JOPL01000002.1 GCF_002153745.1 Acetobacter sp. DsW_063 | reverse complement strand
CGCATGGTCCAGGAAGACATCGAGCGTTCCGATTCGCTTCTGCTGAGCACGACGGTCAACGAGCAGCTTGTCCGGCCGATGATCGACGCGTCATTCGGCGGTCCCGTCGGCGATTATCCGGTCGTTATGATCGGTCGTCCGGACGAGATCCCGATCGCCGAGCTTGTGAGCCTGCTGCAATGGGGCGGTCCGCAAGGGCTGAAGGTCAGGGCTCAGGATATCTATGACCGCGCCGGCCTGACGCCGCCGGAGCCGGGCGACGAAACGGTGGGCGTGCTGGCTCAGCCGCAGCCGGTGCAGCCGTCGCATGACCTTCCGGGCGAGCAGCGACCGGCGCAGGCGCTGCCTGGGCGCGCTTCGCCGCCGACCACGGCCACGTCGCGCGAGGCGGCCGATGGCGGAAAGGGCGCTCAAGAGAATACCGGGAATGATGCGCCGGCCGAGGAACTGCATGTTCGGGTCGGTCGCCTGCTATCGCTGCATGTCCAGGAGGACGGGCCCGGAGTCATCGAGATCATGACGAGACGCCTTGCGCGCAACGCTGAGCGTGCGTTGGGGGATCTTCCAGACCAGGTCCGGAAGGAGCTGGAGCAGGCGTCCAGCCTCGATGATCTGTCGGAGCGTCTGGAGATGATGGGACTGGACGACGAGGCGTTTGGAAACGCCATGCAGGCGGGCGTCCTTATCGCCCAGCTCGCGGGCGAAGCGTCCGTTCTGGGCGGCCTGAAGCGTGGCTGATCCGCTGCTCGGCTCACCTGTCGCGCCGTCGGACGCGATCCGGTTTTTCCGTCAGAAGGTCAATGTCCCGACAAAGCGATGGGGCGAGATGGAGGCTCACGCGCACGCGGTCGGCTTCGCCGTGGCGGGGGCGACGTCCGATGCGCTGCTCAACGATTTTCGCAAGGCTGTACGCAAGGCGCTTGAGCAGGGCACGACGCTTGCGGAGTTTCGCAAGGATTTCGACGCGATCGTCGCGCGACGGGGCTGGACGCACACCGGAACCCCTGGCTGGCGCGCCGAACTGATCTATTCGACAAATCTGGCGACGGCGTATTCCGCCGGTCGGTATCGCCAGATGACGACACCCGAAGCGCTCGATATCTTTCCTTACTGGCGCTATCGCCATCATGCCTGCCCGCATCCGCGTCCGGAGCATGTCGCGTGGGACGGCATGATCCTGCCGGCGGACGATCCGTGGTGGAACACGCACTGGCCGCCCAACGGCTGGCGCTGTCATTGCACGGTCGAGCCGGTGTCGCGATCGGAGATGCGGCGCAACAAATGGGAGGTCAGCGAGGCCCCCCCGTTGCAATTAAAGCCGTGGCGCAATCCCGCGACGGGAGAGATCGAGCAGATTCCGAAAGGGATTGATCCGGGCTTCCAGTCCAACCCCGGCAAGGTCTGGGCGGACGCGGAACGCGACCGGGCGGCGACCCGTCTGTCTCCGGTCACGGAGCTGGGCGGGACGCCTGTGAAGTCCCTGCCGCCGACGGAACGCGAGGCTGTCCAGGTGAAACAGATCGGCGAGATGCTGGAGCAGAAGGCGCCGTCCGGCGAGGTGGAGGCCGCGACCGCGCCGGAGCCGGTGCGAGAGGCTCTGGACGTGAAGACGGACAGCGTGCGCCTTTCCGACGACAGTCTTCAGAAAAACCGCGACAGTCACCCGGAACTGACGAAGGAGGAGTATTCTGCGTTACCTGCGATGATCGCGCGTCCGCACGCGGTGGTGCGTGACACAAAGCCAGCGTCTGTCGTCGTTCTGGGGCGCAACGGAAAGCGGTTTTACAGAATCGCCGTCAAGGCGACGCTCGATCGGGCTCGGTTGTATGTTACGTCCATGCTGAGCGTCTCCGACGCTGGCGCCAGTCGGTTGCTCCGTTCACGTGAGTTGATCTGGAGCCTGTCGGACGAAGATGGGAAGAAGTGAAGTGGCGCGCGGACGGGGCCTGTCGGCAACCCCGCAATGCGCTCCGCCCGTTTCGGGCGTGCTACGGCAGACAGATTTATCACCGCGTCGCCGCGCGCCACGGGGTGACCGTAACAGAATAGGGGGAACGGAGCGAGCGAAATGGCCGGCATCTCGGTAACTGGCACGACTGACCCCATTCAGGCGGCGCTGGGACGTGTGGCGGCGATCGGACGCGATCCTTC
>NZ_JOPL01000118.1 GCF_002153745.1 Acetobacter sp. DsW_063 | reverse complement strand
GGACGCCGATGTCCGGTGTGCCTTGAGGTGTGTTGCATCGATCATCAGACGCTTCGAACGGCCAGCCTGTTCTGTCAGGGCGACAAAGATCCTGTCAAAAACACCGAGGCGGCTCCACCGGATAAAGCGATTATACAAAGTCTTGTGCGGACCATACGCTTTCGGGGCATCCTTCCACTGAAGGCCGTTGCGGATGACATAAACGATCCCGCTCAGAACACGCCGGTCATCCACGCGTGGCACTCCGTGCGCCAGAGGAAAAAACGGCTCAATCCGCTTCATCTGGCTCTC
>NZ_JOPL01000117.1 GCF_002153745.1 Acetobacter sp. DsW_063 | reverse complement strand
GCAGTCCAACTCGTCTCCGCCATCATCAAAATTAACTGACGACACGCCATACTTCCCGTAGTGGCATGTTCTGGATTCAATGCTCCCCAGAAGCATAGCGCTACGCAAAGCAGACTTACGGCAGCTACGGAATGATGAAGGATACGGTAAATGCGAGGCATCGACTTTCAACTTAAATCTCGTGATTGACAACCAACTAGTCAGTCAGTAAGATTTTTATGCCGATAGGACGAAAAAAAATTCTACAAAAATCACGCTTCTGAGATCAGGACATTGATGACAGGAAAGTGAATACGGATACCTGACTACTGCTCTGGTGATGATAAATACGTGATTATCATGTTTTTCACCAAATTCTTGTGTCTTGTGCTATTTGACGAACTTAACATATTCATCCCAAGTACAGTAGAGACTGTATGGTGATTGCTAACTCTATAAAAACAAAAAGATGTATACAATAAGTGAAGATCAATAGGGGTAATTGATCGTTTAAATACCCCCAAATCTTGACCCCTTTTTAATATGGAATTCAATTCCATAAGAATATTTTGACTTAATACAGTATCTATGTCAGTGTTTCTGAGTGTTTTTCCATTATTTATATTTTCTATCATAACCATTCTAACGAAATTCTCATTATTTTTATGGTAATCAAATGTAAAATCTATTATTTTCTCAAGTTCTTCGATGGGATTCAAATTGGATTTATCTAGTTTTTCCTCTGAATTTCTGAGTTTCGGATATATTTCTTCTAGAACGGCTTTATATAATCCATCTTTATCACCGAAGTGATAGTAAATCATTCCTTTGGTGGTGCGGGTGCCTTTGGCAATCCTATCAACACGAGCGCCAGCTAAGCCATATTCCGAAAATTCTTTAAGAGCTACCTCTAGAATGTTTTGCCTTGTCTGATCTGCATCACGTGATGTCGTTATGTCGCCACTCATAAAAACTCCTGTTTTTTGGGTTTGTCCGAATTTTTTGCGTTACGAAGCTCTTAGGTGAACCTATCACGAGGAGTTGACCCTCCAAAAGACAATTGTAAGGTTGGGTCAGGTCCGGTATTTGGCTTATTCGACAACTTAACTGACTACCTGGTTAGTATGAAAATACTTTTAGAGCAGCTTCATGTTGTTGCGATTAGGAGGACGTTATGTATCAGCTTGATAAGCCTGACAGTCGGATCGGGTTGGCATTAGCTTGGCTGCTAAGTGCTGTTTTGACGATAACCGGATTATATTTTTTGATTGGAGGTGTTTGGTTACTATCTCTGCGGGGTAGCCCTTATTTCGCTCTTGAAAGTCTGTTCCTTTTGTCTTCGGCATATTTTCTGGCACGCCGTCAGATGCTGGCATTTCCGCTTTTTATAGCATTTTATGTCACAACTGCTTTGTGGTCTTTCTGGGACGCAGGTTGGGATTTTTGGCCATTACTTTCACGTTTGATGGTGCCTTCTGTTTTTCTGCTTATCTTCCTGGTTCTCCTTCCATATCTTCGACAGGTTAACGGTAAAACTGCTTTGCGTACGGTGTCTTATGGGCTATCGGGCATCACCTTTGCAGGCATCGCTGTAGCATTTGCCGAAATGTTTGTGCCTCATGCGCCGGTGGCAGGCCCTGACGCAGAGCTGCCTCTTGCGAGTACTCAGGACGGTCATGGTGACTGGGGGGCTTACGGCCGTACGGCTGAAGGAACGCGCTTCGCACCGTTTTCTGAAATCAATCGGAAGAATATCTCTCATCTGCATCAGGCATGGGTCATGCATACTGGTGATATCCCCGTTAGCCCGGGTGGCAACGGTGCGGAAGATCAAGAAACTCCGCTACAGATAGCCAACAGTTTATACCTGTGTACCCCACATAACGACGTCATTTCAGTAGACGTTGATAGTGGTAAGACTCGCTGGGAAGCACAGGTAAATTCACAGTCAAAGGTTTGGCAACGGTGCCGGGGATTGGGGTATTTTGATGCGACCGCTGCGCGTCCTGCCACCCTCAATGCGGCTTCAGATCCGGCCCCTGTGAACTATGATTATTCCGTTTCATGCCAAAAGCGGCTTTTTACCAATACACCCGATGGTCGGTTGGTTGCCATAAATGCTGACAATGGCAAACTCTGCGCAGAGTTCGGGAATCACGGAACGGTCAATCTTTTAGAAGGATTGGGTAATGCGTCTGATCCACAATATCAGCTTACTTCTGCGCCCACAGTAGCTGGTACGACCGTTATCGTAGGCGGACGCGTTGCAGACAACGTTAAAACTGATATGCCTGATGGTGTCATTCGGGGCTATGACGTCATAACGGGAGCTTTGCGTTGGGCGTTTGATCCCCGTAACCCAGATCCGAATCATGTTCTGGCACCCGGAGAGACTTACCGTCGGAGTTCAGCGAATTCCTGGGCTCCGATGTCGTATGACGCTGCGATGAACACAGTCTTTATCCCGATGGGTAGTTCTTCGGTAGACTTGTGGGGTGCTAATCGCCTTCCAGAAGATCATAAGTACGCAACATCGATCCTGGCCCTGGATGCCACCACAGGTCAGCTGCGTTGGGTATATCAGACGGTGCATAATGATCTGTGGGATTTTGATATCCCCATGCAGCCTTCTCTTATTGATGTTCCAACCAAAGACGGGCAGAAAGCGGCAGTTGTTTTCGGAACCAAATCTGGGCAAATTTTTGTTCTGGACCGTCTGACCGGAAAGCCGATTAGCGAAGTAAAGGAAATTCCAGTACCAAAAGCGGACATCCCGAACGAGCAATATTCCGCTACACAACTTTTTTCTGTTGGGATGCCTCAAATTGGCGCCGGACCGCTACGGGAATCTGACATGTGGGGTGCAACGCCATTTGACCAGCTTGTATGCCGGATTAATTTTCGCTCAATGCGCTATACGGGATTATTTACTGCTCCAGGTACAGATACTTCGCTAAGCTTCCCTGGTTCGCTGGGGGGCATGAATTGGGGCAGCATATCTTCAGATCCTAATAATAATCTTATCTTTGTAAATGATATGCGTCTGGGTCTATGGGTGCGGATGGTTCCAAACGCGCCCAAAAGCGGGACTGACCCTCACAATTCGCAAAAAGAATCTGATGGTGGTGAATCAGTCAATGCTGGCATGGGAGCTGTTCCTCTTGGTGGCACTCCCTATTCGGTTGTTAAGAATCGCTTCATGTCACCACTGCAAATTCCCTGCCAGAAGCCGCCTTTTGGTACTTTGTCAGCAGTGAGCTTGAAGACGCATAAAATTCTTTGGCAGGTCCCCGTCGGAACTGTGCAGGATACTGGTCCATTTGGCGTCAAAATGCATATGAAAATGCCTATCGGCATGCCTACACTAGGGGGAACTCTTGCGACGAAGGGTGGTCTCGTATTCATAGCGGGAACGCAGGATTACTATCTCCGTGCATTTGATAGCTCGACCGGAAAGGAGGTTTGGAAAGCACGCCTACCGGTTGGAAGCCAGGGTGGGCCCATGTCGTATATCTCACCAGTAACGCACCGGCAGTATGTTGTTGTTTCTGTTGGAGGGGCTCGGCAATCACCGGATAGAGGCGATTATGTAATTGCCTTTTCGTTGGACCAAAAATAGCGCACAATAACCGGTGCTGTCACGTTAACTTGCGAGGGGCATTTGAAGGCGCTTGAGGG
>NZ_JOPL01000116.1 GCF_002153745.1 Acetobacter sp. DsW_063 | reverse complement strand
AAAAGCTGGGCACTTCGCTCCGTCATTCAAGGCATAACAGGCCCTAGAAATAAATTGCATGAAAATCAGAATTTTCTGCCAAATTTTTTAGTTTCATCGCTTACACTACGGTTACTTCGTTACGTACGTAAAAAATTTATCCAAAAATGATTATTATCAAGGGCATTCCCTTCTTATTTTTTACAACGACTGGGTGGTTTAAAACACCCTCATTCTGATTTTTCGGCTCACAGAAAACACCAATAGTTACGGATCTAATTATATAAAACTATAATATATTCTTCACAAAAAACTGGCAGTCTACTTAAGCATAATGGTAAAATGATCACACCATGGAATTACATCAACTCAGAATTTAATTTAATTAAAAAATTCCTCATCTTTCCTGCCGTTAGATATCCAGGTCGTGGATTTTCCGTAATTGATGGATGATTTATTCTATATCACAAAAATTTATCGTACAATGTAAATTGTTCTATTTGTAATTTCTCTATATTGTTGTTTAGGAAATTCACCCAATTCGAACAGACGCAATGTAGCCCCGACGTTGGGAACATCTTTCTTCTAACATTAATGGATGACGAGCCATTACAAAATATTATGACATCAGGCTCTAGAATATTTATGGTTGATTTTAATAAAATATCTGACATTTCTATGATTTTATCATATGAGGTGTATTTTTTCTTGACGGCATACCCTCCTTCCACGAAAAATAGTGGAGATTTTCCCAGCCAATATTTCCATAACCAGATACTTCTCCTAACTCTCTTAAAAAATTGAAGAATGTTGAGCCTTTATCTTTTTTCTAGTATATATCTATTTAAATGCGACTCCTGCTTAAGTGGAGATTTTTCAATATAATCATAAGTATCTATAAAATTATTCTGGTCAGTAATGACGTTCCATCTTTTTGTTTCTCTTCCAACCACAAGTATCCTTTTTCCAACATCCCAAGACTTCAGAAAAGATGTTAAAAACAGTCCAGACAAGTTTTTATATAATTCAGATTTTTTCAAATATCTCTTTGTTGTATTTTTATATAATATAGAAGTATGTATTTCTAAGAAATTCACGCCCGATGTTCAAAGGAAACCCCCGAATTCTATTGCGTATTACCCATTGTTACAATGGATTTCGTTGAATGAAAAGTGCCATTTCTCATCTTGAAAACTGACTCTGACGGAAGGTGATATGCCTACCGCTCCACGTATCCGGCGCCGAAATACAACACAAGTCGTCCGAAAACATTATAAGGCCTGCCGGAACCATCGATGCAAAGTGTCTCACCTCTGACACACTTTGGTCAAGGCAATACAAGTTGGCGTGATCACGTGAGCTAATCGCTGGCCGGAATTATATCGGGTGTGGCGAGACACTTCTCAGCTTTGGCGGCGCTCGTCAGGTGGAGCCAATTCACCGGCGGCGGCGCCATGGAAGAGCTGGGAAAGACGTGCAACATGCAGACAAGCATCTCAAGAATGTTGTCTATAATAACAACGATTCTTGTCGGAGCCATCGGGCTCTTTCTATTCTTTGGCGGAGCGCAGCTCCTGCTTCTTGGCGGGTCGTGGTTTTATATCGCGGCCGGCGGTGTTTTTCTGGCGGTGGCGGCCACCGGCCTCAAAACGCCTCGCCTCGCGCTGCGCATCTATGCGGGGTTGCTACTGTTCGCGACGCTTTGGTCGCTTTTGGAGGTCGGCTTCGACATCTGGGGACTGGAAGTCCGTCTTCTAACGCTGATCGCCGTGGGCGCATGGCTGCTACTCCCCTGGGTCTGGAGGCTTTCCAACAACTGGCTCTCCGACAAGCGTGAAGTCCTGGGGGCGATGGGGGTCAGCGTGGCCGCTCTAGTCGTCAGTTGCTTCACGTCCTATTCGATCAACGGCTCCGTCCCGTCGGATCGTATGGCCGCGCAGGGGCAGCCGGACACCGGTTTGCCGGAGATGCCTGCCGCCGACTGGCAGGCGTACGGCCGCACTGTTGGCGGCGATCGGTATTCGCCACTGGATCAGATCACGACGAAGAACGTGTCGCACCTGAAGCGCGCGTGGATCACCCGGACGGGCGACACGCAGCAGACGGGGGAGGGAACGGTCGCCGGTCCGGATCAGGGGCATGAGTTCAATCTTGAACTGACCCCGATCAAAGTCGACAACACGCTGTATATGTGCACGCCCCATAGCCAAGTGATCGCTATGGACGCCGCCACGGGCAAGATCAAATGGAAGTTCGACCCGCATCCGGCGGAAGCCGATTTGGCGAAGAACGTCTACCTCGCTTGCCGTGGCGTTTCATATTACCGGATTCCGGACGAGATCCAGACCGGTTGCCGCGCGCGTATCTACTCGCCAGTTGCGGACGTGCGAATGGTCGCGCTGGATGCGGAAACGGGTAAGCCCTGTGACGATTTCGGCGATCACGGCTTCATCTCCCTGCGTCAATATCTCGGCCATGTGCCGCATGGTTTCCACTTCGTGACGTCGCCGCCGCTTGTGGCCAAAAATCGCGTCATCACGGGCGGCTGGGTTTTCGACAATCAGGCGAATTTCGAACCGTCCGGCGCAGTGCGCGCGTTTGACGCGACGACGGGCGAGATCGCGTGGGTGTGGGACGCCGGGCACAATCCTGAGACGTTTAAGCCCGGTCCAGATGACGTTCTGACGCGTGACACCCCGAACGGGTGGGGCGTCTATACGGCTGACACGAATCTCGGCCTCGTTTACGTTCCCACGGGCAACTCTCCGCCGGACAACTGGGGCGGTTCACGGCGCCCGTTCGATGATGCGACGTCTTCCGCCACTATTGCGCTTGATATCGAGACTGGTGAGCGGCGTTGGACCTATCAGACCGTGCATCACGACCTTTGGGATATGGATATTCCGTCCGGGCCGTCGATGGTCGATCTGCCGGACTCCAGTGGCCAGATGGTCCCTGCGCTGGTTCAGAGCACCAAGCGAGGCGAGTTCTTCGTCCTTGACCGCCGCACGGGCGTGCCAGTGCCGGGCTACCCTGTAGAAGAGCGTGCGGTGCCGACTGCGGGCGTGGCCCCGGACGACCGCATTTCTCCGACGCAGCCTTTCCCGGCGGCCATGCCCTCGCTGACGCCTCCAGATCTCAAAGAGACGGACATGTGGGGCGCCACGCTGCTTGACCAGATGGTGTGCCGCATCCAGTTCCGGCAGTCGGCCTATGACGGGCAGTTCACGCCGCCGCATGTCGGTAAGACCACGATCGTCTACCCGGCGTTCTACGGCATCGTAGATTGGCAGGGGATCACGATTGATCCGCAGCGCAAGATCATGCTGGCGAATGCGAGCTATCTGCCGTTCCGCATCAAACTCGACCATCGACGGACTCTCGAAGATCCCGGCGTTCTGCCGAAGTGGAACGGCAATGGCGAAGAGCCCGCAGCCAAGGGTGACGCGCTTTCAGTCTCTCCGGATTACGGCACGCCCTATATCGCCTACACTAACCCTTGGCTGAATCCGCTGCAGATTCCTTGCAAGGGGCCTGTCTGGGGCACGCTCACGGCGATCGACCTGGTCACCAAAAAGATCGTGTGGCAGCACCCAGTTGGAACGACGCGCGATACGGGCCCCTTCCGCACGCACACCAACCTGCCGCTACCGACCGGGATGTATAACATCGGCGGCAACATCGTCACCAAAGGCGGCGTAGTCTTCATGGGCGCCACAGCTGACGATTATCTCCGGGCGTTCGACCTGAAGACTGGCGAGGTTATCTGGAGCGACCGTCTGCCTGCGGGCGGGCAGGCGACGCCGATGTCCTACGAAGTCAACGGCAAGCAGTACGTCCTGATTGCTGCTGGCGGTCACGGTGGTCTGGCCACGAGAAGCGGTGATTACATCATCGCTTATGCTCTGGACGATCAGCAGGGCGCTGAGGCGCACTGATCGGCAACGATCACAGTCTTCGACTTCAACGGAGCGTCCGCAGGGTTAAGCGGACGCTCCCCCTGATCTGACGGAAATAACACCATGCGCGTGACAGAATGGGCGAGTGTTCGCCGTCTCTCCGTGTTTTCGCTGCTTACGACGGGCTTGACCCTGAGCGTCTGCTCGGGCGCGCAAGCCTCGGACATTACATTGGGTATCATCGGGCCACACGAATACGATTTGCCTGTCGACTTTTCCCCATTCAACGTGCTGGTTCAGTATGGCGATGGCAATGCTGCGGGCTCGACTTACAACGGGCAGGGCACGCGTCAGGCCAAAGGGGGAAGCCACACCTGGTCGGGTCTTACCAAATACGTCCATTTCCGCAGTTTCGATGCAATTCCACATGTCGGTTTTGCTTTCGAGGTCATTCAGTCTGAAAGCTACGTGCTCGCCAACGGAACGAATTACGGTGGACTGGGTGGCACCATTGTGGGGCCAGCCGCGTGGTTCAAGCCGAACGCGCACAGCACGTTCGGATTTCAGACCTTCATGCAGACGCCTTCAGGCACGCGATATTCGCTCGCGTCACATAACTGGTCGAATATATCGAGCTTCATTTTTGACTATGAGTGGAAGCATTTCAGCTTCGACGGAGATGCAGGCGCCGTTACAAGTTCAACGCGTCACGTTCGTGGGCAGGACAGCTATTATCCTGGCGTAGTGTTTTACTCCAACCTGCGTTTCAGCTGGAAGGCGACGAAACTTTTTGAGCCTTTTCTGGCGTTTGACTGGCAGAATGTCGCAGGCACATATAACAACACTCAAAATGCATACGTAAACGATTCCTATAGCCGGGAGACAGCTCTCGGTCTGGGGGCGATGCTCAATATCTCGAAGCACTACTCCTTTACCGCGAGATATTCGCACTCTGTGGAGGGGCGCAATGTTCCGGAAACAAATGCTTATTATATAAAATTTGTTTATCTGTGGTGATTTCTCGGTATTCAAATTATAACCATAGACGTAATGGGAGCGCCACGCCGATACGCTCCTCTCGTCTATTTATTTGAATCTCTGTGCGTTCTTCTTGGCTAATGTAACCTCTTGCAAGGGGATGTCAGGCGTTCGAGGCGAGCCGTCACCGTCCTTGCGAGGCACGCCTGCGCTTCGGCGCGTCGTCAGAAATTACGCGTGACGCCACCCATGATCGTTCTTGGCGTGCCAACCGTGGTTCGAGTTAGCGATGCTGATGGAAAATATCTTTTGTCAGCAGCATTTTGCACATTGAGTTGAGCACTCCAAGGTCCCCTCTCGTAATACAGGGCAAGGCTAATCAGGGTATAAGCCGAAGTTTTATATGTGCGCCCGTAATACGGATCGCGCGGCGTATAGTTATCAGCAGGACTGGCGCCCTCGACATGCACGCCACCGCCAAATCCCAAACCTTTAAGAGCGCCGGCAGGCAAAGTATATTTTGTCCAAATATTGAAAATATGATGCGGCACGCCAGCAAGCCACAAAGAGCCGCCGTTAGGGAGAAGCCTGTTATCCTTAGTGATTTTCGTATCAAGATATGTGTAGGCTAATGTCGCGTTCCAGTTCGGTCTGATACTCCACTCGCCCTCGAGCTCAAACCCCTTGCTGGTCTGCTCTCCCTGCGCGATCGAATACAGCGGATGCGCCGGGTCTGTCGTTGCGACATTTGTTCTTGATAATTGAAATAACGTCGCCATTCCTCGCACAGAACCGTCGTGGCTTTGCGCTTTCAGTCCGAACTCATAATCAGTACCTATCTGCGGAGGAAGGATATTTTGCCTGTAATCTACGGAGGTCGTCGGGAGGAAAGCGCGTGACCAATTGAAGTAGAACGCTATTTGGTCGACAAAATTCCACGTAAAGCCCGCGTGTGGGCTAAACGCTGTTGTTGGCGGGTTACTACCGCCACGGCCGGCGGTCGCGCGATCCCACCGAACTCCAAATGTCGCCGCCACTCGCTTTCCCAACTTGAGATGATCCTGAATATACGTTCCGAATTGGTCTTGTCTTGCCTTTGATATTGTCGCCCCCGGAAGCATATCTAAGACATTACCATAAACTGGATTTACGAGAGAAAGAGCTGTCGTGGTTGCGTAACCGGTCGTTGAATTCGTTCCGTTAATTCCGTAATCGACGCCAATCAGCATGTAGTGAGAGGACCACTCGCCTGTGTGGAAGCGAAGATTAACGTTGGTGTCAATTCTTATATCGTGACCGTGATTGTTGTAAGGTCCGTAGTAATATCGGCTGACACTCGATAGATCAGGTGCATAAGAACCAGCGAATAGCCAGCGATTATATGTCTGCCTATAGACCATGTAACGAAAGCCCTGATGCAGGCCGATCGCGTTGTTGAATCGATGATCCAACATGTATCCCAGATGAACAAAAGTCTGACGCTGCTGAGCGGGATTGTCGACGTCGTTTACGGAGAAATTTCGCGGCAAGTTTCCCCACGGAGAAGGGAGCACCGTCCCGTAACCAGGAATGGCTGTATAAGGGTGTCCGCTTGCACGGCTATAACGAAATAACATGGTGAAATCGGTGTTTTCTGTTGGGCGAACTGAAATAGATGGCGCTATGTATAGCGTTTCCATGTCTGACGCCCGCACAAAGTAATCCTGCTTACGATAGAGTGTATTCAGCCGAGCAGTCACGACTCCGCTCGACGTCAACTTACGGTTTATGTCCGCGCGCCCCTCATAATAGGACCATGATCCACCCTGAGCTGTGAACGTTGCGAAATTTCTGGTTTCTGGTCGTTTGCTGACCATATTCACCAGTCCGGACAAGGGGCCCTGACCGAATAGCCCTGACGCAGGTCCTTTTACGACTTCCAGTCGAGACAATCCGACTGTTTCGTTGATTGCAAGGGAATCAATTGTCTTGAGTCCGTCCAGATATGTCATTCCGGACGTGCTTAAACCGCGCACGCGGATACTGTCATACAATGCGTAACTATCGGCGTAGGAGACTCCCGCCACATTTCGCAATGCATCAGCGAGGCGCAAGACATTTTGGTCATCCATCAATTTTCTCGACACAACAGAAACGATCTGCGGATTCTCCAGAAACGGGATAGACATTTTTGATGCGCTGACTGAAACGTTTTGCTGTCTGGCGGTCACGTTTACCAGTTCGGCCCTCTTGGCGTGAATCTGATGCGTCGTCAATTTCCCGCTTGAACATTCCGCCGCACGGCATGAGCGTTTTTCTTGAGTTTTTTTTGCTGCGCGTGTTTCCGCCAACAACGGCGAAATCATAACATTTAGGCAGATGATGCCGCTAAATGCAGTGGTACAACCGGTATTAAGTAACTTCCGGCTTGTTGAATAATCGCGCATTTTTTGACGCCAGTTTGTTGGGGCGTCCGCGTTCTATGGCAAGTGCGACGCATTCTCAATAAAAAAGATACACACCGCAGAGAAAGACACTTTTTGTCGCATTGAGATACCAATTCGCAATCAAGAATTGTGCGCGCAACGGCATTGACTGCGGCTTCGGGCAGATGCGTTGATACAGCGCTTGGCAATCGAGCCAGACATCCGCACTCTCTGCTTCCGTTCAACACAAGCATCGCTGGAGAGTTGAGTGATTATATGTGCAAACTTTGTTATATTTATAATGAAATTCGATGTTTGAATCTTGAAATTTACTACCGACCTGTCGTTAGCAAGAACAGCCACTCCGGGTTCGTTCACGCAAAGCTATGAACCAAGAGCAGAAGTCCAACTGCCGGGTCTCAGCCAAAGATATAATTACCGCGCAAACGCTGCGTCGTGCACGAAGAACGTCGCCGTCTCCCTCCCATTCCAGGACTCGGCGCGCAGCCATCCCGCCACGTGCAGGAGTGGACGGGCGCGATCTTCCAACGCCGCAGCCAAGGAACTGTCGCCGGCGCGAAACAGAAGAGCCTTGACCGCCGAACGTCCTTCCCCCTCAAGCAGAACGCGCAGGGTTGCGCCGTCTTTGCCTATTCTGTCCGCCCGGACGACCCGCACATGCGTCAGGACCAGCAGCGGCTCTTCATTGCCATTGCCAAAGGGGGCCAGACGACCAAGATCCTTGGCGAGCTCTGTAGTGGCGCCCCCTGAAGTGATCGCTGCGTCTATTTCAAGAACTGTCGTCGCAGGTCTCTGCGCCGCCGCAACAAGGCGGTCGTTGAGAAAAGTATGGAGGGCAGGAATATCTTCCGTAGCCAGACTGAAGCCCGCAGCCATGGCGTGCCCACCGCCGGTCTTCAACAGCCCGGCCTCGCGCGCGGCAATGACCGCCGACCCGAGGTCGATACCCGGAACGGATCGGCCGGACCCCTTGACCACGCCGTCGTCCAGCTCAGCGCCGATCAGAGTAGGGCGATTGAATTTTTCCTTGACCCGTCCAGCGACAATGCCGACTACGCCGACATGCCACTCCTTGCTGGCGAGCAAGATGACAGCGCGTCCGGCCGCACATTGCTCTTCGGCTTGCTCCATGGCGCGGTCGAGGATCGAAGCCTCGACGTCCTGTCGCTTGCGATTAATCGCGTCCAGCCGCTCAGCGATCCACTGCGCGTCATCTTTATCCTCGCTCAGCAGAAGCCTCAGGCCGAGATCCGCCTCGGCGATACGGCCGCCCGCGTTGATACGTGGTCCCAGCGCGTATCCGCACGAGAACGCCGACGGCGCGCTCTGCACACCCGCGACCCCGAGAAGCGTCGACAGCCCCAATCGCGCATGTTTGCCCATAATCCGCAGGCCCTGCGTGACAAAGGCTCGGTTGAGGCCGGTGAGTGGCATGACGTCGCACACGGTGGCGAGCGCAACCAGATCGAGTTGTCGCATTAAATCCGGCGCCGCTCGACCGTCTGCGAACCAGCCACTCCGTCGCAGATCGCGAACCATCGCGACCGCTGTGACGAATGACAGCCCGGCGGCGCACAGTCCGCCCAGCCCCGAAGCGCATTCCGGGCGGTTCGGGTTGATCGTCGCCAGAATCTGCGGCGGAGCCCCTTCGGACTTGTGATGGTCGATCACCACAATGTCCGCGCGGCCGTCCAGACAACTCAGGATATCGCTCGCAGCAGTCCCGCAATCGACGCACACGACCAGGCTGGCGCCGCGCTCGACAAGGGAAAGCAGGGCAGGGGCGTTCGGCCCGTAACCCTCAGTCATACGATCTGGAATATGGGTGTGAACCACGCAACCCAGTTCACGCAGCACATCTGCCATCAAGGCAGACGCGCAGGCGCCATCGACGTCGTAATCCCCAAAAACGCCGACGGCCTCCCTATCGCGCACCGCGCGGGCGAGACGGGCGGCGCCGACGTCCATGTCGATTACACATGACGGATCAGGCATGAGCGCACGCAAAGTAGGCTCAAGAAAGTCTGACGCCGTAGCCAGTCCCACCTCGCGCAACGCCATGATGCGCCCGACGATCTCGGACGTTCCATAACGCTGCGCGATGGCGGAACCCAGACGCATGACGGCTGGCGCCTCAACGCCGTCACGCCAGCGCCAGGGACGCCCCGAACAGCTGGTCTCAACGCCCAGAGCTGCGGATTGGTCCACACGCTCCTCTGCCGCCAGAACGTCGGCTTCGGGCGTCACCGGTTTGTCCGCATACGAAGGGTCGGCACGAAATGAATCAGCGCGCGCCCCAGGTCTTCGTAGCGAAATTATGATGCCCTTCGACGAAGCGCAGCGTGCCGGACTTGGAGCGCATCACCAGTGAATGGGTCGTCGCGTGATCGGCGTGACGACGGATGCCACGCAGCAGGAACCCTGACGTCACGCCGGTCGCCGAAAACAGAACGTCGCCCGAGGCGAGGTCCGTCAGACCCAACTTGCGGTCAGGGTTTTTGCCCGGGTTCATCGTCACGGCGCGCTCACGCTGGGCGTCGTCTTCGAACAAAAGCCGAGCCTGCATCTGCCCGTTCATACAGCGGACCGCAGCGGCGGCGAGAACGCCCTCGGGAGCGCCGCCGGATCCGGCGTAAATATCGACCGAACCCTGCGTGAAACAGGCGTCGATAGCAGCAGCGACGTCTCCGTCGGAAATCAGCTTTACACGGGCGCCAGCTTCACGCGTCTTGGCGATCAACTCGGCATGGCGGTCACGGTCCAGCGCGCACAGGACAATCTCGCCAATATCCTTGCCCCGGGCTTTGGCGAGGTTGCGAATGTTTTCTCCAATCGGAGCGTCGAGATCGACGACGCCGTCAGGAAGGCCTGCGCCGACGACGATCTTGTCCATGTAGACGTCCGGAGCGTGAAGAAAATTGCCTTTCTCGGCCAATGCCACGACGGTCAGCGCGTTCGGAAGATCCTTCGCACAGAGCGTGGTGCCTTCGAGCGGATCGACGGCGATGTCCATGGCCGGGCCACCGGCGCCGACTTTTTCGCCGATATAGAGCATCGGCGCTTCGTCCATTTCGCCTTCGCCAATCACGACCGTGCCATCGATAGCAACGGTGTCGAACGCTGTCCGCATGGCCTCAACGGCTGCGCCGTCAGCTTCGTTCTTGTCGCCTCGGCCGGTCCAGTGCGAGGAGGCGAGCGCTGCGGCTTCGGTCACACGCACGAGTTCGAGCGCGAGATTGCGATCCGAGACGATAAAACTTCCCTTGCGCGTGTCAGCCGACATTCTTCGTTCTCCGAGATGATGTTCTGATTGCGTGGCATGTCGCGCTGCAGGTTGCAAACGCGGGCGCCGCGACCGGGGTCGCTCTCAGCGCGTATGGGCCGGATCGTGACTCGGACATGCGAGTCTCGTCGAGAGTTAGTTTGAGGGAGCCCCGCGCTCCCTCGCTATGGCGCATATCGGTCTTCTTTGCGGCGTCACGTCATAACGACATGTGAAATGACGGCGATCCTAAAATTCGCCCACGGTCTGATCGATGGGTTCTGCAAGCGGGCGGGCGCAAAAAATGCTCCGCTCTCTTAGTAGCGGCGGCGGACGTGGCTCAGATGGTCTCAATCCGGATCAGGATCGGAGTTTCCGACACCACCGGTAGAGCAGCGATACGTGTCGTCGCGTCCTGCATACCCGCCTCGCGCGTCGGATGCGTCACCAGGATCAGAGGGACGTCGGCGCCAGCCTCCACAGCCGGGTGCTGCACCATGCTGTTGAGCGACACGCCACAATCTCGAAGAATAGCGGTGATGTCAGCAAGCACGCCCGCACGATCGGCGACGCTAAGACGCAGATAGAACGCGCCCTCGCGCTCCGAAATCGGACGGCTACGGACTGGTTCCAGTTCCGCCGCGCTTACACCCCACACCGACGCGGGTTTGCCACGCGCCAGATCGATCAAGTCTGCTGCGACAGCGCTCGCCGTCGGTCCGGCGCCGGCGCCGCGTCCTTCGACCATGAGCCGCCCAACGAACGCGCCCTCGGCGATCACCGCGTTGAACACGCCATCCACCTGCGCGATGGGCGAAGTATGCGGTACGAGGCAAGGCGACACACGCGCCTCGATCCCCCGTTCGGTCTGCCGGGTCAGTCCCAGCAATTTGATACGATAGCCGAGCGCCTTCGCCGCGCTCAGATCCAGCGCTCCTATCTGACGGATACCTTCGACATGCACACTGTCGAACTGAACCGGACGTCCGAACGCGAGAGATGCGAGGATCGCCAGCTTGTGCGCTGCGTCCACGCCATCAACGTCGGTCGACGGGTCCGCCTCGGCGTAGCCCAGCGCCTGAGCCTCGGCCAGCACGTCGGCGAAATCGCGCCCTGTCTCGCGCATCGCGGTGAGAATATAGTTGCAGGTGCCGTTCAGGATGCCGCCAATCCTTAACAGCCGGTCAGCCGCCAGCCCTTCGCGCACCGTCTTGATGGCCGGAATGCCGCCTGCGACCGCCGCTTCGTAAAGCAGGGGCGTGGACTGCTTTTCGCTCAGGCGGCCGAGGGCCTCGCCGTGAACGGCGACGAGCGCCTTGTTCGCGGTGACGACCGGCTTGCGATTGGCGAGCGCCGCCTCGACCAGTTCGCGGGCTTTACCCTCTGCGCCGCCGATCAGTTCAACCACTACATCAACGTCCGGATCCGTCGCCAGCTCCGCCGCATCGTCATGCCAGCGACAGGCGCCGAGATCCACGCCACGGTCGCGCGTGCGATCACGCGCCGCTACCGCCGTAATGACGATTGGCCGTCCCGCGCGGGCGGTAATCAGCTCGGCGTTGTCACGCAGCAGGATGGCGAGACCAGCGCCGACGGTTCCAAGACCGGCGACGCCAAGGCGCAGCGGCTGCCCGGCGGCGGGCGAGGCGGACAGGGAGGCTCCAGACGTCACGATGCGGTGTTCTCCTCAAGAGCAGCGGATTGGGCGGCCGAGGGCGCGCCGGGTTTGGGTGCGATTCCGTGGGCGGAAAGGAAGCCGCGGATGGCGCGCGTGGCCTGACGCAGACGCTGCGTGTTCTCAACCAGGCCGATGCGCACAAAGCCTTCGCCATATTCGCCGAAGCCGAGCCCCGGAGCGACGGCCACGCCCGCCTCCTGCAACAGCAGCTTGGAGAACGCTACACTGCCCATGTCGCGGAAGCGCTCGGGGATCGGCGCCCAGGCGAACATTGACCCTTCGGGCGAAGGCACCTCCCAACCGGCGGCATGCAGGCCGCGCAACAGCACGTCGCGACGTTCCTTGTAGAGCGCACGAATCTCAGCCACGCAGTCCTGCGGTCCGCTGAGAGCCGCGACGGCGGCCACCTGGATCGGGGTGAATGCGCCGTAGTCGAGGTACGACTTGATCCGCGTGAGCGCGCTGATCAGACGCGGATTGCCCGCCGCGAAGCCCATGCGCCAGCCCGCCATCGAATAGGTCTTCGAAAGCGACGTGAATTCGACGGCAATGTCTTTCGCGCCCGGAACGGCGAGGATCGAAGGCGGGACGAGGTCGCCGAAATAGATTTCCGAGTAGGCGAGATCGGAGAGGATAAAAATTTCCTCACGCCGGGCGAACGCTACGAGCTCCTTGTAGAAATCAAGATCCGCCAGAAACGCCGTTGGATTCGACGGGAAGTTGACAATCAGGGCGGTCGGCTTCGGTACCGAATGGCGGACCGCGCGATCGAGCGCGCGCAGCATGTCCTCGCCCGGATAGGCCGGAACGGAGCGGACCGACGCCCCTGCGATGATGAAGCCGAACTGATGAATAGGGTAGGACGGGTTCGGGACGAGGATTGTGTCGCCGGGGCTGGTTATCGCCGCTGCAAGGTTCGCAAGGCCTTCCTTGGAGCCAAGCGTCGCGATGACCTCCGTCTCAGGATCCAGCTTGACATCGAAGCGGCGCTCGTAATAGCCCGCCAGCGCCTTGCGCAGCCCGGGGATGCCCCGGCTGACCGAATAACGGTGCGAACGCGGGTCGGCCACCGTCTCGATCAGCTTCTTGACGATGTGCGGCGGGGTCGGGCTGTCAGGATTGCCCATGCCGAGATCGATGATGTCCTCGCCCCGGGCCCTGGCGGCGGCCTTGGCCTTGTTGACCTCCGCAAAAACGTAGGGAGGAAGGCGACGGATGCGATGGAACTCTTCGGTCATGGCCGGTCTGTCCTGAGGGCTGTAGCCGCCCTTTCTGTTGCCGTCCGGGCTGCATGCCGTTCTGGCGGGACCGAGACGTATAGGAAGCCCCGGCAGGGCAGGCAAGGCGCAGGCGCACACAGTGGACGTCGCGGCGCAATTTTATACCCTTGTATGCGCGCGCCGGGCCTGGGGAAACGCTCCCGCGGAACAACATTAAAACAGCTCGGGTCCCGCACCTCGTGTGAACCTGCGCCCCCAGGCGAAAATGGCCATAAGGTTGCGCGTGAGAGCAGACCAAACCGCAAGGAAATGAAAAACCTCAGTCAGAAAAAGTTCGTTCTGTGGAGTAGCGGGTGGGCGACCAGCCTAGCGTCGATTTATGGAAGCGCGAGGTGTCGTCGTGACGGGTGGCCGTCACTGGGAAAAAACTCTAAGGGAACTCGCTACAAATGCAGCGAGACGTTGCGCTCATTGCCAGATCATGGAGTGTATGAATGCGCGCGAAACCCCACCGCCAAGCATTAATTAACGTATCAATGTGGATCATGTTTTTCGCGTCTCTGGTAAGTGTTTCATTCCGCCAAAAACAAGACATAAACTACGATCAGATTAATTATCATTATTACGTTTCTTACGCTCTTATTCACTGGCGTTACTGGCGGGATATCGCACCAGCGCAAATAGTTCACACTTACCTTAATCCCCTCATTTATGTCCCGTGGTACGCAGCGACGACACTTGTGGGACCCAAATTCGCGACACTCTTACAATGCGCCCTCCAGTCGACGGCGATCTTCCCGTTGATGGGCGTGGTCCGAATTCTGCTTCCGGGTCAAAAGAACGCGTCACGCCTTCCAACCCGAATATTGACGATCGTGCTCGCTTTGGCCTCGCCCATGCTTTGGTCTGAGGCGGGGACATCATTCGCCGACGCCGCTCTGGCGACGCCAATTGTCGCGTCCCTGTATTTCTGCCTGAAGTGGCGCCGCTCAGGGGATGACCGAAATCTGACTCTGTCTGGTCTGTGCCTCGGCGTGGCGGCGGGACTCAAACTTACCTGCGGGATTTACGAACCCGGGCTTCTTCTGATCGGCGTAATGCCCTTCGTCCGAGGACGCATTTCCTTTCGGGCGCTTGCGATGCAACCGATGGCGTTCATGATGGGACTGATTGCTTCATCGGGCTGGCTGTTCGCCCTGTGTTTTCTGAAATTTAGAAACCCTGTTTTTCCTTATTTCAACAGCGTCTTTCACGCCGTAGAGGGCGCGAACCGATCATATCGCGATACCGCGTACGTTCCTCATTCCCTGTTGAGCGCCCTGTCATTTCCGCTTCGCTGGGCGCAGGGCGGGTCGATCACGTCCGAACTGTTTTTCCGCGATATTCGCCCCCTCATCGCGCTCGCGTTGATCTGCGCTCTAGCCGTCGGCCTGATCGCGCCGCGACTGCGGCTTCGGCGCCAGCAGTGCGAACACACCGAGTCACCCGATCTCCTTATCGACGTGATCGTATTCTTCGTGGCTTCAATTGTCGTCTGGATGTGCGCATTTTCAATACAGCGTTATTTTTTGCCGGGAGAAATCATCTCAGGCGTCATAATCGGCGCCTGCCTGGACCGACTGCTCTCCGCGCGGTTTTCCGTTGCGTTGCTCATCGTGATTGAGGTCGGATCGTTCGCCAGCCTTCGTATCTCCGACTGGGGGCACACGAACTGGCTGCGCACCACATATGATCTGACCATACCGGCGCAATTTCAGGATGCGACCATGGTTTTTATTGCGGGCGAACCATTTGCGTTTGCTGGCACGTTCTTCTCGCCTGACGCGACGTTGGTTGGCATGACAGACTGGGACAACCGCAACCCGTCGCAGAATTCTCCTTTCACGCGGCAGATTAAAGAGGAGTTGGCGACGGCGGGGGCGAAGCCCGCCGTTATCT
>NZ_JOPL01000115.1 GCF_002153745.1 Acetobacter sp. DsW_063 | reverse complement strand
ATCACAACCTCTCGCTCACTTCAATAAATTAATAGGTCCTGAGCCTAACTCCCAAACTGGGTAGCCCCCTTCCAGCTCAATGCCCTGTGCCAACCCACACAGAACTGTGTCATCCTACCTCCGACCATCAAACGGAAAGCCTAGATGCCCGATCCCGCCACCCCGCCCGCCGCCCGCAAGGACCCTTGCACCATCGAGCAACTCGGGCGCACCCGCACCGACGACTACGCGTGGATGAAGGACGACAACTGGCAGGCCGTTCTGCGCGATCCGACATTGCTGCGCGCCGATATCGCCGAGCATCTGCGCGCGGAGAACGCCTATAGCGATTCCGTTCTGGCCTCCACGCAGGCGTTGCAGGCGGAGATCGTGGCGGAAATGAAAGGCCGGTTGCGGGAGGATGAGTCTTACCCCGCGCTGCCGCATGGCGTCTGGCGCTACGGCGTGCGGTACGAGGCCGGGGCGCAGCAGCCGCGCCATGTGCGCTTCCACGAGGATCGCGTCGATCAGGAAGAGGTGCTACTCGACGCCGACGCCCGCGCGAAGGATCACAGCTACTATGTGGCGCGTTCCGCAACGCACAGCCCCGATCATGCGCTGTTCGCTTGGGCGGAGGACACGCAGGGATCGGAGATTTACACCGTTCGGGTGAAAGATCTGGCGAGCGGCGCACTGCTGCCTGTCGAGATCGGGAATTGTACCGGGAATTTTGTATTCTCTCCGGACTCAAAACATATTTTCTGGACATGGCGTGACGGGAACGGGCGCCCGGTGAGAGTGTTCCGGCGCGCTGTCGCAGGCGGCGCCGATGAACTGGTTTACGAAGAAAAGGACCCCGGCTTCTTCGCGGGCGTCGCCTCCACCCGCTCGGGGCGCTGGATCGTCATCAGCTCTAACGATCACGACACGGCGGAAAGCTGGGTCGTGCCGGGCGACGACCCCACGGCGGCGGCGCGTTGCGTGGCGGCGCGCGAGAAGGGCGTGACCTATGATCTGGCGCATTGGGGCGACCGCTTCGTGGTCCGCACCAATCTTGGCGGCGCGACCGATTTCCGCCTGATGACGGTTCTGGACGCGCAGATCGGCGACCGTGCGGCGTGGCGGGAATTGGTGCCGCATCGTCCGGGCCGTTACATCACCGAATGCACCGCGTTCGCCGATCATGTCGTGTGGGTGGAGCGTGTGGACGCGAACACGGCGATCCAGATCCTGCCGCGAGATGGGGAGGCCCATCATCTGGCGACGAATGAGGACGCCTATACGCTGTCCCTCGACGGCTCCTATGAATTCGCGACGAACGAGCTTCGTTATTCCTACCAGTCGCCGACGACGCCGCGCCAGTGGCTGTCCTACGACATGGCGACGCGCGAACGGTGGCTGCTGAAAGCGCAGGACATTCCCTCGGGCCACGATCCGGCCGATTACGTCTGCCAGCGGCTGCTCGCGAAGGCGCCGGACGGAGAGAGCGTGCCTATCACGCTGCTGCGCCGTCGCGACGCGCCGGAAGGCGTCCCGGCGCCGACGCTGCTTTACGGATATGGTTCCTACGGCGTCTCCATCGACCCGACATTTTCGACCCGCAATCTCAGTCTGGTCGATCGCGGCTGGGTCTACGCCATCGCACATGTGCGCGGTGGGGCGGAGAAGGGATGGAACTGGTTCCTCGGCGGGCGGGGCGAGACCAAGACGAACACCTTCACCGACTTCATCGCCTGCGCCGAGCATCTGATCGCTCAGGGCGTGACGGAGGCGGGGCGCATCGTCGCGGACGGGCGCTCTGCGGGTGGAATGCTGATGGGCGCGATCGCGAATATGCGGCCTGAACTGTTCGCGGGAATCGTCGCCGTGGTGCCGTTTGTCGATGTTCTGAACACCATGTCGGACGACACGCTGCCCCTGACGCCGCCGGAATGGCCGGAGTGGGGCAATCCGCTGACCGACGTCGCGGCCTATGACCGCATCGCCGGGTATTCGCCGTATGACCGGATCGAGGCGAAGCCCTATCCCACGGTGTTCGCCATCGGTGGCCTGACCGATCCGCGCGTGACGTATTGGGAGCCCGCGAAGTGGATCGCGAAGCTGCGCGAGTATTCGACCTCCGGGCGGCCGCAGTTGCTGCGCATCAACATGGAGGCCGGGCATGGCGGCGCGTCCGGGCGGTTCAAGTCGCTGGACGAGGCGGCGCTGATCCATGCCTTCGCCATCTGGGCTGAAGGGGCGGCGCGCTCCTCCTGACGCCGCGCCTGTTCGCCCCGCCCGTTCGCTCCGTCGCACGAAGTGGGGTATGCTCGGCGTCCTGCGCCGTGTGCAGACGTGCTCTATTCGAAACGAATCGGAGGCGCAGCACAGGGTGAAGCCCACTTGCGCGTCATTCCCTGATCCGCCACGGAAGTGGTCGGACGGCGCAAGGCGGGGCCATATTTTACGCCGCCCCAGGGAGGAAACAGGTTCTGATGCCCAAGACCGGTCAGACATTGGTCGAGCTGTCGCCCGGCGCGCCTGCCGCAGCAGGCCGCACGCCGCCTGCGGATCTTCTGACCCCGTCGCCTGCGGAGGCCGAGGCGTCCACTCCGGCCCAACGCTCGGTGATCATGCGGTCGCAGTGGCGTGCGCGGGAGTTCCTCGGCATCGCCATCGCAGCGGTCGCGCTCTACACCATCTCGGGGTTTCTGACTGCGCTTGTCTGGGGCGGCGTTTTCGCGATCGCGACATGGCCGCTGTATCAGCGCACACGCGAACGCTGGCCGCGCCTCGCCAACGGCGTCACCTTGCCTCTGCTCTTCACGGCGGCGCTGGCGCTCATTTTCCTGATCCCCCTGATCATGGTGGGGCTGGAGGCGGCCAAAGAGGCGCAGGGCATGCTTGAGCTCATGCAGAGCGCCCGCAGCTCTGGCATTCCGGTTCCAAGATGGGCGCATCACCTGCCGCTCGGCGCGGAAAGCGTGGTTGCCTGGTGGGAGAACAATCTGAGCAACCCGGAAGACGCGCACGAGTTCTTCAGTTCGCTCGACAGCCGCAGCATGGCGGTGACGAAGGCCGTGGGATCACAGGTAGCGCACAGGACCACCCTTTTCTGCTTCTCGTTGCTGACCCTCTTCTTCCTCTACAAGGATGGCGCCGCCGCCGCGCGGCAATGCACGTTCGCGTCGCGCCGTCTGTTCGGTCGACGGGGAGAGGTGATCGCGCGCCAGATCGTCGCCTCAATCCACGGCACCGTCGCCGGTCTGGTGCTGGTGGGCGTGGGCGAAGGCCTGCTGATGGGCGTCGTCTACCTGCTGGCGGGCGCGCCCCATCCGGCGCTGTTCGGCGTGGTAACGGCGATTGCGGCGATGATTCCGTTCTGCGCGATGATCGCCATCGGCCTGGTGTCTGTCCTGATCTTCGTCAAGGGCGCGACGGTCGCGGCGATCAGCGTCTTTGTCATCGGCGCAGTCGTCATCTTCGTCGCTGATCATTTCGTCCGCCCGACCCTGATCGGCGGCAGCACGCAATTACCTTTCCTCTGGGTGTTGCTTGGTATTCTCGGCGGGGCGGAAACGTGGGGGATGCTGGGCCTGTTCGTGGGGCCGGCCGCCATGGCGGCGTTGCATCTGGTGTGGCGTAGCTGGACCCGCGAGCGCGGAGGCGACAAACTGGCCTGATCCTGCGCGGCGCGGCTCCGGCTGCCTCGCGCGTAACCCTGCGTCGGCGCAGTCGCGGCGATCTTCACGTCAGCCACCGCTTTCGCGCGCAGCATTTCCCGAGGACGCCCATGACCGCGCTTACCCCGCAAAACGCCCCGCTGCTCGGCTTTATCGGTTTTGGCGCGATGGCGACCCGTATGGGCGTCCATCTCCGCAATGCGGGTTACGGCGTGATCGCCTACACCCCTTCCGGCAAGAGCAGTGACCCTGCGGTCGAGATTCTTCCGACCGCCCGTGCGGTCGCGGAGAAAGCGGACGTCGTCATCGCCTGCGTGCCGGATGATGAGGCGCTGGAAGCCTCGATGTACGGTGAAAACGGCGCATTGGTGGGCATGAAGGCGGGGGGCGTGTTGCTCAACACCTCGTCCGTCTCGCCCGAGGCGACGGACGCGCTGCTCGCGGCCGGGCGCGTGAAAGGCGTCACGGTGCTCGACGCCCCGGTCTCCGGCAGCACGCCAGAGGCGGAGGCTCACGCTCTGGTTATTCTGGTAGGCGGCTCTGTGGAAGACGTTGCAAATGCCGCGCCAATCTTCGACACCATTGGCAAGCTGACCATCCATGCAGGTCCCTCTGGCAGCGGAGCGAAGCTGAAGCTGGTGGTGAACGGCATCATGGGCGCGGGCCTGACCGCGCTGGCGGAGACTGTCTCTTACGGGTTGGCCTCGGGGCTGGACCGCTCGATGCTGTTCGACGCGCTGGATCAGGTCGCCGTGATTTCCCCGCATCACAAGCGGAAGCTGAAGGCGGCGAAAACTGGCGACTTTACCTCACAGTTTCCTTCCCGGTTGATGCAGAAGGACATGCGCCTTCTGGTCGACGCCATAGCCCGACAGGCGATACCGGCGCCCACTCTGGCGGGCGCCCTGCAGGTGTTGTCGCTGGGTCGCCATGCTCATCCCAATGACGATTATTCGGCAGCCATTGCGATCATGGAGCGGTTCGCGGCCAACGACGCGTAGCAGGCGCTGCGAGATCGGCGTCATTGAAGAATTCGGCACGCTCGGGGGGGTAATGCGGCGTTAAGCGTTCGGTCCGGATTGCCGGAAGCCATGCGCTCGTTCCTTTTCTGAAGCCCTGCGGGGCTGTGAAGGTTCAGATCGATCGCCGATGACGCCTGAGACTGCCGCAGGGCTCTTGGATCACGAGGAAGGATTACGCTTGCCTTGGTGAATTTCTCTTTGGTGTGTATTGCAAGTTGCATTTTGACGCGTGGGAGTGTCGAATTTTGAAACGTATCAAGCAAGCTTATATTCTGACTGGCGTCCTCTTTTTTGGGAGTGGGTGTGCAGATAAGCAACTTTCAAATTATAACGGTAATTATATTACTCCGCAGCAAGCGGTAATGGCTGCGGCAGAAACGGAGAGCGGAATTTCCGGAAAATTTGTCATGACGGTGCAGGCGACGGGCTATGATGCAGGTAATTTATACCTTAATTCAGAAAAAGATTATAGAGATCAGAGAAACCTTAGTATTAAAATCGAACCTGAATTAATAAAAAAACTTCAATCGCGCTTGAATGAAAATCCATCCACCTACTACATTAATAAGCGCATAGAAATTTCTGGAACCGCGCTGAAAGTAAGAATAGCGTTCGTGGCTGATGGAGAGATAACTGATAAATACTATTTTCAAACTCATGTAAATTTGGAAAATGCAAATAACATACGGGTAATAAATTGAGTTAAAGCGGGGTGCGCTGATCCTTTTCTCTAATGTGGCGAGGGGCGACCGTTAATCAAACGTTGTAGGTGTAAGCGTCCGCCGCGCCTCCTCGGAAATAGCGTGTGGCCAGCGGTCTGGATGAACGCATCTGACTCTGGAGACTGAACCGTGTCTCCGTGAGGCGCCTGGGCAACCATGGACCACTAATCTCGCCGTCTTGCCGAGAGCGTGTTCCAGTGTGACGTTACAAGTGTGTGGATGTTCAGTGGCGCTTTGGATGACAGGCGCCAGCAAGGTCCTTCGGCTCGCAGACTGCGTGTTGGATGCGACAGGCTGAGGCCTCCCCGGTCCCCCTTCCCGCTACGGCAATGCATGAATGCCGCATTGGTGGATTTTTTTCCGACAGCGCGATTCACAGGCCCGTTGTGGATTCGTTTGGAACAAAGAGGGAAAGATAAGCGCAGGTGGCTGCTCGCCTATCGCTGCACACTTTATCCACAGAGTTATTCCAACACCTGTCCACGGAATCTGTGGGTAATATGACGTTAATGTGTCAGGCGAATTGCGCCAGAAATTGGCGGATATCCGCCATTCATGGAGAATCTGGCTGTCAAGGCCCAGAATCAGCTTGCGTTTCTCATTGGCTGGGGAAGGCGCGAGTCCTGCGTTTCATTCACAGGTCGCTTCGCGGGCATGATCCCGATTAAGGGAGGGGCGTGCGGTGTAGCCAAGCCCATCCTCCGAAGAGCGTCATGTAA
Source organism: Acetobacter sp. DsW_063 (assembly GCF_002153745.1). Taxonomy (GTDB): domain Bacteria; phylum Pseudomonadota; class Alphaproteobacteria; order Acetobacterales; family Acetobacteraceae; genus Acetobacter. The sequence continues at coordinate 922 of NZ_JOPL01000115.1, read as the reverse complement.
ATCGGACGCCCGTATGATTATTCGGGTCGTTTGAATGCCGTTGCGCGATGCCATTGTCCCTCCGGGGGATTCCGTAACGTGACCAAGCGGGTCATCAGGTGGCTGTGGCGGTTTTTTGGGGGGCTTTTCAGTGTAAGGTAGAATTGAAATTGATGATTACAAGAGCGAGCACGATGAGCAGCGTTAAGGAGATCTCGTTAGAAACTGCGAGAGAGTTATTTGATGCGATCTCTCCTTATGCAGGATTTATTGAACGGTCGACCTGTCGTGTTTCGGGGGCAAGCAAATGCAGATTGGGGATTAGTGCCGAGTGTATTGCGCAACGTGAAAAAAGATCGCCTCCTGAAAATCGATAAGGGTATGCATGTTAATCTTTTAGCTCTGATAGCTAGAGAGATTTTTTATTTAAATAGCTTCTGTCAAGCGGCTGATTCGATTGCTTTAGGTGTGCCTTACGGCACGGAGAACATATTCGAGCAAGCTCAGCTTGGCAAAATTGATTCCTTTGCCCAACCGCAGAATTGGCCACCGGAAAACATGTTGCCACTTTTGGCGCTGGCGCAGCATCATGGGGTTCCAACTCGGTTGCTGGATTGGACAAGGCAACCATATGTTGCGGCGTATTTTGCTGCATCAAGCGCGTTGGCAAGCGCCAGCAAAGATGAAACCGGCAAACGCCGCCTGGCAGTGTGGGCGCTTGAAGAAACTCCGTTTCGGAGTAAAGGCAGATCAAACCGCGTCGATGGTCATATTTCAATTTTCGATGCCCCGGGAGCAGGGAATAAGAACGCTGCTGCGCAACGGGGTCTGTTTACGGTGACACGATATAAGCGCCATTCAACAAAATATAACGATGACGTGGATAATTACGTTGACCTAGGCTCAGGACCTATTAATTTATTGAAGTGAGCGAGAGGTTGTG
>NZ_JOPL01000114.1 GCF_002153745.1 Acetobacter sp. DsW_063 | reverse complement strand
GCCTTTGCTCCCGTCGGAATACGCCAGAGCCTTTTCCAGATCAGGGCGTTCGCTCAATGGATTAGCGCGGTCGCTCTCCACACCTAAAAAATCCCTCAACCGCCTTCAAATACCCCTCGCTAGTTACCGTGACAGCGCCGGTTGCGGGATTGGCAGACTGCTGGAGTTTGGGACAAGCTTCATCGGGCATTACTGACCCGCCTGCATCAGGCGGATCGACTGGACTGGAGCCGAGCCTGTATGGACAGCGCGTCCATTGCGGCAAAAAGGGGGGTGAAACGTCCGGCCCGAACCCCACGGATCGCGGCAGACCCGGCACGAAGCGCCACATCGTCACTGATCGACAGGGTATTTCGCTGACCGTCCTGCTGTCCGGGGCGAATGTCAATGACAGCAGGATGCTGGAGTCTCTGCTGGATGCTCTGCCTCCCATTCAGGGGAAGACCGGGAGGCCACGTCGGCGTCCTCAAAAGCTTCACGCTGACAAAGACTATGACTACAGACGTTGCCGTCTCGCATGTTCCCGCCGTGGGATCAGGCACCGTATTGCGAGAAAAGGCATCGAAACCAGCTCACATCTCGGAAAGCATCGCTAGGTCGTCGAGCGCACATTTGCCTCGATCTCACGTTTCAGACGCCTCACCCTCCGCTACGAACGAAGGGACAACATCCAGCTCGCATTCACCACGATCGCATGCTCACTCATATGCTTCCGGGCACTCAAGACATGGTTTTGAAAGGCGTTCTAAAAATGCAACTGTATTGGCGGGAATTTTGAAACGTGAGATTCGCATGAATTGCGAACACTGGCAGCAGCCCATCCTGCGTTTCGCCCTGACGGAGGCTGATGGGTTTCCTCTGAAGTAGGTCAGCCGTGGTGAGGCTACACCAGCACGGGGCGATTGGTTCAGCGGTGTGGACCGGAGAGACGCCCTAATGCCGAGACCGCGTGATGCTTGCAGGACGCCCAGAGTTCACAGCCTTCCACAACTCGCGGCTGTTCACCGAAAGAGCGGCTATAATCTTGCTGATCAAATTTATGTGGCGCGCATTCTCTGTAGGGTCCGCGTCGCCCAGACGCAATTGCAGGTCGGCCACCTGTCTTTCGAGAACGGCAATGCGGCTCAAAATCTCATTGGACATATTTTATTTTTTACTTCCGCGGCGCGCAGGAACTTGTCGCCTAAGCTGCGGGAAGATAGCAGCCCGCTATACTTCAGTGTACGGTTAATGTCTCAATATCAAGATATTTCTGCGACAAACATTCTGGTCGGACGACACCGGTGAGCCTGTGACAGATGAAGCTTGTTGTGGTGCCGTCCGTGCGACGCTAACGCGGCGAGGATGCTGGTGGTTCGTTAAGGCTGTGGTCTGCCCGATAGAAAGCCACCCTCGCTTTCCCATCGCTCTTGATCTCTGGCCATCAGGGCGCGTGCCCTGGCGTCGTCTGCTGCCCGCCGCATAGCTCGTTCGGCCCTGAGTTGCGGGAGCACTGGCTCGGCGGGCATAGACATGATCGACCGATCCGAAAAGTACCTGCCGAAGTGTTGTTGTGGTCTGATGTGGGAGCTTGTATTGCCGTTCCCATAGATTGGCTTGCGCATTGCCGCTTCCTGTCTTTGTGTTGTTTTTGTTTTTAAAAATCGGAAATTTCCGATCATATAAGCTGAATAGAGGACAATAAATTTCAATGGAGTAATTTGGTTTCCGGAGGTTTTGAGTCCGATTCCCACCCCTTTTGTCCGATATTATGTCGCGTTTCTAATATCTGATTCTTGGTGCGTTTCCGCGATCTATAATTCATGAAGTAGAAACCTACCCGGCCAAATGGGAAACCTAAGATAGCAAGCCGAGTATATAGCGGTAATGGATTTTTGTTTCGTTCCGTGAGTTTCGGCCGCATGATGTGCCTCCTTTTTAGGATAAATATCTATGCGCCTTTAAAAATAATTAAACAATTATTTTCACATTACCATTTGCGTATGATTCTATCTACCTGACCGTGTATCAAAAATGGTGGATGCGCTCCTGTCACCCGTAGAAGAGCGTAGCCCCATAGGTCCACCGCTAAGATAGAAGAGCGCGAGGCCACCCGCGAGGAACAGGCATAAATAAACCATCGGCGCTGTCACGGTAACTGGCGTGGGGTATTTGAAGGCGGTTGAGGGTTTTTTTAGGTGTG
>NZ_JOPL01000113.1 GCF_002153745.1 Acetobacter sp. DsW_063 | reverse complement strand
CGACAACCCAACGTTCGAGCAGCATCTCCTCGATCAGGCGGAAGCTCAGCGGGAACCGGAAATACAGCCACACGGCATGTGCGATCAGCTCACGCGGAAAACGGTGACGTTTGTAGCTGACAGGGGGAACTCTCATGCAGGGCAGTCTACAGCCCCGAAGTTAATGTGACAGCACCAGTGGAATAGCGCGGTCGCTCTTCCCGCCTGAAAAAACCTTCAAGCGCCTTCAAATGTCCCTCGCAAGTTAACGTGACAGCACCGCTTCAATCGACAACGCCATCTCCAGACATCTGCACCGTCTCAGGGCGTTCGCTCAGCGGAATAGCGCGGTCGCTCTCAACACCTGGAGGGTTCGAAGAACAGTTGATTGATTTTCCTTTTGCCTAATTCCGGGGTTTTGGTGTGTTGACTTTTCGTTCCTGGGCGTGATTTTCGGTCTGCGTTTTAAGCAGAGAGAGGGTTTCCTGCTCTGGATTGCTACGCGGTTGCACTGATCTGCTCCAGGAAGAGAAAGCGGCGCATGTTGTAGACGATGTTGGCCAGTCCGATCCTCATGGTAGCTCGCGTTATGCCTACGGTTCGTATGAACAGTCCTGTCTGTGATTTCTGATCAGCAAAAACATGTTCGACACGGGACCGTATGACGGATTTCCTGGCATTGGACCGCTGGATATGACGGGGCATCGGCTTGAGATGTGGCTTTTTTCTATGAACCTTTGAGACAAAACCATGTTTTTCCATGAAAGCCTCATTGGCTTTTGACCGATAGGCCGTGTCGGCCCAGACATCAGACGCGGCATTGCTGCGGTCGAGCAGATCTTCTCTCAATCTCGCACCATCGCTGGCCGCGGCATCTGTCGCTTTCCATTTCCGGATCAATCGGAACTTCCGGTCGATGGAAATATGCGATTTATAACCAAAGAACGGGATGGCGAGATCCGTTGACGGGATCGTTCCGTCATCCTGCCGTTTTGCCTTGGTGAATTTCAGGGTCCAGCGCGCGTGACGATCCTTGTGGGACAGCTTTGCCGGTTTGTCCTGCCAGTCCTGTGGGATCCGTCCCGCCCGAATATCCGCCTTCTCCGCGTTGGTATTGCGCTGCTTTGGCGCAGCCACCAGCGTTGCATCCAGTGTTTGGCCCGACATCGGCAAATAACCAGCGTTCCTCAGGGTAGCGTCAAAACGATTGAACAAACCGACAATCGCACCAGCCTGGGTCAACCGTTCGCGAAACAACCATATCGTTTTGGCATCAGGAACACGATCCGACAGTCCCAGACCCAAAAAGCGCATGAAGGAGAGACGGTCGTTGATCAGGTATTCCGTCCGTTCGTCGGACAAATTGTTCAGGGTCTGTATGACCAGAATTTTGAACATCAGCACTGGATCAAACGGCGGACGACCGCCTTTGCTTCCATCCGCATAAGCCAGAGCCTTCTCCAGATCAGGGCGGAATACCTCAAAATCCACAGTCCGGGAAAAGGCTTCAAGTTGATCGCCAAGCCCACTCAACCGAGCAAGCCGCTCTTCAACATCAAAGAAACCAGGCTGCTTCATTATTCATCCACCCAATCACCACACCAGACATGGAATCACAGATACGCACACAAAACCATCGAGTTTTTAGAACCCTCAACCTGAAAAAACCCTCAAGCGCCTTCAAATGCCCCTCGCAAGTTAACGTGACAGCACCCCACAGCACGGATCGAGACAGGAGATTGGGGAGATATGGTCGCCATCGGCCAGCAGGCAGAGGTGGAATTGCACCCGAATGCTTCCGGCCCATGATGCCGGGAGATGTAGTGCTGGTTCCGGGGCGAGTGTTCATCGCCCTGCGGTCGCGACGGCCATCATGGCAAACTCGATCTTGCGCGCCAATCGCGCGATGTCCGTCTCACCGCGATGCCCAGCGGCATCGGTCAATGATCTGGCGACGGCCATGAGATCTTCTAGCAATGCTGTGTCGGCAGCGATCCCATGCCCCTGCATCACGGCGGATAACAACTCCATGATGCGCACGCGCGCCGGCGCGAGGTCGTCGGGTGCCGCAACCTTCTCTTCCTGCTCGTCAAGGCGTCGCGCGAGAGTTGGCCGTCGCATCTGATAGGCGGCGGCGGCGGCGGCGAAGTCGGCCAGCGCACTGGGCGCAGTGGGTGCTGCGAAAACGGGGCCGAGTTGATCCTCCAGCGATTTCAGTTCACGGCGGATCAATGCACGGGTGATCGCGTCCTTGTTCGGGAAATACTGGTACAGCGAGCCAATGCTGACCCCGGCCGTCCTAGCGATAGCGTTAGTGGTGTAGCTGAGATCCCCCTTTCCCCCCAGAATGCGAGCAGCCGCCTCCACCACGGCGTCCACCGTCGCCTCCGACCGTCTCTGACGCGCGGTTTTCCGGGGATCTGTGCTGGTGATGTTGTCCGATGGCTTCATGATGGAAGACGAGTAGCGGTAACGAGGTCCAGATCATAGCTTATGTTCATCATCAAGAGGGACGAAAGCGTGACCGACAACTCAGAAAACGAGCTACTGGAGATCGCGACCGGTGCTGTGAAAGCCGCCGGGGAGATATTGCTCGCCCGCTTCCGGAGTCAGCCCTCGCCGACCGACCTAGCGACATTGCAGCGAGGCATCGCCGATAACGACGCCGCTGTGACGGCTGACCTGCGACAGCTTCTACTCGCAGCCCGACCCGGTTCACACTGGCTAGAGGGCGAAGATGGCGAGGGTCCGCTGCCCGCCGGTGAATGGTGGGTGGTGGATCCTGTCGAGGGCAACGTCAACCATCTGCATGGCCGCCACGGCTGGGGAGTTGCCGCGACGCTGGTGCGAGATGGAGAGCCATGGCTGACCGTCATCCATGAGCCGCTGAAGAGCGAGAGCTATACCGCGATAGCCGGTTGCGGCGCTTTTGTGAATGGCAAGGTGTTACACGTCTCCCGCAAGCGAGCACTCGACGCAGCCATCGTCGCTACCGGGCAGGCGCGTCCAAACGAGACCGCGGCTATCAAAGAGCGTATAGCCCAATCCGCAGGGGTGATGCTTGACGCGGCGTTGCTGGTCAGGGCGGCGGTTCCGACTGGGCTGGAACTAGTCGATGTGGCTACGGGGCGGCTCGATCTCTTCTGGCAATATGGCCGTGTCGCTGCAGGTTTGATCGGCGGCGCGTTGCTGATCCGCGAGGCGGGCGGGGTCGCACTCGATCTTGCAGGCGAACGCTGGACCTCGGCGGCATCCAGCTTCGTCGCCGGTCCCGTAGAACTTGCCAGTTTATCAACATCCATCCTCCCACAACTAAAAAGTGAGTAATCCTATGTCTGATATTGCCATTCTGGGTTCGGGCAAAGTCGCCGGGGCGCTTGCCACGACATTGGTTCGCGGCGGCCGTCGCGTCATCATCGGCTCACGTGACCCCGCTGCAACGAAGGCTCGCTGGCAAGGCCCCACGGTCACGCTGGCCGATACTGAGCAGGCGATCGCCGCTGCCAACATGATCTTCAATGCTACGCCGGGTGACAGCAGCGTCCAGCGACTCTCAGCACTAGCCGGTCCGCTGTCAGGCAAGATTCTTGTCGATGTCGCCAATGCGACCGCTCGAGACGCTAACGGGCGGCCGGCGGGCCTGCTCTACCCCTCCGACAGTCTCGCCGAGCGGCTGCAAGCCGCGCTTCCAGCCACTCGCGTCGTCAAGACGCTCAACACCATGCTATTCTCTGTGATTGCGGAACCTGCTGTCGTTAAGGGCGGCACCGTCTTCGTTTCTGGCGAAGACGGTGATTCACGAAAATTGGTAGCCGCCTTGCTTCTCGACATGGGCTGGTCTCCGGAAAGCATCCTCGATTTGGGAAGCATCGCCAGTGCCCGCGGTCCTGAAGCCATGATGCTGATAGTGGGTGATATCGTCCGGGCCCGTGGCTTCGCGCCCTTCGCCATCTCCATCGCGACCTGAGTAAAGGGCATGGCCTCGGATATTGCCGCCATTCCTCCGCGTCCCAAGGAATAGCACCCATAAAATTGTTGGCTTACCAGAAGAGACTAAATCCCTACCTCATCAACGGGTGCTGTCACATTAACTTGTGGGCTGTAGACTGCCCTGCATGAGCGCTCCCCCTGTCAGCTACAAACGTCACCGTTTTCCGCGTGAGCTG
>NZ_JOPL01000112.1 GCF_002153745.1 Acetobacter sp. DsW_063 | reverse complement strand
TCAGCGCGTCAGCGCGTCAGCGCGTCAGCGCGTCAGCGCGTCAGCGCGCGCGCCAGCACGTTCTGCGTTTCAAGTGAAACCGGCAACGTCGTGTTCGTCAGCGGGACGCCCCGCCAGCCCGCTCCAATCGCCGAGTAGAGATTCACCGCGTCGCGCAAACGCTCAAGCCTGGAGAGAGCCTCCATGTTTTGCGCGTTCAGCGTCGTGCGCTCGGTCGTCAGCACGTCAAGAAAGCCGATCAGACCTGCTCCATACAGTTTGCGGGCCCTGTCCCGCGCCAAGGCGCTGTCTTCTGACGCCCGGTGCAGTTCTTCGGCGTATTCGGCGTCGTCATGCCATGCGGCCATCGCGTCCTCGACTTCCTTGAAGCCGTTGAGGACGGTCTGGCGATAATGCAGGCGCGCAGCCTCGGCTTCCGCCTGCGCCGAGCGCACAGCCGCCGTATACTTGCCGCCATGAATGATCGGCAGGCTCGCCATCATCAGGAATTGCCAGCTCATGGCGTTGACCTGAAACGCCTGATAAGCAGCCGAAGCGTTCGGATTGAACGTCAACGGAATGGCGAAATGCGGATAGAGATCGGCGACCGCAACCCCGATCTGCGCGGTGGCGACAGCGTATTGACGCTCCGCCTCACGAATGTCGGGTCGATTGGCTATGACGATCGACGGCATCGTCGCGGGGAAACCCGGCACGGTCGGCAGGGGGCGCGGATCTTTCAACTCCGCCTCCAGCGCGCCGGGCATTTCTCCGATCAGCACGGAGATCGCGTGCGACACCTGCGAGACGCGAGTACGCAGCGGCTCCCGCGCGGCGAGCTGGGAGTCAAGTTCAGCCTGAGCCTGCGCGATCTGAAGGGTGTTTCCCACGCCCTGCAAGTATAGACGGTTCGTCAGGTCGAGGCCGTCTTGCGCAACTCGGATATTGTCAGTGGCGATCTTGATCTGAAGCTGCGTTACGCGCAGCAGCATGTAATCGTTGACGAGATTGGAAAGCAGCGTCATCAGCAGAGCCCGCCGCCCTTCGATCGTCGCTTCTACAGCATGCTCCTGCGCCTCGACGCTGCGGCGGATGCGCCCGAATACGTCGATTTCCCAACTTGCGCTCGCGCCGTAGGTCAACAGAGACGCTTCGGGTCGATTCTGAGGGTTACCCGGACGAATAGGCCAGTTGTCGATATTCAGTGAATACCTGGTGTCGCCGCCGCCCGCGTTGGCGTCGACCTGCGGGTACCAGGCGGACGCCGCTTTGTCGCGCATAGCGCGTTCTGACAGTATTCTTTCGCCCGCGATCCGCAGGTCATAGTTCCCCTGTATCGCAGAGGCGACCAGCCGATCGAGCAGCGGATCGTTGAACAGCGCCCACCACTGCGTCATCTCACGGTTGGTGCGTTCTATCTCCTCCTGCGTTGCAGGATGCTCGGACACGGCTTCCGTAAAGCCTGCCGGAACTTTCATCCTGTCCGGCTGAAAGTTCGGCCCAACCGTACACCCCGCCAGCAGAAACGCCGCAGAAAGGCCCGTCGCGAGCCTGCGCCGGATGACTGCGCTGACGGAGCTTAGCCTCTGATCCGCCACTGCTCGCAGGTTAGTCGTCGGAATATCGTTGTTCATCATCGTCGGCATCAGCTCACAGATGGTCCTGGAGCCAGGTGGAGAGCTTGCCTCTCCGACTGCGCGATTCAGGGCCAACGGTGATCGTAGCGGTCATGCCCGCCGCCAGCGTGATTTCCGGCGGCGTGGAATCCAGATGAATGCGAACCGGGATACGCTGGGCGAGACGAACCCATGTGAAGATCGGGTTGACGTCCTGCAGTCCCAGACGGTCCGGCGTTCCGTTGGCGTCGTTGATGCCGCGCGCGATGGAGACGACGTGCCCGGGAATGATCTGCTTGTAGCCCATGAGTTTCACGCGGGCGACATCGCCGACATGCACGCCCCACATCTTCGTTTCTTCGAAATAACCATAGACCCAGTAAGAGTCGGAATCGATCACCGCCAGCCTTGCCTGCCCGGCGCTGGCGTAATCGCCGACACGCAGATTCAGGTTGGTGACGTAACCGTTCACGGGCGAATACAGGACCGAACGTTGCAGGTTCAGCTTTGCGACATCGAGCGCGGCACGCGCAGCGTCGACGGCCGCCGCCTGCGTCGCGACGTTCGAATTGAATACTTCCTGCTCTTCAGCCGACACGATGCCAGACAGCCCCATGCGGCGACGCGCGTCGTTCTGCCGGAGCTTCAGATCCTCCAGCGCGCCATCCAGCCGCGCCTGGGCCTCGCGGATCGCAAGCCGGAACCGGACGGGATCTAGGACGTAAAGCGGGTCTCCCTTATGGACGAACTGGTTATCCACGACGGGAACCTGAACCACCGTGCCCGAGACTTCGGGAGCCACGTCCACGACATAAACGCGGACACGACCGTCACGCGTCCATGGCGCGATCATGTATGTGTTCCACAAGGTGATTCCCAGAACGACGGCCAGCGCCACGACCGCCAGGGTCAGGAACACGCGGATCAGGGTGCGAAGCAACGACATCTCTGGGTCTCTAAACCTTAACTGCGGAAGAATTCGTTCAGACGTACAAGATCAACAGGCAAAGAATACAGACGTAGAGCGCCACCTCGAACAAAGCGAGGTGCCAGAACCAGCGCATGAGACCGGTCCACCACAACAACGATCTGACAAGCATCGTGACCGGCAACGCCGCCAGTGCGTAGACGACGATCGGCGCCATAAACACGCCGAACAGGTTGAACTCGGTCAGCATCAGGCTGCTCTCGCATAGTGCGAAGTGGCTAATCGCAAGTCAGCGTGCGCGCGCGGATGGTCGGCAGCCTGTTGCATTGGACCATTCTTATGAAAGAAACCGGGAGCCACGTCGACAAGTTGTGCGATCTGCAAAAGACAGGCTGCCATGCGTCGGGCGGATCCCATACTTTCGGCTCCCTGCCCTGCCTCAACCAGAAGCCGCTGCGCCTGCCGCCGCAACGTTAACGAGACGTTCAGGGGATCCTGTCGCAGCGCGCGCATGGCCAGAAGCGCCTCCTGCACCGGTTGCGTCTGAACGCCGACGGCTTCCGGCGCATTCATCAGCCTCCGCAGTCTGGCCACCACGCGCCCGATGGAAACCGCAGTCAAAGCTGCGTCCGTGACGTGGAAAACGCGCGCGGACGTCTCGACGAGCGAAAGGCGCTGCGCAATCCGGAGCACGCGCTGCATCTGCGTCTGCTCCCACCCGACCCAGTCCAGAGGTCGGTTCAGGGGCCGCATCGCGATGCCCTCCACGGCGCGACACAGGCCGACGCTCAGGCGCCCTGCCTCCAATCGCTGGTTCGTGGGAAGCACAACCCGGAACACCAGAAGGATTGCGACCACTCCGACAAAATACGCCAGCCAGCCGTTCAGCAGGCTGAGGTCGTTGAAACGAATCGGGTTCTGCACCTGACACATGCTGCTGCAGAACACGGCGTAACCGAAACCCCGCAAGGCGTATCGCGGGTGGAACTGAATCCAGATTCCGGGAAGCAGACAAATGAATAGCGAGAGCCACACCATCACAAAGCCATCGACGCGCGGCAACAGCACCGCCTGAAACACGTAGCTGGCCGGTATCGCAAGCAGAGTGCCGGAGCCAAGCATGGCTGCGGCGGCCGTTGCGGATGACGCTGTGGCCAGAAGGCAGGACGCGGCAATGACGTAGATGAGCATGTTCGGCCCTGCGTCCCACCGCAGCACGTACCAGCTCAGACCCGCGAGCAACGTGACCAGAACGCCACGAGATCCGTTACGAATCGCAGTGGACCATTCCAGCAGCGCCGCCAGGCGCACGCGGCGCTCCCGCCATACCCTGTCGGACAAGTTCAGCACGACGCGTCGAAGTTGCTCGACGATGTCGCGCTCGCTGTCGAGCGCCGCCAACCCTTCAAGATCCCGCGCCTCGCACGCCAAAGCGTCCAGTCGTGTCATCGCATCATCCAGCAGCCTGCGGACGGCGGCGCTCTCGGCGTGCAACAGCTCCTTGCCAGGCATGGCGCACAGCGCGCGCATGAGTTCCGCCGATATCGCGCGCGCCTGATGGACAAGATGCTGATCAGTGTTCGCCAAAGCCCGCCAGGACGCATGATGGGCGCTCAACATGCCCAGCAGTCTGGCCACGCCTTCCTGCAAGGCTCTGGCGCGACGTCCGATTTCGTAATCGCCCGACGACGCATATTCGATCGTCTCGATCATCGCGTTGCATTGCGAGAGCAAACGCGCCCGCGCGCCGTACGCGCTCATATCCATTTCACGAAACATAAAGTCGCGCGACGCGCCATCCTGCGCCGATGCGTCGCCCCCGGCGTCCGGCGGAGGAGCCAGATGGACAAACTGTCCCAGCACCTCTCGTAGAAGACGATCTATTCGCTCCCGGAGATTGTCCGGACCGGTCGGCGTGGTCAAACGGAACACGACGGCCGTGCTGACGATTCCGATCAAGACGACGGAGACGCGCGTCATCGCCCCCATGAAGATTCGATCCGGGTTGGAAAAGGCGCCAGACGCAATGATGATGATCGTATAGCCGGACAGAACCGCCGCGTAGGCACGAAAGAAACGCAACAACGTTGCGACGAAACATGCGATGCCGATAACGACGGAGAGCCCGGCGAAAAACAGTAACGGCTGCTGAGGAAAAATCGCCATCAACCCCACGCCGAGGACTGCGCCGATCAGTGTCCCGACGATACGCCAGACGCTTTTGGACACCAGCGCGCCAGGCGAGGGATTCGCAACGATCAGCACCGTGGTCGCGGCCGATAAAGGCTGCCCCAACTGAACGAAGGCGGCGAACCACAACGCCAACCCTATCGAGAGCCCGACGCGAACGCTGTAGAGCACCGTCGGGGTTAAAGCCGCCAGTTCCTGCCGCCAGTCCGATCGCAATACCCCAAACCAGCGACGGAACGGGACTACCTTTCCAGCTTCGCGCCATGGTCGAGCCGTTACGCATGAGGCTGACGCGCGGCCAGTCATCGCGCCCCCCGCGTCGAGCGGCCGCCGGGTGCGGCGTTTTCATTGCGTCGGTTCGTTGTCGTCCCGCTCTCCTCGAGCGCGCGCTTTTCCCGCGCGTCATGAACAGCCCCAAGAACCTGTCCAAAAACCGAGAGGCAATCCTGAAGCGCCTGCGTCGAAGCGCCCTCAAGCAAGCGGGCGCCCACGCCGTCGACCGCGTCTCGCACGCGATCGGCCATGTTCGCGCCTGCTTTGGTGAGCGTCACATGTTTTGATCGGCGATCCTCGCCATCGACATCCCGGGTTATGAGGCCTGTCTTTTCCAGCACGTCGAGCACGCGGGCCAGCGACGGAGCCTCCACCGACAGCGCCTGGGCGAGATCCGTCTGGCGCACCGGAGGCGGAAGCTGACCGAGATAATACAACGGCCGCCACTGCGCGTCCGTGAGGTTATAACTCCGAAGATCGCGATCGACCTCCCGCCGCCATGCGGTTGCGATCCGCGACAGTTGCTGTCCGAACTCCCGGCGCATCAATTTTTCCGCGTCCGCGTTGCTCATGGCCCTGAATGTTCCGCACATGGGATCACAATAGAAAGCTCGCTAATAGTTCGTGTGCTAACTATTTTAGCCATGCCAAAGGACGCGGCGCTGCGCAATCTCTTTCATGCATGATACCTATGTTAATCATGCGCATCACGATAAAATTGAGCCGGTGAATGCACAGTCGAGGGATGGAGCAAGGCTTGTTGCGGCGCTCATCCCGCCGCGTTTCGACACACGCCATGCGGCTGCCTGACGTTCACGAAACACGTAAAAGCCAAAAAAAAGCGGGCCAATGGCCCGCTTTGCTCATCGACCCAATGCGGCCGATCGTTCCGTATCCGTTACCGCCCGCGACGTCGCGAGACCAGCCCCCAGATCGAACGTCCGGCGAAACGAGCGACGGGGCCTGTAACGGTCGCCCCCATAGCCGTCAGCGTCGCAGTCTGGCGCAATTCGTTCAACGCACGGTCACGCTTCATCCGCGCCTCTACTTCCGCTGGCAGGAGATAGGAACGACGTCCGAGGAAGATGAAAAACAGCGCCAGAAACACGTCGACGCCAAACACTGCCGCAGGTGCGCCAACCGGTCCGAAACCGAACTTGAACAGGAAAATCGCCCACAGCAGGGCATGGCCGGTGATCAGCGAAAAAAAGCCAAGAACCGCGCCGACAAGCAAAAGCGCCACCTGCCGACCGAGGCGCATGGCCTTCTGTTGAAGGAGCTGCCCCTCCGCCTGCATGGCGGACTTGCCGACTTCAAAGATGCGCATGTGTTCCGGATGTCCTCGCGTCAGACCGGCAGGACAATTCCGCCGGAGTTCCTGGTTTCCGATGACGTTCCGGGAGCGTCAGCGTGATCTCCGGCGCAATCGACCGTGCGTCTGGCTGGCCATGACGACGACGTTCGACGCAGGAAACCCGTGCGCGAACGCCGCCCGGTTGTCGATGCCCGGACCTTAGCGCGAGAGGCGCCCCAGGACAAACCCCACAACAGCTGAAATCCCGATGGACAACAGGGGCTGAGTGCTGACCTGAGTCGCGACGCTCTTCTTCTGCGTCTGCGCGATATCCTTGACGTTAGCCGCAGCGGAGGTCGCCGCGTCACTGAGTTTCGGCAAAATATGCTGCTGCACGAACTGTTCCAGCTGAGCCTTCACCGTTTCGAGATCGTCACGCGCGGAGGACGCGGCGGCCTCAAGAGCGCTCTCGGCATCCTTTCTGATTTTCTCGGCGGACATTCCAACCTGACCCCTATCGTTACGCGAACCCGACCCGTGCGGGCTCCTGCTGGGCTTAACTCCGGCGAGGCGCTGTGGTTCCATGCACGCCATGATCTCCCCGCATACCGTAACTGAGCTGAAAGCGCCCCACGACAACCCGACGCTAGTTCTTGAAGGGCTCGTCTGCTCGTCTGGCGGCCCGCGCCTCGACCTCGCACTACGTGCCGGCGAATGCGTCGCCCTGCTTGACCTCGACGACGGTTCGCAGGGACTTGCGCCTCTCGCGGATACGCTGGCGGGACATGTCTCTCCCGTTGCCGGGCGGATCGTTGTGAACGGCGCCGACGTCACCTTCGACGAGATTGGACGACGAGGAGTCGCCACCGTTGGACGCCGCGATCCGTTGTTTCCCCCACTTACCGCCCGGGAAAACGTCGCCTTCCCGGCTCGCGCTCGTGGGGCTTCGGCAAAGGAAGCAAGCAGAAGCGCGAGCGAATGGCTCGCTCTGCTCGGTCTGGAGCGCGTCGCGGACAAGCGCCCAGAGACGCTGGGCGCAGGCGAACGTATCCGCACCGCCATCGCCCGCGCGCTTGCATCCGAACCTTCGGTGCTTGTGCTGGACGATATCTTCGTTGGGCTGGATGGCGAGACGCGGCGAGACCTCCATCACCGCCTTGCCCGGCTGCGCCTTGCGCGCGGGCTGACGCTCCTTCTGATCACGCGCGACCGGGCGGACGCTTTGGCCGGAGCCAACCGCATAGGCGTGGTCGCCGAGGGTTCGCTGCTGCAACTCGCCGACGCTGGCACGCTCATCGAACGCCCGCATTGCGCACGCGTCGCCACGGCGATGGGGGACGCGAATGTCCTGATCGGCCTGATCCTGTCTCTCGACGACGACGCCGCGCAGGTCAGGCTCGCTGCAGGCGGAGTGGCGGACGCCATGGCCGATCCGGATCTGCGGGAAGGCGATCTGGTCGAACTTTGCGTTCGACCAGCGCAAATCGCGCCTATGTTTCCGCGTGGCGCGATGCGGGACGACGACGAAGGACTGCTGGCGACGCTGCAGGATGTTACGCATCTGGGCGATGTGCTGCGCCTTCGTTTTCGACTTGAGGACGGCGCGGACGTGATCGTTCATCGTCCGCCCGGTTCCCTTCCGCCCGGCGTCGTGGCAGGACGTCCCGCGCGCCTCGCCTGGAGGCCGGGAGGCGCGTTGGTCTTCCCGTCCACGACGAAACAGCGCTAATCTGCCCGTTCCGCGTTCTTTCCAAGGTTTCCTTTGTCCGGTTTGAAGAACCCTGCCCGTTCACGCGTCACTGTACCCCGACGCGCGGCGACCTCCGCTCTCGCCATGCTGGCGCTGTTCGTCGGTCACGCGGGCGACGCCGCTTCTCGCGCGCGGCAACCGCATCTTGTGGTCGCAACGCTGCCGGGAGAACTGAAGGCTGCACAGGCTGAGGCGCTGTGGCGACCATTCACGCGCGAAACCAGAACCGTCGTCGACGTCGTGACCTGGGATGGCACGCTCTCGCAGCTCCGGCAGAGGCTTCGAGCACGCAAGCACGACTGGTCATTGGCGCTGATAGAAGACACCACACTCTCCGTCGGGTGTGGTCAGGGGCTTTTCCTTCGTACAGATGCCTCCGCTCGCAACAAGACGGCTAACGCAAGCGACGGCTGCGGCGTTCACGCGCTTTCGGTGGATCTGGCGTTGACATGGGACGCTTCGAAGCTCCAGACCGCGCCCACATGGGCCGATTTCTGGGATGTCGCGCGTCATCCTGGCAAGCGTGGTCTGCGATGTGATCCGCGCGGCACTCTGGAAGCCGCGCTGCTATCCGACGGCGTCCCTCCAGGCGACATCTACGCGACTCTCGCCACATCAGAGGGGGTCGAGCGAGCTTTCAAGCGCCTCAGCCAGTTGCGGCCTTATATCGTGTGGTGGAGCACGCCAGAGGAAGCTGCGCGCATCCTCACCTCCGGGGCTGCGCTGATGGGCACTGCGCCGACGGCCGAAATTCTGGCCGCGAACGCACGATCGAAATCCGGCCCATTCGGCATTCTCTGGTCTCCCCGACTTCGGGTCGATTACGATTGGGTCATACCCGCAGGCTCGGGAACGAATACGAATCAGGGCAAGACTCTTGAGGACTGGGCCACGGCGCCAGAGCAGTTTCAGGCAATGGCGATTCGCTACCCTAGCGCCCCCCTTCCCTCAGACCCCGCGACCGCGTCAGGGTCTTCACGCAAGAGCGGCGACCAATCGAGCGGAACAAAGGACGTCGCTCCCGGAACCGCGCTGGCCAACGACACTCCGCCGCCGCTCCCAATCAGTTCTGTGTTCTGGCGCGATCATCTTCCCGCCATCGAAACGCGCTTCGATCAATGGCTGGCGGAACGCTGAACCGGAAGGGCGTCTTTTCCTTGGGCCACTCCGCGCTTTTTTTCGCCGTCCATCTCGGAGCCACAGCTCTTTCGGCACTCCTGTTCAGCACGCTGTGGCTTGTTGCGCCGGGGCGCCAGCGGGTAGCGACCGGGCTGCTCGCGCTTTGGATTCCTGCGCTGATTCTCGCCTGTATGACGCCGGGCTGGCTGCGCGAGGCCCATGTACCAGCCGAGACGGCCATTGGATCACTGGTACAGGGCGCGTGCATCAGTCTGGTTGCGGCGCTGCCATCTCTTACTGTACTGGCGCGCGCGCCGGGAGACCTCACTCGGACAGCGCGCGGACTGGGCGCCGATTGGCGGGCTCGGGCACTCCTGCTGTGGCTGCCGTTGTTGCGCGGCCGACTGCTGTTCGGGCTGGGCGTCATTCTCGTGCTTTCCGCGGCTCTTGCTGCAATAGACCTTCGGCGCGTCGTTTCCTGAGGCCGATGCGGACCCTGAGCACTTCGGGCCAGTCAGCAGACCGAGCGAGCGTATAGGTCCAGCACCTCAATAAACGTGGCTTCAAGAAAGCGCATGATGGGGATTAACGCGGCAGGCTCGACGGCCTCGATGATCCGCCTGCACGCAATAAGCCGCGCCATATACTTCACAAGGCCCGAGTAACCGGCCTGCTCTCGGCATGCAGACCTTGGCGCGCCGCTAAGTTGATCGCTGTTGTCAAAACCGAAACTCTTTCTACCCGCCTTTGAAAAAGGCTATCATACCGCCATGACTGAAGCGCCCCCGTTCTGGATAGCCAAGAGATTGCAAGACATGACTCCCAACGAGTGGGAGTCGCTTTGCGATGGATGCGGCCGCTGCTGCCTGCACAAGCTGCGGGATGAAGATGATGAATCGCTGCACTTCACTTCCGTCGCTTGCCGTCTGCTGGATTTGAAGACATGCCAGTGTACAGAATACAAGACGCGAAGACGTAAGGTGCCGGATTGCGTGACGTTAACCCCGGACATGCTTGGTGATATCGACTGGCTTCCGCCGACCTGCGCTTACCGCCTGTTGGCCGACGGGAGTCCTCTGCCCGAATGGCACCCGCTGGTCAGCGGGCGCGCTGAAAGCGTCGTCGAAGCGGGCGTGTCTGCGTCAGGGCGCTGTATCAGCGAACGAGAAGCTGTGGAGTTCGAACGTTACATTGTGAAGTGGCCCGGCGAAAACCCCACGGCCGGGGCGCAAAACAAAGCGCACGGCAACCAGCGAAACTCGAACGGAAGAAACCGCCTGTGAGCCCGTCGCGTCGTCCGGATGATCGGAACGGCGCGCACTCTGGCACCGCGCTGTCGCAGCGCGAAGCGATGCCGACCATTCCCTCTCCGTCGTCGCAAAGCGTCGCCGACATCGTCGCTACCCAGCAATTAATGCTGCCGGGTGGCCCGGTCGGCGTCCGTTTACGCCGCTCCGACCGGGCTCGCCGGATCTCACTGCGCCTCGATCCGCGCGGCGGTGGGGTTGTGCTGACGCTTCCCGCTACGACACGACTGGAAACTGGCGTTGCGATGTTACGCGATCATGCCGGCTGGGTGCAGCGGCAACTGGAGCGTACCGCCGCTCCTGTACGTTTTGAAGTAGGCTCCCTCGTTCCTATCGATGGCGAACCGCATCTCATCCGACACGATCCCGAAGGGCGCGGCGGGGCATGGCTGGAGGAGGGCGAACTTCACGTTAGCGGCGATCTGGCGTTCCTTCAGAGGCGGGTTTCGGACTTCATGCGGCAGATCGGGGGGCAGCGCCTGTCGCTTCGCCTTAGCGAACACGCGGTGCGCACCGGCCTTTCTCCGCGGCGCGTAGCCATTCGCGACACGTCGAGCCGCTGGGGAAGCTGTTCCGCCGACGGGCGTGTGATGCTGTCCTGGCGGCTCGTCATGGCGCCGACGATGGCTCAGGATTACGTCATCCTCCACGAACTCGCCCATTTGCGACATCTCAATCACAGTCAGGCCTTCTGGACTCTGGTGGACACTCTGACCCCATACCGTCGTCAGGCCGAGAATTGGTTGCGAGCCCGCGGGCCGTCCCTCATGCGAGCAGGTTCGGGGTCAGAGGCGAAATAAAACGCGCATCATCAGCAGCATCGCCTCATTCACGCCGACGATTACGCGTGCTAGAAGGCCTTCGCCCCCGCGCGAGCTTGGCGGAATGGTAGACGCACGAGACTTAAAATCTCGAGTTCGTAAGAACGTGCGGGTTCGAGTCCCGCAGCTCGCACCATCAACCAATTGAAATATAACGGTAAAACGAGAATCTGACGGGTCTGCGGGATATTCCCGTTTGTCTTCCCGGACCGGGAAACGCAGAGTAGGCTCGTGGCCCGCGAACGGGCAGCAGCCCTTTACGCCCGGACCGGGGCCGTTTTCGAGAAGGCGAGATCAATGGAGAACGACCTGTCCCACGAGGACCTGATGGCGATGCTCGGTGAGCAGCGCCGGATCATCTGCGAGCAGGAGGCACTTCTCGATCTTGCCGATGATGCCTTCCAGGCTGAAAAACGCGCCAGGCCGATCACGCCATGACCCTGATGGACCAGGTGCAGAAGGAAGGCGCTTTCATCTCTTTCGCTACGGACTCACTCAAGGCACTGGAAACCCGGCTTCAAAGCATGATGCAGAAAGTCTTTACAGACAGCGCCGTGAGCAAAACAGAAAAAGACATGCTGCGCGAGCAGATCAGGAGCCTCTCCACCCTGATTGTCGATCTGAGCAAACATCGCCCCGCTGGTTTGACGAAAGCACCAGCCGGAAGCCCGGTTGAGGGTGAACAGCCCAAAGCCCGCAAGCCAGCCTCCCCGCCCCTGTCTGTCATGGCGGAGAAATTTGTCTTCGCTGACAGGAACAAGAGCGAGGATACGAGGAGGGCCACACGCAAGACAGTGGCCCTGTTTATTGAAGCCTTCGGCGACATGCCCGTGAAACAGATCACGGGCACGGTTGCTGGTGAGTTCTTCGAGCTGCTCTCTGATCTCCCGGCAACACATGGCAAGGGACGCTCGGGACTTGCCATCCGGGACGCCGTTGCCCAGGCCCGCGAGCGCGGGCAGTAAACGGTTAGCGGGAAGACGGTGAAAAACCATTTCTCCCGCCTGTCTGCCCTGTGGATGCATCTTGTGCAACGCGACCTGGCAGACCGGAATCCATGGGCCGGGTGGGATTTCAACATCACAAAAAAGATCGTGCGCCGGGGCTGGACGGATGATGAACTGGCGCTGCTGGCCCGCACACCATGGAAGGGCACATCCGTGTCTCATCGTTCCTGGGCGGGGATCATCAGCCTGGGCATGTTCACAGGGATGAGGCTGGGCGAGATCTGCACTCTCAGACGTCAGGACATCGAAACTGTCGACGGGGTTTCCTGCTTCAATGTCCGCCCGCATCCGGAAGACAGCTGGTCACCCAAGACAGCAGCGGGAACACGGATCATTCCCATCCACTCACACCTGCTCGCCATGCAGGGACCCGACCTGCTCAGGGATACCGGAGAGCACTACCTGTTCCCCGACCTCACGGTCTCATCGACGGGCGAGCGTGGTGACAATTTTGCGCGGGCTTTCTCGAAGCACAAGAAGCGGATCGGCATCCCGGAAGATGTGACGTTCCACTCCTACCGGCATACTGTTTCCACCAAGCTCAGAAATCAGGAAGCCCATATCCGCGAACTGTGGATTGATACCGTGCTCGGGCATGAGGCGTCCCACAAATCGCAAGGAACCATGAAATACACAAGCGGAATTGACGTTGCCAATCTTCAGCAAGTTATTGAAGCCCTGACCTATCCGCCCGAGTGCATTATGCCTTTCTGAAAGCCTTATGGTGACAGTCTTGTTTGCATAAACAGAAAGTTCGAAAATCATGCATCCGGACTGGTTATCCTGAGAGGGAGGTTATCCTGAGAGGGAGCCAGCAGTGCTCCATGGCTACCCGTTCCGGGTGCATGGCGCAGCTGGCAAGGCTGGAAGAAATCAGGCTGGGTCATGCGCTTGTCGCCGGACGCCACGACCGGGCGATTGCCAAAGCTCTTCGCAAAGAAGGCCATCGTCAGGAAGCGGAACAGGTCGAGGCCCTGATCCCACCCTCCGATAGCGCCAGACCACGCGCCGCCTACACGTCGCAGGCGAGGCGGATGGCAGATCGGCATGTTGATCTGGCTACCCGCAAAACACTGGTGGCAACCCTCTGGCCCCGATCCGACGGACTCACATCCTTCCGGGCGACGTTGGCGGAACA
This sequence comes from Acetobacter sp. DsW_063, assembly GCF_002153745.1. Lineage (GTDB taxonomy): Bacteria > Pseudomonadota > Alphaproteobacteria > Acetobacterales > Acetobacteraceae > Acetobacter. The sequence continues at coordinate 7,740 of NZ_JOPL01000112.1, read as the reverse complement.
TGGCCTGAGCATGCGCGAGGGCGACCGGAACGGGACACGACCGGGTGCGCATATCATCGAAACCGGCGATGGTGTCCTGGTCGGCAGTTTTACCCGGCTGACAAAGGTCAGGATGGCGGAGTTCCGGCAGCTGCTGGCAAACGAACAATCTCTAGCAAAAGCAAGGTCGAAACTGGATATCGGAAGCACCCGTGTCCCTGTCCGCATCACCTCCAAGGATTATCAGGCCGGGCTGGTACCGCGTCCCCGCTGTTCCTCTGCCAGAACCAGACCTGCCGCCCGCATCAGGCTTCCGCGCCTGGACAGGCAACTGGAGGAAGTCAGGCGCAGAAGGATGGAGGATGTGGACAGACCGTCTGTCCTGCCAGAGTCCCCTCGGGCGCCGCCTCTTCCGCTCATTCTGAGTGCGGAGGACAGTGCCATCCGTCGCAGGATCAGGGAACTTGTAAAAGAGTAGCAGGCCATTCTTGACCAGAAAGCCCCGGAAACGGGCTGGGCATCTCTCAAGAGGGAAGAAATGCTCGCGCAATGGCGAGAGGCACTCTCGCCCTGCCGGAAGCAGCTGCGCAGCAGCTTTACTTGTTATCGCCGTGCCAAAAAGGAATGGAAGCAGGCTGAAGAAAGCCGCTGGCAGCGCCTGACCGGACGGTCAGCGAAACTGGAGAAAGTCTGTCAGCAGCTTTTGCTTGAGTTTCTGGAAGTGCTGCGTTTTGTCATCAAGGGCCTCCTGCACATCGTCCGGCTGCGCTCGACGCCGCCAGACCCCGTCAGGCCTGTCCTGACAGAACGGGAAAGAACATTTCTTGAGGGCTTTCGTGAGCAGCATGACGCAGAGTTCTCCGTCATGGCTGATCGGGCAAAACTCGAACCGTGGCTTGAAAACTGCTTTGACCGGCTGGTGCAGGGCAGAACAGACCGCATCCGGCGGTGGGACAGGGACCATCAGGCCGAAAAAGAGCAGCAAGGCAGGAGTTGGGGGAAAGCGGATAGTCTGTTATCATAAAGGTGTGGCCAATGCTGGACATTCCGATGCTGGACACTGAACGACCGCATTGTCGAATGGTCGCCGATCGCAAGTCCCGAGCTGGCGATTGATGAGCCGGATTATCCTTCTTGCCCGAACCAGTGAACGGCCGTAGTGCCGCCATCCACAAGAACGTCGCTTCCCGTGATGAACGCGCCGTCGGGGCCCATGAGAAGGGCGGCAACATTGGCGATCTCATCCGGTGTCGCCGCGCGACCAGCGATCGAGCTTTCGATCATCTTGCGATAGCCCCCGCCGCGCGGCCCCTTCAGTTCGTCATTGGCGAGCGGCGTGATCACGATACCCGGGCTGATTGCATTGATGCGTGCTCCGCGCCGCCCCCAGAGGACTGCCTCCGCCTGCACACGCAAGCCGTTCGCTCGCTTGGAAAGCTGATAGGCATGAAGCGTATCCTGGACCTCGCCGGGCTGCAGGAACGGAAGGTCGAGCAACGCTTCGACGGGCGTGGTGGCGAGTTGCCGATTCTGGTCGACCGTCAGCGGTCCCATCCTATGTCCCGACTGCGACGAGATGACGACACCGGCCCCGCCCTTGGCGATGACCTTGCCGAACTCTTCAAGCAGCAAGGCCGTGCCGTAGAGATCAACCTTGAGAACAGCCTCAATCGGAGCCTGTGACGGCGACACTCCGGCTGCCTGTATCAGGCCCGTCACGTCGCCCAGGCAGGTGGCAGTAGCGACCAGCGCCTCAACAGAGGCTCGCGAGGTGATGTCCACACTGGTGATGCGGGCGTCATAGCCCGCGTCACCCAGCACCTTCGCGGCAGACTCCGCGTTTTCCGGCTGCAGATCGGCCAGCAGCACGGTCTTGCCCGCACTGACACGCCGGGCGATAGCCTGGCCGATCGAGCCCGATCCGACAACGACGACAACTTCGCTCATGTGCCTTACTCCTTCTCGGGCGCATCGATGCCGGCCATGGCATTGGCGGCGGGCGTGTAGCGCTCCCCTTCCACTTCGAGCCCGGCGAGGGCCGTCTTGATCTTGGCGCGGTCCGCCTCCGTCAATTCGACCGTTGTCGCGCCGAGGTTCTCTTCCAACCGGTGCAGCTTCGTCGTGCCGGGAATGGGCACGATGTAGTCGCGCTGAGCTAGCAGCCAGGCGAGTGCGATCTGCGCCGGGGTTGCGTCCTTGTCCGCCGCGATCTGCTTCAACAGGTTTACGAAAGCTTCGTTCTTTGCCAGCGCCTCGGGCTGGAAGCGCGGAATGCTGGCGCGGAAGTCGTTCTTTTCGATCTTCGTATCTGCGGTCATCGCGCCCGTCAGGAAGCCCTTGCCGAGCGGGCTATACGGCACAAATCCGATGCCGAACTCGTCGCAGGCGTCCAGAATCCCGTTGGTCTCCGGCGCACGCCACCACAGCGAATATTCGTTCTGAACGGCGCTGACCGGCTGCACGGCATGGGCGCGGCGCAGCGTCCGCACGCCCGGCTCCGACAGGCCGAAAGCCTTCGCCTTGCCCTCGGCGATGAGGTCGCGGACGACGCCTGCAACGTCTTCGATCGGAACGGTCGGATCGACACGGTGCTGATAGATGAGATCGACCGTCTCGATGCCGAGCCGCTTGAGCGACCGTTCGACATGGCCACGGATATTCTCCGGGCGGCTCGATACACCGCGGTTCTCGGAGGTCTGCGGATCGATATCGAAACCGAATTTTGTGGCAATCACCACCTGATCGCGGATCGGGCGCAAGGCTTCGCCGACCATGTCCTCGTTGGTGAAGGGGCCGTAGATTTCTGCGGTGTCGAAGAAGGTCACACCGCGATCGGCCGCCTGACGGATGAGGGTGATGCCCTCCTCGCGGGTCAGGCGATGGCCGTAGCTGAAGTCGAGTCCCATGCAGCCGAAGCCAATCTCGCTCACAGCCAGCTTACCGAGCATACGTTGTTTCATGGTCGTTCCTTCCAGAAATTCAGTGTGTGCCGTGGACGCCGAGGCTTCCGCCGACGCCGTATCCGAGTTTGGTCACGAGCCGCACGATCAGATCGCTGACACTCTTGCGGGAGACCGTGTCCGAGGGGTTGGCGAAGGGCTCACCCTTGGCGGTCGTGCCATAGGCGATCTCATCGTCGTCATTAAGCCACGCGGGACGGATTACGGTGTAGTCGAGGCCAGAGCCTTCGACGATCGCCGCGCTGTCGCGATACGGATCGAGGATGCTGCGATAGCGTTGGCCCGGCACCTCGTCGTAGATCCCCATCGAACTGATGAAGATGAGCCGACGGACTCCTGCCGCCTTCATCGCCGCCACGATGGCTTGCGCCTGCCGGTCCATGTCACCTGCCAGATTGGCATAGACGATGTCCTGCCCGGCCATGGCCGCTTCGAGCGCAGCCTGATCGGTCGCATCCGCCTCGATGAGGCGGATGCGCGGATTGGACGCGAGCGCTGCGAGCCGACGCGCACGCCGCAGGTAAAGCGTCAGTGATGCATCCGTGCGCTCAAGGAGCAGTCGGGTGGCGACACGCGCGATCTCGCCGTGGGCGCCGATGATGAGAATGTTGGTCATCGCATGAGGCCTAGAGATACTGCTCCTTGCCGGTTCCACGCCCGCCCTGGATCGGAATGGAATCCGCCGCGTCGGCAAGATGGCGAAGCTCGGCCGCCGTCAGCTCGACATCAGCCGAGGCGATATTCTCCTCGAGCCGGTGCAGCTTGGTGGTTCCCGGGATGGGCACGATCGAGCTGTCCTGCGCCAGCAGCCACGCAAGCGCGATCTGCGCCGGGGTCAGACCCTTGGCCGCCGCCACTCCCGTCACCACGTCGACGAGCGCCTGGTTGGCCTGCATAGCCTCCGGCGTGAAACGCGGAAACCAGGAACGGACGTCATCCTTGCCGAAGCTCTGGCCGGCCTTGACGGTCCCGGTCAGGAAGCCCTGACCGAGCGGGCTCCAGGGCACGAAGCCGATGCCAAGTTCCCGGCATGTCGGCAGCACCTCGGCTTCGACATCTCTCGCCCAGAGCGAATATTCGCTCTGCAATGCCGTGACGCGCTGCTCTGCATGAGCACGGCGAATGGTTTGCGGACCAGCTTCGGAAAGGCCGAAATGCTTCACTTTGCCCTCCGCGATCAGATCCTTGACCGTGCCGGCGACGTCTTCGATCGGCGTCTCGGGATCGACGCGGTGCTGGTAGAGCAAGTCGATCACGTCGGTGCGCAACCGCTTCAGCGAGCCGTCAACCACTTGCCGGATATGCGCCGGCTTGCTGGTGAAGCCATTGCGCGCGCCGGTTGCTGGGTCGATGTCGAAACCGAATTTGGTGGCGATCACGACTTTGTCGCGCACCGGCGCCAAACCCTCGCCGACCAGTTCCTCGTTAACGAAGGGGCCGTAGGTTTCGGCGGTGTCGAAAAAGGTGACGCCGTGATCGACAGCATCGCGCAGCAAGCGGATCATCTCGGCCTTGTCGCCGGGCACGCCGTAATTGGCGCTCATACCCATGCAGCCGAGGCCGAGGGCGGATACGGTCAGGCCACCTCGGCCAAGTTCGCGCATCTTCATATCTATATCCTTTCGATCAACGATAGGACAGTTGCAGGATGGCCGCGGGCAGTCGTTCACCCTTGATGTCGATCGCCGCGAGCGCGCCCTCGATGGTCTCGAGATCATCGCCGGTCAGCACGACATCGGCCGCGCCCACATTCTCCTGCACCCGATCGAGCCGACGCGTTCCCGGAATCGGCACGATGAACGGCGCGCGGGCAAGCAACCAGCCAAGCGCGATCTGCGCCGGTGTGGCGTGTTTCTCGGTAGCGATGCGGTTGAGCAGATCGACGAGAGCCTGGTTTGCCGTGCGCGCCTCCGGCGTGAAGCGAGGCGATCCGGCGCGGAAGTCGCTGCTGTCGATCGGCGTCGAAGGATCGATCTTGCCGGTGAGGTAGCCGGCACCCAGCGGACTCCAGGGTACGAAGCCGATGCCAAGTTCGGCGCACAGCGGCAGCACTTCTGGCTCCGGCTCGCGCGTCCAGAGCGAATATTCGCTCTGGATCGCCGTCACGGGTTGCACCGCATGCGCCCGGCGAATGGTGCCCGCGGCCGCTTCGGACAAACCGAAATGCTTCACCTTGCCCTCCGCGATCAGATCCCTGACTGTTCCGGCGACGTCCTCGATCGGAACGGCGGGATCGACCCGGTGCTGGTAGAGCAGGTCGATGGTCTCGATGTTCAGGCGCTTGAGGCTGCCATCGACGACCTGCCGGACATGATCCGGGCGGCTGTTGACGCCCGCGCTGCGTTCGCCGGTGGCGGGATCGATGTTGAAGCCGAACTTGGTGGCGATCACCACCTGGTCGCGGAGGGGACGCAGCGCCTCGCCGACCAGTTCCTCATTGCTCCACGGACCATAGGCTTCGGCCGTATCGAAAAAAGTCACGCCGAGATCATGCGCGCCCCGGATGACGCGGATCGCCTCGGCATGATCCGGCGACGCGCCATAGGTGGAAGCGAAGCTCATCGTGCCGAACCCGATCTCGCTGACGGCGAGGCTACCCAGATTACGTTGTTTCATAAAACGGTCCTTCGAACATGGGGGGGCTCGGAGATTGGGCGATCAGCCCGGTGTGGGCAGTTTGCCCGCCCGCATCGCGGCGATGACGCCACCATCGATCAGCAGATCGCTCCCCGTGATGAAGCCGGCGTCCGGGCCGAGCAGGAAGCTTGCGGCGACCGCGATTTCCTCCGGCGGCGCCATGCGCTTTGACGGCGAGGCATCCACCATGGCGCGGTAGATATGGCCGATCTCCGAGTTCAGCTCGTGCGCTGCCAGCGGCGTGACGATGATCCCGGGACTGATCGCATTGACCCGGGCGCCGCGCTCGCCCCAGTGCATCGCCTCGGCCTGAACCCGAAGGATGTTGGCACGCTTGGCGATCATATAGGCGACCAGCGTGTTCGGGATCGCATCAGGCTGAAGGCACGGCAAGGCGAGCAGATCGTCGGCCGGGACATGTGCGAGCTGCTTTTCGTCTACCTCGGGAAGCTGGCGCATCATATGTCCTGCCATGCTGGAGATAATGAGGCCGGCACCGCCGCTGGCGATCACCTTGCCGAACTCCTCGAACACGACGGCCGATCCGTAAAGATCGACTTCAAGCACCTTCTCGACAGAAGCCATGTTGGGCGAGAGCCCTGCGGTGTTGATGACCTGCATGACCGGCCCCATTGCTGCCGCGGCTTGGGCCAGCGCCTGGACCGAAACGCGCGACGACACGTCAACTCGCTGGGTCGTCACATCGTAGCTGGCGTCACCCAGAACGGAGGCCGCCTTGGCGAGCGTGTCCTCGTTCCAATCGGCGAGCAGGATCGCCCTGCCGAAGCCCTGGCGACGCGCGATGGCCTCGCCGATGCCGCCAGTGCCAATAACAACAATCACGTCCTTGCTCATCACTCTGTCTCCTACCGGCTCATGCATGCCGCACAGCCACCATTCGGGAGAAAATATAGACGCGCGCCATTCGATCGATTAGACGCTAAGTTCTGCATGCGCTTATATCTGAGGCTTATCAATGAAACGCGAGGAACTCAGCGATCTGGCCGTGTTCCTGGCAGTGGCCGAGGCGCGCAGCTTCACCCGCGCGGCGGCAAAGCTCGGCACTTCGCAGTCCGCGATCAGCCAGATCGTCCGCCGATTGGAGGCAGGCATGGGAGTGAAACTCCTCACTCGCAACACGCGCAACGTCGCTCCGACTGAGGCCGGCGAGCAATTGGTTGCGACGCTGCGGCCAGCGTTCGACGACATTGACGCTCGACTTTCGGCGCTCAGCGCATTGCGCGAGCGACCGGCTGGAACTGTTCGGATTACTTCGAGCCGGCATGCGGCCCGGACTATCCTCTGGCCGGCCGTCGCAAAGCTCTTGAAGAATTATCCGGAGGTGACGGTGGAGATTTCCATCGACAGCCACCTCACCGACATCATCACCGATCGTTTCGATGGAGGCGTCCGGCTGGGGGAGCAACTCGCCAAGGACATGATCGCTGTCCCGATCGGACCGGACCTGCGCATGGCCGTTGTGGGTTCACCTGCCTATTTCGCCAAGCATGGCAGGCCTCGGACACCGCACGATCTGACCGCCCATGCCTGCATAAACATCCGTATGCAAACGAAGGGCGGTCTCTACAACTGGGAGTTCGGGCGAGATGGGCGAGATCTGAACGTCAGGGTGGAAGGGCCTCTGATCCTCAACGACATTCCGATGATCCTGACAGCGGCGACCGAAGGGATCGGGCTCGCTTGCGTGATGGAGGATCAGGTTTGCGCGTTGCTGAAGGAGGGCAAGCTCGAACGGGTGCTTGAGGATTGGTGTCCGCCCTTTTCCGGCTATCACCTCTATTATCCAGACCGGAGACAGCTTCCTCCGGCCTTTTCGTTGTTGATCAACACACTCAGATTCAGACGGGCAAGTTGAGGCTGCGTCGCCATCCATGGCAGCGAGTTCGAATTGGCATCCTGAGACCAGACTGTATACCCTCCACAATGCATGCGGGTCCGCAGCTTCCGGCGGGAACGGTCATTCGAGCTGTCCAACTTCGATGACGGCATGGTCCCAAACGCGGTCTATCGCGATTCACCTAAAAACGTCCGCTTTCGGACAGTCACCATCACCAAGTCAACGTCCGACATGCGAAAGCGGACCACCTGCTTACCAGGGTTTTGGCGATTTGATTGACGGTTGTTTGGGGAGTTTTTGATCTGC
>NZ_JOPL01000111.1 GCF_002153745.1 Acetobacter sp. DsW_063 | reverse complement strand
CTTCGTCTCCGTCTTCTCCGCCGTACGTAATGTTTTCGTCCCGCCAGCTTCAATCGACAACGCCATCTCCAGATATCTGCACCGTCTCAGGGCGTTCGCTCAATGGAATGGTGCGACGCTCATCCCGCCTGAAAAAACCCTCAAGCGCCTTCAAATGCCCCTCGCAAGTTGACGTGACAGCACCGGCCGTCCACCCCATCTGACAATTAGAAGGTGTTTGCGAACCCCAGCAGATATGCACGGCACATGCGGAGAAGCTCAACACGCAGAGTCTCGATTAGTGTAGGAGAAAGATTACGTTCGAAAGCATTTCGGATCGCACCAAAGATGACCGTGACTAATGTTATATTGACGCTCACGAGATCAGTTCCGTTCCAGTCTGGGGCGCTGGCGATCATGTCGAGCGTTGCCGTATCTACCCGAGTTGCAAACGACTCGATCAGTGTCTCGTTGTCGAGTTCGACTGCCGCGCGGTATAGCGCGCGCGTCACATCTGCTCGTTCCGTTTTTGCGATCCAGTAGGTTTCAATCAGCGCGACGATCATAACTTCTAGCGGTGCTCTGTGATGGGCGCGACAGGTTGCCTCAATCTTCTCAGATAGGGCTTCAAGATATCGCTCGTTGAGCGCGTAGAGCAGTGCCTCCTTGTGCGGGAAATACTGGTACATTGTACCGACCGACACCCCTGCGCGGTCCGCCACGCGTGTGGTGGTCAGACGCTTTGGACCGTTGGCCACCAAAAGCTGAATGGTCGCCTCGAAAATTGCGTCCAATGTAACTGCTGCGCGTGCCTGACGCGGAGTTTTCCGAGCTTTTAGATGGCGGGGTGCTGCTGGCACCATAAGCGAATTCCCAAGCTGAATGATCGTTCATATCCTATGGCTCATACGGTCAAAATCAAAGGAATATCTTGTGCCGAACGATACCCGAATTGCTCTGGTAACCGGTTCCAACAAGGGGATCGGGCTGGAAATTGCTCGACAACTCGCCCAAGCTGGTATCCACGTCATCATCGGTGTGCGCAACAGCGAACGTGCCAAAGCGGCGATTGCCGACCTCGCTTCGCAAGGGCTGGATGTTGCATCGGTTCGGATCGACCTTACCGACCACACCAGCATCGCAGCAGCCGCCGAAATGATCCGCAACAGGTATGGGCAGCTCGATATTCTCGTCAACAATGCCGGGATCGTTGATCCGCAGGATGGCCCACCCAGCGCGGGGGCTCCTGAAGCAGTTCGTCGCATTATGGACACAAATTTCGTGGGGACAATTGCTGTGACGCAGGCAATGCTCCCGCTATTGAGGCAGTCGCCCAAAGGCCGGATCGTCAACCTGTCTAGTGCGCTAGGGTCGTTAGCCGTGATGGGTGATCGTAGCTCACCTTACTACTCAGCCCGACTGATCGGCTACAACGCGTCGAAGGCAGCACTGAATATGCTCACAGTGCAACTCGCCGCTGAACTCGACGAGACAGGCATCGTCATCAATTCGGTCGCACCCGGTTATGTCAAAACAGACCTGACCGAGCACGCTGGTTTCATCAGTGCAGAAGAAGGTGCTCGGCTTCCGGTTCATTATGCCTTGAACAGTGAGGAGACAGGGCTGTTCGTGGAATCTGCAGGTAGAATGCCGTGGTAAGAACACCCTTCAGCAGGAGGTACTTCGAATGCTAAGCTCCTGAAGCATTGGTTTGGGCCTAAAGGTGATAGTGCCTGCGACGCTGCTGTTATTCTTTCAGGTGGCCGAACTTAAGAGGTGATGTCGTCGGCAGGTCGGATCATGCGGCAATATGTCCGTCAAACGCTTGACGCGCTGGCTTTGTTTCATCCAAACGGTTCAAGGTCCAAACATGGAGCGCAGGAAAAGAACCCGGCAGCGAGCAGCTGAGTGCATAACAACCCATTCGACTGTATGGGGCGAGTCCATGATGCCGTGGTTGGAAAGGAGCGCGTCGCGCTGCCTCTGCTGCAAGCAACATCTCAGCGCCACCGTCTACCACCTGTCGGCCATCTGGTCGGAAAGTTAGCGAGTGATACAGTTCTCCTCGAAATGTTGGCACACAGACACGTAGTTGCCTCAGCGAGGGGTTGGGAAATCGCAAATGCATTCTAAACATCCTGCGAGCGCATGCATACATTAACGCAAATCAACTAGAAAGGCTTCCCCATGATTTCGACAGACGCCCTTTTTCGTCCATTCCGCATTGGCGAGATGGAGCTGCCAAATCGCATTGTCATGGCACCGATGACGCGCAGTTTCGCTCCTGCTGGTATCCCTGGCCCAGAGCATGCCGCCTATTACCGGCGTCGTGCCGAAGGCGGCGTTGGCCTAATCCTTTCGGAGGGCACAGTGGTCGACCGGCCAGCATCACGAAATGATCCGGCTGTTCCGTTCTTTCACGGCGAACAGGCGCTTAGAGGTTGGAAAAGCGTGCTCGACAGCGTCCACGCGGCGGGTGGGCGTATGGGACCGCAGCTCTGGCACACGGGCGCGGTCAAGAGCTTCCTAACTGACTGGGTCCCCGACGTAGCGGTGGAAAGCCCCTCGGGGCTCGACGCGCCCGCAAGTGCGCGCGGGAAAGCGATGAGTGACGCGGACATTGCCGACACGATTGCTGCTTTCGCCAAGGCAGCTGCCGAAGCGAAACAGATCGGCTTCGACACGATCGAGATACATGGCGCACATGGCTACTTGATAGATCAATTTTTTTGGAATGGAACCAACCTTCGCAACGACCGCTATGGAGGTCCAACGGTCCGTGAACGGTCTCGCTTTGCAGCAGAGATTGTCGCCGCGATCCGCACAAGCGTCGGACCCGGCTTCCCGATCATCCTACGCGTGAGCCAGTGGAAGCAGCAGGACTATGCTGCGCGCATCGCCCAGACCCCCCAACTGATGGCAGACTGGCTACAGCCGCTGGTCGACGTTGGTGTCGACGTGCTGCACTGCTCGCAACGCCGCTTCTGGGAGCCCGAGTTCCCAGAGGCCGACGGTGTTGGGGGGCTTAACTTCGCTGGGTGGGCCAAGAAGTTGACCGGTGCAGCTACAATCAGCGTCGGCTCGGTCGGCTTGTCCAGCGACTTCGTGAGCACATTCAACGGCGAGGGCTCGGCCTGCGCCGGGCTGGAGAAGCTTGTTGAGCGGATGGAACGTGACGAGTTTGACCTAATCGCGGTCGGTCGTGCCCTTATCAGCGATTCCGCTTGGGTTGAGAAGGTCCAGTCAGGTGACTGGGCTGCGCTTAAGGGCTTCGACACCGCTACGCTTACGGAACTGGTGTAAGGGTAATGTTACGTTAGAGCGCACTGCGAATAGCTTGAATCATAGGATTCCCGAAGGGTGTGCGATGTGATTCAAGATAAAGACTGGTGAAGGAGGCCAGTCTTTATGCCGGAAGCCTACTCGCAGGATTTACGAGACCGTGTAATTGATGTGGTGGAGAAGACGCATACGAAGCGCTGACAACCGGTGCTGTCACGTTAACTTACGAGGGGCATTTGAAGGCGCTTGAGGG
>NZ_JOPL01000110.1 GCF_002153745.1 Acetobacter sp. DsW_063 | reverse complement strand
CCGGTTGCCACGCTGGGTCTGGCAGTAATACTCCCGCTTCGAGGCCGCGCGGGCAATGATGGCGATCTGCCGGTCATTCAGACCGAAGTCGCGATAAATCGCCATGATCTGCGGCTCGATGGCCCGCTCGTTCGGCAGGAATATCCGCGTCGGGCAACTTTCCACCACGGCAGGCGCGATAGGTGAGTTGGCGATATCCGACAGCGACTGGGTGGCAAAGATGACGCTGGCGTTCTTCTTGCGCAACGTTTTCAGCCACTCCCGCAGTTGGCCGGAGAAATTCCCGTCATCCAGCACGAGCCACCCCTCGTCGATGACCAGCAGCGTCGGGCGACCGTCCAGACGGCCTTCGATGCGGTGGAACAGATAAGACAGAACGGATGATGCCGCGCCGGAACCAATCAGCCCTTCGGTCTCGAACACCACCACATCAGTGTCACCCAGCCGCTCACCATCAGCGTCGAGCAAGCGGCCATACGGGCCACCCAGGCAGTACGGGGCCAGCGCCTGCTTCAGAGCGTTGGACTGGAGGAGGGCTATCAGCCCCGACAAAGTGCGTTCCTGCAAGGGTGAGGACGCCAGGGAATTCAGCGCTGACCAGAGGTAGGACTTCACATCCGGCGTGAGCGACACGCCCTCGCCGACCAGGATCTGGCCCAGCCATTCGCTGGCCCATTTGCGCTCGTCGGTATCGTCGATCCCTGCAAGGGGCTGCAGTGAAACGCCGCTGCCCTGTTCTTCCGATGGATGATCATCCGTCAGCCCACCGCCGAGGTCATGCCAGTCGCCACCCATGCCGAGTGTTGCCGCGCGCATGGACCCGCCGAAATCGAAGGCGAAGATCTGTGCGCCCGGATAACGCCGGAACTGCAAGGTCATCAGGGCCAGCAGAACCGACTTGCCCGCCCCTGTTGGTCCCGCGATCAGTGTGTGACCCACATCGCCGACATGCAGGGAAAAGCGGAAGGGTGTCGCCCCCGCCGTTTTTCCATATAACAGCGGCGGCGCTTTGAAGTGGCCATCCTGTTCCGGTCCCGCCCAGACCGCCGACAGCGGGATCATATGCGCCAGATTCAGGGTCGAGACCGGCGGCTGGCGCACATTGGCGTAGACATGTCCGGGCAGGCTGCCCAGCCACGCTTCAACGGCGTTCAGGCTCTCCGCCATGCAGGTGAAGTCGCGACCCTGGATGATTTTCTCGACCAGACGGAGTTTTTCAGCGGCAATACTGGCACTTTCATCCCACACCGTGACGGTGGCGGTGATGTAAGCCTGCCCGACATCGTCAGCGCCGAGCGACTGAAGCGCGAGATCAGCATCGGCCGCCTTGTTGGCGGCGTCATTATCCACGAGAACCGAGGCCTCGTTAGTCATCACTTCCCGAACAATGGCTGCGATACTCTTGCGCTTTGCAAACCACTGCCGCCGGATCTTCGTCAGAACCTTGGTGGCGTCGGTCTTGTCCAGAAGGATGGCGCGGGTGGACCAGCGATAGGGCATC
>NZ_JOPL01000109.1 GCF_002153745.1 Acetobacter sp. DsW_063 | reverse complement strand
GATGGCGCGGGTGGACCAGCGATAGGGCATCGCCAGCCGGTTCAGGTCGTCCAGAATTCCGGGAAAGGTCCGGCTGGGGAAACCCGTGATCGTCAGCGTCTTGAGGAAGGCATCGCCGAGCTTCGGCTCCAGACCACCCGCCAGAGGCTGATCGACCAGCAGGGCGTCGAGATGCATGGGGATTTCCGGCACCCGAACACGCTGGTTCCGGGTCGAAATGGTCGAATGGAGATACGTCAGCGTTTCGGCATCGTTCAGCCATGCCGCCTCGGGCATGAATCCGTCCAGCAGGGCGAGAAGCCGATCACTGCGATCGATGAAGGCATGGAGCATGCCATGCGGGTCCGGCCCATCGTGTTCCCGACCTTCGTAAAGAAACCTTTCGGCGCGACCTGATGATTCCGCCGGTGGCAACCAGACCATCGTGAGGAAATAGCGGCTCTCGAAATGCGCGCCCTCATCCTCGAACTGCTCCCGGCGTTCCAGATCCACCATCTGACTGGCCGCGTCGGGAAAATCGCTTTCTGGATAAATCGTGGCGGGCACACGCTGCGCTTCCACGAACACCGCCCAGCCGGAGCCAAGCCGACGCAGGGCGTTGTTCAGGCGTCCCGTCACACCCACCAGTTCGGCAGATGTGGCGCTATCCAGATCCGGACCACGTATCTTTGCCGTGCGCTGGAAGCTGCCATCCTTGTTCAGGACCACGCCCTTTTCGACCAGCGCCGCCCAAGGGAGAAAGTCGGACAGGAGGGCAGCACGATTGCGATATTCGCCAAGAAACATCATCGCCCTGCCCTCCTATGCCCGCAGCCAGGCGGGATAGCGGAGATGCCGCCGTCCAACCTCAATGAAGAAGGGGTCACGCTTTGCGCCCCAGACCGCGAGGCTGTGTCCCACGATCCAGAAGACAGCCCCGATCAGCCATAGGCGCAGACCGAGGGCGATCGCAGCCGCCAGCGTGCCGTTGGCAATCGCTACCGCGCGGGGTGCCCCACCCAGAAGGATCGGGTCGGTCAGGGAACGATGGACCGGGACATGAAAGCCCGGCACCGCATCATCGTCATAGCCCGCCATCAGATCAGCGCCCCGCCCGAGAAGGAGAAGAAGGACAGAA
>NZ_JOPL01000108.1 GCF_002153745.1 Acetobacter sp. DsW_063 | reverse complement strand
TCACAACCTCTCGCTCAATTCAATACATTAATAGGTCCTGAACCTAGCGAAACAACGTATGGCCGAACTGGATGTCGGCGAGCGTAAAGTCGTCGCCCGCCAGATAGGCGTGGCGCGACAAGCGTGCGTCGGCGATTGACAGAAAACGATCCAGTATCGCAATGGCGCGTTCGATTGCGGCCGGATCCTGATCCTTGGGCGCCGTTCTGACCACGGGCTAGAAAATCGCCGACGTGAAATTCAGCGCGACGTTGATCTTCGCCCATTCTGCCCATTTGTCGACTTGCGCCCGCGCTGCGATGTCAGCGGGCCAGAACGGCGCCACGCTGTAACGTGACGCCAGATAGCGCAGAATGGCGTCAGTTTCCCAAATGGGCTCATCCTCGTCATCCCGCAGCACTGGAATCGTTCCGTTGGGATTCATCGCCAGAAATTCCGGAGTGTCGACGCCGCCGTAACGATGTCCGGCGCCGTGCCGCATGTAGGGCAACCCGAGTTCGGCCACGCACCACATAAGCGCCTGCACATTGGAGGAATTGCTCCGTCCCCAGATGGTCAGCATCGTGTTTTGTCCTCGTTTTCAGTCCGCGACGTTGCCCGCAACGCGGGTCAGGGAAAACAATGAAGGCGTTTGTAAGCATCAAGCTCCGCGCTTTCTGCCGTGCGCGGCTTATCGGTCGGGGAAGGTGCTGCCTCTCGTGGCCCGTGTGTGGAGTGATTATGCCCGTGGGGAGTGTTCAGTCGCCGTGGAAGCACGTGGTTTCGACACGACATGCATGACAGAAGGCGGCTGGACGTAAAAAAGCCGCCGCGTGTTGTCACGCGACGGCTTTCTCAGAAACGGCCGAGGTTTACTCAACCTGTATAGTGGGATCAGTGGCTCGCCACGGTGTTGTGCTTGTCGATCTGACGCTGCAGGGCGTTGAGCAGCGCGTCGACAGTGCCGCCGGAGCGGGAGATGTAGGAGGCGTAGTCCTGACGCTGCGTCAGACGCAGGCTCGCGCCTTCCCCGACCACGTCCACGACTTTCGGTGCGCCGGAAGCCGAGCTGACGACCCACTGCATGTTCGCGTCAGGCTGCCCGGGCCGCATCAGGATGGCGTCGACCGCCTTGTCCTCGCCGACGGGGGACGTGGCGCCGATGGTGAAGCTCACGCCGCGATAATCGCCCAGCTTGTCGGTGATGGCGTTGACCAGAACCTGATGAAACAGTCCGAGATAGCGCGTCTTCTGCGCGTCGGTGGCCACATTCCAGTAACGACCGAGGCAGAAGCGGGCGATCGCATCCACGTCGACGTCCTGCTGCAGCAACGGCAGGACTTTCTGCTTCTTCTCTGCGGGCGACAGATTGCTGTTGACGATGGCGACAAGCTGGGAGCCGAGCTGACGCACGAAATCCGCAGGTTTTTCGGCGGCTGCGGCGGGCCGGGAAAGCGTGACGCCGAGCGCAAGCGCTGCAAGAGCGCCAAACAGACGCCGACGGCCAAGGCTGATGATCATTCTGGTCTGCCCTTTTTTATTGCATCGGTTCAGTTGTACCAATCAGGCACAGTCGCCCGATGATCGTTCTTGATCGAGTCCGCCAACGCCTTCCGCTGCTGCTGGTAAGCGCTTCGGATCGTGGCGTAGGGGTCAAGCGCATCTTTCTCCAGATTGTCCAGATCGTCGATACGATCTGCGCGGGAGTTGATGGTGTTGACGATGTTGTAAGCCCAGTTGAAGGTCAGCAGGCCATACCCGCGTGGGACGTAGTTCAGCGGCATCAGGCCTGTGTCGATACCATAGCCGATGCCGTCGCGCACGGAGGACGGACCCATCATGGGCAGGAACAGGTAGGGGCCGGAAGGCACGCCCCATGTCGCAAGCGTCAGGCCGGCGTCATTATCATGATGCGGGTAACCCGCGTATTTCGCCACGTCGATCAACCCGCCGACGCCAGCCGTCATGTTGATGCACCAGCGCACGAACGCGTCGCCCGCGCGGCGTGGTTTGCCCGCGCCCACGTCGTTGAAGAACACGACGGGCTCGTTCATCGTCTGCGCCATATTGGCCAGAGATGAGCGCACGGGACGGGGAACGGCCCAGACATAAGCCTTGGCGACCGGCTTGAGCGTGTATTTATCGACGGTCATCGACAGGTTGTACATCTTGCGGTTCATCGGTTCGAACTTGTCGTTCGCCTCGTTGTATTCCGCGAGCGCCTCAGGATCCTTGGGTTTGGGCGTGGTCAAAGACCCACATCCGGCAAGGGTCAGCGTGGCGACGAGCAGGGAGCCGATTCGTCCTGTCGGACCCGTGCGCCGGTTCGTGTGTTCGGGGCCATCGCTCAGAAGCTGGCGCGTCCGCGAGTGAAGGATCCGCTGCTGATCGCCTGTTTCTGAACTCATACCTAAGACTTCCCCAATGCTGCCCGCGCCTCCCTGCACAGCCGAAGGGGCAGGGCAGGAAAGCGCCGTTACAACGCGTCAAGACCTCCGGACGTCGCCACTCTCTAGCATGTCGCGTCGGTGATGCAATCTTGCGGCCCCGTGACGACCCGTCTTCTCAATGCGCGGTTCAGGCATAACGCGGAATTTGCCCTACAGGCCGCGTTCACGTTTCACCACATCCCACGCAGCGTTGATCCGCGCGATCGTCGTCGCCGCGACTTCCATTTCCTTGGGAGAAGCGTTGCGCGCCGAAAGAACGTCCGGGTGATGGGTGCGAACGAGCTGACGCCAAGTCGTACGAACTTCGTCGTCCGATGCTTCGACGGATACGCCGAGAATTGTATAGGCGTCGTCCTCGCCAAACGCGGGACGTGAGCGCCCGTTCTCCGCCCGGTCCCACGCGCCGCGACCGAGGCCAAACGCCTGATGCGTTCGGGTCAGAAAGCGCAACTCCGCCGGGTGCAGAGACTCTCCCTTGCGAGCGTCCGCGCGCGCGATCGTGAAGAGCGCCGCCAGCAGATCCTCAAGCTGCGCCTTGTCGTCGCGAAAAGCGTGCCCCAGTTCGCGGGCGAAATATTCGTAGTCGTCCGTCCTCTGCCGCGCCATGTCGAACAGGCGGCCAATTTCCGTCATGCTCTCGGGCGGAGCGCGGAAACGGCTCTTGAAGGCGTCGATCTCCGCCCGGTTAACGGGGGCGTCGCACTTGGCGACCTTGGCGGACAGGATCACCGTGCACAGGGCGTAGAGCTGATCCTTGCGCCCCGCCACCGATGCGACTTTCGCCGCCACAAACGTCGCCGCCCCGTTGGGGTCCGGGGCTATGCGGGCGCCCCAGTTGTCGCTCCATCCTGTTCCGGGACCTTCGAGGATCGCGCCGTTGTCGGCCGCATGCCCCAGCGCCGCGCCAACGACGGCGCCCATCGGACCGCCGACCGCGAACCCGGCCACTCCGCCAAATAGTTTGCCCCATATCGCCATGTGAAAAGCCTAGCACCGGAAAGCGACGCTCCCAAGGGGCCACGTCGGCGTCAGCTCGTCGTCAGGTCCGGCGCCCGGTCGAAGGCCGAATGCGCCAGAGCGATCAACTCGTTGGCGATGTTGGTCATTCCGGCCTCCCAGACCACGTCGGCCATTTGCAGCAACGAATGGGAGATGAGCAGGGGGCTGGTCTGCGGACAATGCGGGAGACGAAGGACGTTGGCGGCCATTGGGTTCCTGCATGGGCTTGGGGGCGGCGCGGCGTTTGCTCGCGATCCTTCCGACGCTAGAGGGTTTGATGTTTCCGATAGGTTAATGGCTTCGGTTAAACTTGCAGACATTGTCATTTTGTTAGTCAGACTTCGTATCGCCAGCGGTGACGCCCCCGATCGGGGCATGGGAAGATCAGGCCGCCCCAGACGTGTCGATCACGCGTCAGCCAGATCCGGATCGCCATCCACCGCCGCGTCAGGAGCGCTGGCCGATGGCGCTCCTACTGTAATCTGTCTCCAGATCGCTTCGCCTTCGCCGGATGCATGATGCAGCGCCGCCACCCGCAAGGCGGACGCCAAAGGTCGCTGTGGGTCGCGCGTGGCGTCGATCGCTTCGACCACCTGAGATATCCCGAGCTTGTTCTCCATCGCGATGGCGTCGATCGCCCGCCAGAATTCGGGCTCCAGAGCCACGCTGGTTCCATGTCCCGAAAGAACCAGACTCCGCTTTACAAGATGGCGACTCATCCCTGTTCCTCCAGCCGACCGCAGGCCCATCGCGCGGCCTCGGCCACGACGGGATCGCCATCGTCGCATCGCGCCTGCGCCACAGGCAGCAGCGAGACTTCGGCTGAGTTGCCGATTGCGATCATGACGTTGCGGACAAATCGGTTTCGCCCGATTCGCTTGATAGGCGATCCTGAAAACAGTGCTCGAAACCCGGCGTCGTCCAGAGCTGCGAGCTCCGCGAGGCGCGGCGCCGTCAGATCCTCGCGGGCCTGAAGCTTCGCCTGACGAGACGCCGAGGCGAACCGGTTCCACGGACAGACGGCGAGGCAATCGTCGCAACCGTAGACCCGGTTGCCCATGGCCTCGCGAAATTCATGCGGAATTGGTCCCGGGTGTTCGATGGTGAGATAAGACACGCATCGCCGCGCATCCAGTTGATATGGCGCTGGAAACGCTTCTGTCGGGCAGGCTGTGAGGCACCGCGTGCAACTGCCGCACCGTCCGCCCGAAAGCGACGACGGCGGCAGGGCCAGCGTCGTGTAGATCTCGCCCAGCAGCAGCCAGCTTCCGTGCGTGCGCGACACCAGATTGGTGTGCTTACCCTGCCAGCCGAGCCCCGCTCGTTCCGCCAGAGGTTTTTCGGGCACGGGCGCCGTGTCGACGAACACCTTGACCTCGGCGGGAAGGTCGCGCCTGCGGGCTTCGGCGACAAGGAACTGCGCCAGATGCTTGAGCAATCCCTTGATGATGTCGTGATAATCCCGGTTGCGGGCGTAAACGGAGATGTTGCCGCGATCAGGACGATCCAGAGTGGCGAGGGCGTCGCCGTCCGGACCGTAATTCAGGCCGAGCGCGACGACGCTTCGCGCCTCGGGCCATAATCCGTTCGGATGCGACCGTGCTTCTGTTCGCTCGGTCATCCACGTCATCGCGCCGTGACGTCCGGCCTCGAGAAAGGCGCGCAGCCGCTCGCGCGCCTCACCCCCCAGGTTCGTGTCGCAGATCCCGAACGCGTCGAAACCCAGCGCGAAAGCCTTGTCGCGCAGACGGTCAGCCAGAGCGGCCGCGTGCGGATTGTTCCCTTTGGCGTCTCCGCTCAGGGAACCGGCGGGATCGAAGGCTGCGGCCATTCGTCCTCCGTCCAGTCACCCTGCGCCCACGCCGCGCGCAGGGCCGCGCCGTGCGCTGCGAGGTCGCCCGCGATGATCGCCGCGCGCAGGCCGCGCATCATACGCTGGTAATAAGCGAGGTTGTGCCAGGTCAGCAGCATCGGTCCGAGAATCTCGTCGGCGCGAAACAGATGATGCAGATAGGCGCGTGAGTGCCGCGAGCAGGCGAGGCAGTCGCAATCCGGCGAGATCGGCCGCGCGTCGGTAGCGAAGCGGGCGTTGCGGAGGTTCAATGTGCCGCGTTCATTGTAGGCGCGGGCTGTGCGGCCAGCGCGCGTCGGCATGACGCAGTCGAACATGTCCACGCCGCGCTCGACGCCGCCAAGAAGATCGTCTGGCGTGCCGACGCCCATCAGATAACGTGGCTTGTCGCCCGGCAGCAGCGGCGTCGTGACGTCGAGCGTCGCGAACATCAGCTCCTGTCCCTCGCCGACGGCCAGACCGCCGATCGCATACCCTTCGAATCCGATGTCGCACAGCGCCTTCGCACTCTCGGCGCGCAGCTCCGGCTCGACGCCGCCCTGCACGATGCCGAACTGCCCGTAGCCCTCACGTTGCACGAACGCCTCACGCGACCGCGCCGCCCAGCGCATCGACAGCCGCATCGAGGCGGCGATGGCCTCGGCCTCGGCGGGCAGGGCGGGGCACTCGTCGAAACACATGGTGATGGTGGCGTCGAGCACATACTGGATCGCCGTGGAGCGCTCTGGATCGAGCCGGTGCTTTGAGCCGTCGATATGCGATTGGAACGTCACCCCGTCCTGATCGAGCTTGCGCAGCGCGCCCAACGACATGACCTGAAATCCGCCCGAATCGGTCAGGATCGGACCCGGCCAGTCCATCATCCGGTGCAGTCCGCCCAGGGCGCGGACCCGCTCGGCGCCCGGCCGCAGCATCAGGTGATAGGTGTTGCCCAGCACGATCCCCGCGCCCGTGGAGCGCACGGCGTCCATGGTCATCGCCTTCACCGTTCCGACCGTGCCGACGGGCATGAAGGTCGGCGTCGCCACCGGACCATGAGCGGTTTCGAGAACGCCTGCGCGGGCGCGGCCGTCAACCGCCTCGCACCGCCAGTTGAAAGCGGTCATACGCGCCTCCCGGCAGAGCGCTCAAGACGGAGCGGGGCGGTCGTGCGGGTCGCAGGCAGGGGGCAGGCCTTGGTCATCGGTCGCCAATCATCGGTTGTCCTCGCGTCGCAGAAGGCACGCGTCGCCATAAGAATAGAAACGGTAGCCTTCCCGCACCGCGTGCGCATAGGCCCCGCGCATGCGTTCGGTCCCGGCGAAGGCGCTGACAAGCATGAACAGTGTCGAGCGTGGCAGATGAAAATTGGTGAGCAGCATATCCACCGCCCGGAACGTGAAGCCCGGCGTGATGAAGATCGAGGTCTCCCCATCGAAGGGACGTACCACGCCCTGCTCGTCCACGGCGCTTTCCAGCAACCGGAGCGTCGTGGTGCCGACAGCGACGATCCGCCCGCCACGGGCGCGCGCGGCGTCGATCGCATCCGCCGTTTCCGCCGTCACGACGCCGCGTTCGGCGTGCATCTTGTGGCCCGTCAGCGTCTCGGCCCGCACCGGCAGGAACGTGCCCGCGCCGACATGCAGCGTGAGCGTCCTGCGCTCGATCCCCGCCTCGTCGATGCGTCGCAGCAGGTCCGGCGTGAAATGCAGCCCTGCGGTCGGGGCCGCGACCGCGCCCTTGTGGGCGGAGAAAATCGTCGTGTAATCGCGTTCGTCCTCGGAGGTCGGACCTGCCGGGCGGTGGATATAGGGCGGAAGCGCCAGCGCTCCCGCGGCCTGAAGGAAGGCGTCGAAGGCGTCGCCTTCGGCGCTGAAGCGCAGCGTGGCGCCGCCGCCGTCTTCCAGTTCCAGCACGTCCGCGACGTCTTCGGCCCGTGCGCCGGGGAACGTCAGCCTGTCGCCTACGCGCAGGCGCCGCGCATTGCGGATCAGCGCGTGCCAGCTTCCGTCCGGCAGGATGCGATCGAGCGTCACGCCGATCTTCGCTTCGCCGCGTAGTGCGCGAAGCTGGGCGCGAATGACAGCCGTGTCGTTGGCCACGAGCAAATCGCCCGGTCGCAGCAGGTCGGGAAACTCACGCATCGTACAGTCGGCGAGGCCTGTCTGCGTCACGTCCAGCAGGCGCGCACTGTCCCTTGGTCGCGCCGGACTTTGCGCGATCGACTCCTGAGGCAGGTCGAAATCGTAATCTGCTGTGCGGTCGGTCATGGGCCGCAGCGTTTAAGGGGAATCGGCTTCGCGCGCCAGCATTGCGTTGGCTTGGGCGCCTCCCGCAAATGCGGCTGGCTGCGACTGCCGCAGGCGCTACGCCGCGAGACGCAGTCCCGGATGGAGGCTGGTCAGGCGCGTTTCATGCCGTCATGCCGTCATGCGTTCCCGCTGACGCCTGCGGCTTCGGACAGCCTTTACGGGGGGCGCGCGGACGGACGTATTCCTGAGCGGAGTATGGTTCCGCGCGCCTCCTTGTCATGGCGGGGTTGATGCGGCCGGTCAGGAGCGCCATTTTCTGCCCAACGCGCGCGGCCCTGACGGTCGCGCCATGGCTTTGAGGAACCTGCCCATGTCCTATGCTTTGCTCGACGCCGTGCGGGTCGCGAAGGCCGCCAAAGTTTCGCTCGACGTGCTGAAGACGTCTACCGAGGCGTCGGAGGCGCATCAGCGCAAGATCATCATGGTCGAGCGTATCGCGGCTCTGGCCAGCGCAGCGGCCGACTCCACCGCTTGCGGCCAGGGGGTCACCCTCACTTCAGAGGAGTTCTGGCTTATCAGCCTCAACTGGTGAGGCGAGAGGTCGGTTCGACGCAGACGCTTTCACGAGAAAGCCCATCTATCGTGACAGGGGGATAATCCAATGACCTTCACACTGACCAGCGCGACCCTGACCAACGGCGCAGTGATGCCACAGGCGCAGGTTTATTCCGGCATGGGGCGGACGGGTGACAATCTCTCTCCGCCTCTGGCGTGGAGCGGGGCGCCGGAAGGAACCAAAAGCTTCGTCGTCACGGCATACGATCCGGATGCGCCTACTGGCTCAGGCTGGTGGCACTGGGTGGTCATCGACCTCCCGGCGACAGTGACGGCGCTTCCCGAGGGCGCAGGCTCTGGTAAAGGCGGCCTGCCCGAGAACGTGCGGCAAACCCGTACCGATTTCGGCGCGCCGGGTTACGGCGGGGCCGCGCCGCCGCCAGGTCGCGTTCACCGTTACGTCTTCACTGTAACTGCGTTGGACGTGCCGACTCTGGACGTCCCCGCCGACGCGTCTCCCGCGTATGTCGGCTTCGTCATGAACGCGCATCGGCTCGCATCCGCGTCACTGACCGTCCTTTACGGATAAGATCAAAGACTGTCGGCCTGACGTCGAACGCGCGCATGGCCGTTTTATGACGAAATTAAAATTTTGGGCGATACGCCATACGCTTGCGCGTGGTTTCCCCGGCGCTCAAAATATCGGCGCAAGAGTAGTCTGAAAGGGCACGAAGCATGAACACCGAAGAACGCGACCTGATTTCGAAATTCATCGCACGCGTTGGCGGCGCGCCGCAGTCCGGTTTCGGCAGCGTGCCCGCCACGCGACCCAATCTGCCGCCGATCGACCCGGAGGCGGACCGCTTTATCGCTCAGAATCTCGAGCAGTATCCGGAGGCCCGCTACCGGATCACACAGATGGCGGTGGTGCAGGAAGCAGCACTCGTCGAGGCGCAGAATCGTATCAGGGAACTGCAGTTCCAACTGCAGCAGGCCCAGCAGGCGCTGCAACAGGCGCAGAGTCAGGCGCGGCCATCCGGCGGCATATTCGGCGGCCTTTTCGGTGGCGGTCAGCAACGCGCCCAGACGGCGCCACCTCCGGGTTGGGGCGGTCAGGCGGCGCCCGGCTATGGATACGGCGCGCAGCAGCCGCAGATGCAGCCCATGCCCCCCGGTTTTCAGCCTGGCATGTTTCAGCAGCGCGGTTCGGGCTTTCTGGGCTCAGCCCTGACGACTGCGGCTGGCGTCGCTGGCGGCATGATGGCTGCGAACGCGCTTGAAGGTCTGTTCAGCGGGCATCACGGCGGCGGCGACCTTGGCGGTGGCTGGGGAGCTCCTGGAGAGACAATCATCAACAACAATTACGGCTCTGACGTTGGAGGCGACCCGTTCTCTGGCGCAGGGACGTCCGTCGATCAGGGTTTCGACGCTGGCGGCGGCGATTGGGGTGGTGGTGGCGATTGGGGCGGCGGCGGCGACGACCAGTCGTTTTGATCGTCTCCCGCCAGCGGCTCCCTGATTGTGAAGAGGGGTTCTTGCGGGCGGGATTGCTTATTCCGCCCGTGTGCTCGCTTAGTGGAGCGCGTGACTTCCGCGAAGCTGAAGTCGGTCTGGCTTGCAAGTTTCGTCCTGGTCGCCCGCAATATCGGGCAGGGGCTCTTTTAGGCGGCAGACCTTTTACTGGCCTTGCCGCCTGAGCGTCTCGACTACGATCGTGGCGATGGCGCTGAATACTTCACGACAGACCAGTTGGTCTCTCGGGTTATGTGCCGACAACAGACTGCAATCGACGATAATAAGCCCGTCCGGCAGTGTGGCTACGCGCCCATGCTGAAAGCCGAGACGCGCCATCGGCATGCCGCACGCCGCGATGGTGGCGTTGTGCGCCAGAGCGCCGATGGCCAGCACGAGCCGAAGATTGGGCATCGCCCGGAGTTCGGCCTTGAGGAAGGCGTTGCAAGCGTGAACTTCCGCAGGTTGCGGCAGGGCTGCGGGTGGCGCGCATCGGACGGCACCGACCACCCGGCAATGATCGGAACGTAGGCCGATAGCGTCGTCCGACGCGTAATGTCCGGTCGCAAGCCCGTGCTCAATCAGCGTTTCGCAGAAAATGGCGCTGGCATTTCTGTCGCCGAAGAACGGCCCCTGAAGTGCGCCTTTTCTGGTCTCGGGTGCCGGTCCCACGATGAGGACGCTGGCGTCTCGTGACCCCCATGCGCGGATAGGCGCGTGGTCAACTCCGGGGTGGTTTCGTCGATTTGCGCTGCGCAACTGCGCCAGCCGGGGACATAGCTGACAATCGTCGTCGGGAGCGTCAGTGACCTCCTGGGTAGTGAGCAGCATCTGGCTCACCGGGACCTAAGTTCCCTGTGCGACCGATCGGCGGACGTCGCAAATTCCTCCGATCGGCATGTTGGCGCGTTCTTGCGACGGATCATTCGTTGTCGAGATCGTCGGGTTCGCTGAGCTGGTCGGCCGGGTGCCGGATCGGGGCCTGACGCGTCCGTGGCTCGGCGGGGCGGCGCGTGAACTCGTCGGCGATATCCGCCAGATCGACGAACCGGTCGGCCTGTCGGCGCAGATCGTCCCCGATCAGCGGAGGAGAGGAACGCATCGACGAAACGACCGACACGCGCACACCCATTCGCTGCACGGCCTCCACGGCGCGGCGGAAATCGGAATCACCAGTGAAGAGGATCGCGTGATCGAGCCGAGGCGCGGCCTCCATCATGTCCACCGCGATTTCGATGTCCATGTTGCCCTTGATGCGCCGCCGACCGTTGTGATCGGTGAATTCGCGCGCAGTCTTTGTAACAAGAAAGTAGCCGTTGTACGATAGCCAGTCGGTCAGCGGCTTGATGGGCGAATATTCTTCAGTGTCTAGAATAGCTGCATAGTAATAGGCGCGCAAAAGATTGCATCGCGATGTAAAAAATTCGAGCATCTTGCGGTAATCAACATCAAAGCCCAGCCCCCGTGAAGCCGAATAAAGACTGGAGCCGTCGATAAATAATGCCGTTCGTTCTGTGCTGCGGATAATCATTCAGTCTCTTCCTTGAATGCGTCGGATCTTACCGATAAACTAGTTAAGCTATCGTTATCTTGTGTTTGGGGGAAGCGTGGTCGTGGGGAGTGGGGACGAAGCGCGGTTCACGCGTAGGGTGTTATGCAGGTCCTGATCGCTATAGGCGCCAATCTTCCACGTTCGCTGGGGGCGGGTGTCATGGGAGCTTCGCCTCTGGCGACCTGCGAGGCCGCCGTGCAGGCGCTTCGGGAAATCCCGGGCCTG
Source organism: Acetobacter sp. DsW_063 (assembly GCF_002153745.1). Lineage (GTDB taxonomy): Bacteria > Pseudomonadota > Alphaproteobacteria > Acetobacterales > Acetobacteraceae > Acetobacter. Next base: position 25,523 of record NZ_JOPL01000108.1, on the reverse strand, counting down.
TCGGTCGAGCGGGTTTCCGCATGGTACGAAAGCGAAGCGATCCCGGCTTCGAGCCAGCCACCATACGTGAACGGGGTGGCGTTTGGTAGGTCTTTTCTTTCGCCCGAAACGCTTCTTGAGCGCCTTCACGCCATAGAGGCAGATTACGGGCGCGTTCGGGGCGAACTCAACGCTGCGCGCACGCTCGATCTGGATCTGATCGACGCGGGCGGGGAGGTCAGGCGCGACGGCTCTCCGGTCCTGCCACATCCGCGTGCGCATGAGCGTGCATTCGTCCTGCTTCCGTTGCGCGATGTGGAGCCCGACTGGAAGCATCCGATTTTGGGAGCGACCGTGCAGGAGCTGATCGACAGGCTTGAGCCGCAGGCCATCCGGCGTCTACCTGCCGACGTCGTCGCTCTTCCCTAACGGCCTGCCGGATGGTAGTAGGGTCTTTTCCAACGAATTTCGCGGAGGCTGCCAATGGCGCGCGTCACTGTTGAGGATTGCGTCGAGAAGGTGCCGAACCGCTTCGACCTCGTTCTGCTTGCTGCGCAACGTGCGCGTAACTTGTCCCGTGGCGAAGAGCTGACGCTGGACCGCGACAACGACAAGAACCCTGTCGTGGCCCTGCGCGAGATCGCCGAGGAGACGGTGCCGCTTGAGGGTCTGCGCAGCGATCTGGTGCGCTCGCTGGCTCGTGCGCCGGAGCCGGAGCCCGCCGACGAGGAAGTGCTCGATCTCATCCCGACAGACCAGAATATTTTCGGTCTGCAGGAGAGCGCCGCCGAAGAAGAGATCACGGATCTTTCTCCGGAAGAATACAAAGCCGCTATCGAAGCCGAGCTCGGTGGCCGGGGACGGCGCTGAGCGCGCCTTTAGGCAACCATTTTTATATCTCGCGCCTGACGCGGCGCGTTCTGCTTGGCGTTGCGCGACATGACGGCTGAAGCTCAGGGCGCGGCCGACGTCGCCATTTCGGTAGGCGCGCCCTCCAGCGCGTCCGCCGGAGCTGTTCTGGCCGCGTCGCACGGTCAGGTCATATCGCCTGAGAAGCTTCTCAGGCGCATTCGTCAGTATAATCCAGACGCCGACCTGGGGCTTGTCGAGCGGGCGTTCGAGGTCGCTGCTGCGGCTCATGCGACGCAGCTTCGTGACAACGGCGATCCGTACATCACGCATCCTCTCGACGTTGCGCTGATCCTCGCCGGCTTCCATCTCGACGTCGCGTCGATAGCGACCGCCCTGCTTCATGACACGATCGAAGACACCGGTCTCACGGTCGAATCCCTGCGTGAGCAGTTCGGGTCGACGATCGCGGAGCTGGTGGACGGCGTCACCAAGCTGACCCGTCTCGAACTGCAATCCGACCGTACGAAGCAGGCGGAGAATTTCCGCAAGCTCGTACTGGCGATGTCGCGCGACATTCGCGTGCTGATCGTCAAGCTGGCCGATCGTCTGCACAACATGCGCACGCTGCATTTCGTGCAGCGCGACGACCGTCGCAAGCGCATCGCACGCGAAACCATGGACATCTATGCGCCGCTCGCCGGGCGCATCGGTATGGATCGCGTCAAGACAGAGTTGCAGAACCTGTCTTTCGCGCAGCTTGAACCGGAGGCGGACGCGACGATCCGTGCGCGTCTGAACTATCTGCGCGGGCAGGGCGCGGACGTGATCGAGGAGGTGCGCGGCGAACTGACCCGTATGTGTCAGGAAGCCGGGGTCGAGCGCGTCGAGGTGACGGGGCGCGAGAAATCGCCTTTCTCCATCTGGGAGAAGATGCAGAAACGCAATGTGGCGTTCGAGCAGCTCTCGGACATCATGGCGTTCCGCGTCATCGTCGATTCGCGCGAGGACTGCTACGTCGCGCTCGGCGCCATCCACGCCGCGCTGCCGATGATTGCGGGGCGCTTCAAGGACTACATCTCCACGCCCAAGGCCAACGGGTACCAGAGCCTTCACACCGGCGTCACGCTGCGGCATCCGCGCAACCAGAAGATCGAGGTGCAGATCCGTACTGCGGACATGCACGACATCGCGGAGAACGGCGTGGCCGCCCATTGGGCGTACAAGCAGCTTCCCGAAGGCGTCACGCCTGACGCGGAAGCGCAGAGCCCGCGCGCGATGAAGCGTCCGCGCTGGGTTCAGGATCTTCTTGAAATTCTGGAAGATTCTGCTGCGCCGGACGAGTTTCTCGAAAACACCAAGCTCGAACTCTATCAGGATCAGGTTTTCTGCTTCACGCCGAAGGGACAGCTGATTCCGTTGCCGCGCGGCGCGACGCCGATCGACTTCGCCTACGCGGTGCATAGCCAGGTCGGCGACACCTGCGTCGGCGCGAAGGTCAACAGCCGCCTCGTTCCCCTGCGCTACGAACTGCAGAACGGCGATCAGGTCGAGATCATGACCGCCCGCGGCGGCGCCCCGTCGCCGTCCTGGGAACGCTTTGTCGTCACCGGCAAGGCGCGCGCGCGCATCCGCCGTTACGTCACAGCCCAGCAGCGGCAGGCGTCCATCGACTCGGGCAAGGCTGCGTTGGCCAAGGCGTTCCGTCAGGAAGGCGTGGATGGTTCGGAAAAAATCATCGACAGCGTTCTCAAGGAACTGAAGCAGGCTTCCATCGAAGACCTGTACGTGGCCATCGGCGGCGGCCATCTTGGTCCAAAAGACGTTGTGCACGCGGCCTATCCAGAGTTGCGCCGCGCGCCGCGAGGCCCGCGCATGGTGCCGGGTTTCATGGCGCGGACGGCCCCGACCAAGCCGCGCACGACGGGATCGCCGCTGGTTGGCCTCGGCGCAGGCATCGCCGTGCATTTCGCCGGGTGCTGCCACCCGCTGCCGGGTGATCGCATCGTCGGGGTGGTCGCCAACGGCAAAGGCGTGACTGTGCACAACGTCAACTGCCAGACGCTGGAGGCCTTCGCGGCGACGCCGGAGCGGTTCCTCGACGTCGACTGGGATTATCAGGCCATCGGCCATGGCGGACAGGGCGCGGAGCCGTTCGTCGGTCGCGTCACGGTGATCGCCGCCAACGAGCCGCAGGTGCTCGCCACTGTCACCAACGCGGTGTCCAAACAGGACGGCGCGATCGTCAACCTCAAGATCGTCAATCGCCAGCTCGACTTCATGGAGATTCTCGTGGACGTGGAGGTGCGCGATTTGAAGCATCTTTCCGGCCTCATCGGCGGCCTGCGCTCCGCCACGGGCATTTCCCAGGTCGAGCGCGCGCGGTCCTGACGGTCGATCTGCGCCGAAGGACGACGCCATGATTCTCGGGCTGGGAATGGACCTGTGCGACATGCGGCGCATCGAGCGCTCCATCGAGCGTTTCGGTGATCGCTTTCTTGAGCGCGTGTTCACGGAGCAGGAGCGCGCGCGGGCCGAACGTCGAAGCGGACAGGCGCGCATCGGCGCCTACGCGAAGCGGTGGGCTGCCAAGGAAGCGTGCTCTAAGGCGCTTGGGACTGGATTTTCGAATGGCGTGTTCCACAGCACGATGGGCGTGCGGAATCTGCCCTCCGGCCAACCTACGCTGGCGCTGACGGGCGGCGCCGCGGCGCGGCTTGCAGCGCTTACGCCGCCTGGCATGGTGGCGCGCCTTTTCCTGACGATGACTGACGATACGCCCTACGCACTGGCTCAGGTAATCATCGAAGCCTTGCCGGCCTGAGGGTCAACTGCGGCTTGGGGCCTCGGACGCAACGGGTCTGGTAGTGCGCCGGAGCAGGCTCCCCGGAGCAGAGTCGCTTGACAGGGAAGGGGGTGGGCGGCTTCATCCGCCGGCTGACGTCGTCGTTGTTGTTGACGACGTGTCATGATCGGAGTTCGCGTCGATCGTGAGCGATCGCCGGAAGCTGTCGCGAGCGATGGCGCCGCGGCGGGCGATGTGGAAGACCTTCTCGATGGAGTACAGTGACGATATGGCTTCCACGCAGGACACGGCGCAGACTTCGCCCTCGTTCATTCAGAATTTGATCGAAACCGCGCGCTCGTTCGTTACGATCGTTCTGGTCGTCGTTGTCGCCCGGACGTTTTTCTTCGAGCCGTTCAATATCCCGTCCGGCTCCATGATTCCGACCCTGCAGGTCGGCGACTATCTCTGGGTTTCGAAATACAGCTACGGCTATTCCCGGTTCTCGTTCCCTTTTTCGCCGGACATCTTCAGCGGTCGCATTTTCTACCATGAACCGCATCGTGGCGACGTGGCAGTGTTCCGGTTCACCAAGGACAACTCGATCGATTACGTGAAGCGTATCGTCGGATTGCCCGGCGACCATGTGCAGGTGCGCGGCGGGCTGCTTTTCCTCAACGGGCAGCAGGTTTCCTGTCCTCCGGCGGGTGACTACACCGCTATCGACGAACACCATACCCACATGGAGGGGCAACTCTGCATGGAGACTCTGCCTGGCGGACGGACTCAGCCGCCTCAGGGGCACGAGATTCTGAAACTCACGGATGAGGGTATGCAGAACGACACGCCGGACTACATCGTGCCGCCCGGTCATTTCTTCGCCATGGGCGACAACCGCGACGACAGCGCCGATAGCCGTTTCATGGGCGACGACCCGGAGGATCTGGGGTTCGTGCCCATAGAAAACCTCGTAGGTCGGGCGCAGTTGGTGTTCTTCTCCGTCGATATGACCCACCCTTGGTGGCAGATCTGGGCGTGGCCGTCCGAGATCCGCTGGAGCCGGTTGCTGAAAGGCGTTCACTGAGCCATGAGCGGCTCAAACCCGGTCGAACTCGAGCGGCTGCAGCAGGCGATAGGGCATCAGTTTCGCGCCCCGGATCTTCTGCGGGAAGCGCTGACTCACCGATCGGCGGCGCATCAACGCGCCACCGGGCGCGGTAAGCGCGCGACACGTGGCGCCGGGTCAAATGAACGTCTCGAGTTCATTGGCGACCGCGTGCTCGGCCTGCTGATGGCGGAGTGGCTGTTGGAGCGGTACCCGTCCGAGCAGGAAGGGGCGCTCGGCTCGCGTCACGCTCAGCTGGTTTCGCGGACGACTCTCGCCGAAGTGGCGCTGGCGCTCGATATTCCTGCCGCCCTCGATGTGGCTGCGCATGAAGAGCGGATCGGAATTCGTAACACTGCGAACGTGCTGGCCGACGCGGTCGAGGCGCTGCTTGGCGCGCTTTATCTCGATGACGGCCTCGCCCCCGCCCGAGTGCTGGTGCGGCGTTTCTGGACCGACGCAATCGTGGCGCAGGGGCGTCCGCCGAAGGATCCCAAGACTGCGTTGCAGGAATGGGCGCTGGCGCGGGGGCTGGCGCTGCCCGCTTACGAAATGCTAAGCGCCGACGGTCCCTCCCACGCGCCGCGCTTTGTCGTGCAGGCGCATGTGGCCGGTTTTTCCGGTCAGGGAGAGGCAGGAAACAAGAGGGCGGCGGAAAGCGCCGCCGCCGCCGATCTGCTGACGCGTTTCGGCGCCTCCTCGTGAACGGGCTGTACAAGCCGAAAGGGCGCCAAAGGCGATGACACAGGAAACTCGCTGCGGATTCGCGGCTCTGGTCGGCGCGCCCAACGCCGGCAAGTCGACCCTTCTCAACAAGATGGCGGGCGCCAAGCTGTCGATCGTCAGCCCGAAGGCGCAGACGACCCGCTTCCGCGTGCTCGGCATTCTGATGCGCGAGAGCACGCAGATATTGCTGGTGGACACGCCGGGCATCTTCAAGCCGCGCCGCAAGCTGGATCGCGCCATGGTCGCGGCGGCATGGGCAGGGGCGGAGGACGCCGACGTCACGCTGCTGCTGATCGATGCGCGCTCGGGCCTCGACGAGGCGGCCCGCGCCGTGGTGGAACATCTCGCGAAAGCGAAACGCCGCGTGTGGCTCGTGCTCAACAAGACTGATCTGGTGCCCGCTCCGGCGCTGCTGCCGCTTACGGCGGAAATTTCGGGCATGATCGACGTCGAGCATGTGTTCATGATCAGCGCGCGTACGGGCGGCGGCGTCGACGACCTTCTCGACGTGCTGGCCGGAGCGCTTCCGCCCGGACCGTATCTCTATCCAGAAGACGATCTGACCGATCTCCCCGACCGTCTTCTGGCGGCGGAACTGGTCCGCGAGCAGGTGTTCCTGCAGACGCATGAGGAGGTGCCGTACGGCGCGACTGTGGAGACCGAGAGCTTCACTGAACGCCCGGATGGTTCGGTGCGGATCGACGTGACGATCTATGTTGGTCGCGCCAGCCACAAGGCGATCCTGATCGGTGAGAAGGGAAAGCGCATCCGCGAGATAGGCGAGCGGGCCCGAAAGCAGTTGGGATCGCTGCTCGAGCGGACGTGCCATCTGTTCCTGAACGTAAAAGAGCGAGCCGGGTGGGATGAAGAGCGAGCCCGCCTGCGCGCCATCGGGTTGGACGACAACGCCTGAGGCGCCAGCCTTCGGGGCTCTTCCGTTTGAAAACTGTTAATGGTCGGCGTCCAGCGGTCTCGTTAACGAGAAAGGCGCCTCCGGCGCTTGTGGCGACCGCGCCTGAGCGATATGACGGGCGACGGAAACGCGCGCCGGGGTTCACATATTTCGGCTGCGCGGATCATCCCTGACAGTCTGCGCATCGAGGCCCAATGACCGAAAGCACCGACGCCGCTCCCGCCGCCCGGCGAGTTCTCCTGAAGATATCCGGGGAGGCGCTGATGGGCGCCGGTCAGTATGGCGTCGACGCCAACACCGTCGACCGTATCGCCGCGGACGTCGCGGCGGTCTCCAGCAGCGGCGTCGAGGTTTGCCTTGTCGTCGGCGGCGGCAATATCTTCCGTGGGCTGACCGCTGCGGCGCGCGGCATGGACCGGGCGCAGGGCGACTACGCCGGGATGCTGGCGACGGTCATCAACGCGCTGATGGTGCAGAACGCTCTTGAGCGAGAGGGCGTTCCCACGCGCGTCATGTCGGCCATCCACATGTCGTCCATCGCCGAGCCGTATATCCGGCGTCGCGCAGTTCGTCATATGGAGAAGGGTCGGGTCGTGATCTTCGCTGCCGGGACCGGCAACCCCTTCTTCACCACCGACACCGCCGCGGCGCTTCGCGCTGCGGAAATGGACTGTGATTGCCTTTTGAAGGGCACACAGGTGGATGGCGTTTACAGCGCCGACCCTCGCAAGAATCCGGACGCAGAGCGCTACGAGCAGCTCACTTACCTCGAAGTCCTTGCCCGTGACCTGAACGTCATGGACGCAGCCGCGATCAGTCTTGCACGTGAGAATCGCCTGCCGATCATCGTGTTCAACATTCACGAGGCGGGCGCGTTTGAGCGCGTCATGAAGGGCGAGGGCAAGTTCACGCGAATCGAGGAGGTGTCCTGATCGAAAGTCAGGCGCCGTCGGGACTGTAACGTCCGCCTTTGACGAGGCTGAGTTTGACGCTTCCCGACCTTGTGGGGTCGGGGTTTAGAGGCGACGGCCCATGTGCCGTCCCAATCAGTTTGTGGGAGAGCCGTTGTGGCTGATCTGAACACGCTTACGGAAGACCTGACACGCCGGATGGAAGGCGCGCTCGAAAGCCTGCGCCGGGATTTCGCCGGCCTGCGGTCCGGGCGCGCGAACGCGGCCCTGCTGGAGCCTGTCCGGGTCGAAGCCTATGGCGGTGAGGTTCCTCTGTCTCAGGTCAGCACCATCGCCGTTCCGGAAGCAAGAATGCTGACGGTTCAGGTCTGGGATCGGGCTCTGGCGGGCGTTGTGGAGAAGGCGATTCGCGACGCGGGACTGGGTCTGAATCCGGCGGGCGAAGGGCAGACCATCCGCGTGCCGATTCCCCAGTTGACCGAGGAGCGCCGTAACGAGTTGGCCAAGGCCGCTGGTCGCTACTCCGAAGGCGCCAAGGTCGCCGTGCGCGGCGTGCGTCGCGACGGCATGGACCAGACGAAGGGGTTCGAGAAGAAGGGCGACATCAGTCAGGACGACGTCAAGGCGTGGTCGGACTCGATCCAGAAACTCACGGATCAGTATGTAAAAAAGATCGACGAAATGCTCGCGGACAAGGAACGCGAGATCAAGCAGGTCTGAAACACGTCATGTCATCCACGACGGGCGCGGCCGTATCGAGCGCGTCGCCCGCCTCCACTGCCTCGAACGCGCATCTTCCGGTCCATGTCGCCATTATAATGGACGGCAACGGACGTTGGGCGGCTGCGCGCGGACTGCCGAGGGTCGCCGGTCATCGCGCCGGGGCCGAGGCCGTGTCCCGCTGTCTGCGGGCCGCCAAGGCCAAGGGCGTCGAGTATCTGACGCTCTATGCATTTTCTTCGGAGAACTGGCGCCGCGAACCGACCGAGGTCGCGGATCTGACCAGCCTCCTGAAATATTACCTGCGCCATAAGGTTGCCGAACTGCACAAGGAAGGCGTGCGGATTCGTTTCGTTGGCGATCTAGGTCGTTTCGGTCCCGATCTGGTTGCCGAGCTGGAGCGCGCGGAAGCCCTCACGGCCAGCAACACCCAGCTGACCCTTCTGCTGGCTCTCTCCTATGGCGGGCGCGGCGATATCGTTCACGCCGCGCGCGCGCTGGCGGAGGCCGTGCAGCGGGGGGATATCGCGCTGTCGGCGATCGACGAAACGGCGCTGTCGGCCCGCCTGCTGACGGCGGGCGTGCCAGATCCGGACGTCATCGTGCGCACCAGTGGCGAGCATCGCCTGTCCAATTTCCTGCTCTGGCAGAGCGCCTACGCGGAACTGGTGTTTCTCGACACGCTTTGGCCGGATTTCGATGAGGCGTCCTTCACCCGGGTGCTCGACATCTACGCGCGACGCGAACGGCGCTTCGGCGCCCGCCCGGCGTGACCTTGGCATCCACACAGCCGTCCAGCGCCATGCCCGGTCGAGACTGGCGCGATCTGCGCCCCCGCCTTCTCTCTGCTCTGGCGCTTATTATCGTCGCTGTTCTGGCGATAAGTCTTGGCGGTTACGCATACGGACTGCTCATCGTCGCGACGATGGCGGGCATGGCCGCCGAAGGCTGCGCCCTTTTCTCACTTTCCCCACGTTCGTGGCGGGGCGCGCTTTTCGTCGCATGGTCTTTCTGTGCAGGTCTTTCGGCGTTCTGCGGGCGGTGGGAAGCCACGCCAGCCTTCGCGATGACGGCTTTCGTCTTCGGGCCGCCGCTGTGGCTGATGAACGCGGTGATCGTCGCTGGCGGTCTTTCTCTCATGTGGCTTCGGCTGGGCGCGGATTGCGGCGTCTGGGCCGTCGTGTTCGTGATCGCCGTGGTCGTGTCGAGCGACAGCGCCGCCTATGTCACCGGGCGGATGATTGGCGGCCCGAAGCTCGCGCCACGCATCTCTCCCGGTAAGACGCGGTCGGGCGCAGTCGGCGGATTGCTGGGCGCTGTTGTGGCGGGGTTCGTGGTCGCGACAATTCCGGGCGCAGGGTTTGCAGTTCGCGGCGCCGGTTGGGCGTTGCTTCTGGGGATAGCGGCGCAGGCGGGAGATCTCGCGGAAAGCGCAGTCAAGCGCGCGAGAGGCGTCAAGGATTCCGGACGTCTGCTGCCGGGGCATGGCGGTCTGCTGGACCGTTTCGACGCGTTGCTCGCCGCAGCGCCTCTGGCGGCTCTGTTGTCGTTGCTGGCGAAACCTGGGCTTCCGTTCTGGTCTGTCGGCTTCGACGGTCTGGCGCGGGGGCTGGGACGTTTCCTCGGTGGATGAAGCGCGGTCTGGCGCAAGGGGCAGGCTCGCCGCCGACGGCGAATGCGGGTAATGTGGGATGGTTATGAAAACGGTTAACATTCTGGGATGCACCGGCAGCATCGGTTGCTCCACTGTCGATCTGGTCAGGCAGGCTGGCGCCGACGTCTCCGTCCGAGTGTTGGTGGGGGGGCGCAACGTCGCCGCTCTGGCCGAGCAGGCCCTCTCGCTGCGCGCGGAAATAGCGGTCATCGCCGACGAAGGAGCTCTCCCCGAGCTTCGCGAACGTCTTGCCGGATCTGGCGTAGAAGCTGCCGGCGGCCGTGTCGCCGTAATCGAGGCTTCGGGGCGAGAGGTCGACTGGACGATGGCCGCTATTACCGGAGCGGCCGGTCTGGAACCCACGCTGGCTGCGATCCGCAATGGCAAGACTGTGGCGCTGGCCAACAAGGAGGCTCTTGTCTGCGCGGGCGACGTGATGCTCCGCGCCATCAGGGATGCCGGCGCGACGCTGCTTCCTGTCGACTCGGAACACAACGCCGTCTTTCAGGCGATGGCGGACCGTCAGACCGATCAGGTCGAGAAAATCATTCTGACGGCGTCGGGTGGTCCGTTCCGCAGCGCTACGCTGGAGTCGATGGAAGCAGCGACGGCCGCCCAGGCGCTAAAGCATCCGACCTGGACCATGGGCGCGAAGATCAGCATCGATTCCGCGACCATGTTCAACAAGGGACTGGAGGTCATCGAGGCCGCACGGATATTCGATCTGACCGAAGACCGGATTGACGTGGTGGTGCACCCTCAGTCGGTCGTCCACAGCCTGGTGCAATACACCGACGGGAGCCTTATCGCGCAGCTCGGGTCAGCGGATATGCGAATTCCCATCGCGCACTGCCTCGCCTGGCCGCGCCGGATGGCCACGAACTCGCCCCGTCTGGATCTCGCGGAGTATGGCTCGCTGACGTTCGAGGCGCCGGACGAGATTCGCTTTCCGGCTCTGCGCCTCGCCCGTCGGGCGTTGCGTGAGGGGGGGGCGTCTTCTGCGATCCTCTCTGCCGCCAATGAGGTCGCGGTCGAGGCGTTTCTTGCCGGTCAGATCGGTTTTCTCGATATCGCCCGTGTCGTGGAGAAAGTGATGGACGCGCTCGGTGCCCCGCCCATCGACGATCTGAACGCCGTTCTTCACTGGGACGCGGAAGCGCGCCTGGCGGCTTCGACGCATACGATCCAGCGCGCCGCGTGACATCGTCAGTCCGCCGATTCCCAAGGAGCCACGCTGATGCATGAAGCGATCCGCACAATCCTGTCGTTCGTCGTCGTGCTCGGCGTGCTCGTGTTCATCCACGAACTGGGCCACTACCTCGCGGCCCGATGGCGGGGCGTAAAGGTCGAGACGTTCTCAATCGGCTTCGGCCCGCCGCTCTGGCGTTGGACCGACAAGGCCGGGACGGAGTGGCGCGTGGGGCCGATCCCGCTGGGCGGCTTCGTGAAGCCGCATGGCTTCGAAGGGCCGGAGGAAGCCACTGACGAGCAGAAAGCCGCCTGGGAGCCTGGACGCACCTTCCACGACAAACCGGTGGGTTCGCGCGCCATCGTCATTCTCGCGGGACCGGTTTTCAATTTTCTTCTCGCGTTCCTGCTGTTCTCCGCGTTGTTCGCGTTCTGCGGCCGCCCGGAAGCGCGTAACGAAGTGAACGCCGTGTCGCCGGGCAGCGCTGCTGCTGCGGCCGGTGTCGCTTCGGGCGACGCGATTCTCGCGGTTGGCGACACGTCGACGCCCGAGGTGACGACGGTGCAAAGTGTGGTGGCGGCAGCGCCGGGCAAGGCGACAACGCTGCATGTGCGCCGTCACGGCGAGGACGTTTCCCTGCCTGTAACGATCGGTAGTGTTTCCACCGCCGGCAAGGCGAGCCCTGTCGGCCAGCTTGGCGTTACTTTCGCCACGGTCACAAGTGCGCCTCTGTCTCCCGGAGCGGCTGTGGTCGCGGGAGCGCGTGAGACATGGTCGGTGACAGTGCAGACGCTGGATGGTCTCTGGCAGATGGTCACGGGTCGACATACGGCGCGAGATCTTGGCGGACCGTTGCGGATCGCGCAGATGTCGGGTCAGGTGGCGCAGTATGGCGTCGCCAGTTTAGTGTCGTTCATGGCGCTTCTGTCGGTCAATCTCGGGTTGATCAACCTCTTCCCCGTGCCGATTCTCGACGGTGGACGTCTGGTGTTCTACGCGATCGAGGCGATCCGCGGACGTCCTGTGCCGCGCAAGGTGCAGGAACTCGGGTTTCAGGCTGGCTTCGCGTTGATCGCCTGCCTGTTTCTTTTCTCCACGTTCAACGATCTTTCCAGCTTTGGCCTGTTCAAATGGGTCGCGTCGCTGGCGGGGTGAGGGCACGAAAAGCTTCAGAGAAATGCTTGGGCGTGTTTCGTAATGTTCCGGGCGCTTGCGCCCCCGGCGACATTTCGGATAGTTCCGCGAGTGTATTCGGGAGCATTTGTCCCGATCGGGCGTCTGTTCAGGTTTCGCAGGCGCGGCGGCATTTGGGTTCGCGCCCGCATTTCCGCTATGCTTGAAATGCGGGTCGGGTTGACGAGCCTATTTGCGAGTGAGTTTGGTCGTGGCAGCGGGAGCCTTGCTCCCCGTCGGAGAGGTGCTGGTCTTGAAGAGTAAACGTAAGGCTTTGCTCGCTTCGGTTTGCTTGCTGCCAATGCTCATGGGGTCGAAAGCGTCAGCGCAGTTCGCCCCGGCCAGGCGTCATACAGCCGTCGAACACAATGGGGCCGCCGAGCGCGAGCGCCACTCGTCCGGCCAGGTCATCGAGAATATCGAGGTTCATGGCAACGACCGGATCGAGGCCAGCACGGTCCTGTCCTATATGGTGGTGCGCACGGGCGACACTTTCAACCAGGACAACCTCGATCGTTCCCTGAAGACTCTTTACGCCACCGGCCTGTTCAAGGACGTCACACTGCACCGCTCCGGCGACGTCCTGCAGGTGCAGGTCGTCGAGAACCCCATCGTCAACCGCATCGTCTTCGAGGGTAACCACGCCGCGAAGGATGAGGATCTGCGCAAGGTGATCGCCCTGCGTTCGCGCGCAGTGTTCTCCCAGCAGACGACTGCGGCCGACCGTCAGAAGATTCTTGAGGTCTACGCGCAGAAGGCGCGGTACGGCGCCGATGTGACGCCGCAAATCGTTCGCCTTGCGCATAATCGCGTCGACGTGGTGTTTCAGGTCAACGAAGGGCCTCAGACGCTGATCCGCAAGATTTCCTTCGTCGGAAACAAGAATTTCAGCGAAGCGCGTCTCGCCGGAGTGGTTTCCTCGAAAGAGACCCAATGGTACCGGTTCTTCTCCTCATCGGACGAATACAACCCGGAGCGTCTGCGTTACGACGCTGAATTGCTGCGCCGTTTCTATCTGGCTAACGGCTTCGTCGATTTCCAGATGATCAACGCGACGGGCGAATTGTCGCCCGACCGCAAATCCTTCTACGTCACGTTTACGCTGAACGAAGGCCCGCGTTACCGGCTCGGCAAGATGGACATCCGCTCCAGTCTTCGCCACGTTCCCGCGGCGTCGCTGCGTAAGTATATCGAGCTGTTTCCGAACCAGTGGTACGACGGCAACGCGGTTCAGCACAACGCGACGAACATGGAGGAGATCATCCAGTCGAAGGGCAACCCCTTCGCGGTGGTCCGTCCTGAGATCGCCCGTAATCCGGAAAAGCGCATCGTCAACCTGCTCTTCGACGTCAGCGAAGGGCCGCGCATGTATGTCGAGCGCCTTGACATCAACGGCAATACGATCACGCAGGACAGCGTCATCCGCAGGCAGTTGCCGATGGCGGAGGGCGATCCGTTCACTGCGATGTACAAGAAGTATTCCAAGCAGGCGTTGCAGGATCTGGGCTATTTCAGCTCCGTCTCCATCGACCAGAGTCAGGGCTCCGCGCCGGACCGCGTGAACGTGGCGGCGAACGTTGTGGAAAAACCGACCGGCGAGTTCTCGCTCGGTGGCGGCTATTCGACGGACGTCGGCATCATCGGCAACCTTGGTCTCAAGCAGCATAACCTGCTCGGCAGCGGCGTCGACGCCGGTATTTCCGGGACCATGGCTTATTACCAGCGGCAGGTGGATCTTTCCGTCACGGATCCATACTTCCTGAACCGGAACCTCGTCGCGGGCGTCGATCTGTTCTACATCGAGAACAAGTATCAGACGTATCAGAACTATTCGGAAGGGCGGTACGGCGTCACATTCCGTCTGGGTTACGCCTATACGAACCATCTGTCGCAATCGTGGAACTACTCGCTCATCCATCGTACTATCGGCGGGTCCTGGAGCGAGACGTCCTTCTACATTCTCGATCAGGCCGGCAGTTCGCTGCTGTCACAGATCGGCACGACGCTTACCTACGACACGCGCGATAGCCGCCTGCAGCCGCACAAGGGTTTCGTGGCCCGCGTAGGCGGCGATTTCGCCGGCGCTGGCGGTGATGAAAAATACGTCCGCGGTAAGGTCGACGTCGGATATTACCTGCCGCTCGACGATATGATGGGCAACCACGACTGGACAGTCGCCTTTACTGCCGGCGCCGGTTATCTGGCGGACTGGGGCAATGGCCGTCACGACGTGATCGACAACTTCTATCTCGGCGGTCAGAATCTGCGCGGCTTCCTTGACGGCGGCGTGGGGCCTCGAGCGGTCGGGCAGACCACGGTGTCCCCGGCGGACGGCGCCATCCATTCGCAGGAAGACCTTCTGGGCGGACGCTTCATCTATACCGGGTCAATGACGGTCAACTTCCCGATGCCGTTCGCGGCGGACATGGGTATTCGTGGCCGTTACTTTGTTGACACCGGCGCTCTGGCGGGCCTGCGTGTGAGAAACAACTACACCAACCCTAACCAGCTCAACTATTACCCATACAAATACGAGCGTGTTTCGGGCGACACCCTGACGCCGCGTATCAGCACCGGTCTGGGCTTCTCGTGGAAGAGCCCCTTCGGTCTTATTAACATTGATGCGGGCATTCCTGTCCTGCGTAAACGAAATGACCGCACGCAGCTGCTGCGCTTCGGCTTCGGTCAGCAATTCTGAGGTGACAATGTCTCGCTTGTCCGCAGCGGCGCTTCTCGCCGCCGCCGTTCTTGTCGTTCCCGGTCATTCCTTCATCGAGTCCGCTCATGCGCAGGCGGCCTCCAACTCCAGCGGCGGCGCCGGCTGGTTCGTGCCGAAGACGGCGCACCCCACTGCGGCTCCCGCTCCCGCGCATATGTCGCGCCCGGCCCCCGTGCAGGCGCAGGAGGCCGACGGTCAGGATGGTGAGGAGGCTGACAATTCCCGTCCGCCGCCAGTGCTGCCGCAGCCCAATATTCCGACTGCGCCCGAACTGCCGAAGGCGGCTCCGCCTCCGGCGGCTGTGATCGGCATCATCAGCGTCGCTGACGTGATGCGCCAGTCGATGGCAGGTCAGCAGGTCGAGCGCGAGCTTGGCGGTCGTCGTGACGCGCTGGCGCAGGACGCACAGAAGGCGCAGGCTGGCTGGCGCGATGAGCAGCAAAAGCTGCAGGCCGCCGCCAAGACGATGTCCGCAGATCAGATTCAGGGCCAGGAACGCGCCCTGCAATCGCGCGTCATGAAGGCCCAGCGCGACTTCCGTGAGCGTAACCGGATCATTCAGGAAGCGGCGCAGGTCTCGCTCGGGCAGATCGAGCGGGAACTGGTGCAGGTCATTCAGCACGTTGCTTCGAGCCATGGCATGAACCTGATCATGCATAGCGAGCAGGTTGCGTTGCACGTCGACGGGCAGGACATCACGAACGAGGTCGCGACGCAGCTGAACGTCGTTCTGCCGAAAGTCTATATCCCGGCGCCGAACGAAGATCCGGAAGTGCTTGCGAAATCTGGCAAGATGCCGACCACAGCGTCCGCGCAGGCGGCTGCTCCGGCTCCAGCCGCAGCGCCGAAGTGAGCGTGACGCGGTGAGCCTCGCGCGATCTGAATCGAGAGCGGCGCGATGAGCGACGTGGTGGAGCGCAGGCATGCGACGGCTGACCGGCGTTTTTTCGAACGCGCCGGACCGTTCACGGCCGAGGCGTTGGCTGAGGTTGCAGGTGGTGACCTGCTACCTCCGCGCGAGGGAGGCTTTCCTGAGGGAGGCTTCACCGGCATAGGGCCGCTTCAGGCGGCGGGGCCGACGGAGCTCAGCTTCCTCGACAACCGTCGTTATGTAGCCGCATTGGACGACACTCAGGCTGGTCTGGTGATTGTCGCCAAAGCCTTTGCGTCGCGAGTTCCTCCCGGCTGTGGCGCTATTGTGGTGGCGCAGCCTTATCTCGCGTGGTCGCGTGTCGCCCGCATGTTCCATCCCGCGCCGAAAGCGCGGGCCGGGATCCACGCGACAGCGGTGGTCGCCACGTCCGCGCAGGTCGACGCTTCTTGTGAGGTCGGGCCCTTCGCGGTGATCGGAGAAGGTGTCGAGATCGGGGCCGGGACGATTATCGGCCCGCACGCCGTGATCGGCGACGGAGTCCGCATCGGCGCAGATTGCCGGATCTGCGCGCAGGTCGTGCTATCCCACGCGGTGCTTGGCGACCGGGTTACACTCTTTCCCGGTGCGCGTGTGGGGCAGGACGGGTTTGGTTTCGCCGTGGGGCCGCAGGGTTTCGAAACCGTGCCGCAACTTGGCGTCGTAGTCCTTGAGGACGGCGTGGAAATCGGCGCCAACTCCACGATCGACCGTGGTTCGGTACAGGATACGGTGATCGGCGCGGGATCGCGACTCGATAATCTGGTGCAGATCGGTCATAACGCTCGCCTTGGTAAAGGCTGTATCGTTGTCTCTCAGGCCGGGATTTCCGGTTCGACCGAGCTTGGTGATTACGTCACCATAGCGGCGCAGGCGGGGCTGATCGGCCACATCAAAATTGGGACGAAAGCCCGTGTCGGCGCACAGTGCGGCGTGATGTCGGACGTCGAGGCGGGAGCCGATGTCATTGGGAGCCCGGCGATGCCGTTCCGAGAATTTTTTCGTAATGTTGCAACACTGCGTCGACTTTCTCGCCGCCCTGGTGTTGAAGAGGGCGCTGACGACAGCCAGTCGGAAGGAAAAGGCGGCGCGTGACGGGCGCGACGCGATAACGGAGCGGTTTGACAGACGTGGATCAGGAACGCGAAACGCAGGACGCTGGCGCGACGATGCGCATCGAGACGGTCGACATCATGCGGATCATGGAAGCGATTCCCCATCGCTACCCATTCCTGCTGATTGATCGCATGGTGGATGTCGAACTCGGGCAGTCTGCGGTCGGGGTCAAGAACGTCTCTGTGAACGAGCCGTTTTTCCAGGGACATTTCCCCGCGCGTCCGGTGATGCCCGGCGTATTGCTGATTGAAGCCATGGCGCAGACGGCGGCGACCCTCGTCGTGTTGACGCTGGGTTCGGCCTTTGAAGGCAAACTCGTTTATTTCATGACGATCGAAGGCGCGAAGTTCCGCCGCCCGGTAGGCCCCGGCGATCAGGTTCGCATCCATGTCGAAAAAGAGCGGCAGCGCGCTAATGTATGGAAGTTCCGTGGCGTGGCGCGTGTCGAAGGCGTCTCGGTCGCCGAGGCGACGTTCAGCGCCATGATCATGGACTGACATATCGCGGGGGGGGGCTACGGAGCCGCTTTGCGCAGGGCGGGCTTTGTATCGCGCTGATACGTTTACTTACCGCCTCCGGGGCGTGTGGAATCTTTTCATCGACCCGCGAATTGCCTTATTGCTCACCGATGGTTAGCTGAGGCGTCGATGGAGGTAGTTCTGGTTGAAACGGTGAATGCGGCGCGCTCAGAGAGCCGTGCCGGTCTGGAGTCAACGGCGCCGGGAATTCATCCCACTGCGCTGATCGCTCCCGGCGCGCGTCTGGGCGAGGGCGTCAAGATCGGCCCATGGTGCTCGATCGGGCCGGACGTCGTCGTGGGCGATGGCGTGGAGATGGTGGCAAATGTCGTCGTCGATGGTTGCACCACGCTTGGCGCCGAATCGCGCTATTTCCCGTTTACGACGGTCGGCCTTGCTCCTCAGGATCTCAAATACAAAGGCGAGCCGACGCGCTGCGAGATCGGCGCGCGCACGGTGGTGCGCGAGCATGTAACCATCCATCGCGGCACGGTGACCGGCTCGGGGCTTACGCATGTCGGCGCCGATTGCCTGATCATGGCCAACGCGCATGTCGCCCACGACTGCACGCTTGGGGACCGCGTGATCATCGTCAACAACGTCGTCATGGGCGGTCACGTCTCCATCGACGACGACGCCCGTGTGATGGGGGCGGCGGCGATACACCAGTTCGTCAGGATCGGACGCGCGGCCCTTGTCGGCGGCGTGGCCGGCGTCGAAGCCGACGTCATTCCGTATGGCAGCGTACTTGGAAACCGGGCGCGGCTGGTCGGGCTGCACTGGATCTGGTTGCGGCGCAACGGCGTCGACTCGGCTCAGATCCACCGGATGCGCAAGGCGTTTCAGACGCTCTATCCGCGCGGCGGTGGAGACGATGTGTTCGCCCAGCGTATTGGCGTGGTGCGGGAGCACTATGGAAGCGATGAGAAGATCGAAGAGATTCTCCGCTTTATTGAAGCGCCGAGTCGCAGAGGTTTGGTCCGCGTGGCGCGCGAGGAATGTTCCAGCAGTGAGACTGAGGCGGGCTGACGTTCTGTCGCCCGGACGATGACGGGGGATTGACGCCATTGTCCGAGAACGATCCTCTCCTGCCCGACCCTTTGGCGCGAGACGCCGGTGGCGTAGGCATTCTGGCTGGCGGCGGGCCTCTCCCGGGGCAGGTGGCAGCCGCCGTGGCGGCTTCAGGCCGCTCTCCGTTCATCATAGCATTTCAGGACTTCGCGGAACCGGCTGTGGTCGGAGCTTGGCCGCATGTCTATGTGCGCCTCGCTGCTGCAGGCAGAATACTGTCCGAGCTGCGCGAGCAAGGATGCCGCGACATTGTCCTGATCGGCCCGGTGAAGCGACCTTCACTGCGTGATATCCGACCTGACGCTGAGGGTGCGCGCATCCTCGCCCGTCTTGGGCGAGCACTGTTCGCCGGGGACGACGGATTGCTGGGCGCGCTGGTGCGTATTCTTGGCGAAGAAGGCTTCACTGTTCGCGGCGCACACGAATTTCTGACGGCTTCGCTCGGGCGATTGGGCGCTTTGGGGAGAATTCAGCCGGACGAGCGCTCTCTTTCCGATATCCGACGGGGAATGGAGGTCGTGCGGACTCTCGGACGCCTTGATATCGGCCAGGGGTGCGTGGTGCAGGACGGCGTCGTTCTGACGGTCGAGGCCATGGAGGGCACTGACGCTATGCTGGACCGCGCCGGCGCGTGCCGACAGCCGGGGGAGGGGGGCGTTCTGGTCAAGCTGCTCAAGCCCGGACAGGAGAAGCGGGCGGATATGCCGACCATCGGGCCGCAAACGATCGATCGGGCGGCGCGTTCGGGTTTGGCGGGTGTGGCGTTTGAAGCCGGAGGCACGCTTCTTACCGACCCGGCGGCCTGCATCGCGGCGGCCGATCGTCTGGGCCTTTTCCTGTATGGTGTCGGACATGCTGAACAGTCCGGGGCGTAGCCACGGACAAAGTGCTGTTTTTATTTAAGAAAGGCGTCGATTATGGCCAGTTATCTGCACACGATGGTGCGCGTCAAAAATCTGGACGCCAGTCTGGCGTTCTACCGCTTGCTGGGTATGCACGAACTGCGCCGGCGGGAAGTTCCCGACGGGAAATACACGCTTGTTTTCATTGGCTACGCAAGTAATGCCGAAGGGCAAGCCGAAATCGAGCTGACCTATAACTGGGGCAAGGACGATGGCTACGAGGTCGGGACGGGCTTCGGTCATTTCGCCGTTGGCGTGCCTGATGTCGCAGCGATGGTCGAAGCGGTGCGCGCGGGCGGCGGGAAGGTCACGCGCGAGGCGGGGCCGGTCAAGTTCGGCACGACCGTGATCGCTTTCGTTGAAGATCCTGATGGGTACAAGATCGAGCTTATCGAACGGCGCTGACGCTGAAAGCAGTTGTTTTCACAAGGTTCACGCCACGCGTTCTCGCAAGCGTGGCGTGAACTGCGTAACCAGACTTCGTCTGCCTTGCAGTACATGCGTTGCTCTCTGGTTCTGGCGCCGTGCAGGCGGAAGCGTCCGAGTGGAGGAGCGGCTTCGCAATGCAGCCGCCTGAAGCCTTGAGCGTTCGCCCGTCTTCCCAGTTGCGGCGTCCGATTATCTGTTCCGGGCCACCCTGCTCGATGGGTTGTCAAGACACCTCGCGAGCGTTCCTGAGCGGAGGGAGATCCGGCATGGGCGAGGTTTCTCTTAAGTCGTACGGCCCGAGGGTTGAGCGACAATCGGCTAATTTGGAGCCTTATCCGTTCATAAGAGTTCACGGATAAGGTTCTGGTTTGTTGGCTTGGCGGGCTTCTTTAACCGATCAGCCGATTCCGTCTGATCGGATGATGTTCTAGCGGGCGGCCTTGATCAGGGCCGTCGTCCGGTCCAGCGCGTCCAGCACTTGCTCCGCGCGTCGACGGACCTCCGGGTCCTCGTGCGACGAAAGCTGATCGGCGGACAGAACGGCGGGCGAGATCAACCCCCGCAGATCGTGGCGCAGTTTCGGTGATATCGTTGCGCTATTGTCCCCGGTTGCTCCGGGGGGAGTCATGTAAGCCGTCGTGGCGCGATTGTCGGACGGCTGTTCCGCAATTCGACCGCCCGGCGCTGGCGAGTTGCGTGCGGAGTCGATTCGCAACGTGAGCGCAGCGGCGATCGCAGCGCCCAACAGCGCTACAAAAATCGCGCCGCCCTGGGGCATGGGGACGTATCGCGTAGTGATCGCGGTGGCGAACGCGACAAGGAAGACCGGGACCGTGAGGTAAGGGCGGCGCAAATATTGGCTCCTTCGTGGCGGCGCCGTGTCCGGGCGCGTTGAAAAACGGATGACACGCCGACTCCATATCCGCGCATCCCGCCGTTGACGCAGGGCGGTCCTCTCACTATAAGCCCGCCTTCCAGACGCTGGCGTTTTTCGCCGCGAAGCGTCGCGACATTTTTTTGTGTAGTTGACTGAGGAGTGCCACCGTGAAGCGCACGTATCAACCGTCCAAGCTGGTCCGCAAGCGCCGTCATGGTTTCCGCGCTCGCATCGCCACCGTCGGCGGCCGCAAGGTTATAGCCAACCGTCGTTCGAAGGGGCGCAAGCGCCTCTCCGCCTGATCAGGCGATGACGTCCGGGGAAACGCTCCCCGGAAAGGAGCGCTTCGTGCAGGATCAGCGCTCTTCGCGCCTCAAGAAGCGCGCGCAATTTCTGGCTGTGGCCGCTAAGGCGCGGAAAGCGCCGACACCCGGGCTCGTCCTGCAAGTTCTCAGTCGCAATGACGGAGAACCGGGGCGGGTTGGCTTTACCGTCACAAAAAAAGTCGGAAACGCGGTTGTTCGCAACCGCGCGAAGCGTCGCCTCCGGGAGGCTGTGAGGTCTGTCGAAAGCGACGTTTCGCTGAACGGTCTGGATCTAGTGGTGATCGGCCGAATCGGAACGGGCGACCGTCCTTTTTCCGAGTTGATCGCGGATCTGCGGCGCGCGCTGAAAAAGACCGGGGCATTGTCGTGAGCGTCGACTCCGGTCGTAGCATGCTTGGGCGCTGCGCATGTGGCGCGCTGGTCGGCGGCATGCGCCTCTGGCAAATCGTCGGACGTCCCGTTGCCGGACCAAACTGCCGCTTCCATCCTTCATGCAGCGAGTATGGCGTAGAAGCCGTTCAGACGCATGGCGCGCTGCGTGGAAGCTGGCTCGCCGCCAGTCGCATCTTGCGCTGCAATCCGTGGAATCCGGGCGGATACGACCCAGTGCCTCCGCCTAGGGCGATCGGCGGTGCGGTGGCCGACATCGGCTCTGCTCAAGAAGCGTCCATGCAATAGGGCGTCTATGAGCCCAACCCATCTGGCGTTCCCTGACAAGTTCGGTATGAGGGACGCAAATGTGCGGTCGGGCCGCCGCGGTTGCGGCGTGGTCCCGTGAAGTAGAAAGGTCGGCCGGTCGATATGGACATCAGGCGTGTAATATTGGCGACGTTGCTTTCGGCGCTGGTCCTGCTCGGTTTCGACTACTTCATGCCGCAGCCCAAGCCACAACCCGCCGTCGCGACGCAGGAGCATGCGGACACGCAGGCGAGCCGTCCGCCTCCTGCTGCAGCGCCCGGATCCGCGGCCGCCGATGACGGGGTTCCTGCACGGTTGCCGATCGACGCGGTTGACGTCAGCGGCTCCGTCAATCTTCGCGGCGCGCGTCTGGATGATCTCGTTCTGCGTGGCTACCACGAGACGGTGAAGCCCGGCAGCCCGCTGGTGCGGGTGCTCGAGGCGCAGGGTCAGCCGCACCCGACCTATGTCGAGTTCGGATGGTATGGGCAGCCGGGACAGACCGTCCGCCTTCCCGACGCGCACAGCGTCTGGAAAACCGACGCGCAGAAACTCGGTTCAAACTCCCCTGTCACGCTGAGCTGGAGCAACGACGCCGGCCTGACGTTCGAGATCGTGCTGGCGATTGATCGGGACTACATGTTCACGGTCACTCAACGCGTCCGTAACGCCACCGGCGATCAGGTGGCGCTCGTCCCCTATTCTCGTGTCGTGCGCGCTTACACGCCTGAGGAAACCGGCGGCATGCTGGTTCACGAGGGACCGATCTCGGTGATCAACGGTCGTATGGAGGAAGGTTCCTACAAGTCGCTGCGCACCAATTCCACGGCGCCCAATTTCGTCTCGTGGACCGCGTCCGGAACCGGCGGCTGGGCGGGCATCACCGACAAATACTGGCTCGCTGCGGTCGTTCCCGATCAGAAGTCTGACGTCAGCGGAACTTATGGGTTCGACACGCCTGCCGGCGCATATGAAGTAGGATTCACTGGCCGCGCGCCTGTGACGGTCGCGGCCAACGGCGTTGGCGAGTCGACGGCGCATGTATTTGCAGGCGCGAAGGAGGTTCGCCTTCTGGAGCGTTATGAAAACGAACTGCACATTCCCGATTTCTGGAAGGCCGTCGATTTCGGTTGGTTCGCGTTCCTGACGCGTCCGGTGTTCTTCGTTCTTGACTGGCTGTATCAGCTTTTCGGCAATTTCGGCCTGGCGCTTCTGACTTTCACCTTGATCGTCAAAACACTGTTCTTCCCGTTGGCGGCCAAGGGCTTTCGTTCGGCGGCGGCGATGCGCTCGGTCCAACCGAAGATGCAAGCGATCCGAGAGCGGTACAAGTCCGATCCGGTCCAGATGAACCAGAAGGTCATGCAGCTTTACAAAGAGGAGGGAGTGAATCCCGCCAGCGGCTGCCTGCCGCTTCTGATTCAGGCCCCGGTGTTCTGGTGTCTGTATAAAGATCTGTATGTCACGATCGAGATGCGGCACGCCCCGTTCTTTGGCTGGATTCACGATCTGTCCGCGCCCGATCCGACCAACCTGTTCAATCTGTTCGGCCTGATTCCGTGGGATCCGACGACCCTGTCGGGCATGCTGCTGCTGGGCGTGTGGCCGATCCTCTACGGCGCGACCATGTTCCTGATGCAGAAGATGAACCCTGCGACCGTCGATCCTGCACAGAAGCAGATTTTCATGGCGATGCCGTTCATCTTCACGTTCTTCATGGCGCGGCAGCCGGTCGGTCTGGTCATCTATTATTGCTGGAACAACCTGCTGACGGTGGCGCAACAGATGGTCATTCAGCGCGTGCACCGGGATCGCCCGAAGACGACGATTATCCCGCCTGCGAAGAAATCCCGGAAAGGCTGATGGCCGCTCCCGATTTCTCGACCCCGGTCGAACGGACGTCTGACGAACTGGAAGCTGGAAGGCTTCTGTTCGCCGGGGAGTGCGAGTTCTTTTTCGGCGCGCAGCAACTCGGGCAACTGCCAGATCCTGACAAGCCTGAGATCGCCTTCGCAGGGCGCTCGAATGTCGGCAAGTCCAGCCTTGTCAACGCATTGACGGGGCGGAAGGCGCTTGCGCGGGCATCGTCGGAGCCCGGCCGGACCAAGCAGCTCAACTTTTTCGACCTGGCCGGACGTCTCGTGCTGGTGGACATGCCGGGCTACGGTTTCGCGAAGGCCGCGAAATCGGTGAAGGAAGACTGGCAGGAGATGATGTTCGCGTATCTGCGCGGGCGCCCGACCCTGCAGCGCGTTATTCTGTTGCTCGATTCCCGTATTGAGACCAAGTCGTCCGACATCGAGGTCATGGACCTGTTCGACAAGGCGGCGATCAACTTCCAGATCGTTCTCACCAAATGCGACGGCCTGAAACCCGGCCCGCTGACACGGAAACTCGAGAGCGTGCGGGCTCTCGCCGCCAAACACCCGGCCGCCCACCCGGAAGTGATCGCCAGCAGCAGCGAGACGGGGCTTGGCATGCCAGAACTCCGCGTGGAACTGGCCGCATTTGCGACCCCTGCGATTGGCTGAACGGCCCCGCATTCGACGCGCAGATAGCATCGTGCCTGAGCGGCTTCACTGATGACGCCTCTACCCGCTATCGTAGCGGAATTCTCCACCCGAGCCACCGATCGCGCCCGATCGGACGCGGGTCTAGCCTGGATGGACTTTTGATGACTGACGATACGCCCGGCGTGGTCGACGCGTTACAGCAGGCCGCCACCCTCGCCAGCGCGCTACCTTTCCTCCGTCGTTACGCCGGAGACACCATTGTTGTGAAATACGGCGGTCACGCTATGGGGGACGCCACTCTGTCGAAGGATTTCGGCAGCGATATCGCCCTGCTGAAACTGGTCGGCATCAATCCGATTGTCGTGCATGGCGGTGGCCCCCAGATCAACCGCATGCTGGAGCGGCTGCAACTCAAGTCGTCCTTTGTGGACGGGCTTCGGGTGACGGACAGTTCCATGATCGACGTGATCGAGATGGTTCTGTGCGGTTCGGTCAACAAGGAAGTCGCCAACCTGATAAACCGCGCTGGCGCATTGGCCGTAGGCATATCGGGAAAGGATGGCGGCCTTATCAAGGCGCGCAAGCTTCTGCGGGCGGTTCGCGATCCGGTCAGCGGCATCGAGCAGGTTCTCGATCTCGGCTTCGTGGGAGAGCCGCATCGGGTGGACCCTCAGGTGCTTTATGCGTTGTCAGGTTCGGGACTTATCCCGGTCGTTGCGCCGATCGCGGCGGGGGAGAACGGAGAGACCTACAACATCAACGCTGATACTGCCGCGGGCGCCATCGCGGGCGCAGTGCATGCGACGCGTATGCTGATGCTGACGGATGTTCCGGGCGTCCTGGATGGCGATGGAAAGCTCATTCCCGAGCTGACTGCTGAAGAGGCCAGACGGGGTATCGCTTCGGGTATGATCTCCGGTGGCATGATCCCCAAAGTCGAGACTTGTCTCCAGGCGGTGCAGGCGGGCGCCAAGGCCGCAGTCATCCTTGATGGACGGGTGCCTCACGCGTGTCTGCTGGAATTGTTCACCAAATCCGGGTCCGGAACGCTCATCAGGGCGGATGGAACGGCGAGCGCCGGTTGAACTGTAAAAGGCGGCTGCGGGTGGTGATTGGCTGGGCCGATTAATACCCTGAATTGCTTTTCGGCTTCTGCAGGCAAGGTGTTCTGCAGAGGCAGTGTGTTCATGACGCACTCATGGCTGGGTGAATTCGAATACTGCCTGACGGGTAAGGCTCAGGTCGACAAAGCCGTGGCCGGGGGGTGGTCCGTCCCTTTTGGCGGCAGGCGCTTGGAAGCATCGAGCAAATTCTGTGTACAGTAGTCTCCGATAGAAAATCTACACAGTAAAGACGTTCTATAGAACAGTTACAGTTACAGTTACAGTTACAGCTAGGCTCAGGACTCATTCTTTAAGGTAGAAGATGACGCTTGCTGCGATGTGGATTGCGGACATGAA
>NZ_JOPL01000107.1 GCF_002153745.1 Acetobacter sp. DsW_063 | reverse complement strand
TGTTGCTGTTGCTGTTGCTGTTGCTGTTGCTGTTGCTGTTGCTGTTGCGCAGCCAGGCGTATGATCCGGCGTGTCGGCGGATTTCCGGTGCATGTCAGCCCGGCCGCTCAAACCGCCGGAGTAGAAGATGCAGGATCAGAACGCCTCGAAACTCGCGAAACTCCCGAGCGAAGCGTCGCCGGATGATCCGTTGGCGTTGGACGCCACCGAGATGGCGGCCGCGATCCGCAGCGGTGCGCTTTCGCCGGTGGTGTTGGTGGAACGGGCGTTGGAACGGGCCGAGGCAGTGCAGTCGCAGCTCAACGCATTTGTCGTCATTCGCCGGGAGGAGGCGCTGGAAGCTGCTCGTGTCGCCGAGCGAGAGGCACTGGAGGCGCGCGAGAGCGGAGCCGAGCTGGGGGCTCTGCATGGTGTTCCGGTGGCGTTAAAGGATATGACGCCGACGAAGGGCGATATCTGGACCGAGGGATCGCGCCTATTCGACGGTCGTATCGCGGACCATGACGCGACAATCGCCGGCGCCCTGCTGGAAGCGGGCGCGATTCTCCTCGCCAAGACCACGACGCCCGAGTTCGCGTGGTCAAGCCGCACGGACAGTCCGCTTTGGGGCGTAACCCGAAATCCGTACGATCCGTCCCGCACGTCTGGCGGAAGCTCCGGTGGAGCGGGCGTGGCTGTCGCCACCGGCTGCGTACCGCTGGCGGAAGGGTCGGACATGGGTGGGTCGATCCGGATCCCGGCAAGTTGTTGCGGCGTGATTGGCTTCAAGCCGAGTCTTGGGCGCATTCCCTACACCGGGTTGCCCAATGCGTTCGATCCGTTGTCGCATTGGGGGCCGCTTGCGCGTACCTGCCGCGACGCCGCGCTTTTCCTCGACGTGACGCAGGGGGGATTCGGTCCCGATGGAGTGCCGCGCAATGGCGACGTGGGATACGACTTCGCGCCGATGGAGCGTTTCGCCGCACGAGTGGGGGCTCTCGATCCGGCGCGGCTGCGTGTCGGCGTCTCAGTCGATCTGGGGTGTTACGAGGTCGACGCCGTCATTGCCGATAACCTGCATGCGGCGGCGAACGCGCTCGCCCTTATGGGGGCGGAGGTGGAGGCGGTCGACGTCGCGTTTCCCGCTGACCATGCGGCGTTGTGGGACCGCGAATGGGCCATCTGGCAGGCATTTTATTACGGCGAGGCCGCCGCCGGGCGGGAGGACGAACTCGATCCCGAGATGCGCGCGCTGATCGAGGAAGGGCGTCAAATACGCGCGATTGATTACAGGCAGGGCGAGATCATGCGCACGACGATGTGGCGATCGCTGGCCCCGATCCTGCGGCGTTGCGACGTCCTGCTTTGCCCGACTTTGGCGCGCGATGTCCCGTCCGCCGATGGGTTGCTGCCGCCGGGATATGTGACTGCTGATGGGCGATTACGGGAGGTGACGATGACGGGAGCGTTCAATCTGCTTGCGCGTCTGCCCGCATTGTCGGTTCCGAGCGGCGTTTCGGCGACCGGTTTGCCCACGGGTGTGCAGGTCATAGGGCGACCGGGGGATGACCTCACGGCGCTGCAGGTGGGAGCGCTGATCGAGGGCGCAGTCGGGGCGCCGAGATCGCCGGCGGGAAGCTTCGGACAGTAATCGCGGAAAAGCGTGCGGGGGCGCCGGATGTATTGGCTGCGTGTCGGCCCGCTTCCAGGCGTCAGCCGGTAACGCGGGGCGCGCCAGCGTTTTTGGACGCGCATGATCAAGTTTTCACGGGGGCTTCTCGCGCCCTCTTGCGTTACGTTGAGATATAACCGGATAGTGCGCCCCTGTCCGTCGTTGAGTAAGGACGTCTCAAACAAGAACGTCAGCGACTTAGCCTGAAATAAAAAAACACAAGGGCTCAGGATGACATTGGTAGATATCAGCGCCCAGCCTGAACGGCACGGCGCAAAAATTCGGTCAGCGGTCGCAGCGGGCGACGGCGCGCGGTCGCGGATAGCGGCATCGTGGCATAGATGCGCGTCATATTACGGACTCGCGCCGGAAAGCGTCGTCTCCCGACGTATTCTCACCGAACGGGAGCTGCGCGATTCGAAAGAGCAGCTGGGGAGTCTCAGCGACCGGATTTTTCCTGCGTTATCGCGGCTGTCCAAAATCCTCTCCCCGTACAACGTGTGCACGAGCTTCGCTACGCCCGACGGCGTGATCGTGGCGCTTGAGACCTTCGTTGACGATGCCGATGCCCTGCGTAACTGGGGACTGGCGCGTGGAGCGGACTGGAGCGAGCCAAGGGAAGGCACCAACGGCATCGGAACATGCCTTGTCGAGGAAACGCCCATCGCGATCCGCCATGATGAGCATTTTTTTCTGCGCGACACTGTGATGACCTGCCTCGCGGCTCCGGTTTTCGATCACCTCGGGCAGATCGGCGGGGCGTTTAACGTCTCGTTATGCGGTTCTGACGTGGACAGTCCGGCGCGGGCGCTGATCGCGTCTCTTGTGCTCTCCTCGACGCGGCAGATCGAGATTGATCATTTTCACGCGTGTTACGCCAATCGAAAAATCATCTCCCTCCCTCCGGCGAACGGGCAGTCCGGCGGCGTTCTTTTGGCGGTCGACGCAGACGGCGTGATATGCGGCGCGACACGGGCTGCGCGTACGCAGTTCTCGCTGACCGATGCGCGCCTGCGCTCCGGCGTATGCGCGTCCGACGTCGTCGCGCAGGGGGATGATGATTTCGGGACGTCGGAAAGGTCCGTCATTCGCCGTGAACTCGTCCGGACCAATGGTAACGTGTCGGCGGCGGCCCGGAATCTGGGCGTCAGTCTGGCCACGCTCAAGCGGAGGATCGCCCGCTACGAACTGCGTAACGTCTTCCGGGGCGAGTGAGCCGCCCACGAGTGGGTAGTCGGGGTGAAGTGGCTCTCTGGTGAGCCACTTCTCTGGCGGGGCCAGCCGGACGCCGACGACAAATCGATAAAACCCTCGCAAATATTCATCGTCCGACCAGTGAATGCGAGGAAGGCCCAATGGCCCACGACAAAGAAGACAAAAAACACGCTCAACCTCGATACAGCAACTTCATCGACGGCAAGTTTGTTGACGTAACAGGTGAAGCGCTCGAAGTTCGAAACCCGGCCAACGGGCGGCTGCTCGGGTACGTTCCCGCCAGTGATGCGAAAACCGTCGCGGATGCTGTCGCCGCTGCGAATGCGGCGCAGGGGGAGTGGGAAAAGCTCCCGGCCATACAGCGTGCAGGATATCTCAGGAAAATTTCGGCAGGCATTCGCGCCCGCCGTGACGAATTCGCGCGCACGATCGTCGAGGAGCAGGGCAAGGTCCAGCCGCTGGCGGAGGTCGAGGTCGATTTCGCAGCGGATTACTTCGACTACATCGCCGAATGGGCGCGTCGTCTGGAAGGGGAGGTGCTGACCAGCGACCGCGTAAACGAGACGATCCTGCTGCTGCGCAAACCCTTGGGCACGGTCGCAGGCATCCTCCCCTGGAATTTCCCGTTTTTCATGATCGCCCGCAAGGTGGGGCCGGCGCTTCTGACCGGCAACACGATTGTGATCAAGCCCAGCGAAGAAACGCCGATCAACGCGCATAAGTTTGCAGAACTGGTGGCCGAGACAGATCTTCCGCCCGGCGTCTTCAATCTGGTCAGTGGAACCGGCGCCGTTTGCGGGCAGGCTCTCACCGAGAGCCCGAAAGTCGACATGGTGACTTTCACGGGAAGCGTGCAGACCGGCATCAGGATTATGGAGACTGCGGCGCGTAATCTTACACGTGTCAATCTGGAGTTGGGTGGGAAAGCGCCCGCCATTGTCCTGGCGGATGCGGATCTCGACCTCGCCGCCAAGGCGATTCATGCGTCGCGCGTGATCAACGCAGGACAGGTCTGTAACTGTGCGGAGCGCGTCTACGTCGAAAAGTCAGTCTACGAACCGCTGCTCGACAAACTGAGCACGTTGTTTGCGGCGACTCGCTACGGAGATCCCTCGGAAGATCGCACGCTGGATATGGGGCCGCTCATCAATCAGGCGGCGGTCGATCGTATCGCCAAAATGGTCGAGCAGGCGAAAGCGGCGGGCGCACATGTTGTCGTCGGTGGGAAAGTGGATGATCAGAAGGCAGGATTCCACTATGCGCCGACGCTTCTCTCCGGCGTGACATCCGATATGGATGTGATGAAACGCGAGACTTTCGGAGCTGTGCTGCCTGTCATGGCGGTGTCTGGTCTGGACGAGGCGATCGCCCTTTCGAACGATTCTGAATACGGGCTCACATCGTCCGTATATTCGACCAACGTCAATTCCATTCTGAAAGCCACCAGAGAATTGAAATTTGGCGAGACTTACGTGAATCGAGAAAACTTCGAAGCGATGCAGGGGTTTCATGCCGGACGTCGGAAATCCGGAATCGGCGGCGCCGATGGCAAGCATGGATTATATGAGTTCACCGAGACGCACGTTGTCTACATGCAGGGTCAAGTCTGACGAATCTTCCCGCCGTCAGAAACAAAAATAATAAGAGAGCCGCCGTTGACGCGGTGGCTCATTCGGAGAAGAACAATGACCGTCGTCAATGCGGCATATTTGAAGTCTGATCGTAGATCATCCTTTCGTCTGAAACAGCTTGGCCTGTTCTGCGCAGCGTCCCTGTCGGCGCTGTGCGTTGCAGCGGGCTCCGCGCAGGCCGCCGCAGGGCCTGCTGACGTCGATGGTCAGAGGATCATCGACGCCGACAAGGAACCCGGTAACTGGATGTCCACAGGCCGGACATATGACGAGCAGCGGTTTAGCCCCCTGACTCAGATCACGAGCGACAACGTCGGCAAGCTGGGGCTTGCCTGGCAGTACAAGCTCGATTTCGACCGTGGCGTCGAAGCCACGCCGATTGTCGTCGATGGCGTGATGTACACCACGGGCGCGTTTGCAGTCGTTTATGCGCTGGATGGGGCGACGGGAAAACTGCTCTGGAAGTTCGATCCGAAGGAAGATCGCGCCAAGTCGGGGCAATTCTGCTGCGACGCCGTGAACCGTGGTGTGGCGGTGTGGAAAGGCCGTGTCTATGTCGGAACAAATGACGGACGTCTGATCGCGATCGACGCAAAGACCGGGCAATCCGTGTGGGATGTTGACACGATCGCAGATCATGATCGCTCTTACGCCATCTCCGGCGCACCGCGTATCGTCCATGGCAAGGTGATCATTGGCAACGGCGGTGCGGAATACGGCGTTCGTGGCTATGTGACAGCTTACGACGCCGACAGTGGGAAGCAGGCGTGGCGCTTCTATACGGTGCCTGGCGATCCGGACAAACCGCAGGAAACGCCTGAACTGCAGATGGCCGTCAAGACCTGGACAGGAAAAGCATGGTTCGAGCAGGGCGGCGGCGGCACTGCGTGGGACTCCATGGCGTATGACCCTGACCTGAACCTGCTCTATATCGGCACGGGCAACGCGTCGATGTGGAACTACAAGCTTCGGTCAGAAGCCAAGGGCGATAATCTGTTCCTGTCTTCGATCGTCGCGATCAACCCCGATACCGGAAAATACGTGTGGCATTATCAGACCACGCCGGGCGATGCGTGGGATATGACGGCCACCCAGCATATGATTCTCGCGGACCTGAACATCAACGGGCAGAACCGCAAGGTCATCATGCAGGCGCCGAAGAACGGCTTCTTCTACGTTCTTGATCGCGCAACAGGAAAGTTCATTTCGGCGGAAAAATACGCGCCGGTGAACTGGGCCAGCAAGATCGACCCGAAAACCGGCCGCCCTGTCTTCACCGGGGATGCGAGTTACTGGGAAAAGAAGGGCCCTGTTCTGGTGCGTCCCGGTTTCTGGGGTGGTCATGACTGGCAGCCGATGTCGTATAATCCCGCGACCGGGCTGGTCTACATTCCGAAACACGTATTCGCTGTCGAATACGAAGATACGCCCGATTATAAATACATCCAGCATAAGAGGAATTTCTATCAGCTGGGCGTCGGCGCCGCCGCGATGAAGGACGATCCGGCGGATATGGAAAAATGGGCAAAGAGTTGGACCGGCGCTCTGCTTGCATGGGATCCGGTGCATCAGAAGAAAGTGTGGGAAGTTCCCTACACGACGATCTTCAATGGCGGCACGCTGTCGACTGCTGGAAATCTGGTCTTTGAAGGCACTGCCGATGGTCGTGTCGTCGCTTATAACGCCAAGGACGGGACCAAGCTGTGGGAGTCCCCGGCGCAATCCGGCGTTATCGCCGCGCCTGTCACGTATGAGGCCAATGGCGCTCAGTATGTGACATTCATGGTCGGCTGGGGCGGCGCGTTCCCGACATTTGCGGGCGGCGCATCCTTGCGGGCTGGCGTGAAGCCATGGGCGCAGGTCCTGACCTACAAGCTGGGCGGTACGGCTGAATTGGCGAAAGCTGAATACAAGGCGCTGCAAACGCCGGAGCCGCCCGCGCGTGCGGGGACGCCGGAGGATATCGCCATGGGCAAGGATACGTTCAATGGTCATTGCTCGCAGTGCCATGGCATCAATGCGGTTTCGGGTGGCGTCGTGCCGGATCTGCGTCGTCTGTCGGCGGCCCAGCATCAGATGTTCCCGATGATCGTTCAGGGCGCTTACCAGAGTCTTGGCATGCCGTCCTATAAGGATGTTCTGACCGAGACTCAGATTGGTCAGATCCACGACTACCTGATCAAACGCGCCTATGATCTTCAGGACGAATTGAAGAACGGGCACAGCATAGCCGACTAAAGTTACCTGCCGTCTCCCTCCGGAGCCATATTGGTTTCGAAGGGGACGGCGACGTAAAACGATGTCGTCTTTGAGTTGTGACTGCGGGCTGAACGCGTAGAGAAAGGACAAGATCAGCCGACGAAGGCGGAATCCTTTCCGAGATAAAAACAAAAACAATAACCGCTACGGGCCGCTACAGACGCTGTCGCAGCGGAGCCGTTGCTCGGAGACAGGTTTCAATGACCACGGTAACTATAAAACGTCGCACGATCTACGCGTGCGCTGGATTTGCTATTTCTGCGCTTGGCCCGAACGCGGCCCGTGCGTCAGACATAACCTTCGCGGTCATAGGTCCGCATGAGTACGATCTTCCTGTCGATTTCAAGCCTTTCAACGTGTTCGTCCAATATGGCGACGGGAACGCTGCTGGAAACACCTATGACGGTCAGGGAAGTCGTAGAGGGACAGGCGGAAGCCATACATGGGTTGGCCTCAGCAAATACGTGCATTTTCGAAGCTTTGAGGCGATTCCGAAAGTGGGATTCGCCTTTGAATTGATTCAGGCGGAGAGCTTCACGCTTGCAAATGGAACGAATTACGGTGGGTTAGGCACGACCATTCCCGGATTTGCGTCCTGGTTCAAGCCAAACAGTCATAGCACGTTCGGGTTTCAGACCTTTATGCAATCACCGTCCGGTACGCGCGATGCGACGGCTTCACACTACTGGTCAAATATTTCCAGCTTTCTCTTTGACTATGAGTGGAAGCATTTCAGCTTTGACGGCGATCTTGGCGCAGTGACCTCCGTAACGTCAAAGCATCTGAAAAATCAAAACTCTTACACCCCGGGCACGAGTTTTTTCACCAATCTTCGGTTCAGCTGGAAAGCGACGAAACTGCTTGAACCGTTCTTCGCCTTTGACTGGCAGAACGTCGCCGGGATTTACGATAAGACGCAGAAAATGTACGTATCTGATAGCAGCTCGCGGGAAGTCGCTGGCGGAGTGGGCGTTATGCTTAATCTGAGCAAGAGCGTATCCCTGACCATGCGGTATTCGCATTCTATCGAAGGGAGAAACGTTCCGGAAACAAACGCATATTATATGAAGTTCGTCTATTTGTGGTAATTGTTGACTGGGGCGACCGCCGCACGGCCGCGAAGCTGCCCGGTCACGCAGTCGGATAATTCGGCGCTTGTCGCCGTGCCTTGCGCGCCCAGTCGAGGCGCGCAAACTCGTGTGGGTTCTATCTCTTAGAATTCCAGGCAGATTTTTCCGAAATGCCGATTGCTTTCTTGATACCGAAATGCCGCGACAATTTCCTCGAGAGGGAAGCTTTTGTCGACGATGGGCTTCATGCCATTAGCGTCGATGGCCTTGATCATCTCTATCTGCTGTGAGCGATTGCCAACCAGAACGCCCTGCAAGCGGATTTGTTTGATCAGTACAGGCACGAACTGCAACGGAGCTTCGACGCCGCCCAGAATGCCAATAACCGAAATATGGCCTGCGGCGCGCACGGCCTCCATGGACTGCTGCAGCGTTGATGGCCCGCCAACGTCGACGACATGATCGACGCCCCGGCCGCCGGTCAGCGCGCGAGCGGTCTCTCCCCAAACCGGATCTGAGCGGTAATTGATAACGTGGTCTGCGCCGAGAGAGCGCATGCGCTCAAGTTTCTCATCGCTCGACGAAGTCGCGATCACCGTCGCCCCCGCCATTTTTGCAAACTGCAGCGCGAAAATGGACACGCCGCCAGCACCCTGCACGAGCACGACGTCTCCGGGTTTCACATTGTCGTCGGAAAACAGAGCCCGCCATGCAGTGAGGCCCGCCGTCGTCAGCGTAGCCGCCTCGGCGTGAGAGTAGCCTTTGGGAGCGTGGGTGAAGGCGGTGGTTGGCGCGGTCACTTCTTCGCGCGCATATCCGTCCACGCCGTCGCCCGGAACGGTTGCGAACCCCACGACGTCCGGCGCGCCAGATAGCCACGTCGGAAAAAACGTGCTGACCACCCGGTCGCCGACCGCGAACTCGTTTACGCCTTCGCCGATTGCGATCACCTCTCCCGCGCCGTCCGCCATCGGGATACGCGGTTCCGTCGGTCCCCACACGCCGCTGACCACTACATAGTCATGGTAATTCAATGAGTTGGCGTGCAACCTGACCGTTATTTCACGGGGGCGTGGCGCAGGAGCCGGACGCTCGGCGGCGGTGACGTGGTCGAAGCCGCCGCCTGGGCCGACGATAATTGCTTTAGGCATGTGATTCTCCAGTGGTCACGAGCGAGCCTATGTCGCCTCGGGGGACGCGCCAAGCTGAGGGAGGCGGCTTCTATCGATTGATGAACGCTCACCGAACAAGGTATGCGTGCGGCGCTCGAATTTTGGCTGGTCTTGAGAGTGGCGAGGATAAGGGCGTTCAAAATATATCTCTGATCGCAAAAATGATTTTGCTATTATCGGATTGCTCAACATCCAGAGTCACCGGGTAAAAAAATCGTCCAAACTTATAGTGTTGGGTGTTCACCCGCGAGTTCGTTGGAACTGACAAGGCTCAACACAGTAAATGACTTACAGGCGCACAGCGTCAAAGGTACGTCCGCCCGGATGCCTCGCTTTCTAATACTGCGGTATCTTCCGATGGAAAAAAGCGTTTTTCAAAATCGCGGACAAGCCTGCGTCCCGGCGTCTCAATGAACCGGTAAGATAGGGCTGATATGGGAAGAATGACAGCCCAACACGCGATGGTTCCAGCTGCGCGCGCAACGTTGAACCCGACGCGCGCCTGGAGCAGCGCTTCGACGTGCCACATGATGAACAGAAGAGCCCCATGCCACAGGTAAATCGCGTAGGACCAAAGGCCTAAGGTATGGGCTGGGCGGCTGCTCAGTATCGCCGCGAGCCGACCTCTCTGGCTGCTGAGTGCGATCATCAAAGGGGGGAGGAGAGCGGCAAATAGAATGTCTGAGGCGGGGATCGCGGTGATACAGATCAGGGCGGCCCCGATTACCCCGTCCAGGTGCGTCCGCAGGGTAATGGTGGGCTCTTGGCTACTTCCGGAAAGCGGGCGTTCCACGGCCATGCGGTAGCTGGCAAGGCCAAGCGTGAATTCGGCTATGCACCGTAACAACGGCCAAAGTGGTGTCCCGGATGTTACGTCGAGAAGCCCATTACGGTCACCCGGCGCGCCGACCGCCGGATGGTAGGCGACCGCGAGAACGCTCGCGCCGGCAAGGATCGTGGCCAGTATCATGGGCGCGCGACTTCGCGCGGTGACGATCATCAGGAGGAGCGGAAAGAGAAAATAGGCTGCGAATTCGGTCGATACTGACCAGGACGCCCCCAGAATCGACGGGCTTCCGACCCATGCCTGAATGAGTAATGCGTTGAGAAAGAAGTTTTCCAGAAGTGCGCGCATTGGGCTATGGCCGGACACGGCGACGCCGAGCAGTCGCGAAAAGAGCAGCAGCAGCACGAAAATATAAAGCGGGTATATTCGGGCGAGACGGCGGAGAATAAAGACAGCGAACACTTTCAAGGTAAATGTTTGCGCGAAGATACGGCGATAGGACATCGCCATCACGAAACCGCTCAGAACAAAGAAGAGATCGACCGCGAGATAGCCGCGTCTGATGATCGCGTCGAGAATACCGCCTGCGGGATCGCGCATGATCATGTGGTAGAGCACCACCCACACTGCAGCTATCCCGCGCAAACCGGTCAGTGAGCGGACTTCCGCTGTAACGGCGGCCTGAGGCGCCCCGTGGAGCTGATGCTGAGGCGTTTCAAAGTTGAGAGGCTTACGCAACTCGAAACTCCCCTTGTCGCGAGGCGGGTGGGCCTAACTGTCACAGTGACGAGAAATATCGTCGCACAAGAGCTTCACGGCGCGGTAGCGCGTAGTGGGCGCACGTACGTGAATTTCGTATCAATAATGAACGCGCAATTACCTGTAGTAAGGACTTCCTCGCCGAGCCTCGCTCCAGTGGTCGAGAACGTCGGCTCTCAGCATGCGTCGCCGAGATTTTTGGCGACGAAACGCCCTCCGTCGTGCGTCGGCCTTGCCCTTCGGCCTCGCGGGGGGTAGAAGCCCGCCTCTGATCCCCCAGCTTCTTTCTTCCAGGGACGACTTATGAAACAGCAGGCGAACCTGATCCGCGCCGGACAGGTCATCGAGCATGACGGACGTCGGTGGACGGTCCTCAAGCAGCAGATCATTACTCCCGGAAAGGGTGGAGCCTTCATTCAGGTCGAGATGCGCGACCTGAAGACCGGCAACAAGACCAACGAGCGTTGGCGCACCGCCGATACGGTCGAGCGTCTGATGACCGAGGACAAGGAATACACCTATTCCTATTCCGACGGCGACACGCTCGTGCTGATGGACCCCGAGACGTTCGAGCAGTTCATGATTTCTGTCGAGCTTCTGGGCGAGCAGGCCCCGTTCCTGCAGGACAACATGGTTCTGAACGTGAATCTGGTTGAGGGCGACCCGGTTGCCGTCACACTGCCGCCGCACGTCACGCTTGAGATTGTTGAGGCGGATCCGGTGGTGAAGGGCCAGACGGCGAGCTCGTCCTACAAGCCCGCGGTTCTGTCCAATGGCGTGAAGACCATGGTGCCCCCGTTCATTGAGGCAGGCGAGCGCATCGTGGTCCGGACTGACGACGCGAGCTACGTGGAGCGTGCGAAGTCCTGAATTCAGGACTGACCAGACGTTTCATGCGCCGGACGGATGCCTGTCCGGCGTCTCTTGACCAAGATTTTCCCAAGGATGTGACCTGTGGCCATGCGCCTCTCCCCCGTGATGACCGTCATGCAGAACGCGGCCCAGAAGGCTGCGAAGCGCCTGCTGCGCGACTTCAACGAGGTCGAGCAGTTGCAGGTCAGCATCAAAGGGCCCGGCGACTTCGTATCGCAGGCCGATCTGCGCGCTGAAGCCACCATCCGCGAAGAGCTTGAGCGGGCGCGTCCCGGCTACGCCTTCCTGATGGAAGAGTCCGGCGCCTCCGGCGGCGATAACTGGACCTGGCGCTGGGTGGTGGATCCGCTCGACGGAACGACGAATTTTCTTCATGGCCTGCCGCACTGGGCGATCTCCATCGGGTTGCAACGGCGGTTGCCCGATGGTTCGGTCGAACTGTCGGCCGGGTTGGTCTACAACCCGGCTGCCGGTGAGATGTTCTGGGCTGAAAAGGGTGTAGGCGCGTTCTTCAACGAGCGTCGTATGCGCGTATCCGCCCGCCGCGAAATGTCCGAGTCCCTCTTCGCGACCGGTATTCCCTTCGCCAAGGTGCCCGCTCGCCAGCGCCTGCCGTTCGCCCGCACGATGGGGGCGCTGATGCCGCAGGTGGCTGGCATCCGTCGTTTTGGCGCGGCGGCCCTCGATCTCGCGTGGGTGGCCGCCGGGCGCTACGAGGGATACTGGGAGTTCGGCATTCGCCCGTGGGATTGTGCGGCGGGAGCGCTGCTTGTGCGCGAGGCTGGAGGCTACTGCACCGACCCTGCAGGCGTAGATATCAATGACCTTCCCGATGACGTGCTGCTTGTGGCCGGAAAC
The DNA here is from genome assembly GCF_002153745.1 of Acetobacter sp. DsW_063. Taxonomy (GTDB): domain Bacteria; phylum Pseudomonadota; class Alphaproteobacteria; order Acetobacterales; family Acetobacteraceae; genus Acetobacter. The sequence continues at coordinate 17,852 of NZ_JOPL01000107.1, read as the reverse complement.
GCGCAGCTCCACGGAAAGCTCCGTGAAATCGTCGCCGACAGCCTCGTCGAGCGCGACTGACCGCCCGGGACACGATCTTGCGCGCCGTTGACGAAGCTGCCCGTGAGCGGGCCTCTCTCCAACGGGGGCGCAGCTTGACGGCCAGATCTTGCCGGGCGACATCGGCATATGGCTTCGTTTCCAATTGGGGGGCGAGGCAAACGTCGTGCGATCTGTCTGGAGCGTACTATTCCGTGCTGCGGAAATGGTTGTCATGAAGCTGCATTTCTGCGCCGCTATGTCAGTTGCGGCGGTTTTGACCGGCGGAGTTGCGCTTGTCGCGCCTTTATCGGCCGGAGCGCAGGTGACCACCAATCCGGATGCGCTCGATTCGATAACGCCTGAGCAGAAACCGAAGCAGGAGGCCACCGCTTCGGTGCGCAAAGCCCGCCCGCAGAAACCTGCGCGCGTTGGCTCCGACGCCGGTGCTTCGGTTAAGCCTGCGGCGGCATCGCAGCTGACAGCGCCGGAAAAACCTGTCGACGGCACCGTAGCCGCAACGTCTGGAAAGAGCGACGCGCAGTCGCAGGCCTCCGCGCCCGCGAAGCCCGCCGCGCCGGGCAAACCACCACCACCGCCAACTATTCCGCCCGCGCCGCCGCCGATTCCGGTCCTCGCGCCGCCGCCCGTGCCGGTCGATCTTCACCCGTTTCCCAATCCTGCCGATCCTCCGGCAGTCAAGGACGCTCAGGGGGCGGCGACGCCGATAGACGGGGGCGTGCGCATCACTTTTGCTGCGAAATCGTCCGACCTGAACGCGGAAACTCGCGATGCGGTTTTGGCGTTCGTGAAAGTCCTTCAGGAAAAACCAGACTCGCGCGCTCTGGTCGACGCGATCGGTAGCGGCGCGCCTAACGATCCGTCTCGCCCGCGCCGTATGGCGCTACAGCGGGGCCTCGCTGTTCGCGCAGTCCTGATGAACGCGGGCGTGCCGTCGACGCGTATTTATGTCCGGGTTCTTCCCGCACCGACCTCTCCCGGTCCTGAACCTGCCGACCGGGTGGACATAAGGCGTTCGGACGCGGTACCGTAACTGTCGGCTCCGTTACGCCTGCGTCCCGACCACATTCTCATAATCCAAGGCGCCCGATGACCAAACCCACGAGTTATCTCCTCAGGATGGTCGCGTTTCTCGCCGCCGTCATCGTCGTCTGCGGCTTGCTGTGGCGCCCGCTACGCGCGGCGTTCTTCAACAACCCGATGCTCGACGGCCTGATCCTGCTGATTCTCGCCATCGGCGTGGCGTGGAACATCCGTATGGTGCTGAGGCTTCAGCCCGAGGTCGAGTGGGTGGATGCGATGCGGCAAGGCCGCACCGCTCTGGCGCCGCCTGAGCCGCCCACTATGCTCGCGGCGGTTTCCACCGCGCTGGCGGGACAGTCGGGCAGGAGCCGGATCGCGCTGTCCACGCCCGCCATGCAATCGATGCTGGACAGCCTGTCCGGCCGTCTGGACGAAGGGCGCGAGGTATCGCGCTATATGACCGGATTGCTGATTTTCCTTGGTTTGCTTGGAACGTTCTACGGCCTGCTGCTGACTGTCGGAGCCATTGCGGACGTGATCGGCGGCATGTCGATCGGCAATGGCGATCTCAACGCCATGTTCGACCAACTGAAGGCGGGGCTGGCCAAGCCGCTTCATGGCATGGGCACGGCCTTCTCAGGCTCCCTGTTCGGTCTGGCGAGCGCGCTGGTTCTCGGTTTTCTCGATCTTACCGCCGGGCAGGCGCAGAACCGCTTCTTCAACGAACTTGAAGAATGGCTGGCCAGCCTGACGCGCTTTTCCTCGACGATGGGCAATGTCGAAGGTGACGGCTCTATCCCGACCTACGTGCAGGCCTTGCTGGAGCAGACGGCGGAGAATCTCGAAGGCTTGCAGCTTATGCTGCGGGCGAGCGAGGAGCAGCGCACGCTTCAGACCCAGATGCTGGCGCGTCTGAGCGGTCATCTTGGCGCCATGGCTAATCAGGGGGGCGACGGCAACGAGGCCCGGCAGGCCCATATCCACCTGCGCAACATCGAGACGCTGCTGAGCCAACTCGTGTCCGACGCGGAGAGAGGCAGGCAGCAGATCATTGCCGACGTTCGCAGCGATATTCGTCTTCTCGCCCGCACGGTCGCCGCGACCGGCGGCCAGACCCCGCAATAAGGCCCCCCGATGCGACCGGGTCGCCGCGGTAGAGCCCACCAGGCCGGACTGGATGCGTGGCCGGGCTACGTGGACGCGCTGTCCACACTGCTGATGGTCGTCACCTTCGTTCTTCTGGTCTTTGTGCTCGGGCAGGCTTTCCTGTCCGTCGCATTGAACCGGCGCGAGCATGTGCTCGACAAGTTGCAGGTCCAGGCGGCCGAGCTGGCGCGTATGCTGGCGCTTGAGCAGAAGACGACGTCCGATCTGAAGGCGAATGTTGCGACGCTTTCAGCCCAGCATGACAAGGACGCGGCCAGCCTTGCCGCAATTGGCGGCCAGCTTGAACAGGCTCGCGCAGATACGAAAAAGGCGTCTGACCTCGATCATGCGGCGGAAGACAAGGTCACGCAACTCGATCAGCAACTGACGTCGTTGAACCAGCAGTTGACGGCGATATCGCAGGCTCTCGACATCGCCCACAAGGACGTGTCGGATCGCGATGCGAAAATCGCCGATCTGGGCAACAGGCTGAACATCGCGTTGGCTGACAAGGTGGAGCAGCTCAAGCGGTATCGCTCCGAATTCTTCGGCCGACTACGCGACGTGATGAAAGATCAGAAGGGCGTGCAGATCGTCGGGGATCGCTTCGTGTTTCAGAGCGAAGTGTTGTTTCCGACCGGCAGCGCCGACCTGACCCCGAAGGGCGCTGCGGAGATCCGGACGTTGGCCAAAACCTTCCGGCAGGTGTCATCGCAGATTCCTGCTGACGTTCCGTGGATTCTACGCATTGATGGTCATGCCGACCGGCAGCCAATCCACACGGCGTTTCCCAGTAACTGGGAGCTGTCGAGCGCCCGCGCCATCACAGTGGTCAAATTGCTTATCGCCGAAGGCGTGGACCCGCATCATCTGGCGGCGACCGGCTTCTCCGATTATCAGCCTCTGGTACAGGGCTCGACTTCCGAGGCTTTCGCACGCAATCGCCGCATCGAATTCCGGCTTACGGATCGCTAAGAAGACACGGAGCACGCGTCTCTGCGTTCCGCGCTGCTCGTAATGCCAGGTTGCGAGCAGCGCTGGGACGAAGCCACGGGGTTCCTTCGGTTTAGAGGCCCTGTTCCTGATGGCGCGGATAATTATTCGCTTGCCCACCGATGGTATTGGGCTAGGTCGCGGCGCTTAGGCCCGATCTGCAGACGAGAGCGATAGGGCGCGGCAATAGGTAAGCGCCTTTCCGCTTCCAATCCTGATACGGCAGCCTTCGCGGCGATGTGACGCTGAAAAGCCTGCAGAAGGCTGAAAGCGTGAAATGGCGTCCCGCCAAGCGACCGAGATATGGCGATAAAGCGTGTGAGCTGAGGACTGTCGTAAGGTCAGATGTCCGGTTCGCGGCGGGACGAGGAGTTGGTTTCGGCTCCTCGCTCGATCAAACAATGCTATGCGAACGGATACGTCCGCCCGGTCGGATACTGGGTTACCCTGCGACGTCGAGGAATCGCCGCAGGCCGAACCCGGTCGCCTTTTCCGAGGCGATGGAAGGCTGCATCGCGACGCTGAAACGTTGCAGCGCGGCGCTCCAGACAGAGATATCCGCGTTTTCCGGCACTTCCACAGTCGTCACGCCGCAGCGCATGAGAAATTCGTACTGGTCAGGCAGGATGTGGCCAACGGCGCGCACCTCGCCTTTGAAATGCAGGTGCTCGCGAAGCGCCCGCGCCTGACTGAAAGCGCGGCCGTCGCGGAAAATTGGAAAACGCACAGCCACCAGAGACAGCTTTGCAAGAGCTGCGCGAAGCGTCTCCGCCGCTTCGTCGGGCGCGAGCAGGACGCCGAGTTCGCCGCCTGCGCGACCGAGCCCCTCACTGAGGCGCGAGGAAGGCACGATGACGGGGCCTTCGCTCAGCGGTTCACCCTCGACGGCGTAGGTCCAGCGGTCGGCGACTGCGCGGCCGTTTTCAAGCAGCGGCATAGACAACATCCTTGAAGGCGGCCGTCCCGAGACGGCGGAAAGTGTCGAGGAACCGCTCAGAACCTTCGCGGCGCGCCAGATAGAGATCGACCAGCCGGGAGACGGCGTCGACGGTGTCGTCTTCCGTCATGGCCGGGCCAAGAATCTGACCAACGGAAGCGTCCTGCTCACCGGATCCGCCCAGGGTGATCTGGAAAGCCTCTTCGCCACGCTTGTCCACACCAAGAATGCCGATATGGGCGGCATGGTGATGGCCGCAGGCGTTGATGCATCCCGAAATATTGAGCCGCAGCTCACCAATTTCCCGTTGCAGGGTGATGTCTGCGAAACGTTGGCTCAGCTTCTGCGAAATGGGGATCGAACGCGCGTTGGCGAGTGCGCAGTAATCGAGGCCGGGGCAGGCGATGATGTCGCTGATGAAGTTGATGTTCGCGGTCCCGAGGCCGGCGGCGTCGAGACGGCGCCACAGTTCCTGTAGTCGATCCTGCCGGACATGGCCGAGCACGACGTTCTGCAGATGCGTCACACGGATTTCGCCGAAGCTGAACTCATCCGCCAGATCGGCCAGAAGGTCGAGCTGCGCGTCCGTTGCGTCGCCGGGAATTCCACCAGCTGGCTTCAAAGACACGACGACCGAAATATAGCCCGGCGCGCGGTGCGGGTGCGTATTGGTCCGAACCCATCCGTCGAACGTCCGGTCGGCGGCGCGCGCAGCGGCGAGCACGGCAGTCGCGCCATCTTCCGGTTCGAAGTGCGGCGCCCCGAAGCGTTCGCCGATCGCCGTGACGATGGAGGGATGCAGGCGATACCGCGCGCGGTCCATAGCGGCGAACTCAGCCTCGACTTTCTGGCGAAAAACATCGGGGCCGAGTGCCTGCACCAGGATCTTGATACGCGCCTTGTAGATGTTATCGCGCCGACCATACTCGTTATAGACACGCAGGATCGCTTCCAGATACGCGATCAGGTCTTCCTCAGGCAGATCGTCGCGCAGACTGACGCCCACGATCGGCGTACGCCCCAGACCGCCGCCAACAAACACCTCGAACAGCGGTGCGCCGTCGTCGCCGGGACGCGCGATCAGGCCGATATCGTGGAAGCGTGCGGCGACACGGTCGTTCGGGCTTCCAGAGATCGCGATCTTGAACTTGCGCGGCAGGAACGTGAATTCCGGATGCAGCGTAGACCATTGACGCAGGATTTCGGCATGAATGCGTGGGTCCAGCAGCTCGTCCGCTGCAGCGCCTGCGAATTCGTCTGAGGTCACATTGCGGATGCAGTTACCGCTGGTCTGGATGGCGTGCATGTCCGCTTCGGCCAGCACTTCCAGCGCGGCGGGCGTGTCCTCCAGCTTGATCCAGTTAAACTGGATGTTCTGCCGAGTGGTGAAATGGCCGTATCCGCGATCGAACTCCCGTGCGATCCGCGCTAGCGCGCGCATTTGACGCGAGTCCAGTGTTCCGTAAGGGACCGCCACGCGGAGCATGTAGGCGTGAAGCTGGAGATAAAGCCCGTTCATCAGACGCAGCGGCTTGAACTCGTCCTCGGTCAAGGCGCCGGAGATGCGGCGGCTCACCTGATCGCGGAACTGCTCGATCCGGTCGCGCAGGAAGTCACGGTCAACCTGATCGTAGGCGTAGCGCCCGACGGGAGGCGCCGCGCTGTCCTGCCTTACGAGGGTTTCGGTCGACATCCTTTTTCTCTCCTCCATGTGAAGCGATGCGCTTCATCTCAATCCCGCCGGGTCGCAAGACCTTAACGGGTGTGCCTCACGGTCATTATTTCGAAATCATCATCGAAGGCGTCCGGTTTTCACCGACGACTCTTCAGGCCCGCTCCGGAGCGAAGACGGTCGGCGCGAACTCAGGGTGCACAGACGGTCCGAATGCACGAATTCGTTCGCGGGTGGTGAGGGGCGTGATCTCCGCCTCGTCCTCACGGGTCTGCACACCGTAAACCCCCAGCACGCCCTGTGCCTGAGCCTGTCCCTGTAGCGTCTTCAGAAGCGCCTCGACTTCGTCGTTCGGGACAAGGGCTGCGTCGCTGATGCGTTCGCGCCATGCCCCGTCCGCCGCGCGCCAGACCACGATCCCGTCAAGCAGCCGGTTGGCGGTGATCACGCTCCGACCATCGGTGTCGCGTCTGTTGCTTCTGATATCCACAGTGAGAAAACCCGTTACGCAAAATCTATCTTACATTTACGACGCCATTTCAGAAAATACAAGGTCAGCGGCATATATCACTAAAAATAATCGTATAATATGCGGAACCTTACACTGGCTCTGGGACAACGTCTGCTAAAACTGCTGATGCGTCGCTCCACGGGTGGTTGCCTTCAACAGCGGGCTTTCCGTTCTGAAAGAGCCGAGCCTGCGCGATCTCGAGCGCGACGGGGCCTGACGGCGGCGCCTCAACGGGGCGCTCGATCTCGACGCTACGCTCGCCCAAACTTACGGCCAACCTTTCCAGCGGGCCGCGCCGACCGACGCGCTTCGCGGCTCCTCCCGCGGCGTCTGCACGAAGCGTTACCTCGTGGGGACGAATCAGCGCCTCAGTGGCCCCTTCGGCGGCGTTTGTTGAAAATGGCGAGACGTGGGCGTCTGCAGGAATGAAAAGCCCATCGGAAACGACGCCAGGAAAGCGCAACGTCTCGCCGAGGAACTCCATGACGAAAGGCGTTGCGGGCGTTGCGTCCAGCGTCTCGCCATCCGCGTCTTGCACGATGCGTCCGTCCTGCATCACGACCAGCCGGTCCGCGACATCGAGCGCTTCTTCCTGATCGTGGGTGACGAGGATCGTCGTCAGACCAAGTTGATCGTGCAAGTCGCGAAGCCACGTCCTGACGGCGCGTCGAACCATTGGGTCAAGCGCGCCAAATGGTTCATCAAGAAGTAAAAGGCGGGGGCCGGTGGCCAACGCGCGGGCCAACGCCACGCGTTGTCTCTGACCGCCCGACAGGCGTTGCGGATAGGCGTCCCCAAGATCCGGCAACTGGATCAACGCGAGCAATTCCGCGACTTTCGCGTCGATCTCGGCGCGGGAAGGGCGGCTCGTGCGAGGACGAACGTCCAGCCCGAACGAGATGTTGCGTGCGACCGTGAGGTGCCGGAACAACGCGTAATTCTGGAACACGAAGCCGACGTTGCGCTCGCGAGGAGGAAGGCCCTCCATCGCACGTCCGTCGATCTCGACATGACCCGAGGACGCAGGGTCAAGCCCCGCTATGGCACGCAACAGCGTCGTCTTGCCCGCGCCTGATGGTCCCACCAGCGCCACGAACGCCCCGTCGGGGACGTGCAGCGACACGTCATCCAGTACGAGTTTGCCTCCGGCGACATGGCGCGCGAGATTTTCGATCAGAACGCTCATGCGCCGCCTCCAGCGGTTTCAGCCTTGCGTGGTTCTTCGCGTCGCATCCGGGCCTCGAACAGCGAACGCATGCCAACGGTCGCCATCGCCATGATGGCGAGAAGCGCCGCCATGCTGAAGGCGGCGACGCTCTGGTAACCGTTATAAAGCGTTTCGATGTGCAGCGGCATCGTTTCGGTGAGGCCTGGTATATGGCCCGAGACCACGGAAACCGCGCCGAACTCGCCCATCGCTCGGGCGGTCGTCAGCAATACGCCCGAGAGCAGCGCCCAGCGCGCCTCCGGCAGCGTGACGCCCCAGAGGATGCGCCAGAAAGAAGCCCCCAGCAGCGTGGCGGCTTCCTCCGCGTCGCGGCCCTGCTGCTCCATCAAAGGCAGCAGGGTGCGGGTTACAAAGGGGAAGGTGACGAACAGCGTCGCCAGAAGGATGCCCGGCGTCGCGAAGGCGATGGTGACGCCGATTCTGTTCAGAGCCTCTCCCCACCAGCCCTGCGTTCCGAACAGCAGCAGCCATACCAGACCCGCGACCACCGGAGACACGCTGATCGGAATTTCGATCAGCGCAACGAGAACGCCGCGTCCCGGAAAGCGGTACTTCGCCAGCAACCATGCTGCGAGCACGCCGAAGCTGGTGTTGATGATCACGGCGGCTGCGGTCATTTCCAGCGTCAGCCTGATCGCGGAAAGCGCGTCGGGGTCCGTGATGCTCGCCAACGCAGCGGCCAGCCCCGAGCGCAACGCCTCGGTGAAGACCAGAACGGGCGGCAGGACGAGCATCAGACCCACAATCGCATAGGTGGCAGCGATCAGCGTGATTTCGGCAGGCGAACGGCGATCGCTGGAAGGGGATGATGCGAGTGCGTTCACGCTGCGCCCTCCGCCACCAGTCCGCGTGCCGCGCGCTTGCGCAGCATGGCCACTGCGGCAAGGCACGCCGAGGACGCCACGAGCAGGATGAAAGCGATCGAGGTCGCTCCCGCGTAGTCGAACTCCTGCAACCGTACGACGACGAGGAGCGGGGCGATTTCGCTGCGGAAAGGCTGGTTGCCGGCGATGAAGATGACCGAGCCGTATTCGCCTATGCCGCGCGCGAAGGCGAGGCCAAAGCCGCTGATCAGCGCTGGAAGAAGAACAGGCGTCAGCACGCGCGCCACGATCTGCCACGGTCGGGCGCCCAGCAGCGTCGCCGCTTCCTCAAGCTCCGGCGGCAGATCGCGCAACACTGGTTCGACGCTGCGAACGATGAAGGGCAGCCCAACGAACATCAGGGCGGCGACGATACCCGTCACGCTATAGGCGACGCTGATCCCCAATCGGGAAAGCGGCGCGCCCAGCCACCCCTGCGGGCTGTAAAGCGTCGCGAGTGTGATTCCTGTGACCGCCGTGGGAATTGCGAACGGCAGGTCGATCAGCGCGTCGATCACGCGTCGGCCCGGCAGGCGCGTCCGCACCAGCGCCCAGGCCAGAATCAGGCCGAGCGGCAGGTCCAGAATGGCGGCGATTACGGCTGATTGAAAGCTGACGCGAAGTGCAGCGAACATGCGCCCGTCATTGAGCGCCGCGAGCATCGCTGACGCTCCCTCCTGCCACGGGCGCACCGCCAGCGCGGCGAGCGGAAGCACGACGATCAGGCCCAGCCATAACAGGGTCGCGCCCAGCGCAAGGCGGAATCCCGGCAACGGATCGCGGGCCCGTCGGCCTTTGGCGCGTGGTGCCGCCGATCCACGTGCAGGAGAAAGCGTCGTGGACAAGTTCATTTACTGTAAATTTGGTCGAAGACGCCGCCGCTTGCGAAATGCTTTTTCTGAACGTCGGTCCAGCCGCCGAGGCTCGCGATGTCGAAGGTCTTTACTGCAGGGAAGATCGACGCGCTTTCCGCCGCGACAGTCGGGTCGACCGGACGGAAGTAATGCTTCGCGCCGATTTTCTGGGCCGCAGGCGTATAAAGGAATTCCAGATAGGCCTGAGCCGCGTCCCGCGTGCCGTGTGCGTCCACGTTCTTGTCCACCAGTGCGACCGGGGGTTCAGCGAGGATTGTGAGATCGGGAACGACGATGTCGAATTTGTCAGGCCCAAGATCGCGCGCAGCGAGCAGCGCCTCGTCCTCCCACGCAAGAAGAACATCGCCCAAACCGCGCTGTACGAAGCTGTTGGTCGCGCCCCGCGCCCCGGCGTCGAGCACCGGCACATGAGCGAACAGTGATTTGAGGTAGGCGCGCGCCGTATCCTCTGTGCCGCCCGGTTGACGTAGCGCCCACCCCCATGCGGCAAGGTAGTTCCAGCGTGCGCCGCCGGAGGTTTTCGGATTCGGGGTTACGACCTGCACGCCGTCACGAACCAGATCGGCCCAGCCGTGGATGCCCTTCGGGTTTCCCTTGCGCGTCAGGAATACGATCGTGCTGGTGAACGGTGTGGAGTTGTGCGGCAACCGCGTCTGCCAATTCGTCGCCAGAAGGCCGTGCGCCGCCAGCATGTCCACATCATAAGCGAGGCCCAGCGTCACCACGTCGGCGGGCGAACCTTCAAGGACCGAACGGGCCTGCGCGCCGGAACCGCCGTTGGATGTGCGGACCGCAAGGGCGCTTCCGCCATGCGTGGAGGCCCACTGGGCCGCGAATGCGCGGTTGATGTCGGCGTAAAGCTCGCGGGTCGGGTCATACGACACGTTGAGCAGCGCCTGAGCGGCGCTGGCTTTGTGTCCGCGTCCAATCGCGGCCAGAGCGGCGCATGCCGCCGCGGCGCCGAAGATCGTGCGGCGGGTGAGGGTGAGCGGCGAGGATGACGTCATTGGCCCGACTTCGTAGGTTTCAATATTACCGTATTTTACGGTGGTATACGCAATATACCCTACTACGTGGCGCTAAATATCAGCAAGCCCCGTCGTTATCTCCGAAAACCACGATATAAAATCGTTTTTATTTAGCCACAGGAGGGGTGGCGGCGTGAAGCGCCTAAAATGACGTATAATGTAACACCTGCCCGTGTTGCGCAGGCGGACGAAACTTGGGAAAACGCGTTGGATTGCGCTTCGCACGGTAAATATGCGCAGCGTTTGGGAGATGGTTTACGAACATGGTCACGTCCAACAGGCTACGCGGATATGGACTCCGGACGCTCTCAACCCGCCTTGCCGCGACTTTCGCGCTGACTCTCCTTGTGGCGCCGTCCTTCGCGTCCGCGCAGGACGCTGATCCGGACGAACACAAAGGGCCGGACATGCATCAACTCGCCGCGCATCCATCAGCGCCGCCGGTCCACAAGGATTACAGTCACTATCTCTATCGCCCGCACGGCGATCGTGTGCAGGAACAACCGGATCTCGATCGGCTCCTGTTCTGGACGCCAGACGGAAAACCTGACGGTTACGCGCAACGCCGGGGCGAGAGCGTCATCTATTACGACGCGGCAGGACGCGCGATCCGGGTGCAGCGCCTCGCTCCTGAGGATCTGCAATAAGCCGGATCGTCACCGGCTTGACGCGCCCTCCAGATCGTCGTCCTCCGGGCAGGCGCATTCCGGAAAGAAGGCGTTCATCAAAGTAACGCGCGAGAGGCGTTACACGCACCGAAGTGAACGGATGCCTGCCTAGACCGTCGCGCCTGCGGCGAGGGGAGGGGGTAGCCCCTCCTCCCAGGGAGGGACCCCGCCGTATCGCTCGGCACCGTATTGCTCCGCCAGATAATCGATCATCGCCCGGACCTTGAGGGACACGGTCGGGGTCGGCGCGTAAACCGCATGCAACTGCGACGCTTCAAGCAGTGGCGAGTCGAACGCCAGCGTCACGAGTGCGCCTGAGCGTAGAGCGTCTGCCACAATGAACGTTGGCTGGTAGATAATCCCCTGACCGACGATAGCGGCTTCTCGCAGGGCGTCGCCATTATTGGCCACCAGGGGGCAGCGGATCGGGGCCGTTCTTTCGCCTTTTTCCCCGAAACTCCATCGCGTCGTGCCTACTGCGTCACTGAGCGTATACCCGAGGCAGGCATGGCGCTGCAGGTCGGCGACCGTCGTGGGTGTGCCGTGTCGCGCAAGGTACGACGGCGCGGCGCAGACGACCATGCGGATTGACGCGAGCTTGCGCGCCCGCAGGCTGCTCGGCGCCATACGCCGGATGCGCAGGGCAAGATCCCATCCATCCTCGATCAGATCCACCGTGCGGTCGTCCAGCCCAAGATCAACGGTCACGAGCGGATAGCGCTCGCTAAATCCTGAGAGCAGCGGCGCAACGTAGCGAATGGCGAACGAGACCGGCGCGTTCAGTCTGAGCGTGCCGCGGGGCTCCTGCGCATCGACGGCGACTGCTTGTTCGACGTCGTCCAATGCCGGGAGAATGCGCTGGCACCCATCAAGAAAGCGCCGTCCGGCCTCCGTCAGGGAGAGGCGACGCGTGCTGCGCTGAAACAAGGCGACACCCAGGCGTGTCTCGAGCGCTGCGATGTGCTTCGTCACCATTGTCTGCGACATGCCAAGCGACCGAGCGGCGGCGGCGAAACTGCCGTCAGCGACGACGCGAACGAATGTCTGCATTCCGGTGACGCGATCAAGCATCGGGGGAGTATCTCACACCAGGAGTGTTATATGAACGTCCTGAACAGGGGATTATCGTCTGGTGGACGTAGCGGCAAGATCGCGCCGTGTTTCGACGACAAAAGGTGACGCCGATGACGGCCTCGACCACCACGCCAACCAGGCAACCCGTTTTGTTTGCGCCCCATGGCGGGGGACCATGCTTCTTCATGGACCAGCCGGTCATATGGGATCGTATGGCGGCTTATCTGCGCGGGTTGGCTGCAACCCTGCCGCAGCGTCCACGCGCGATACTGGTCGTCTCCGGGCATTGGGAAACCGAGCGGCCGACGGTGACCTCCAGCGCAGCGCCGCCGTTGATTTACGATTACTACGGATTTCCGGAGCATACGTATCATCTGCAATATCCCGCGCCGGGATCGCCCGAACTTGCAGCGCAAGTCAGATCGCTTCTGTCCGCCGCCGGAATCGCAAATGACGAAGACCCCGAGAGGGGTTTCGATCACGGCGTGTTCATTCCTTTTCTGCTCGCCTTTGGCGATGCCGATATCCCTGTCGTCGAGCTGTCGCTTCGGGAGGATATGAGCGCCGCGGAAGAGGTTCGCATCGGCGCGGCGCTGCAATCCCTGCGTGACGATAATGTGCTGATCGTGGCTACCGGGATGACGTACCATAACCTGCGGCAGTTCCGACAGTCGGATCCGTCGTCAGCGGACGCGTCGCAAGCCTTCGACGCCTGGCTGGCCAAGGCGGTCGAGGCGGAGCCGGAGGAACGGAATGCTGCGTTATTGCGTTGGGAGGCCGCGCCGGGCGCCCGGCAGTGCCACCCGCGTGAGGAGCATCTGTTGCCGCTGATGTTCGCAGCTGGCGCTGCGGGTGCGGATCTTGGCAAGCGCGATTACAGCGACGTCGTCATGGGGAAGGCTATGTCCGGTTTTCGTTTCGGCTGAACAGTTTCCGTCGGCGCAAGGGCGCGCCGACGATCGCCCCGATCGGGCGACGCCACACTGGCAATGAAAGAGAGAATATATGAAAACGCGCCTTATGACTTCGACTGTCGCCGCTCTGGCTGCCGTTGCGTTCATTTCTTCGGCTCGGGCCGAAACGACGGCTCAGGGAATTCAGGCGGCCCAATATAAGGTCGAACCTGGCCACACGCAGGTCACGTTCTCGCTGCTGCATTTCGGGTTCACCCAGTATTCGGGAATGTTTTCCGGCGCTTCTGGCTCGTTGAAGATCGATCCGGCCCATTTGGTCGCTACGAAGCTGACGGTCAGCCTGCCGATCTCCAGCGTTGCGACGACCAGCGACGTGCTGACTGGCGAGTTGAAAGAACCCGACTGGTTCGATGCCGCGCGCTACCCGACCGCGACGTTCACCTCCAAAAGCGTCACCGCGACCGACGCCGGACATGCGACGATCAGCGGCGATCTTACCTTGCACGGCGTCACGAAGCCCGTCGTGTTGCAGGCGCAGTTCGTCGGCGCTGGCGTAAACCCGATGGACAAGGCTTACACAATCGGATTCCAGGCGACCGGCGTGATCAAGCGTAGCGAGTTCGGCGTGTCGAAATACGTTCCGATGGTTGGTGATGACGTGACCCTGTCCATTGCAGGTGCGTTCGAGAAGCAGAACTAATCTGATCCGATCTTTCTGACGGGATATCGGGTGTGGAAGCGGCAGCCGAGAGGTCGCCGCTTTTTTTGTAGCAGGTGAAGAATCATCCTCAATCAGGTCGCTGAATTTGCCATGTTTTTTTGCAAGCCGTCATTAGTCTCCGTGTGTCGACGGTCGGTCTGATACGTCGTTGCCTCTGGGAAGGAGGCGTCACGAAGAATCATGGCGACTTAATCGATAAGCCGCCTCGCCAACGCGGTATGAACAAAATTTATGCATTTATGAAATCAAATCATTTTCGCTCACTCGACTGATCGGGCATAAATAAGCATGACCGCTTAACAGTTGATGTGACGAAGGCCTCGATGATTCAGGATTCATCCTTTTATGTAAGACGACTTTGCTTTGATGAGGATTATCGTCCCTCTGACAACACGCGCCTCACGACCAACTTTGCCAATCTGGCTAGAGGGGACAGTCGTCAAGAGAATTTGCGTAACGTCCTGCGAATGATTGACAATCGTTTCAACGACTTGGCCCATTGGGATAATCCGAATGGAGATCGCTATTCCGTCGAGATTGAGATCGTCTCCGTTGAGATGGATATCGACTCGACGGGCAAGGGTGATCGTTTTCCGTTGATCGAGATTTTGAATACGACGATTGTCGATAAAAAAGATAATAAACGTATTGCTGGCATCGCAGGTAATAATTTTTCTTCTTACGTAAGGGATTATGATTTCAGTGTTTTGTTGTTGAAATACAACGAAAATAAAAAAGAATTTGTCGTACCGGCCGATTATGGAGCTCTGCACGGGAATCTGTTTAAGTGCGCGGTGAATTCGTCGGCGTACAAAAAAAACTTTGGTAAGCTTCCTGTAATATGCCTCAGTGTTTCGAGCAACAAAACCTATTCCCGAACTGGAAATAAGCACCCTGTTCTGGGCGCGGAGTATCAGCAGAATGAATTTTCTCTGACGGATCAATATTTCAAGAAAATGGGAATGCAGGTTCGCTATTTTATGCCGACCGGTGGCGTTGCACCGCTGGCCTTCTACTTTTTTGGCGACCTTCTTTCTGATTATTCCGCTCTGGAGCTTATCAGCACCATCAGCACTATGGAGTCTTTTCAGAAGATTTATCGTCCTGAAATCTACAATGCCAATTCCGCGGCGTCTGATTGCTATCAACCAAGCTTGAAGCATCAGGATTATTCCGTAACCCGCATCGTCTATGACCGGGAGGAGCGCAATCGACTGGCGGTAGCGCAGGGTAAATATACGGAACAAGGCCTTATCAAGCCGTACCGGGACATTCTTGAGGCGTGGTCCGCAAATTATGCCGCTTGATTCCACGAACAGTACAAGGTCACCTCTTATGAAAACATTGCTCCCAACCTCCACCGCTGGCAGTCTTCCGAAGCCGTCCTGGCTTGCTCAGCCTGAGACGCTCTGGTCGCCATGGAAATTGCAGGGGGAAGAACTGCACGAGGGCAAGCAGGACGCCTTGCGTCTGACACTAGATGATCAGGATCGTGCAGGAATTGATATCGTCAGCGACGGCGAACAGACGCGTCAGCATTTTGTGACGACATTCATCGAGCACCTTAGCGGCGTTGATTTTGAAAATCGACAGACGGTCAAAATTCGGAATCGCTACGACGCCAGCGTGCCGTCGGTTGTGAGCGCTGTGGTGCGCGAAAAGTCCGTTTTCGTCGAGGACGCGAAGTTTTTACGCTCGCTCACAAAAAAGCCAATCAAATGGGCGCTGCCTGGTCCGATGACCATGATCGATACTCTCTATGACGGTCACTATAAAAGTAGAGAAAAGTTAGCGTGGGAATTCGCCAAAATCCTTAATCAAGAGGCGAGAGAGTTGGAGAGCGTCGGTGTCGATATTATTCAGTTTGATGAACCTGCATTCAATGTGTTTTTCGACGAGGTCAATGACTGGGGCATCGCCACGCTGGAGCGAGCCATTGAAGGACTTAAATGCGAAACGGCAGTTCATATCTGCTACGGTTACGGTATCAAGGCTAATATAGACTGGAAGGAGGGGCTGGGAGCAGAGTGGCGACAGTATGAAGAAATTTTTCCGAAGTTACAGAAATCCTCTATCGATTTGATTTCATTGGAATGCCAGAACTCTCGCGTTCCGATGGATCTGATAGAGCTTATCCGGGGTAAAAAAGTAATGGTCGGCACCATTGACGTGGCGAAAAACGCCATTGAAACGCCGGAAAAAGTCGCCGATATCTTGAGAAAAGCGTTGAAATTTGTGGACGCGAAAAAACTTTATCCATGCACCAACTGCGGCATGGCTCCTCTGCCTCGGGAGATAGCTCGCGGCAAACTTGATGCGCTGAGCGCTGGTGCTGAAATCGTTCGAAGAGAGCTTTCCGCCTGATCAAGCGCGTGATCGGGACAGTGACCGATGATGACCTGAGAAGACGGGGCCGGCAAAGCGCTCGCGACGCGAGCGTTCACGCGATTCTGTCCTATCTTTTGATGTCAGAATTCTCGAGAAAACGAGCGACCTACCACTTTTGTTACTTTGAACGAAATATAACCAAACGAGTATAGTGGGTTAAATTTCTTACCAAATCACGCGTGGGGTCGAGCGCTCATTTTCCGCTTCCAGATCGGAAATGCGTTGTGTGTTTGGGGCTATAAGCGCCAAAGGCATGCGCAAATGCGCACCTTCACTATAGAGAGTCGCTCAATATCCGTTGTCGTATCCATAATGAGGGTTGGTGACGCAGTGGATATGTTCAGGCCGCCCGGCGTTCCGACGTTTTGATTGTTCGTAGTTGAAAATTGTATATTTTCAAAACAATTCAAAGTAGGCCGGTGCTTTCTCTTTTTGGTGGAAACGGAAAGTGGTGCCGCTGAAGATACTGCTGCATGGGCTGCGTCGTATGCCGTGCAACCAATGCCTGAATTGCGGATTTTCTCGGTTACCGGAACCACGGCAATACGCAGCACGGACATTCGAATCCGCTTTCAGGGTCATGAAAGCCGTCCTGAGGTGTGGTATCGCATGTCCGGGCCGACGCAGCGCGCTCTTTCTCAGCGCTGTTCTTCGAGACCGGAGTAACCGTCTCCTTGGGAACACCAATCCCTTCGTCTTGCGTAAGATCAGGCATCATCGTTCGTTATCAAAGGTGAAAATCCAGATGGTTTATGCCGACGACGATAGGAGCTTTGAAGAATGAGGTGAAATGATATATTTTAATGATCACATAAATTTTGTGCATTTTGGAGCCCCCCATGAGTGTTCTTGAGCGTAGTCATCTGATAATTATTCAGGAAGTCGCGCGAGAGGGATCACTGACGGCTGCCGGGGCGCGTCTGCATCTGACCCAGCCAGCTCTCAGCCATGCGATCCGCAAGATAGAACGCCAGCTTGGCGTGAAGATATGGCGGCGGGAAGGCCGATCTCTGGCGCTTACTCAAGCGGGGGAGTGGCTGCTGTCATTGGCGAATCGGTTGCTACCCCAGTTTGAGCTGGCGGAAAATCGCTTGGAGCAATTCGCAAATGGTGAGCGTGGTACATTACGCATTGGGATGGAGTGTCATCCCTGCTATCAGTGGCTCCTCAAAGTCGTATCCCCTTACCTGGAGCGGTGGCCGAAAGTCGATGTAGATGTAAGGAAAAAGTTTCAGTTTGGTGGAATTGGCGCGCTTTTCAGTAACGAAATTGATATCCTGGTCACGCCTGACCCACTTTATAAACCGGGCCTGAAATTCACACCTGTCTTTGACTACGAGCTTGTTCTGGTTGTTGGGAGTGGACACCCGCTGGGGGGTGAAAAATTTGTCTTGCCAGAGCAGTTGGCGGGCGAAACGTTAATAACTTACCCGATTCCGGCTGAACGGCTTGATATATACACCCAATTTCTTCAGCCAGCGGGCATCGCTCCGCGACAGCAGAAGCAGATAGAGACGACTGATATTATGCTGGTGATGGTAGCGCATGGCCGGGGTGTCGCAGCGCTCCCCCGGTGGTTAGCAGAAGAATACGCATCACGTTTTGAAATTTGTACTATAAAGCTCGGCAAAAAGGGCATCGCGAAGCAGATATTTCTTGGTTGTCGTGAGAGTGATGAAGAGATTCAATACGTGGGGGACTTTATCGAATTCGCGGGTTCATCCGTCTAGGCTCAGGACCTATTAATTTATTGAAGTGAGCGAGAGGTTGTG
>NZ_JOPL01000106.1 GCF_002153745.1 Acetobacter sp. DsW_063 | reverse complement strand
GTAAGCATCCGGGGAGTGCCGCGTGCGTGTTCAGGCGGCGTGAGTATGCTGGTGCTGTCCTGAGGTTTTCCAGTTCCATGGCAGGAGTTCGTGGAGGCGTGAGACCGGCTGATCATTGATCCGGGCAAGGACGTCAGCGAGCCAGGCCTGGGGATCGATGTGGTTGAGCTTGGCGGTGACGATGAGGGAATACATGTCGGCGGCGCGCTGCCCACCGCGATCGGAGCCGGCGAACAGCCAGGCTTTTCTGCCCAGGGCGATGCCGCGCAGCGCGCGTTCGGCGGCGTTATTCGTCAGGCAGATCCGTCCGTCGTGGAGGAACCGGGTAAAAGTCTCTGGCCTGCGCAGGATGTAGGCCATGGCTGCGGCAACAGGGGTCTTCTTCGACAGGCGGGCACAACTCTCACGCATCCAGGCCAGCAGGTCATCGACCATGGGCGCGATGCGCTCCTGCCGCACGGCGAGACGCTGCGCCGGGGTTGCGCCATTGATGGTGCGCTCGGCCTCGAAGATCGCATCGATCCTGCGCACGGCTTCCACAGCGAGCGGCGCCTTACCGAGTTCGGCCAGCTTGAACAGGCCGCGCCGCGCGTGAGCCCAGCATCCCGCCGATATGACGGGCGCGGGTCTGCGGTCAGCGTCGAACAGCCGGTTGTAGCCGCCATAGGCGTCGGATTGCAGGATGCCGCTCCAGCCATCGAGATGATCCGTGGGATGTTCGCCCTTGCGGTCGCGGGAGTAGCGGAACCACGCTACAGGCGGTGCGGGTCCGCCAAACGGCCGGTCATCGCGGACATAGGTCCACAATCGTCCGGTCACGGTGCGACTTTTTGCCAGCACCGGCACCGTGGTGTCGTCGCCATGCAGCCGTTCCGCCGCCAGCACATGGGCGCGGACCAGCGCGATCAGCGGCGCCAGGGTGGCGGTGCAGGTGCCCACCCAATCGGCCAGCGTCGAGGTGTCGAGATCGATCCCCTCGCGGGCAAAGGCCTCGCTCTGGCGGTTCAGCGGCAGGTGATCGGCAAACTTGCCGGTCAGGATCGTCGACAGCAGCCAGGGCCCGGCGCGGCCACGGGCGATCGGATGGAACGGTGCGGGCGGCTGGGTGATGCTCTCGCAGTCCCGGCAGGAGAATTTCTCCCGCACCGTCTGGATCACCTTGAACCGGCGCGGGATCACCTCAAGCGTCTCGGTAACGCTCTCGCCCAGCTTCGCCAGACGGGATGAACCACAGCATGGGCACTGCACGGGCGCCGGAATGACAATCCGCTCGCGCGGCAGACCCGCTGGAAAGGGCCGGCGCGCGGGACGCTGCCGTTCGGATCCCACTTCAGGCGAGACAATCGCGGCGCCCGGCACATTGGCCGGATCATCCTCGGCGATTGCCGTTTCCAGATCCTCGAGTTCGAGTTCCAACTGGTCGAGCAGACGCCGGCCGCGCTCCGAGGACGCGCCGAAGCGGTCCTGCCGCATCCTGGCGATCAGCAGCTTCAGGTGCGCGACCATCGCCTCGGCACCCGTGGCGCGCTGTTCCGCTTCCTGGCGTGCCGCCTCGGACGCCGCCAGGGCCGCCCGCAGGCGATCGATTTCCGACGTGCCGGTTTCCATGTCGGCTATAAAAACACGGATCGACCCGGTTGGGTACCAGCAACCGCGCTCAGCCCGCCAGTTCCGGCCGCCATGTGCGCTGCGGATGCCGCCAGTCGATCCCTTCCAGCAGGTAGCCGAGCTGGGCGGCAGAAAGAGCCACCACGCCATCCGCCGGCGACGGCCAGATGAACCGGCCGCGTTCCAGCCGTTTGGCGTAGAGCGACAGGCCCAGCCCGTCGTGCCAGATGACCTTGATCAGGTCCCCGCGCCGGCCCCGGAACACATAGAGATCGCCCGCGTGCGGATCACGGCCCAGGGTCTCCTGCACCCGCAGCGCCAGGCCCGGCATGCCAAGGCGCATGTCAGTCGAACCCGTTGCCAGCCAGACCCGGACGCCCGATGGAACCGGGATCATCGTCGCAGCAGCGTCAGCACACGCGCGACCAGATCCAGGTCCGTCCTGGTCGTCACGCGCAGGTGCAACCCGTCAGGCAGCACAATCTCCAGTCCCGTGTCCGCGCGCCCGCCGAGCAATGTCGGACCCGACGGCAAGGTCGGGAGCGTCACCGCCAGGAAGCCCCGATCCGTCCCGCCGCCCAACTCGCCCCGCCGCAACTGCCGCCGCCACGTCCAGAGCAGCGCCCGGCTGATGTCATGCTGCCGCGAAACCCGCGTCACGCTGTTGCCCGGCGCATCACATTCCGCAACCAGCCGGAGCTTCTCCTCCACGCTCCACCGCCGACGCCGCTCCACACCCGTGATGATTTCCATCCGATCTTCCGCTCTTAAAAACGTCCTTAAGCTCGCTCTTAAGATCAGAAATCACCATTCACCCCGGCAAGGCGCTCTTCACCGGAAGGATAC
>NZ_JOPL01000105.1 GCF_002153745.1 Acetobacter sp. DsW_063 | reverse complement strand
CAGAAATCACCATTCACCCCGGCAAGGCGCTCTTCACCGGAAGGATACGTTTGATCGTTTCCTGATTGCCCACGCGCAGGCCGAGGGTATGACGTTGATCTCTTAGAGGTTATTTGGAAAGTCATGGATGAGCGTTTTTTCGGGTGAGATTGGCGCCCATGACGACGAAGATCATGGCCTGTGAGACATGGATGCGGCGCTCGTAATCGCGCACGAGGCTTCGCCGTCGGGTCATCCATGCGAAGGTTCGCTCCACGACCCGGCGCCGGGGGAGAACTTCAAAGCCCTTCGCTCCGTACCTGCGACGAATCACCTCGACGACGAAGTCCAGGTAAGCAGCCTTGTCCATCAACTGGAGCCGGTCATAGGTACTGTGCGCGGACAGATGCTTGACCCGCGGCCAGCGCTTGCGGATCGCGTCCGGGATCATCTGCGCTCCGGCGCTGTCGGAGATGTCCGCCGGCGTCCGTCCGTATCCACGGGGATATGCTGCTTGCGCCGACAATCTTCTTTCCAGCGTCGTAACCTCTTGTTTTCGCGCGCGGCGCCTTGATGCTCTGGCTGTCGATCACTCCGGCCGATGGGCTGGTTTCACGGCCCGATCACTCCCGGTCAAGCATCAGTTCTACATGATGAATGGTCTGGAACAGGAACCGCCGGACCAATTCCCTGAACCAACCATAGACCGTGCGTCAATGCCCGAAATGGATCGGCAGCATTGGCCAGCCGCAGCCGGATCGAACCAGGTAACTCACCGCGTTGATCACCTCGCGGAATTCGATCTCGCGCGGACGCCCCGTGCGTCCCGGTTCGAGCATCAGTGGCGCGATGCGCGCCCGTTCCTCCTCCGTCATATCAGACGGATAACGCTTCGTCTTGCGGGTAGTCCTGGCCATGCGGCCTCTCTGCTCTGACGACCACATCCAGAGCTTGAATCACAGTCAAGAGATTTTCCAAATAGGCTTTCAGGGCGAAGTCTAGCAGGGCATGGAATTTCGAACGTCACTTTGGCGCCACAGCGCGAAAGGGCGTGAGTTACAGTGGCAGAGTTATTGTGGTTGGAGATTTCTCATGAATGCAGGAACAATCAGAGGGGAGATAGAGCGTTTTGTCTTGAGAGCGTTGCCGAACACCACAACCGAGATTATTCTTTATTATGAGCGTCTAACCGGCGTAAATTGGTGGTGCGCGACAACCTGTCGAAAACGCGTTCAAGCGTCTGCTAGACAGAGGTGTCATTGTTTTTGCAAAAAATGAAAGAAATCGGATTTTTTGTGAACAATACTGCACATTTCACGGAATTTTATTATTAATCCCGAATGTATAGGTAACTGTAAATCTGGATTTCATACACGCGGGGCTTCTGCCGCCAAGAACTGATCTCGCCGCGGCTCACTCGGAAGCGTGTCACGGCTTCCGCGTTGATACCTTGATCGGCAATGAACTATGCACAACCAGATAGATGCGTACGAAAATAGTGGTAGGTCCCTGCCTATTGCGACAATCGGTGCTTTTGGGGTGCCGGTACCCTTCGTGGTGTCGTCGGGGATGATGCGATCGAGTGTTCGGGCACTTCGCCTTTAGCACCTGAAGCAGGCCCTGTTTCCGATGATGCGGTGCTAGTAATCAAATCGACGTCTGCCTCGATGATGATCCGGTGGAGTATCGAGGCTGGCGCGCCTTTTCGCTGGATCGCACGATTTCCTGGTGGGAATTGAATATTTCCTCTCTAAAAATGGCTCTCGAGCCTCGCGATTAGAATGTGAAACTTGGGTCGGCGATTGCGTGTGCGTCGAGAAAACGTGGAACCAGACGCGTTTCAGACATAAAGTCGGAAACCAACTGCTGTTTGGCAATAACCTCGTCACTGAGAGGAATGACTTCTCCGACCATTCCCTTGACGACATCGCGAGCGACCGGCAGGGGCAACCCCACTTCCTCCGCCCAAACGGCAGCGTAAGCGTCAGGGTGCTTAAGCATCCACTGATGTGCGGCGCGATAACTGCGTAGATAGGCCACGATATTTTCTCGCTTGTCCCGGAGTGCATCATCGGTGGCGACTACATAGCTCAAGCCGCTCATCAATTTGCCTCCGTTCACAATCTCCCTAGCTCCATCGACAATTTTTGCGCTGGAAATATAGGGTCCCCAAGTCGCCCACGCGTCGACAGCGCCAGTTTGAAGCGCAAGCTTCGCGGCGGCGGGAGGGATGAACACGAATTGCACGTCGTCATATTTCAACCCGGCGCTACGAAGCGCTGCGAGCGTCAGGTAGTGACCTGTCTGAGAACGCAGTGTTGCGACGCGTTTTCCCTTCAGATCGGAGATTGATTGTATGGTGCTACCCTTCGCCACAACGATCGCTGTCGTCGTCCCATCTGTCTGGACGCCGGCGATCGCCTTTATGGGAGATCTTCCGCCTTGGGCGAAGACAAGCGGAGCGTCGCCGACTACGCCGATTTCCACGGCGTTAGCCGTCATTGCCTGTATCAACATCGGGGCGCCAGCGAATAGAGTCCAGCGCAGAGGCGCGTTTCCCTCATATGCAACTCCGGATGCTTGGAATAGTGACCTTGCGCCGCCCTTCTGATCTCCGACGAGTAGGGACGTGCTGGCGACAGCGGATCGCGCTGGCAGGGTAAGAGCGCTCAGGCCAATCAGAACTTGGCGGCGATTCGGTTGAAAAATTTTTGGTAGGTTCGTGAAATTTAACATGATATCGCGGTATATTTTCTCGAATTGATTCGATTGGCAGCAATGTGTCGCGCCGACAGGTTCGTCTCTGCGCGACAGGGCGCTTAACATGAATTGCTGTGGGGACAAGTGACAGTGAAAATTCATCAATGGTGTCGTGGATGAAACTCATTGGTCAATCGCGTCATGTTCTCTAGGAGCGTCACTGAAACTGACGCACATTTATTCATGGTAACTTTCGCTTTTACTTGAGAATTCATGCGGTGTTGATCTATTATTGTAGTGAAAGATTATTCATGAAACCGTATTTGAAAATAGTTTTACGTATAATATAATAATATTTTTATTTCGAAATTAATAACGTATCGGAAATAATTAAATTTCAAAAAAAGTAATATGTGCATTAATTGATGGTGTTGCTGTGATGCAATATAAAAATTTTATGTTAGTAGAAATCCACAATATCCCTTGAATGTGTGAATAAAACTGATCTTCCTTAACGAGGAATATCTAGGAAATTATCATCATGTTCGTAAAGCGAGGTCTGATTTTTGCGGCATCCGTTTCGATGTCCGCACTCTGCAGCCATGCTTCGTCGGCTGCTTCCCAGCAGCGGGACCGCCAGACCTCTCCCTTGGATGCGCACAAACTGAAGGTGAAGTCCTCCAGAATCTCGGCGCAATCCGGGCCTCGTAAAAACGAGGCAAAGCCCGTCCGTGGCGCGCGTGGAGCTGCTCAAGCTTCCACCGAGACTTTCATCGTGACCGGCACACATGCCTACAACCGCACCGCTCGCACAAGCTCTGCGCCGATCACGGTAATCTCGTCAGCGGCACTGCGCCGGTCGGGCCAGATAAATCTTGCGGACGCCCTGACGCGCGTTGACCCGTCCATTACGACGCAGAATTTGGCCGGCGACGCGGGAGCCCTGACCTCGTCAATTCGGATGAGAGGCCTAAATCCTAACGAGGTCCTCGTTCTTGTCGATGGAAAGCGACGTCATGTCACAGGAAATATCTATGCGGATGGGGGGCCGCAACAGGGGTCGACTCCCGTCGACCTGAACATGATTCCGGCGTCAGCGATTGATCATATCGAGGTGCTTCGTGATGGGGCCGCGGCTCTCTACGGATCGGATGCGATAGCGGGCGTGATCAACATTATCACAAAGCGAACCGACCATGGACTGAACGTCGTCGCGCAGACGGGCGCCAACGCGTATAATGGCGATGGGTGGCAATACCTGGTTGGTTTGGATGGCGGTTTCAAGCTTGGCAGCGATGGCTTTGTTCACCTTAGCGGCCAAGCCTACCATACTGACTTCTTTGTCTCGAAGTCGCGTGGCACGGACGATCACAGATGGACGACGACATCGACATGGCCTGCCGATTCAAATCATAGCCAGATGACGCCAGAAGAAACGCGGGGCAATCTGTCCATCGAGTGGGAGAAGCCTATTACTGAGAGTGTGAAAACCTATGGCCTGATCACTTACGCCCACCGCCATGCCGAGTCATACCAGAATTACCGTCTGCCAAGCACAGCTCCTTCCTATTATCCTGGCGGATTCTCTCCGCGCGAAGTGATTGATGAGGACGATTTTCAGGCCAATATCGGCGTAAAAGGCGATAACCTGTTCGGCTTTGACTGGGATCTCAGCACGCTGTACGGCCAAGATGGGGACGTGATCCGTAACAAAAATAGCGTAAACACTGGCTGGTTGTCGGCTTACGGCTGGTCGCCCACATCATTCAGGGCCGAAAATTACACGATGGCGCAATGGACAAGCAATTTCGATCTGCGTCGAAATTTCAACATTGCTCACCTGATTCCGGCGACATTTGCTATTGGCGCAGAGCACCGACTTGAGACTTACCAGATAAAAGCCGGCGAACCCGCATCCTATCTCTATGGGGGCGCCGCCGCATATGCTGGCCTTACCCCGCAGAACGCCGGAAATTGGCAACGTAATGTTTGGGCGGGCTACATAGATGGCGACTTCCATCCACTGAAGCATTGGGATCTCGATTTCGCCGGGCGATTCGAGCATTACACGGACTTTGGAAACACAGAGACCGGCAAGATTACAACGCGCTATGATATCACCCGGCGGATCGCGGTTCGTGCAACGATCAGCAACGGCTTTCGTGCTCCGAGCCTCGCTGAGGAGCATTTCAGTTCTCTCAACGTCAGCCCCACGGGCGCTACTGGTCTTTTGTCCACCACGAGCGCTGCGGGGCGTCTGATAGGGGCCAATCCGTTGAAACCAGAGCGATCGACAAACGTAGAGGGGGGAATCATCATCGAACCTCTGGACGGTTTTCACATTTCGGCAGACGTCTATCAAATCAATATCCGTGATCGCATTACAGGTGCACAAGCCGTCAATGGACAAATTGCCTATAATGCTATTGCGTTGACCGGCGTGCAGGTGCCAACGGGGCCTGGTGTCGACATCAGCGACATCAGCGCGAACTATTTCGCGAACGTTGGAAGCACCCGCACACAGGGGGTAGATATTCAGGCAGATTATCGCTGGCGGCTTCACCATTATGGAACGCTGGATCTGTCGCTTGCCGTCAACCTCAACCGTACGCGCATTCACCACGTCAACACCAATGCCTTCGGCCAACCGATGGCTAGCGCTCAGACCATCGGATACCTGACATCCGCGGCGCCACGTAGCAAAATTATCCTGAACGCGTATTGGACCGTCGGGCGATGGGACGTGAACGTACGCCAAACGCGCTACGGGCAGACGACGTCCATGCTATCGTATGACGATCTGGCTCCAGCGGCGATCCGTTATTCCACGACGCAATTCGCACAGTTCGTGAACACGCCGGTCTGGCTAACTGATCTCGAAGTCGGCTACAGAATCGATCCCCATTGGCACGTAGCGCTTGGCGCCAATAATATATTCAATCAGCGGCCCAGAAGACTCAATCCCATTAATAACTACCTCGGCCCGAGAATGTATGACCAGAGCGCCTCCGGGATTTCGATTGTCGGCGGTTATTATTACGGACGCTTAAATGTGAGTTTCTAGGATCAGGACCTGTTAATTTATCGAATTGAGCGAGTTGTTGTGATTCACAGGCTTACGGTGGAGTGTGGGTCTGTGAGTGACGTGTTTTTGCTGTCTGAGCGCCAGATGGAACGGATCAGGCCGTTTTTCCCACTGGCACATGGGGTTCCACGAGTGGATGACCGTCGTGTTCTGAGCGGGATTATTTACTAATTCGCAATGATCTTCAGTGGAATGACGCCCCGAAAGCCCATGGTCCGCGCAAGACCATAATCGCTTCATCCGATGGAGCCGACTTGGTGTTTTTGACAGAATCTTCGTCGCCCTGACGGAGCAAGCTGGTCGTTCCAGACGTTTGATAATCGACGCCACGCACCTCAAAGCTCACAGGACGGCAGCGTTCCTGCTCAAAAAAAGGGCCTTTCCCGGCCATGCCGGGCGAACTAAAGGCCGCCTGAACTCGAAACTTCATGCCGTGTGTGACGCTCAGGGCCGTCTGGTCCCGTCTGTATCTGACAACGGGTCAGGTCAGTGACTTCGAGGGAGCGGATGTACTTCTTGCAGATCTTCCCGACGAAACAGAAGCAGTCATCGGGGATGAGAGGCTATGACAGCAACCACATCAGGCTATCACTTGCACAATGCAATATCGCTACCTGTATTCCCCCGAAAAGGGGCCAGAAAGCAAAGCCGCCTTACGACTGGCATCTGTATAAAAATCGCCATTTGATTGAAAACATGTTGTTCGCAAAACTGAAAGACTGGCGACGTGTTGCAACCAGACACGACCGCTGCGCTCATACCTTCATGTCCGCAATCCATATAGCTGCAACCTTCATCTTCTATCTGAAAGAGTGAGGCCTGATCCTAGTTTATACAGGTAAACAATCTTTATGTTCCCTGTTAAGTTTCCGTGCGATATCAATATTTTGTCGTTATGCTCTTTGATTTTATTTATTAAACAAGCAAAACAAAAAATGTAATTAAAAAAATATTGATTTTGTTTATTTTTTTATTCCGTAACGTTTCGAGATGGTTTGAACAAATCTAATCTTTGTCGGAACATCCGACTGGAAGAATTGCTTTTATGACGCAAGCAAAGCGCAACTTCGCTTTAGGCGCCTATCTAAGTGGATCAGCGACCAATGGCGACGCCTGGCGTGCGCCCAAGGAGGACGTCGACGCCGACATCGAGTTTGCCCGGTATCGTGACTATGTCAGCTTGCTGGAGCAGGGGCGTTTCGATTCTATTTTCCTTTACGACAATGTGCTGCCGATTGCCGATCCCAGCGCTGTCGCCGACTCACCAGGGCTGCCGCGTTGGGACACCTTTACTCTGTTGGCTGCGTTGGCGGTCACATCCCGCCACATTGGCCTGATCGGGACCGCAAGTACCAGTTTCAATGAGCCGTACAATCTTGCTCGTCGTGTCGCTTCTCTGGACAGGCTCAGTGGTGGGCGCGCGGGGTGGAACGTCGTAACCGCGACCGGCGGTGGTGAGAACTTCAATCTGCCTCGCCATCTTGATCACGCCGATCGATACGAGCGCGCTCATGAATTCGTCGACGTCGTCACCGGTTTGTGGGATAGCGTCGCGCCCGGCGCGTTCTTGCGCGACAAGAAAAGTGGACGTTGGCTGGACCCGACGCTGGTGCGGCCGCTGAATCATAAAGGTCGCTTTTTCAGCGTAGCTGGCCCCCTTAACGCGCCGCCTCCCGTCCAACGGCGTCCGGTGTTGGCCCAGGCTGGCGCTTCTGGTCCGGGGCGGGAGCTGGCTGCGAGAATCGGAGAGATCATATATACTGCTGAGTACGATCCCACTGCCGGGCGTGCGTACCGCGCCGACATCTTGGAGCGCGCCGCTGCGCATGGACGAGGAGAGGCGAATCTGCGCATTCTGCCGGGTCTTGCTCCGTTTGTCGGGGAAAGCGACGCCGAGGCCCGAGACAAATTCGAAAGCTACCTGCGTTACCTGGACCATGGCGAAAGTCTGCGGGGGTTGTCATCATACGCCAGCCTGGGCATCGACTTGTCGGCATGGCCGGCTGATCGACCGATTGAACTGGGCGACGTTGCGGAAACTAACAGTCATAAAAGTCGTCAGTCCCTGATTGTGGATTGGATCAGGCGCGATCGTCCGACGCCGCGGGAGGTGCTGCGCCGCTTTACCCGCGGGGGACACCGTATCATCGTGGGTACGGCGGGTGAGATCGTCGACGATATGGAAGGCTGGTACCGTAGCGGCGCCTCTGACGGCTTCAACATCATGTTCACATCCGCCCCTGACGGAATCAGAGATTTTGTAAGACTCGTGACGCCAGAACTCCAGCGTAGGGGATTGCTGCGCACCCATTACGTTGGGCGCACGTTGCGGGAAAATCTCGGGCTGCCCGACCCCGTTACGGTGTGACCGACCAGATTCTGCGTATCAACCAACGTCGTGTCCAGAGGATTCCTGGCTCGTTCCTGCGCATTTCGAGCATATTAGCGAATGAGTAAAATGGTATATACGCCAAAATACCGTGAACTTTCTCCGTCTTCTTTCGAGCAGATCACGGCGGTGCTTGTCCTTGCGGCCGCGGCGCTGCATCTTGGGGGCTCTGAAGCATACGCGGATGGCCTTCCGAAACAGGCCACATCGCGGATCGCTGCGGCGGCGAGCAAACCACCGCCAGAGCGGCGGCGAACCCCACCCAAAAAGCCGACGCCAGATACTGAGCAGGTGGTCGTGACGGGCACGCGCGGGGCGGTGCGCGCATCGCACAGCATGTCGCCGATCGTCATCGTTTCACACACCGATTTGGCGCGCACGGGTCAGCCCGATCTGCGCAATGCTCTCTCCTTGCTGGACCCGTCCATCAACAATACCCCGGGCTATCCTGGGCAATTGGGGTTCACAACCAAGACGGCATCTTTGCGTGGTTTGCCGTCGAACGAAACTTTGGTTCTGGTCAACGGTAAACGGCGTCACACGATAGCGTCAATCTTTTACGGCGGCGCCATGCAAGGGCAATCGCCAGTCGATCTTGACATGATTCCCATGAGCGCGATCGACCATATCGAGATCCTCAAGGACGGCGCGGCGGCTCAATATGGATCCGATGCCATCGCCGGCGTGATTAACATCATCCTGAAGAAGGCCGACCACGGAGGTTCTGTCGAACTCAGCTACAACCAGTATGGATCGACGGTAGGGACGTTGGGTGATTACGGGCGGGGCGGGAATCTCTTCTTCAATGAAGGCTTCCGGATTGGTAATTCTGGTGGGTATATCAATCTCAGCGCCGACGTCATTGGCAACCAGTGGACAAACACCGCGGGATTCGCCCCGATGAGCAAGGGGGGCACTCCCACACTGCTCTATCCGCTACAGGCTAACGGGCAGCTCGATTCACGCGAGTACGGCAACCGTTATCGTCAGTTATACGGCGTTCCTGAAACAGAAAAACAAGCTGCCTCTTATGACATGGCGATTCCGTTGGGCGCATGGGGAGAGTTCTACTCTTTCGCTACGTATACCCACCGTACAGCCTACGAACCTGGCTGGTACCGATCTTCCAATTCGTCACAGAATATTATCAGCGTTTACCCCGAAGGTTATCTGCCGATCATCTCGACGGAGGATCAGGATTTTCAGTTTACTTCCGGTTTGCGCGGTAAGAATTTTTTTGGCTGGGCATGGGACGCCAGCGTCAACTATGGCCGCGACCAGACTGCCTTGGGGTTAAGCAATTCGATTAATGTTTCACTCGGCCCATCCAGCCCCCATAATTTCTATCTCGGAACGTTGACCAATTCTGAATTGACTGCGGATTTCGATTTACGACGCAAGTTCGATACCGGATTGTTTAAATATCCACTTTCTGTATCTGGGGGCGTGGAGTATCGTTACAATCAGTACGAGATTGGCGCCGGCGAACGGGCGGCCTGGGCCGATGGCGGCTATATTTTCCCCAACGGTGTCCGCTCTCTGCCCAGTGCAGCTGGCCTGGGCGCATACTATCCCAACGCCGCTGGCGCCTATTCGCGAATGAACGGCGCATTCTACCTCGAACTGGATCAGCAATTGACGAAAGCCCTGTCGATCCAGCTATCCGGCCGCAATGAAACCTACAGCGATTTCGGCAACACCGCCAATGGCAAGTTATCTGCCCGCTATCAGGTTACGCCGTGGTTAGCCTTTCGCGGATCTGCCAGCAATGGTTTTCATGCACCCACGTTACAGCAGGAGTATTTCCAAAGCGAGGCAACGTTCTACTCTACCAACGCGCAGGCGAACAATGCGCTGATCACGACCACGAGTGTCTATTCTTCCGTTAATAATATCGGCGCCCGCGCTCTGGGCGCGTCCCCCTTGAAACCGGAGACTTCGCATAATTTCGGGCTCGGATTCGTGTTAACGCCAATTCGGAATTTCGATCTTTCTCTGGATATCTATCGTATCGATATCTTCAACCAGATCATCCCGCTGAGCGTGTCCGGAAACGGCATCACCGGTGAGCAGGTCATGAATATCCTGCATGCCAGCGGGGCAGTCCCGAATGATGGGAATTACTACCAATATACGTTCATGCGAAACGCCGCGCACACCGAGACGGAAGGGATGGATCTTCAGGCTCACTACCGGAGCGATTTCGGCGATGCAGGCACTGTCTTGTGGGGCGTGACGATGAACCAGCAACAGCACATGATCAAGCGGATCAATCCGCTGGCCATCAACCTAGGCTCCGCAGTTCAACCCCTGTTCCGTAATGAAATCGGCAATCTGACCACGATCTATCCGAGAAACACGTTGCGCCTCACGGGAACATGGAATTACGGCCCGGTTTCGACAACTGTGCGCATTTCGCGATATTCATCGACGAAGAACTTGTCAAACCAAGGTCCGGCCTACGACGAGACGGTCGGTCCTGCATGGTTGATGGATTTCGACATCAGCTATCGCTTTCGACCTCGCTGGGTCGCAGAGATCGGCGGCAACAACGTGTTTAACAAGCGGCCAAACGTGTTGAATGCCCGGGCGCAGGCGGCGTCCTCGCTCTATCAGGTCAATCCCAATTACAGCACCGCGTCCATTTACGGCGCTGAAGGATCGTACTTCTATGGAAAATTACGTTATTCGTGGTGACGGGTCCTTAAGGACTTCGCGCCGTGGATTTCTTGCCGGTGCGGGCGCCCTTGCTGGTCAGGCCGCTGCGACCGGCCACGCGTCGGCGTCGGGATCGCTCATCCTGTTGGTGGGCGATCAGAACAGTTCACTTCGTTCTTTGCTAGATGCGGCGGGGGAGGGCTCCCCCATGGACTACCGCATTGAGTGGAAGGAATTCACCCAGGCGCAACCGTTGCTTCAGGCGCAGAACGCCGGAGCAATAGACTTCTGCCGCGCAGGAGATGTGGCCTTTCTGTTCGCCTATGCCGCTGGAGCGCCAATTGTAGCGATCGGGGCAAATTTAACCGGCGGCCAGGGGGCGGCCATTTTGGTGCGGGCGGATTCCGCAATCGCCACCGTCAAGGATCTGAAGGGGCGGCAAGTAATCCTAAGCCCAGCCGGACTGGGCGAGCCTCTGCTGTATGGTCATTTGGCACAGGTCGGCCTTGCGCCGGGGGACGTGCATGTCGTTCATGCGACGCAGAACGTGGCCCAGCTCGCGCTTGCGACCGGACAGGTCGATGCGTGGGTGACCTGGCAGCCCTATATCGCCCTGGGTCAGGAAATCGATCACGACCGGATCCTGGTCGACGGGCAAGGAGTTCTATCCTTCTATGTGTTTGGCATCGCCCACCGGAACGCTTTGGAGACGAAACGTGCCGCGATCATCGACCTGCAGCACCGTATCGCCCGTGCGATGGCGTGGGCGCGAGCCCATCGTGACCTCTATGGGAAGACGCTGGCCAGAGTGTCGCGAATGCCAGATGCTGTTGCCCGGCGTTCCATCGAAAGTAGCAGGCTGGAGGAAGTCGCCATTGATGATCGAGTCATCCACGATACGACGGACCTTTGTCAAAAACTCTCTGCTTACGGTCTGATCAAGAAAGATCTTGATATCAAGAAAGCTTTCGATTCGACGGTGCTCAATGGCGCCCTTTGAGACGTTCCTCGCTATTCAATATAGTTTGTTGCGGGGGGCGATTGGGTGATATGTGTACAGGATGTTCGCGACGTGAATGCGACGGCCTACACGGGCCGCATCGCTCTGGGGCCGATCGTAAAACTGAGCAAAGCCTAGCTTAGAGTAAAATGTCCTGTCGTGTTGCTTTTTCGAACTGGTTGGGTTGCAAGACTGTCTCAGAGGTCGGCGGCGCCTGTGTAATTACTGATCTGTTGCCCTGCCCTGAGGAAAATTAGCGGTCGTCCGTTCTGGTCGATAATGGCACGCAGATTCGTATTCATCCTGCCTTTTGTGTGGCCGATCAGGCGACCGACACCCGTGTCCTCCAGTGGACTCAAAGTCGAGCGACGTGCCTTGAAAGGTGCCGCATCAGTCATGATGATCTGGGATCCTGCCTTCCCAGCGGCCAGATTGTCCATCGTCTGTACGAAGGCCCCTGCGGCGCCTCAACGTTTCCGACGATTGCAGAGCGCCTTATGTAGACCGTATATCGTGGGGTATCACGGTCAGCGTTGACCGTTTCGGCTAACGAAGATGATGCCGCTTACACGGTGTACTTGGTTACTGCATTAACGCGACGTATCTATTCCGCGTGGTTTCATTCCGACGCTTGGAAACACCATGCAGTCAAATCAAGGGGTTAAACAAATAAATTATCCTCATCAATATCGCACCTACGCGGCATATGTGGCAAGTGTTGTCAGGGCGGATAGACCCTCAGCCCATTCTCCCAGTTGGGTGTCCTCTCCGATGTGGCCTAGTCGACCGCAATCAAACAGTGAAGCATTCCACGCTCGCGCAAGTTGGCGCGCCCGTCGAACCTTGAGCCACGGGTCGTTTCGGCTAAAGAGGAGGAAGCTTGGAAAGTTCATGACAGAGGAGGGTAGGGGCGCGAATGTCCGTACAAGATCTGCGTCGCGCCCCTCGTGCTGTTCGACATCTGCGACGGCTACAAGGAGGGCTCCACCGATATTCGTGAGATTACACTCCGTAGCGACCCGCACGGTGAGAGCTGCTCCCAGACTGTGCGCTACAATCAGGACTGGTCGCCGACAGCGATCATACGCTTTAATAAAGTTCTCTTTCCAGACGTTATAGTCTGGATGCGCCCAATTCGGTTGGCGCACTCTCATGACAGAAATGCCGTATGATCGAAGAAGACGGTCCCAACGCGACTGCCAATGAGCGTCGCTCGATCCGCGCAGGCCGGGAACTATGAGGATGTCAAACGGCTCAATGCAACGAAACCAGTGTGACAACTGAAAGGCGTCGTGAGGTTCTGTCGTTCGGAGGCTGTGCAACGGTTCGGTGCGCTGCTGGCAGCCGATTATCGACATTTTGCGTCTCCATCATTATCAGTTGTGTGAGCAGTTATTTTTGCTCAGCCCCAAGGCTGTCCGACTAATCGCACGACATTCCTGCGGATACACGTGACTAATGCCAATACCAAATATTGCAAATGCTGTGTGCAGAGATTGTTGGTATTAGGAACAAACAAGCGGGAACCGTGTGTGCCGAAGTTCGGGCGATACTCCTAATATAAGATACGATTGATGGATACATGGTGAATTAGGAAAAATTTAAGTAATAATACCTAATTCGGCAACGTCAGTTGGCGAACCTCTAGGCTCAGGACCTATTAATTTATTGAAGTGAGCGAGAGGTTGTG
>NZ_JOPL01000104.1 GCF_002153745.1 Acetobacter sp. DsW_063 | reverse complement strand
CGCGGCGACGCCGGCGAGAAGAGCCCCGGCCGGAACCGCGTCGGCGATAATCTTCACCGCGGCCGGACCGATATCCTTATGTGTCGCGACAGCATGGACGGCGGCCGCCATATCGTTGTGCTGCGCCAGAATGCGCCCGACCATGACGCTGTTGTCGCTGGCGAGCAGCGGAAGCGCCGCCGTCAACAACGCGCAGGCGACGCCTTCGGGCAGCACGCCGAACCAGAGCGCGACAAG
>NZ_JOPL01000103.1 GCF_002153745.1 Acetobacter sp. DsW_063 | reverse complement strand
GGCGACAGGACCAAGCAGATTGTGGACAGAATCCAGAAGCGGCTGGGCTGCATCGAAACCGGTCGAGGCCAGGCGGCCGGGACGCAGGAACTGGTCCAGCGACAGCGTCCCGCCCCCAGCTTTCAGGCCAAGGGCGGCGAAACTGTCAAAGACGGTCTTCGAAAGGCTGGAAAAATTGCTGATCAGGAAGGAAAAGAACCCGATATAGAGCGTCTTTTTCACCAGACGCTGGATGACATCCTCGTCTGCCGCCCAGGCCCAGAACAGGCCCGCCAGCGCCATGTCGAGCACGGACAGCGACCCCGCCAGCGAGATCATGCTGCCCTTCACCAAACCGAAGCCAGTATCGATGGTAGTGGTGAAACTGTTCAGAAATGTGTCGATTACGCCCACGTCGCTCATCGCCATGGCGGTCAGTTCCCGCTGCTGCCGAACATGGACACGGTGCCGGGCACGTAGGCGTCATGCTGGGAGAAATGCTGGTACTGCACCGCGCTTTCGGCTTCCGTTGCCGCGTCGCGCGCCTGTTGCAGGGCGGTGGCGCGGCCATTGGCGGCGAGTTCAGCCTGAATGTCGGACAGTTGCCGGGATTGCAGGGCGAGAAGCTGGTTCCCAGCCTGAGCCGCCTGCAAGGCTCCCGTGGAGGTCTGGCTGGCGGAAACAAGCTGCGTCATGGCGCTGCTGTCGCTCGGGATGTTACCCACCACGCGCGCCTGCAGCTTCAGGGCATCTTCGAACCCGCCGACGGAATTCTGCCAGCGGGCCTGTGCCTGAGAAAACAGAGCGCTGTCGGACATGCCGGAAGACACAGATGTGTACGCCTGCTGGTATTGCTGTTCGACGGACTGGACGCTGTAGGCGATATTCTGCGCCTGCGCGAGCAAAGCCGTCGTCTGGGAAATCGTCGATTGCAGCGTCGACAATGTCGAGAGTGGCAGGCTGGCGAGGTTCTTCGCCTGATTGACCAGCATCTGGGCCTGGTTAGCGAGAGAGGTGATCTGGTTGTCGATCTGCTGGAGTGTCCGGGCCGCGATCAGCACGTTCTGGACGTGGTTCGCACCGTCATACACCGCCCACTGGGCGTGAGCCGGTAACACCTGCATCGCCACAACACCCACAGCCAGAGCAATCGGGAGAATTGCAGTGCCCCTGTGGCGGCTGAACCTGCCCATCATGACAAGCGCCCGTCCCGCAGGAGGTCCGCCGCCCACTTCACGCCACGCGCCTCGAACCAGGCCGGCAGAAAGCCGTCCCGCCCATGTTTCGCCAGCACCGTATCGATCGCTCGGTGATCGTCCTTGCCGGACGCAGC
>NZ_JOPL01000102.1 GCF_002153745.1 Acetobacter sp. DsW_063 | reverse complement strand
ACAGGAACATCAACCCGGTCCAGCAACGGAAAACGACCCCGTGTGGGGCAAGACGACGCGTTCATGAATGCTAGCTCCTGCGCTCGACGACGTAACGCGCGAGATCGCGCAGGCGTTCAGCTTTTTCACCAAACGGGGCGAGAGCCTCCGTCGCGCGGTGCGCCAAAGCCTCGGCTTCGCGCCGGGCGCCGTCGACGCCGAGCAACGCGACGAAGGTCGATTTTTCGGCGGCGAGGTCCTTGCCAGCGGTCTTGCCGAGTTCTTCGGCGCTTGCCGTCGCGTCGAGCACGTCGTCGGCGATCTGGAAAGCCGCGCCGATGTCGCGGCCATAAGCCGCAAGACGTTCTCGCTGCTCAGCCGTCGCCTGCCCGAGAATGGCGCCAGCTTCGGCTGAATACTGGATCAGGCGACCAGTCTTCAGCGCGTGCAGATGCCGAACTTCGTCGAGGGAAAGCGAACGCCCTTCCCCCTCCATGTCGATCATCTGTCCGCCGACCATACCCGCCGCGCCCGAAGCGCGGGCGAGGGCGAGCACCAGCTCGGTCCGCACCACGGCGTCGCTGTGCGTCGCCATCTCGGCCAGAATTTCGAAGGCGCGCGTCTGCAAAGCGTCACCCGCCAGAATGGCGGTCGCCTCGTCGAACTTGCGGTGAGTGGAAGGCTGGCCGCGCCGTAGATCGTCGTCATCCATGGCGGGCAGATCGTCATGCACCAGAGAATAGGCGTGCAGCATCTCCACCGACGCCGAAACGCGGTAGGCGCGCGCATCGGCTTCCGCGCTTTCGGCGAACAGGGCCGCCACTTCAGCGACCAGATAGCCGCGCAGACGCTTGCCGCCGCCGAGCGTCGCGTAACGCATGGCGTCGACTACGCGCGCCTCCGGCCCTGGCACCGCCGGAATCAGCGCATCCACGGCAGCTTCGATCGCCGCCGCCCTGTCGCGCAGGGAGGCGCGCAGGGCGACGCCGTCTCCCGCGCCGTTTCCTTCTAGGCCCTGACTGGCCACAGGGGAAGCTGTGCGCTGAACCGCGCCGGTGATGGTCATAACCCGTTCAATCCGCTATTTTTTTTGTATCGAGAGCGCCGTCCGTGCGCTGGACAATCGCCTGTACGCGCGCTTCGGCCGCACGAAGCTTGCTCTCGCAATGCTCGCGCAGCGCGGCGCCGCGTTCATAGGCGGTGATTGCGTCTTCCAGCTTGAGCTGCCCGCCCTCGAGGCCCTTTACGATGCGCTCCAGCTCAGCCAAAGCTTCTTCGAAAGACATTGAGGCAATGTCGCCGCTCATTTCCGTCCAACCATTCCGGATTGCGCTCCGCCATTCGTCAAGCCGTTGCCCTTACTCCCCACGATCCCTCAAACGCAACCCTGAGGGGTGGGAAACAGTCCAGCCATGCGTGCTTCAGCGGACCAACGCAGCCATCCAGACGGCCCGCGACTGGCTCTCAGTCCGGTTTTCTGCGAATCACAAAAGAAAGAACGCCGCCTTCTTCGCCAAACGCAACCAACGCGTGCCCGCTCTCCCGGCAAAACGCCTGAAAGTCGGACACGGAAGCGCGGTCCGTCGCGAGCACCCGCAGCCTGTCTCCAGCGCCGAGGCTACGGAGCGTCCGATTGGCTTTCAACACGGGTAACGGGCAGCTGAGGCCCCTCACATCCAGAATTGTCTCATTCACGACGCGCGATCCATCTCCGGCAGATTGCGGCAAAGGTAGACATAAGAACCATCCTGCGCGATTCCTTACAATCCGACCTCCCCAATTCATGTGAAGTGGCCGTGCGCGGCAGAGCTTCCTACAAAAAACGAGGCTGAAGAGCTATGAACGACTGGCGGCTTGGAATCGATGTTGGCGCCACGAAAATCGAAATCGTGGCCCTCGACCGCACAGGAGAGATGAAGTTGCGTCGGCGCGTGCCGAATCCGGGGCAATATGACGCACTCCTCACTACAATTCGCGACCTTTCGAACTCGGCCGCCGACGAACTGGGCGCATCTTCCTCAAGCGCCCCGCTACCAATCGGCGTAGGCATTCCGGGATCGACGGATGCGTCGAGCGGCCTTGTGAAGAACGCCAACGCCACATGGCTTAACGGCAAGCCTTTCGAGCGTGACCTTCCTGAAGTCGCGGGCCGTCCTGCCCGCGTCGAGAACGACGCAAACTGTTTCGCTCTGTCGGAAGCCATCGACGGTGCGGCTGCGGGAAAGAACGTCGTGTTCGGCGTGATCATCGGGTCCGGCATGGGCGGCGGTCTGGTGGTGAACGGCAAGCTGGTTTCGGGCCTCAACCATATCGCCGGAGAATGGGGCCATACGCCCCTGCCTTGGCCACGTCTGGAAGAGTTCCCCATGCCAAAGTGCTTCTGCGGCAACGAAGGCTGCCTGGAGCGTTTCCTGTGCGGATCGGCGCTGGCCGAAGACTGGCAGGGACCGGGCCATCGCAGCGTGGAAGGCATTGAAGACGCTGCTGCGAATGGAGACGCCAGAGCCGTCGCGGCGATCGACCGCTACGTTGATCGGTTCGCCCGCGCCTGCGCGATGCTGATCAATATCCTCGACCCCGATGCAATCGTCCTCGGCGGCGGCGTGTCCAATCTCCGCGCCGTGCGCGAGCGGACGCAGGGGCTGTTGCAGCGCCACGTCATCACCCCCGGCTGCAAGACTCCGATTCTCGGCAACAAGCACGGAGACAGCTCCGGCGTACGGGGAGCCGCGTGGCTGTGGGAGCCTGCCGAAACGACCCGCTGACGAGCGGAAGCGCTCCGACGTTATGCCGGGATTGCGCCTCACTTCTGCCGCGCGAGGCGCCTGTCGCGCGTTGCCCCTCGTGTGGCTCGCGCAGAATTGTATCGCACCCGGATCTTGAGCGGCTGTCCATCGTCCATGTCGACTGCGACGCCTTCTTCGCCAGCGTCGAGAAGCATCGACGGCCGGAACTGGCGGGCCGCCCCCTGCTGGTCGGCGGAACCGGCGATCGGGGCGTCGTCAGCACCGCTTGCTACATCGCACGTCTGAGCGGCGCGCGGTCGGCGATGCCGATGCGGCAGGCGCGGCAGCTTTGCCCTGACGCCATCGTTCTCGAACCGGACATCGCCGCCTATCGCGCCGTCGCGAAGACGATGCGCGAGATGATGAGCGCGCTGACGCCGCTGGTCGAAGCCAAATCCATCGATGAAGCCGTGCTTGATTTGTCGGGAACGATGCAGCTTCACGGGGCTCCGCCTTGCGTGGTGGCCGCTCGCCTTGCGCTGGCGGTGGAACGGGAACTTGGCGTTTCGATCTCCGTCGGGCTCGCCGAAAACCCGATGATGGCCAAGCTCGCCGCCGAAATCGATAAGCCGCGGGGATATGGCGTCATCGGAGCCGAAGCGGCGGAGTGGCTCGCCTCACGTTCGGTTCGCACCCTTCCGGGAGTCGGAGCCGCTCAGGAACGAGCGCTTGGCCGTGCAGGCTTCACCACGCTCGGCGCCGTTGCTGCACTAAGCGACCACGACGCTGTGCGGCGGCTAGGCCCGCATGGTCCGTCCCTCGCTGCACGTGCACGAGGCGAGGATGTAAGGCGTGTGACCCCGTCCCGTCCCGCCAAATCGGTCAGCGTCGAAACAACGTTCGCAACAGATATCTCCGCTGTTGCGGAGCTGGAGCGCCGCCTGTGGCTGCTTTGCGAACGCCTCGGGGCGCGACTTCGCAAAGGCGAACTCTCGGCGACAGGGATTTCGCTGAAGCTCCGCACCAGCCGTTTCGAGACGCGGACACGCGCTGCGCGGCTTTTCACGCCTACGATCTTGCCGGAGCGCCTGTTCGCGCTCGCTCGCGAACTGCTGACGAAAGAAATCGATGGCTCGGCATACCGCCTGCTGGGGATAGGGACCAACGGGCTGGCTCCATTGGCCGCGGCGGACCCGCCTGACCTAGCTGACCCGAACTCAGGCCGCCGCGCCGCCATGCAGAACGCCATAGATTCGATTCGGACGCGCTTTGGCGACACGATGCTCAATCGGGGGCGAGCGCTGGACCGCAAGTGACCCCGGCCCGGCAATACACAATCTGCCCGCGCAAACGTCCACACCCGGAGCGCGCGCACGCCGCGCGTCGGAAAAAAACGATGCGAAAACGACACAATGCGAGCCTAACCGAAAAACTCACACTCATTTCGATACAATAACACTTGCGTGCGCCACTGCACGATTTCGATACTGGCGCGAGTCAGACACCGGCAGGCACACCCGCCAAGCGAAGCCGGTGAAAACGAAATGGAGTGTTCATGGTTCGCCGCCTTCTCCCGCGCAATAACGTATCCCGCATAGCGTTGTGGAGTTCGGTATTTATCGGCAGTTCCACTTTGGGGGGGCTTGCGGCGAACGCTGCTGCCGACACCACGGCGGTGAAGCATGTCGCACGTCACGGCAAAACACGATCAACGCATGGCGGCGTGGTCACGCCTGCTGCATCTACCGGTTCAGTTCAACGTCAGGCGGCCGCCGCTCCGGCCAAAAGACCGGCGCATCTGGTCGCCAATGGCGACGAAGCTGTCGCCGTAACGGCGCAAAGACATATCTCGCACAATTCTGAAGTAGTGGTCGGACGAGCCGAAATCGAGCAAATGGTGTCCGGCTCCAACGTACTTCGCATGCTGGCGCAGGTTCCCGGCGTGAGCTTCAGCGCAACTGACGCCCTCGGCATCGACACATGGGGGGCCAGCATCTACATGCGCGGCTTCTTCATGGACCAGTTGGGCGTAACCGTCGACGGAGTTCCGCTGAACGACCAGACGTACACAAATATCAACGGGCTCAACGTCAACAACGCTGTCATCTCCGACGATATCGATCACAGCAGCATCTCGCAGGGCGCAGGCGCCGTCGATCTGCCGTCGAACACCAATCTTGGCGGGACGATGCAGTTTTTCATCACGCCTCCGAAAGACAAGTTTGGCGGCAAGGTGCTGCAGGGCTTCGGCAGCTACGGCATGAAACGCACCTATGTTCGGATCGATAGCGGCATTCTCAACCCCAGCGGCACGAAGTTCTTCGTCGATTATTCACGGAGTTACGAGAAAAAATACGACGCACCCAGCCCCGCCTTCATGCAGCAGACCGACGCCAAGCTGGAGCAGCCGATCGGCGAGCGCAGCAAGATGACGGCGTTTTTCAACTGGACCAACGCGCAGGTCTGGGGATATGCGGACAAATCTCTTGATATTCTGAACACGGTCGGATGGCGAACGGAATCGTTCTATCCGAACTACGCTGGCGCCTATGCGGCGGCGCAGTGGAACTGGGCCTGCTCCGGGCTTTCCAATCCTGGAAATTCCTGTGCTTCAAGCGGACCGATCACAAACCCTCTGACCGGACAACCTCTGGCGCAACGCGGCCCGAACCAGTTGCCCGCTGGCTGGGAGAATACGAACGAAACCGCTGGCGTCGCATATTATGACGCAGGGCAGGCGTCGACGGATTATATCGGCGGCATGACATTCGATCTCGCGCTTACCGACAGGCTGCGCTGGATTAC
Organism: Acetobacter sp. DsW_063; assembly: GCF_002153745.1. Classification (GTDB taxonomy): domain Bacteria; phylum Pseudomonadota; class Alphaproteobacteria; order Acetobacterales; family Acetobacteraceae; genus Acetobacter. The sequence continues at coordinate 1,558 of NZ_JOPL01000102.1, read as the reverse complement.
GACCCTTTACGGGCACAGCGACACATCTTACGCCACCTATGGCGACCCTTACGTGCCATCATTGACCGGCGCGCCATTGTCCGAGCAGGTCTGGCAGTATCGACAAGAGCGTTACGGGTTCAACTCGGCGTTCGAATACAAGATCGGAAAACATACGATCAACACCGGCGCCTGGTATGAAAACAACAATCAGTGGGCTGGACAATTCTGGTACAACGAACCCGTTCTGGGCGAAGGATCGCCGCTGAAGACCGTTGGCCCTTACACGACCTATGGCCCCGCGTTCGCCCAGAATTACGGATTCCAGTGGAACACCAACACGTTTCAATATCACGTCATGGACACGTGGCGTCCTCTTAACAACCTGACCGTGCTGCTTGGATTCAAATCCATGTTGCAGACCACGTCTGGCGGATCGAACTACACAAATCAGCAATCTTACGACGGCACCTTGCCAACTTATGAAGGGAACTTACCCAACGGTTCGATGACGGCTGCGTCTGCTTTCTTGCCGCATATCAACGTCAGCTGGCACTTCCTTCCGGGGCATGAACTCTACTTCGATATCGCGGAAAACATGCGCCCCTACACCGTGGCGCCCACCGGCGGCAGTGCCTCGCCCTGGGCGATTTCAAGCCCCTCCGGCTCCGGCGTCACGAACCAGCAGCTTTTCGACAGCATTCGTCGATCCGTTCGTCCCGAGCGGGATTGGATCTACCTGGTGGGTTATCGTTACAACTCTCGCCTGCTGACTGCTTCAGTCGACGCGTATCACGCGGACATTTCTCATCGCCTGATCTCGGCTTCGGTAGGCTCGCTCAACAACCCGCAGACATCGCTGCTCGACACCCGCAAGGCGACGATGTACGGCATGGACGCATCGGCGACGATACGGCCGTTCGCATCTGGACCGCTGCGCGGGCTATCGATCTATAACTCAGTCAGCTACAATCACTTCACATACAGTAAAAACGTCAGCATCATGGACGGAAACGGGGATTATCACGATCTCCGTGGCGCCAAAATGACTGGCTACCCGCAGGTGATGTACAAGGCGAACGCCAGTTACTCTTACAAGCGCTTCAACGTTCATTTTGACGTCAATTATTATTCAAAACGCCCGTTCACGCTCATCAATAATCTTTATGTTCCGGCGTACTGGCTGGCCAACACAGGCGCTCAATATTCTTTCGGCGATTACTGGGTTCTGAAAAACGTCACATTCGGTTTCAACGTCTATAACCTCTTCAACGCCAAATACATCGCCATGATGGGCGAGAACGGGTTCCCTGTGTCCACCGATTACCAGTCGATGGAGCGCGGTTCTGTCCGCGAATATTTCGGAACGGTCAGCACCGAGTTCTGATCTCAGTACTTCTCGCTTTTCAATGCAGGGGCGGCGTCTGAGCGGCGGCCGTCCCCTCCATGAACGGCGCCGGGCTTTACGCCCATCGCAGCGCTCAGACCTCACATACCCACGATCGTCTCAGATACTTATTTTCTGAACGCCGCTAGGGCCTGTTATGCCTTGAATGACGGAGCGAAGTGCCCAGCTTTT
>NZ_JOPL01000101.1 GCF_002153745.1 Acetobacter sp. DsW_063 | reverse complement strand
TTATCTGCATTGCAGCAACGGCAGATCATCTCAAGACCTAACAGGCCCCAAGGCAAGCTGACACCCCGACAAAAAGGATACGGCTAAACGATGTCTGGCGGGCGTTGCTTATGGCAAAATACTTACCATGGAAATTTTCAGCGGGCGCGATCCCCGTTTCATGAAAAGCAAGCCACTGTGACAGCACGCAGATCAAAGAGTCTCTCGAATTGAGCTCCGCCGTGCGGCTCGTTTCCCCCTGCTTGACTCCAACATGGCGAACATTGCCAGAATCTCGTTTCCTTGGCGCGGGAGCGTCGCCCTCCTCGTATCCACAGGCGAGGCGAGCAGTTCGAAACCTTCTCCCGGATAGTGAATTGTGAAGCGTTTCGACAAAGTCTGGGAAACGCCCCAGCGTATTTGAACGAGAACACGGGCGGGCGTCATTTGATCTGATGCCTCAGACGATGAACAGTCTCGACAGCGCAGAAACGGAGCATCCCATCGGGGCCTCGGGGGTGGGGCGGTTGTCCTTCATGCGCGTTCTCGAGTGGCGCTGATTGACCGCGCACCACACGCCAAAACGCTCCAGATGGGGCTGGCGCAGTCGACTCCCTATCCGACCTTTATAGGCTCACCACGCAAAATACAGCATGTCTATCAATATTTGACCCGATCACTGGCACCACACCAATAGCTTTTCCAAAGCGGCTCTACACCGCCATCGACAGAACTGATTAGGGTGAGGATCACCTCGGAATGGAAGCACGCAAAGACAGGCTGGCACAACTGCCACAAAAGGGACGACGCGCCGACCCGTAACCGAAAATCACAAAGGCCGACCGTGAGATGACGAGAGCGCCTCATAACACTCATCGTCACGTTCGTTGGCTATTTACTCGATGTCGCCAAAGCTGATATACTTTTACAGCACGGGCGATAGTCCCGCCAATATTGTTCGCAAACTGCGAGCTGGCTCGTTTGACCGAACCCATTTCATATCTCCGCCTAAGACTGAGGTGATTTCCCGGTCAAAAGCCAGTCAGACGTCCTTGCAAAAAACGAAAGGGGGCGGTTACCCCCCCCTCCCGTTTCGTTGCAATCTGTGGCCCCCTAAGCCTCGATCTCTCGCTTGCAGTTCGACTACCCAAGCGGGCCGCGTCTTTATCGCGGCGAAAGCACCATCACCATCTGGCGGTTCTCAAGGCGCGGCATCTGCTCGACCTTCGCCTGTTCGTCCATTTCGGTGCGGATGCGCTCAAGCACCTTCACGCCAAGATCCTGGTGAGCCATTTCACGGCCACGAAAGCGCAGCGTCACCTTTACCTTGTCGCCCTCGCCAATGAACGACTTCATGGCGCGCATCTTAACCTGGTAGTCGTTTTCGTCGATGTTCGGACGAACCTTGACTTCCTTGATTTCGATGACCTTCTGCTTTTTGCGGGCTTCGTTCCGCTTCTTCTGCTGCTCGTACTTGAACTTGCCGTAGTCAAGAATCTTGCAAACGGGCGGTTCAGCGTTCGGGCTGATCTCGAGAAGATCCAGACCAACGCCATAGGCGCGCAGAAGCGCGTCGCGCATCGGGAGGACGCCGACCATCTCTCCATCCTGATCGATCAGGCGGACCGATGGTACGCGGATTTCTTCGTTAACGCGGGGTCCCTCGCGAGTCGGCGGCGCGGGAAGCGGTGGTCTGGCTATGGTCAGCTCCTGTCGTCGTTGCGGATGTGGGCGCGCGAAGGACGCCACGCCGCTGAGTGCGGCGCATTATGTGCGCAATCGGCGACGGAAATTCAAGCTACGCGCGCATGTGACAGCCATGTTCCGCCATGCGAAAATTACACTGCGCGATAGCCCCGGCCTGATCTGGCCGCCATCTCAATGGCGCGATCTCGTAAAATTATCTTCAAAAACAATATGATAAATAGACATCAGAGCCGTGGTGGCGGCCTGCCGCCACCCGATATCGAAATACGCGCGAGCCCACGTCACGCATACGTCAAACGCCTCCGCTCTGCCGATTACGGGCCGTCGTTGTCCCCATCGGCGTCTCCATCGCGAGAATCATCAGCCGGCCGCGCACCGATCTGCACCTGCAACACCACATTCGCCGTCTTGCGACGCACGGTGAGAGTCGTCGTCGCGCCGGGCTTGGCGGCCGCCACCGCACGAATCAGGCCCCGCGCGTTCTCGACGTGGTCCGTTCCAAACGCAATGACCACGTCGCCGCGGCGCAACGTCGCTTTGGCGCCAGGACCGCCCTTGTCGATGTCCACTACCCGGGCGCCGTCCGTTCCGGCGTCATCCTCAAGCGTGACTCCGAGCCAGCCGCGGTCGATATGGCCCGTCCGCCGCAACTGCTCGACGACCGGAATGACGATCTCGGAAGGGATGGAGAAGCCTATACCCACCGACCCGCCCGTTGGGGAGACGATGGCGGTGTTGATGGCGATCACCTCGCCCTGCATGTTGAACGTCGGGCCGCCGGAATTCCCCGGATTGATCGGCGCGTCGAGCTGCAGGAAGTCATCGAACGGACTTGCCCCAATGTCCCGGCCGCGCGCCGACACGATTCCCGCTGTCACAGACGACCCAAGACCGAACGGGTTGCCCGCCGCCATGATCCAGTCCCCGACCTGCACCTGGCGACTGTCGCCCCAGCTTACGTAAGGCAACGGCGTCAAGCTTTCGACCTTGATTACCGCGATATCCGTCAGGTCGTCGCTGCCGAGGACACGCGCCGGCAACTCGCGGCCATTGGCGAGCGAGACGGAAATGTTGTTGGCGTCGCCCACGACATGGTTGTTCGTGACGATGACGCCGGAAGGATCGATAATGAACCCCGAGCCGGCGCCAAGCATATCCTCACCGTGCTTGCGCAGCCGCTCGCGAAAACGCCGTTCGAGCGGCGTTCCCTTGACGTCTGGCAAAACGTGAATGCGTTTGCCGGAAGAGGGATCGACCTCACGCGTCACCGCGATGTTCACAACCGCAGGGACGACTTTCTTCACCAGCGGGGCGAAGGTCATCGGCAGGCCCTGCACCAGCGGCGTCGGCGCGGGGAGTTCGGTGGCGCGCGCCGTATCGGCCCGCGCCAGCATGGTCGCCGAGCCAGCTCCGGCTGCGCCCAGCCCTGTCAAGGAGAGCACGATAAAAGCGGTCGCCCGCCTGCTTAAACCTCGTCCGCCCGGCGGTCGGTCCAAAGGAAAATGAACCCCTTCCGCTCGCGGAGCGACGCACGGAGAGCTTGAGGAAGACCGGGGCAGGCTACCTGTTCGAGGAGGCATCAGGGGCTGAAGGCTTTCGTGAATGGCCGAACACTGGGTCGCCTGCGCAAGGATTCACGCTGCGTCGAGTCCTAGTGTTGGGTCAGACGGCGAAGCTGGGCAATCCCTGAGGACGTTTCGGCGGCTATTTCCCGCACGCCTGTGTCTCCTTCGACACCGTCTTCTCGCGGGGATGCGCCATGCAGGCGGCCAGTTTCTCGTCTCTCGCCCACCAACTCCCTCCGCCGCAGGACCCGACGTTGCGTCAACGGCGTTCCCGACGTGGGCCGGGTTGCGGCGGCTCGGCCAGAGCCGGATTCTCCGGCCAGTCGTGGCGTGGATAGCGCCCGCGCATGTCGCGCCGCATGTCGGCCCAGCCGTTGGCCCAGAAGCTCGCCAGATCAGCGGTCAAAGCCTGCGGGCGACTTGCAGGAGAAAGCAGCGCGAGGCGCAGTTTCACGCGACCGCCTGCAAGACGGGGCGTTTCCGACGTGCCGTAAAATGTCTGAGCCCGCGCTGAGGCGACAGGAACGGGCTGCGTGTAATCGACCTTGATGCGCCCGCCTTTCAACGACAGTTCCGTCGGCAATTCGCGGTCAAGCGCACTCAGATCAGCGTAGTCCAGTCTGGCCCGCAGGATGGCGAGCAGATCGAGATCCCGCAAAGCCGACAGCTTCGTCACTCCGTCCAGCCACGGCGTCAGCCATTCCCCGATTGAAGCGGCCAAAGCCTCGTCCGACAGATCAGGGAGAGTTTCTTCCAGCCCAAGTTCAGCCCGAGCCACGGCGACGCGAGCCTGAAACTGGCGCGCCGCGTCGGTCCAGTCGAACGTCGTTCCCAGCGTGGCTGCCGCCTGCCGCGCGAGAAGCCCTGCGGCGTCTTCGCCCCGGACCGTCTCCGTTCGATCGCGCAGAACCAGTGCACCAAGCCGCACCCGGCGGCGGGCGATGATAGATCCACTGACCGGGTCGAGCGCTGTCTCCACCTGTTCAGTCGCGCGCGCCAGCAGCGTGTCGGGCAAGTTGTCCGGATCGAGCGGCGCCGCCAGCCGGATCTCGGCGCTCTTGCGCAGGAACAAAGACGCGACGGCCAGCAGCTTTCGGTCCGCCAGCGGGTCAGCGCGCCCGATGCGCGCTGCCCCCCCGCCCGACAGACGGAAATCGCCGTCACCCGCGCCGCCCCGGCTTTGCGCGATACGGTCAGGGAAACCGGCCGCCAGTAGAGCGGAAACGTCGCCTCCCGCCTGCGTCCCCGCGGGAACGCGCAGGCGGCGGCGATACTGCGCCGCCGCCTGCCGGATGCGCGACAGGGCGCCGCGATCGGCGTCCGGATGATCGCCGCCGCCGATCAGACCCAAACGGAGCGCGATATCGGATGGCGGCACAGGCGGCGGCCCTCCGGCGCCGGGCGTATGACGTGGGCGCAGCGGGTCGCGTTCCTCCAGCAACGCTGCGATATCGGCGGCCAGAGCGGCCTCTCCAGCCGTACGCGTCGCCAGCATGATGGCCGCAAGGCGCGGATGAGCCCCGATCGTCGCCATCCGCTTGCCGAGCGATGTCGGTTTGCCCCGTTCATCAAGCGCGCCTAGTTCCTTGAGCAGTTCGGTCGCCGTCGCGACCCCGCCATTGGGCGGCGCGTCAGGGAAGCGGAGCGCGCCATTTTCTCCACCCATCTCTTCCGTCCACACTGCGGTCGCAAGCACGAAACCCGACAGGTCGGCGTCGAGAATTTCCGGACGGTCGTGCGGCGGCATGCCGCGCCCGGTCGCTTCCGTCCACAGCCGCAGCGCATATCCCGGCGCCTCGCGCCCCGCGCGGCCGGATCGTTGCGTTGCGGCGGCTCTGGAAATCCGCATGGTCTCAAGGCGCGAAAGCCCCGCCCCCGGATCGAAGCGCGGCGCGCGACGGAACCCGCTGTCAATAACAATACGCACGCCCGGAACGGTCAGGGACGTTTCGGCGATGGAGGTCGACAGGATCACGCGCCGCCGCCCAGCCGGATCAGGGGCTAGCGCACGGGCCTGCTCGGCGGGCGGAAGCTCGCCATGCAATGGCAGGACGGCGGCGGGAGCCCGTTCCAGCGCAGTGGCGGCGCGGCGTATCTCGCCGACGCCGGGCAGGAAGACGAGGATGTCGCCGCCAGCCTCCTCGGCCAACACGTCGCGGTGGGGGGCAGGCTGGCCGGACGGCGCGTGTAAAATGTCCAGAACAGCCTGCGCCGCCGCGAGCGGAAGGTCGCGCACATGCGTCAGATCTCGCTTCGCGTGGCGGATCGTCACTGGGTGCTGGCGGCCCTCGCTGACCAGCGCAGGAGCGTCGAGCAGTCGGCAAAGCGTCGCGGTGTCGGCCGTCGCCGACATCGCCACCAGCCGAAGGTCGGGCCGCAAGGTCTGTTGCAGGTCCAGCGTGAAGGCCAGCGACAGATCGGCGTCCAGCGAACGCTCATGAATTTCATCGAAGATGACGCAAGCCGTATCGGACAGCGTGGGGTCCGACAACAGCCGGCGCAGGAACAGCCCCTCCGTCACGACCTCAATACGCGTCGCGTCGGAGACGGCGGATTCCAGGCGCGTGCGAAAACCCACCGTCTGTCCCGCACGCTGTCCGAGCAGGCTCGCCATGCGTTCGGCGGCGGCGCGCGCGGCGAGCCTCCGCGGCTCCAGCACGATAATCCGCGCCGACGGATCGCGCCACGGCGCATCAAGCAGCGCCAGCGGCGCGAGCGTCGTCTTGCCCGCCCCCGGCGGCGCCACCAGCACGACGTTCGGGCGCTCCGCAAGCGTGGCGGTCAGTTCTGGCAAAATCGCACGCACCGGCAGGTCGTCGGCGGCTGGCGTCGGGGCGGGAAAAGCGCGAACGTTGTCCATGCGCCGGTTATGACGGGGCGGGCGCGGGGCGGCAATCGTCGCCCTCCTTGTTCCCGACGCTGGCGGAGCGGTAAAGCTCCTCCCATATTTCCGTCTGTCCGGTTTCGTTGTTTCAGGAGAGCGCCCTCTTGCGCCTGTCAGCCAGTCTCTTTTCGTCCGGTCGCCGCAAGCTGGCGACGACGCTCGCCGTGGCGTTCCTCACGCTGGCCCTTGGCTTGACGGGCGGCGCGTCGTCACGCGCGGCGGAAAGCGCCGTTGCGACGACGGAGCGCGATCAGGCGTGGCTCGTGAGCGACAGCGATACCGTTCAGCCTGGCCTGCCGATACGCGTGGGATTGCACCTCGCCCTGAAGCCGACCTGGCATACCTACTGGCGCAATCCCGGCGACGCTGGAGAGGCGCCGACACTTGCCGTCACGCTTTCGGGCGCGGTCGGCGGTCACGGCGACGTCATTGCATGGCCCGCGCCAGAACGCCTGCCGGACGGACCGTTGATGTCCTACGGCTATACTGGCGACGTATTGTTGCCAGTGACAGTCACGCCCGTCGCCGGGTCTTCGGATGCGCAGGACGTCACCGTCAAGGCGCATGCGGAGTGGCTTGTCTGCGCGGCCGTCTGCGTGCCGGAACAGGGCGACTTTCAGTTGACGCTGCACTCAGGCGCGCCGGCGCCATCGGCGCAGGCGCCGCTGTTCGAACGTGCGGCGGCGGCCCGTCCTCTGCCGTCGCCCTTCACGTCGTCGATCACACCCTCTGGATTGTTGCAGATTTCCGGCAAGGGGTTGTCGCGTGAAGCTGTCAGCGAAGCATGGTTCGTGCCGGGCACGCCCGGTGTTATCGATCAGGTCGCCGACCAGAAGCTGACATTCAATGATGAGGGGCTGTCGCTCTCTCTCAAACCGCTCGACGGGTTCAAGGCAGGGTCACCGCTGGAAGGCGTGCTGTTGCTCCGCGACAAGGCAGGACAGCAGAGCGCTCTCGATATGACCGCGCAGCCAGCAAAGGGCGCTGTCGCGTCGTCACCTGCATCCGGAGGGCGATTGGCAGCCGCGAGTTGGGGCGAACTGGCTGTGCTCGCATTTCTGGGCGGCGCGATCCTCAACCTGATGCCTTGCGTCTTTCCTGTGCTCGCCATGAAGGCGCTCGCCGTCGTGCGGCTGGGCGGGGAAGCCGCGCGGGTGCGCAGCGCGCTGGCGTATACGGCTGGCGTGCTGGTCACGTTCGCTCTTCTCGGCGGCGCAACGCTCGCGGTGCGCGGCGCGGGCGCGAGTGCCGGGTGGGGGTTTCAGTTCCAGTCCCCGGCTTTCGTAGCCATCATCTGCTGGCTGCTGTTCGGGGTCGGGTTGGGCATGCTCGGCGTGTTCGAAATGCCGGCCATCGGCGCAGGCCAAGGGGCTATTTCGCGCGCACATGGCGGCCTTGCCGACTTTCTCACTGGTCTGCTCGCCGTGCTGGTGGCGACGCCCTGCACGGCGCCGTTCATGGGCGCCGCGGTGGCAGGAGCGCTGGCTGCTCCTCCGCTGGCAGCTATAGGCGTGTTCCTGTGCATGGGGCTCGGGCTCGCCAGCCCTTATCTGTTGCTGGCGATCGTGCCGGGCTTCGGCAGACTGATCCCCAAGCCCGGCGCGTGGATGGACATATTCCGGCAACTGCTGGCGTTTCCGATATTCGCAACCTGCGTTTGGCTGGCCTGGGTGCTGGCGCGGCAAGGCGGCGGAGACGCCGTGCTGCTGCTGGGCGTCGGACTGCTGCTGCTGGGGTTCAGCGGCTGGCTTGTGATCAATGGGCGCGCGCTCGCCATGCGCGGCGCCTCCGGGGCGCGATGGGTGCGTGGGTTGGCGGCGATTGCAGCGGTTGCGCCCCTGACGCTGCTTCTCGCGCTGCCCGCACCGGCATCTGCCCCGACGGCTAGCGTGAGCGCTGAGCAGTCGGCGTTCAGCGACGCGCGTCTCGCAGCGCTGCGAGCACAAGGGCGGCCAGTGTTTATCGACATGACAGCGGCCTGGTGCATCACATGTCTGGTCAACGAGCGCGTGACGTTGAGCAGCACTAAGGTGCAGGACGCGTTCGCAAAGAATAACGTCGCCTATATCAAAGGCGACTGGACCAACCGGGACGAAGCGATCACCGCCTTTCTGCGCGCCCATGGCCGCGACGGCGTGCCACTCTACGTCTATTTTCCGCCCCATGCGGAGGGGCGTGTGCTGCCGCAGATCCTGACGCCGGATCTGGTGATCGGCGCAATGAAGGGGTGATGACGCCGTGGGGCACAATTACGCAAAGCCGTTGACCCCGGAACAGAAGCTTGCCCGCGTTCTGACGCGCGTGCCTGCTGATTGGGTTGTATCGATCGAACGGGAGGGCAACGCGGGGCTGTGGAAAGCCTCTGTCCATCCGGTCGGCGGAGTTGGAGAATGGGCGACGGACGCAGCGGATATCTCAAGCGCCGTGGAGGAGGCCTGGCGGTTGAATCGGGACGCGCTGAAGTGAAGTTTGTGCCGATTGCCGGGTAAATCGATGAGAGATGAGAAGCCGTTGCTATGTTTGCCGGGTTCGTGAACACATTTCTTCAGGCGCTTTGACGTCAGGCGATGATTGAATCGAAAAATTCGTAATGTCGATTGGGAAGCTGGCGAGTAAGAAACTCATGTGCATTAGGGTAGGTTTGTAGTCTTGAGGCCATTTTTGTTTTCGAAATGCTATTAACTGAGCCCCCCGCACTAGCTTACTCAAATCGCCACCAATAATTGCGTATTTCCTTTATCAATGCGGGTGATATCAGCAGAATGTCCCTGCACGCTCACTCTCATACATCGACCACCAGAAGTCGTATATCGGTTGCCCGCAGACATCGCTGACGGATTTCCTCGCGGCCGCCGAAGCGCTTCCGCTCCTGTTCCAGACGTAGATGGCTGAGTTCTATCATTGGCAGCTTGCACGCCTGCACGAGGCGCTTCATGTTGCGGTGACAGCCGTAAGGCTGGGCAAGCCCTCCTATCTTGGCTGGGGTGCTTTGGGTTTTTGCCGGGCGGCCTTGATCTCGGGATTTTAGGTGGCCACCGTCATCCGAGGCGGCTACGGCCGCACCGTCGCCATAAACCGCCATCTTGTCGGCTGGTGCGGGGCTGTAAGCCATTCTCCGGTTATCGGGACGGGCAGTCCGGGCTATCACTTCGCTGAGGGCTATAGCTGGTATTATGCTGACAGCGGTTTCGTTATCGTATCGGTGGCAACCGGCATGATCGTCTACTCCATCGCCGACGGCTGGTAGACCCCGCCCTTGCATGACGCTTTTCCCGCCAGCAAAGCGGGGGAAAGATCTCCATCGGTCGTATCAGGATAGTCGTCAGCAACGAGTATTCCATGAACAGTGTCGACCACTAAAGTTTTTCGAAATATAGGCGCCTGGTCGCCGTGCTCCTGACTGCGACCATCGGCCTCGCCGCGCCGGCGTACGCCACAGATCGATCCGGTCGGCTGTCTGTCGATGGGAGGGAGCGGGCATACACCGTGCATCTGCCCGATGGGCTTTCGCCTCCCGGCGGATATCCGGTGATCCTCGCGTTCCATGGCGGAGGGATGCAGGGGCGGCAGATGGAGAGGTTGACCCGTCTCGACCAGATCGCGAACATTCGCCGTTTCATCGCAGTGTATCCTGACGGTATCAACAAGCACTGGAACGACGGCCGTACGACTATCAGGGATCCGCAAGACGATGTTGGCTTTGTCGCGGCTCTGATTGCCCGGCTCAACACGGACTATTTGTGAACCGGCATGGAAAATTGCCCCTTCTGGAGGGGTAATCGGCACTGAAAACTGCCCCCCTTTGATGCATGGGTTCACATTGGTCTTCGTGATGGTGCACGGAGGCCTGTTTCGGGATGCTGGTCGTGGAGACAGTCGGAAAGATCCGGCGTGCGTATTTTGTGCAGGGATTGGCGATCAAGGCGATCAGCCGGGAGCTGAAGATTTCCCGTGAGACGGTTCGCAAGGTGGTCCGTTCCGAGGAGACGGAGTTTCGCTATCGGCGCAAGGAGCAGCCTCTGCCGCGGATTGGTCCGTGGCAGGAGATGCTGTGCGAGCTTCTGGCGGAGAACGAGAAGCGATTGCCGCGGGAGCGTCTGACGCTGATCCGTCTGTTCGAGGAGTTGCGTGGTCTTGGTTACGAAGGCGGCTATGACGCGGTGCGGCGTTACGGTCGGTCGTGGCAGCGGGCGCATGAGATGCGGCAGGATACGGCGTATGTGCCGCTGAGCTTTGCGCCTGGCGAAGCGTATCAGTTTGACTGGAGCCATGAAATCGTTGTGCTCAATGGCATCACGACCACGGTCAAGGTCGCGCATCTGAGGCTGTGTCACAGCCGGATGATGTTCGTGCGGGCTTATCCGCGTGAGACACAGGAGATGGTGTTCGACGCGCACGACCGGGCTTTCGCTTTTTTCAAAGGTGCGTGCCGCCGCGGCATCTATGACAACATGAAGACGGCGGTGGAGACGGTCTTTATTGGCAAGGCGCGTGATTATAACCGTCGCTTTCTGCAACTCTGCGCACATTACCTGGTGGAGCCGCAGGCCTGCACGCCGGCGGCGGGCTGGGAGAAAGGTCAGGTCGAGAACCAGGTCGGCCATGTTCGCAAGCGGCTGTTTTCACCACGCCTGAAATTTCGCAGCTATGCGGAGATGAATGGCTTGTTGCTCGATCGCTGTATTCATCTGGCGCGCACGGGTGCGCATCCGGAGCAACGGGACAGGACGGTCTGGGAGATGTTCATGGCCGAGCGCGCGGCGCTGGTGCCTTATGCCGGACCGTTCGATGGTTTTCACGCCCGCGTGGCGTCCCTCTCGAAGACCTGCCTGGTGCGTTTCGACGGGAACAAATATTCGGTTTCCAGCCGGGCCGTTGGCCGGCCGGTGGAAATCCGCGCCTAAGCGGAGCGTGTCGATGTCCGCCAGGACGGGCAACTGGTGGCCACGCATGCGCGGCATTTTGGTCGGGATCAGGCGATCTACGATGCCTGGCATTACCTGCCGGTCCTGGCCCGCAAGCCGGGCGCCTTGCGCAATGGCGCGCCGTTCCGCGACTGGGTGCTGCGGCGTCACTCGAGAGGATCCGTCGCCGTCTGAGTGGCAGCCACGATGGCGACCGGCAGATGGTCCGTGTGCTCATGGCTGTAACCGAGGACGGCCTCGTGGCTGTGGAGGCCGCCTGCCGTGAGGGCCTGGATGACGGCCTGTATTCCGCGGACGTCGTCCTCAACATCCTGTCGCGCCGACGCGAGGCGGCAGCGCCCGCCCTGCTGGCGATCCCCGATCATCTGACCCTGCATCACATGCCCCTGGCGGACTGTGGCCGCTACGACAGCCTGAGGACATCGTCATGATGGAACGCAGCCAGATCCTGGACGCGATGGGAGAGTTGAAGCTTTGCGGCATGAAGGCGGCTTATGATGAACTGGTCGCCAATGCCGTCAAACGTCAGCATGTGCCGCAGCAGGTCGTTGGCGATCTGATTTCAGCCGAAATCAGCGAGAAACAGGCCCGTTCCGTGCGTTACCAGATGACGATCGCCCGCATGCCGCTGGCGCGCGACGTCGAAGATTTCCGCTTTGAGGGCACGCCGGTCAGCGAAACGCTGATCCGCGATCTCGGACGTGGCGAGTTTCTCGATCATCGACGCAATGTCGTATTGGTCGGTGGCACCGGCAAGACGCATCTGGCAACAGCGATCGTACGATCATGTATCCGGGCGGGGAAACGTGGCCGGTTCTTCAATGTCGTCGATCTCGTCAACCGGCTCGAGGCCGATAGCCGGGCCGGTAGGGTCGGCCGTATGGCCGAGCACCTCGGACGCCTGGATTTCGTGATCCTCGATGAACTCGGTTACCTCCCGTTTGCCCAATCCGGCGGCCAGTTTCTGTTCCATATGATCAGCCGCCTTTACGAGCAGACCTCGGTGATCGTGACAACCAACCTCCCCTTTGGAGAGTGGGCCAGCGTGTTCGCCGACGCCAAGATGACCACCGCCCTCCTCGATCGCCTGACCCATCATTGCGACATCGTCGAGACCGGGCTTCTCCCTTGCGCCTACGGCTCCAGGGAGAAGCCCGGTCTCGATTCCAAGGGGTCATTTTTGGATGCCGATCGGGGGCAAATTTCAATGCCGATTGACAGCAAAGGCGGGCGACCGCCTGTCGTTCATGCGCTTCCTTGGCCTGGGGCTTTCAGATCG
>NZ_JOPL01000100.1 GCF_002153745.1 Acetobacter sp. DsW_063 | reverse complement strand
TCACAACCTCTCGCTCAATTCAATACATTAATAGGTCCTGAACCTAAGGCATGCCGCTCGCCGACCCGTTCACGTATAGTGCCTACACGTCCGCCATGGTGGACAATGAAAATCTGGCGTCCGTATCCGTCAGCCAGGGATCGTCCGACCTCACAGCGCCGACATACAACGCCGACGGCGCGCAGATGACGTTGAATCTGCGCCATCCATCGAAAAAATTTGGAGTATATGTCGAGGCTTCAGGTGGCACTCATAGTACGAACAAGGAATTTCTCCGCGTTGATACGGGCGAAATAGGACACTCCGGCGTGACCGGATTCGTGTCCGGTTCTTACTCCAGCGCGAATCTCTGGCGTGGTCCGGGCGATATGTATCGTTGGCATCTTGACGCAGCTCTTGAGAAACAATGGGGGCGACGCAGCAATTCAGAGTTGATATTCAGCTACAACTACGCCAACCAAACCGAGTGGCTATATCCAACCCTCGCGCAGTGGCACGAGTACGGCGATAGTTATAATACGAATTCAAAATATACTGCAGGAAACACGTCATATTACAAATTAAATACCAAGGCGACGAATGCGATTGTTGGTACGATCAAAAATCACTTTGATTTTGGAGGCGGACTGACGCTGGATGCTCAGCCCTATGCAGTTGAAACCTATGGGCTGAACAATTATGGCGTGTCCATCCCAACCTCAACTGGCTATTTTGGGTCGGAAAAATACGCCACCCTCGATGGGTATTCGCCCGGAGGCGGAAACGTTACTGCGATCAGCATTCATCCCTGGGTGCAGACGTCGAGCGGCCTGAATCTGATCGGGGCATGGAAAAAAGGCAATAAAACGGTAAAATTTTCATATTGGTACTCTTATGTCGTGCATACCGAGTATCAGAATCATTATGTCGTCGATTCGCACGGCGGTTACTCAGAGAATAATGGATATCTAAAAGTTGGTGGCAGGGCGCTGACCCAATACGATATTAACGGTATGCAGCAGTCTAACACTCTGGCGTTGGAAGACGAGCTGCGGCTGTTCCATGACCGGTTGACGATCAACGCCGGTCTGCGCACGAACATGATCAGCCGCGAATTCACGGAGAGCGTGCCGGGAGCCGATCCGTACAAGTCGGTCAAGAATATGTTCATACCCGCGCCTCAACTGCTCATAAGCTACAAGATCGATCCGGAAAATCAGATATATATCAAAGGAACGACCGGATATCGGGCGCCGTCTTCATTCCAATCTCAGGTTGCGACATATAGTTTCACTTCGCCTGTAGTGGCGTCGTCGCCTTTGAGCGATTATCGACCCGAGTATATGATTGGGGAAGAAATTGGCTTCCGTCATTATGGGCCAATCATGTTCAACGTGGCCGGGTTCAACTACAATCTGACGCATCATCAGATCAGCAGCTCCACCTATTTGCCGAACTCAACGCTGATCGTGTCCCAGCCGATTGACGCAGGCGGCGAAACGGCGCGTGGCGTTCAGGCGGAGATATCGACCCGTCCATGGCATCATATCAGCGCTTATGCTTCAGGGCAGTATATGCATACGTCGGTCGGTAATAACATCGCCTATGACGGCGATTATTTTCGCACCAAAGGTAAGCAGGAAGTGGCTTCCCCAAAATTTCTTGCGGCGTTGGGTCTGACCTACGACGATGGAACAACATTCGGAAATTTCAATTTTCGATATTCCGATTCACAGTATTCCACGTTGATGAACGACCAGGGAATTCCGGCCTATTTTACGGCGGACCTCTCTTTCGGGCGTTATCTTCCAAAAGTCGGACGATTTCATCCCAAGGCGATGTTGAGCCTGACCAATCTGGGGGACGTGCATTACCTGTCGTCGATGACCGGATATTCCGTGACAGCCGCGAAATCGATCACCGGGATTTACGGCAAGACGGTCAGCGGTTCGAATCCCAGTTACAATGTCGGATCCGGCTTTGCTGCCGTTGTGACGATTGCTGGCACATTCGAATAAAATTGCTTGCACCCGGCCTGTGTTCCTTCGAAACAGGCTGGGCCGCGATCTTTGAGGCTATTCAAAATTGTTTCAGGCGACCCCGTCGACCAGCAGCATAGGGCGCCCGTCGCTGCTGATTTCGATGCGGGCTTCCACGCCAAACGCCCGGCGCAAATGCTCTGGGGTCACCACCTCGCTCACCGGGCCTGCGCTTACGACGTGGCCATCCGCAAGAAGCATGGCCTGATCAGCGCGTCGCAAGGCGACGCCGAGATCGTGCAGCACGATTACGGTGATCATCCCGCGAGAAGCTGTTTCACCACGCAAAACGTCCATGACTTCGAACTGATGGCGCAGGTCGAGGGCGCTCAGGGGCTCGTCCAGAAGCAGCACTCGTGGAGACCGCGCCAACGCCTGGGCCAGACCTGCAAGCTGGCGCTGTCCGCCTGATAATTCATCGAGATAGCGATGGGCGAGCGAGGCTATGCCCAGATCGGATAAAATCTTCAGCGCATGGGCGATGTGATTTGATCTGCGAGAACTGTGATCGGTTCGCATCGCCACGAGCACTGTTTCCAGAGTTTGCATCCGGATCGGCGGTGGCAGCGTCTGGGGCATATAGGCGCAGTAACGCGCGCGTTCGGGTAGAGCGAGGGTTCCGAGGGCGATGTCGCCGAGCGATATTGCTCCGTCGGAGGCTTTCAGCCCTGCAAGCGCCCCCAGCAGCGTCGATTTCCCGCTGCCGTTCGAGCCCAGCAATGCTGTGATCGAGCCGGGGGGGAGGGGGCCGACGGTCACCCCGTCCAGAATACGCCTGCGTCCGTAGGAGATGGTGAGCGGACCGGCTGTCAGCGGATCATACGCGGTCGCCTTCATGTCGCCGGACGCCGCAAAACGACGCCTAGGAAAAATGGGATTCCTACAAGCGCAGTGACTATTCCGACCGGAAGGACCTGACCCGGCACCAGATTGCGTGCGGCTATGGTCGCGCCTGACATGATCAGGCAGCCGGAGAGGGCTGCGGTGGGCAGGTAAGCCCGGTGGTCTTCGCCGACCAGACGGCGCGCGATATGGGGCGCCACCAATCCGACAAAACCGATGGTTCCAGAAAACGCGACGGCAATGGCCGCAAGAATGCTGATCCGCATGAGCGAGGCAAGGCGCACGCGACGAACGTCGACTCCCATACTGGCGGCGCGATCTTCTCCCAGCCGCAGCGCAGTCAGAGCCCACGCTGAACGCAGCGAAAACGGCGAAACGATTGCGCAGGCGAGGAGCAGCGCACCGATCTTTGGCCATGTGGCGCGCGTGACGCTGCCCATTGTCCAGAAAATCAAATCCTGCAACGCGTCTTCCGATGCGACGAATTGCAGGAGGGCGACGCAAGCCTGAAAGGTAAAGACCAGAGCGATGCCAAACATGACGACCGTATTGGACGCGGAGCCTCGAAGGCGGGCGACGGCGTCGAGTGCCAGAGACGCGCCGATTGCGAACAGAAATGCATTGGCGGCGACAGCGCCTTCGCCGCTGAGAAACGGAAAGGGCAAGCGCCAGTCAAGGATAATGGCGAGAGAGGCGCCGAACGCTGCAGCCGCCGACAGGCCGAGCGTGAAGGGGCTGGCCAGCGGATTGTCCAGAATGGTTTGCATCTCGGCCCCGGCGAGGCCGAGCGCGAGGCCGGTCAGGACCGCCATCACCGCATAGGGCAGGCGCAAACGCCAGATGATGGTCTGCGCTCCGGCGTCGCCTTGTCCAAGCAGGGCGCGAAAGATGTCGTCGACGCCCAGTCTCGCCGGGCCAAGGGCCAGGTTGATCACGAATGTGACGCCCAGCAATGCCAAAAGAGTCAGCAGAACGACGATCCGTCGCCGTTGCAGAGAACGGTAAGCCCCGAGCGCCGTTTCAATGTCCGGCGAAGGAGCTGCTGGGCGGGAAGCGTCGGAGATCGACGTTCCCGGCGACGCTTTGGGGAAGCAGGAAGCGTTCGTCACGTCGTCAGAATCACCGTCCACGGCGCCGCTTCTTCATCGCGGTGGGAGGTGGGACGTCGCGCAAGGTCTCGTCGTTGGTCGCCGCGCTGTCCGTGTGGTTAAGTATTTTTTTCCCCGGCGCGAGGTCGCGCCTGCGAAGCAGAAGACGCACGGCGCCCTGATTGGCCTGATGGCTATGCGTCGCGGCGAGGACCACGCGACGCAAGTCGACCCGCCCGAGCCAGTGTGGGAGTTCGCGGCGCAGGATTCCTCCCTCCGGTCCCGACCCGAGACCCGTGACGATTTCGACGCATCGAACGCCCTCCACGTAGGCTTCGTGCAGAAAGGCTTGCAGGCGATAGAACGCGGCCTGAGCGGTCATCCCGTGCAAATCCAACCGTCTCTCTACCGGAACGCGACCAGTCGCCAGTTTACGGAGGTTGCGGGGATCGACGCCCGACGCAGGCGCTGTGACGGACGCCTTGACCGTCGTGCCGCTTCCGGCGCGGCGAGATGCTTTCGCGCGCAGATGCGCCGCCATGGCCGCTTCGGCGGCGGGCAGAAATGAAGAGGCGGGCGTTCGAGGTATGGAGAAGGCCGTGCCGCTCTGAGGGCGGCCGATCGCGTTCGGCGCGGCTAGGTTGCGAATATTCTGGCTTTGAACGGGCGCTTCGAGATGAGCTGGACTCAAGTTCGCGTGCCGTGATGCTTTCAGGCCCGGTGTTGGCGGCATGGGGCGCAGGTCGTGCGTGCTCGTGGTGCGCAGCGATGGCGCTTCGGCGGCGTTCTGCGCCGGAATATCGCTTCCTCCGGGCCCTGCGTCGGGTACAGGCCGCCCCAGCGGCGTCACGTCACGCACGCAGCGCATCCAGAGCTCTCGCTCGTCATCGCGCAACGTCCTGCGGCGCACGCCTGATCCTCTCGCTTCTCTAGGGTCTTTCGCCGTATGCGCGACCTTCCGTCATGATGCCGCTTCGGCTTCCGTCGCCGCAAGGGGCAAACGAAAAACCCGCTTCGACCGAGGGGGAGGGATATTGCGCCCGCCTGATTTGAGGCATTGAGTATCCCGCCGCCGTGTGGCGAGTAAGCGGGGCGCGGCGTATAAAATTTGGAGTGATCATGGCCGGACCAAAACTCTTTGAGCCCGTTCGTGTCGGTTCTCTGGAACTGGCCAACAGAATCGTCGTCGCGCCGATGTGCCAGTACTCGGCCCAGAATGGCTGCATGAATGACTGGCACCTGATCCATCTCGGCGGGCTGGCGCTCTCCGGCGCCGGTCTGCTCACGATCGAGGCTACGGCGGTCTTGCCAGAAGGCCGGATTTCCTACGGCGATGTCGGATTGTGGGATGGCGTGACCGAGGCTGCGCTGCGTCGGACGCTGGATGGCGTACGCGCGTGGTCTGATACGCCGATCGCGATTCAGCTTGCGCATGCAGGGCGTAAAGCGTCGCACGAGGTTCCGTGGAAAGGGGGGCAGCTCATTCCCTCGAACGTGGAGAATGGCTGGCTGACCGAGGCGCCGTCTGCGACGCCGTACGCGCCGGGCACTGAATCTCCAACGGCTCTCGACAAGGACGGGTTGCGGCGCGTGCGTGAGGCGTTCGCCGCCGCTGCCCGTAGAGCCGCCCGGCTGGGAATCGATGCCGTGCAGTTGCACGCCGCACACGGCTATCTGCTGCACCAGTTCCTGTCGCCACTCGCCAATCAGCGAGAGGATGAATATGGCGGCTCTTTGGAAAACCGCCTGCGTTTTCCGCTTGAAGTGTTTGACGCCGTGCGAGAGGCGTTTACCAACGGGCCTGTGACAATCCGCGTTTCCGGTTCCGACTGGGCGCCGGGCGGGTGGGATGTCGAGCAGACGATAGCTCTGGCGCAGGCGCTGGAGACACGGGGATGCGACGCAGTGCACGTCTCCAGCGGCGGGTTGACGCCAGACCAGAAAATTCCTGTGCATCCCGGTTATCAGGTTCCGCTGGCTCGCGCGGTGAAGGCGGCGACGCGCCTGCCGGTCGTGGCGGTCGGGCTGATCACCGGCTTCGAGCAGGCCGAACAGATCGTAGCCACAGGGGACGCCGACATGATCGCCCTGGCCCGCACTATTCTCTACGATCCGCGCTGGCCGTGGCATGCGGCGGCTCATCTCGGCGCCAGGGTGCGAGCGCCGAACCAGTATCTGCGGTGCCAGCCGCGCGCTTACAAAGACCTGTTCAACGTCTGATTACGCACAGGCTGCGAGGGGCGCCCTTCGCAGCCGGACTGAGCGGCTTCGTCAAAGGCGAAGGCGTCGTGAGATGGGAAGCGTAACGCGGCCGCAAGTAATGCAACGCGGTCGTGATTCAGCGGGTTGCCTGCAGAGACGTAGGTCCTATTTTTATAACGCTCAGGCGGCGTAAGATTCTGTAATCTGCTGCTCCGCCTTGCGTCGCCCAATCGAGAGCGCCATGAAGGCCGCGATTACACCGGTGCAACCCGATAATATCAACGCATCTTTGTAATTGCCCTGAGCCTGCCGCAGCATTCCGGCGAGGAACGCCGCGGAGGCCGCGCCGATCTGGTGGCCGCAAACGATCCAGCCGAATACGATGGGTGCTGAACGCTCTCCGAATGCTGCGTTCGTCAGCCGCAACGTCGGCGGGACGGTGGCGATCCAGTCCAGGCCATAGAACACGCCGAATACGGTCAGGCTGGGGCCGGAAAAATCTGAAAACGGCAGAAAACAAAGCGAAAGCCCACGGATTCCGTAATAGGCGAACAGCAACCGGCGCGCGTCGAAGCGGTCGGTTAGCCAGCCGGACAGAGTCGTGCCGAAAAGGTCGCACAGACCCATCATCGCCAGTATGCCGGCCGCCGGAACCTCGGCGATCCCATGATCGGCGCAGATGGCGATGAAATGGGTGCCGATCAGGCCGTTCGTCGTAAAGCCGCAGACGAAGAACGTCAGAAACAGTAACCAGAAATCGCGCCGCTGTGCAGCGTTCAGAAGGGTTTCGACCGCCAGCTTCGCAGGATGCGTTGTCGGCGGCGGTGGCGGCGCATAGTCCGCTGGCGCGCCGTGAGGAAGGACGCCACGATCGGCTGGATGTTCCGGCAGAAGTAGCGCGACAAGCGGGATCAGCAGAACACAGGCGGCGCCGACACAGAGCGTCACGGCCTGCCACCCCACGCTTTGAGCGACGTGCGCGAGCGCGGGCAAAAATATCAGCGATCCGGTGGCGGTGCTGGCTGCAAGGATGCCCATCACGAGGCCACGCCGCGTGACGAACCAGCGGTTTACGACGGACGCGCCGAGCACCATGGCGACGGCTCCGGTCCCGACGCCGGTGAGCGCCCCCCAGGTGACGAAATACTGCCACGGCTGCGTCATTGCTGATGAGGCGAGGGTCGACGCCGCCATCAACGTCAGGGCCCCGAGCAACGTGCGACGGATTCCAATGGCCTGCATCAACGCCGCAGCGAACGGGCCCATGAGACCGTATAGAAAAATGCCCACAGCTGCCGTGGCCGCCAGCGTCTGCCGGCTCCATCCGAGCGTGTCGTGCAATGGCATCATCAATACGCCGGGCGTAGCGCGGACGCCCGCCGAAACAAGCAGGGCGGCGAAGACAACGGTGACAGCCACGACCACTGGGGCGGCGACGCGGGGAGGTGCTGGCGTCTGATCCGGGGAAGGGTTGTGAGGTGGTGGTGGAGCGCGCATATGACTTACCGGTAAGTTACATTCGGCATTAGTGTACCGATCGGTAACATTGTCAATGGAGGCGGGATGCGGCGTGATCGCGACGACGAGGGTTCGATGGTGGAGAGTGGGGCGCATAGTGATGAGCCGCCTCTCGCCAGCATTGTCGTAGGATCTGAGCAGTCGCACGGCGAGGTCTCGACGGCTGTCTTGGCTGAGAAAGGATGTGTGGCCGCGAAGGGCGGTGAGTCGGCAGATTTTTTTCCAGAGGGCGGCTCTTCAATGGGTGTTTCTTCTGGGAACGTTCGCGCAGCGGGCGCGTCATCAGTCGGTGGCGCACACGTCGTCCGCCGTGGGGGCCGCGTTCTTGCCGGTGACAAGATCAGGGAGACCGCTGCGTCGCTGTTTTACGCGCGGGGAATCCGTTCGGTAGGCGTGGACGAAATCGTGCGCGCGGCGCAGGTCACCAAGCCCAGCCTTTATCGCGCCTACAAATGCAAGGACGATCTGGCTGAGCTTTTCCTGCGGGATTACCTGTGCGATTTCATCGACCGAATGGCCGGTTTCGAGGCCGTTTATCCTGACGATCCACGCGCCCAGATCATCGCCTATTTTGACGACCTGACGAAGCGCTCTGTCCGACCGGAATATCGTGGCTGCGCACTCAGCAACGCGCTGCTTGAGTATACGGAGTCCGATCATCCCGTGCGCCGCCGTGCGCAGGACCTGAAGCAGGATATCCGTGCTTGGATGGCGGCCAAATGTCGGGAGCTGAAGGTCGCCGACCCAGAGACCCTCGCAGACAGGCTGCTGCTGCTGCTGGAGGGAGTTTACGGTGCGGGGCAGGCGTTTGTGCAGCCGGGTCCGGCTGCGCAGGCGGCGGCGCTTGCGCGTCTCGTGCTGGACGCGGCGGGGTGTCCCGCGCCCTGAACGGAGGCTTCGCGGTGCGTCCGGGCAGGGCGTCGTTCCTTGAAACTTCTCCGACCGAAGGTGGTGTCCGGAGCAGCCATCCTGTACAAAGGCCGGCATGACCCAGCATCGCATCGCCTCCATCCACCGCGTCACCGGTGAGACTGATATCGCCGTCACTGTGAACCTCGACGGGACCGGCGTCGCGTCGATCGACACGGGCGTGGGGTTCTTCGACCACATGCTGACGGCTCTGGCCAAGCATGGAATGCTCGACCTCGACATTGTGGCGAAGGGTGATCTCCACGTCGATTTCCATCACACGGTCGAGGATACGGGCATCGCTTTGGGGCAGGCGATCGCTCGTGCTCTGGGCGACAAGCGTGGAGTGCGCCGATTCGGTCATGCGCTTGTGCCGCTTGATGAGGCTCTGGCTGAAGTTGTGGTCGATCTTTCCGGGCGGCCGTTCATCGCATGGACGGTAGATTTTCCGGCGCCTGTGGTCGGTGAGATGGACACGGAGCTGTTCGAAGAATTCTTCCGGGCGTTCGCGATGGCGGGAATGATGACCCTACATGTCACGAAAAAGGCGGGGCGAAACTGCCACCACATCGCGGAGAGCGCGTTCAAGGCTGCGGCCCGGGCGCTGCGAATGGCGGTCGAGCCGGACCCGCGCGCCTCGGGCGTGGTGCCTTCGACGAAGGGTGTGCTGTGAAAGTCTTCACCGTATGGGTGCCAGGACCGAACGCGCCGGTCTCGCGGCGTGATGCGCGCGCACCTGTCCTCGTAAAGGACGGAGTTGACTGGCGCGTCGCTTTTTTTGGGTGGCTTGGTCTGCTTCGTGGCGGCGCATGGATGAGCGGGTTGTTCGCAGCCTCCGCGACGATGCTGCTTCGGACCGGCGCAGGCGGCTTCGTGGCGCCGTGGGCTATCCTGTGTCTGACCCACCTTGTGTTGGCGGTGTTCGCAGGCGATTTGCGTGAATGGGAGTTGCGTCTGCGTGGGTTTCGACCCGACGGCGTGATTGCGGGCGCGTCTCGTGACGGCGCGCTTTTGCGCTATCTTGATCGCGTTCGAACAGAGGGTGTAGGCGAGCGGCGACGCGGCGCGTCGGACGGCGGCATCCCTGACCCGTTTGCGGTTGCGGGCGCCCGGTTATGACGACGAAAAGTCCTGATGGCGTCGGGTCGGAACCGCAACTGATCGTTGTGATCGACTACGACGGCGGCAACCTTGCGTCTGCGGCTCGCGCCGCGACGCGGGCCGCAGAAATTGTCGGCGTCGACGCCGAAGTCGTGATTTCAAACGATCCCGGCGCAGTGCGGCGGGCTTCGCGCATCGTGCTGCCGGGGCAGGGCGCGTTTGCGGATTGCGCACGCGGGTTGGCGGCGGTTCCCGGCCTTCGGGCGTCCATCGAGGACGCTGTTGACGGCGGCTCGCCGTTCCTTGGCATCTGCGTGGGTATGCAGTTGATGGCCGAACGCGGGCTTGAGCATGGCGCGACGCAGGGGTTGGGCTGGATCGCCGGGGAGATCGCGCCGATGGAGGCGCCGGGCCTGCGGTTGCCGCAAATGGGATGGAACGAACTGACGCTGACCCGTCCGCATCCACTAACCGAGGGCCTTGGCCCGGCGCCGCATGGGTATTTCGTGCATTCATACGCTCTGACGGGGGCTCGGTCGGGAGATTTACTGGCGACGACCGATTACGGCGGCGCCGTTCCGGCGATCGTCGCGCGCGGCAATCGGGCAGGGACGCAGTTCCACGTTGAGAAAAGTCAGGCTGTTGGGCTGAAAATCATGGCGAATTTTCTGCTGTGGGAGCCTTCACGCGCACCAGAAGGGGTTGAGGCGTGAGCGAGACGCGGCTGAGCGCTGAGCGTGTTCAGGATTTGTCGGAGGACGACCTGCATGCGTTGTGCGAAGCGACCGACGCCGCGATCCTCGATGGCGGGGGGTTCGGCTGGGTCAACCCGCAAGGGTTGAAGACGCTTTCCCGTTATTTTCAGGGCGTCATGCTGGTGCCGGAGCGCCAGTTGTTTGTCGCGCGGCACGACGGCGTGATCGTCGGATCGGCGCAACTCGTCCGGCCGCCGCGCAACAACGAAGCGCAGGCGATGGCCGCAAGCCTGATGCATTTTCACATCGCGCCTTACGCCCGTCGTTTTGGGTTGGGTCGCAAGCTGCTCGACGAAATCGTTCAGTGCGCTCGCGCGATGGGATATCAGCTTCTGAATCTTGACGTGAGGGAAACCCAGGATCGCGCTATTGCGCTGTTTCGCCGCGCGGGGTTCGAGCACTGGGGCACGCATCCGGGATATGCCATTGTTGGCGGGCGGCTGGTGCGCGGTCATTACTTCGTTATGCGTCTTCAGGAGCAAAGTCGGGTCGTGCATCAGGTGTCGGAAGAAAATTCTAAATCTGGCGCGAAGGTTGTCGGCGCGTCTAGAGGTGGGCCGTCGCGTGCGCTCACGCTGTACCCGGCGATCGATCTCAAGGACGGCGCCTGCGTGCGGCTGCGGCGCGGAGAGATGGACGACGCGACGATCTATTCCGACGATCCCGGCGCGCAGGCGCGGCAGTGGTGCGCCGCCGGGTTCCGTTGGCTGCACGTCGTCGATCTCAATGGCGCCTTTGCAGGTCGCTCCGCCAACGTGGACGCTGTGCGCCGGATCGTCGCGAATGCGACGACGCCGGTGCAACTCGGCGGTGGTCTGCGCGACATGGAGGGAATAGCCGCGTGGCTTAAGGCGGGCGTGACGCGGGTTATCCTCGGCTCCGTCGCTGTGAAGAACCCGGAACTCGTACGTGAAGCCTGTCGCGCTTTCCCCGGTCGCATCGTCGCGGGGATCGACGCACGCGGCGGGCAGGTCGCGACGGAAGGCTGGGCGGAGGTCTCCGATATGCAGGCGACCGAACTCGGGCTGCGCATGCAGGACGCTGGGGTTGCTGCGATCATCTTCACCGAAATCAGCCGTGACGGGATGCTGGAGGGGCTCGATCTTGAGCAGACGGCGCAGCTCGCGCGTACGGTATCCATTCCCGTCATCGCCAGTGGCGGCGTGGGCTCGCTTGATCACCTTGCGGCCCTGAAGCGTATCGCGCAGGACGCGCCGGGGATCGAGGGCGTGGTCGTCGGCCGTGCGCTTTATGACGGGCGCATCTCCCCGCGCGAGGCGCTTGAGGTTCTGGCCTGATGTTGAAGCTGCGTGTCATTCCCTGCCTCGACGTGAAAAATGGCCGCGTCGTGAAGGGCGTGAACTTCGTGTCGCTTCGAGATGCGGGCGATCCGGTCGAGCAGGCGGCGCTTTATGACGCCGCCGGAGCGGACGAGTTGACTTTCCTCGACATCACCGCCAGCCATGAAAACCGCGATACGATACTGGACGTCGTGAGCAGGACGGCGGAACGCATTTTTCTGCCGCTGACTGTTGGCGGCGGCGTGCGCGTCACGGACGATATGCGGAGGCTCCTGCTGGCGGGCGCCGATAAATGCGCGATGAATTCTGCTGCGGTGTCCCGGCCTGAATTGATCAGCGAAGCGGCGAACAAGTTTGGAAGCCAGTGTGTCGTCGTGGCGGTAGACGCGCGTTCCGACGGTCGGGGCGGCTGGGAAGTCTACACGCATGGCGGACGCACGCCGACAGGGCGCGACGCGATCGAGTGGTGTCGTGAGGTGGCGGCTCGCGGGGCGGGGGAGATACTGCTGACGTCGATGGATCGCGACGGAACGCGGTCCGGTTTCGATCTCGATCTGCTGCGAGCAGCGAATGCGGCTGTCAGGTTGCCAGTCGTCGCGTCAGGGGGCGTAGGGGAACTGGAACATTTCGTAGAGGGCGCCCGCGCCGGGGCGACTGGCCTTCTGGCCGCCAGCGTGTTTCATTTCGGGCAGTTTACGGTGCCGCAGGTGAAGCGCGCTTTAGTCGACGCAGGTTTGCCTGTGCGGACGACCGCTTGACGCCGATACAATGATTACGCTGCGCGGTGTGATGGGCGACCCGATCACAGAGCGTGCAAAAGTTTGCAACTGACCGGATGTGAGATGGCCAAGACGCCTGTGAAGAAAAGTTCAGCCAAGACCGCCGGCGCTGTGAAAAAGCGCCGGAGCGCCGGTGTTGACGCCGCCTCGAATGAGGGCGCGCCAGCGTCCGGGTCACTCAAGGCGCGCGTGGCGACGGCCCTTGCCAAGGGGCGAGGTAAGGGGAAGGCCAAAACCAAGGCGCGTGTTGAAAAAAACACGTCGCAGTCTCCGGCTGTCCGAATTACGCCGGATCCGGCGATCGACGCGAGCGTTCTGGATCGTCTTTTCGACGTGGTGACGAGCCGCCGCGATACGGACCCCGCGATCAGCCATTCCGCGCGTCTTCTGTCGCGCGGGACGCGCAAGATCGCGCAGAAGTTTGGAGAGGAAGCGGTTGAGTGCCTTATCGAGGCTGTTGCCGGGCGCTCCCATGAGATGATCGGAGAGAGTGCGGATGTTCTCTATCATCTGATCGTCATGTGGGTGGATGCAGGCGTGACTCCGGCGGAAGTATGGGCCGAGCTGGCGCGTCGTGAGGGCACGAGTGGAATCGAGGAAAAGGCGTCCCGTGTTCCCGCCAAATCCTGATCAGCGTTGACGCCGCGGCGGACAGTTTTTGCGTATGGAGGAAGACAGGATGGCGGTAAGCGGTATCGGGCCTTACGATCCCCAGAATATTTTTGCAAAAATCCTGCGAGGGGAAATTCCCTGCAACAAGGTCTATGAAGATGACTGGGTTCTGGCGTTTCACGATATCGGACCGAAAGCGCCTTCGCATATCCTGGTGATCCCGAAGGGCGCCTACGTTTCATTCGCGGATTTCAGCGCGAAAGCCTCAGCAGAGGAAATCGTCGGCTTCAGTCGAGCTCTGGGCGCGATCGCGCGCGAACTGGGGCTTGAGGAGGACGGTTATCGCGTGATCATGAACGTGGGGCCGAACTCGGGGCAGGAAGTCCCGCATTATCACGCGCACCTACTCGGCGGTGGTCCTCTGGGTGCGCTGATTGGCGGCCCAGGTGCGGCGCGGGCGGGCGCAGGGTAAATGTCGGCGTGAGGCCGCTAGATGCGGCCCAAAGTATGAAGGATCGTTCAATGCCAGAGACTCCCTCCTCTCGTCTTGCTTCGTTGGGCATCGTTCTGCCCACGCCCGCGACACCTGTCGCCAACTACGTGTCCTGGACGCGTTCGGGTTCGCTGATCGTGATTTCCGGCCAGCTACCACTCAAGGATGGCAAGTTACTGGCGACTGGCAAGCTTGGCGGCGAAGTGTCGATCGAAACTGGCGTCGAGGCCGCGAAATTCTGCTTCATCAATCTTGCGGCGCAACTTCAGTCAGCCGTTGGCGACCTGTCCAAAGTCACGAAGGTTGTGCGTCTGGGCGGGTTTATCTCCTGCACGCCGGACTTCACCGCGCATGCGGCTGTGATGAATGGCGCGTCGGATCTCGCCGTCGCAGTGTTCGGTGACGTCGGCCGTCACGCGCGTTCGACCGTCGGCGTGCCTTCCCTTCCGCTCGACGCTCCGGTCGAGGTCGAGGGCATGTTCGAGATCGTCTGATGACGGCGTGGGCGCTCACGCTTCACGATTCTATTCGGGGGCTTTCTCCGGAGGCGTGGGACGCCTGTGCGGGCGACGATAATCCTTTCGTCAGCCATGCTTTCCTGTCGGCGGTCGAAGACAGCGGTTCAGCGACGCCACGCACTGGATGGCTGCCCCGTCATGCGGCTCTGCACGATGGACAGGGACGGTTGGTCGCGGTTGCTCCAGCGTATCTCAAAGCGCACTCATACGGCGAATATGTGTTCGACCATGGTTGGGCCCGCGCGTTTGAGGCTGCCGGAGGAGCGTATTACCCCAAGCTTCAGGTGGCGTCGCCGTTTTCTCCAGTTCCAGGGCCGCGTTTGCTGGTCCAGCCTGATCTCGTGGCTCCGGGGGGCGCATCGTCCGCACGAGACGCGTTGGCAGATGGTCTCGCGCAGGTATGTAGAGAGTTGGGACTTTCCTCTTGCCACGTGACGTTCTGCACGGAGCAGGATTATGCCTCGTTAGGTGAGCGCGGTTGGCTGCAGCGGTTGGGCGTCCAGTACCATTGGCATAATGACGGCTATGCGTGCTTCGACGATTTCCTTTCACGTTTGGCGTCGCGAAAGCGAAAAGTTCTGAAACGGGAACGGCGGGACGCAAATGCATGTGGCCTTACGTTTCGCGCGGTTCGCGGCGGCGACATCACCGAAGCTCTGTGGGATGCATTTTTCGAGTTCTACCAATCGACTATCGATCGAAAATGGGGCAGCGCGTATTTGACGCGCGAATTTTTCTCTTTGCTGTCGGCCCGTTTGGGCGACCGCGTGGTGCTTATGATCGCCGATCATGACGGCAAGCCCGTCGCCGGGGCGTTGAACCTGTTGGGGCGCGACGCGCTTTATGGGCGGAATTGGGGATGCGTCGGCGAGTGGCCGTTTTTGCATTTTGAATTGTGCTATTACAGAGCGATAGAGTTCGCTATAGAAAACGGGATTTCGCGCGTCGAGGCGGGCGCTCAGGGTGATCACAAGATTCAGCGCGGTTATGTCCCCAGTTTTACGCATTCGGCACACTGGATAGAAAATCAGGGATTGCGAAACGCGGTAGCCGAATTTCTTGATCACGAGCGCATGGCGATGATTGGGGAGGCGGAGGCCCTGCGTGAATTCTCCCCGTATAAACAGGAAGAGATGGGTTGATAGTCGCAGCCCGAATGCCGCGCCAGCAAACGAGCAAGATTATTGTAGTTGTTTTGCAGGAAGCGTTTTCTGCGATTTGTTGACGTCGCCGATCAAGAGTCATCCCTGTCCTTCGGACGTGTGTCTTCAGCGCTCTCTGTTCTGGAAAGTGTTTTTCATGAAGCGTTTGTTTTGTGCTGCAACGATGGCATGTGGTATCGCGGGATGCGGCGCCACGCAGCAACCTTCGGCGGCAGGCATGGCGAATCCAGCGTCGGTATATTGCCATAAGCAAGGCGGAGCGCTGGAGATCAGAAAAGAGCCTGATGGTCAGATCGGGTATTGCCACCTCTCGGATGGCCGGATCATTGAGGAATGGGCTCTGTTTCGCTCTTCGCGCTCGTGAAGTTTTGGGTGCAGGAGTAAGGACTCTTTCTCGTAGGTGAATTGCAAAGAACTTTTGTGCAACGCGACGTGATCTTGAGCCTTCTGCGACTTGCGTGCGTCGTCACGTCAAAGTCGACTCATCGGTGCTTTCCGGGCGCGACAGCGCTGTTGGTCGCCGCGATTGCAGCGATGCTGCCGGTGGCGGTTTTCGCCGCGTGCCCTGAGCATTTCGCTGCGGGGAGGGCGCCGCAATCTGATCGGCAACTGATTCCCCTCTGCTCTGCGGAGTTTGCCAGTGGTTACTCCGCAGAAGATCGGGAGCCAGTCTGGAGCGCAGAGCGGCTTACGAGAGCAGGCGTCATTCAGGGAGAAAATCTGAAGGGGCGGGGACATTTTCATGAGGATATGAGGCTGTCGCGATCCGTTCGCTCGACACGATCCGATTATAAGCGTTCAGGTTGGTCCATGGGGCATCTGGCCCCGTCGGGCGACGCCACGACGAGATCGGGTCGGGAAGAAACATTCGCCCTGTCGAATATTGTGCCTCAGGCGATCGTTCTGAATTCGGGGCATTGGAACGAGATCGAGCGAAACGTGCGACGTATCGTGAAGCGGGAGGGCGAGACCTATGTCGTTACCGGTCCTGCCTTTCGCGAGCCGCTCGGCGTCGTCGGCGCAGATCGTATTCGCGTCCCTTCGTCAGTCTGGAAGGCCGTCTATGCGCCCGGAAGACACGCGGTGTCTCTCATCGTGTGCCGCAACGTTGGGCAATACGGATGCAACGCAGTCGGGCTCGACGCACTGGCTCGGGTGGCTGGCGTAAAACCCTTTCCCGGCCTTCCGGTCTCTGAACTTCGTAGGGACGAAGAACTTGATCGATTTCTGTTGAGTGGCCGAAGCTAGCCTCATCACGCCGTTGGCGCGCGCAGAAGGCGTCGAGGCTCATCACAGGAGTCCTCGGCGCTTTCACGGGATGCTTGCGGAAGTTGCGTCCGGTCGGGATGGGACGCATTTCCGTATATATGTTATGCGAAATAAATTTGAAAGCTATGACTGATCTGATCGCGCGGGTGTGATTGGCGGCGCATAGTCGGATCGGCGAACGCTGGCCTGATTAAGTGCTCTCAAGGCTCGTCCGCCAGCATTTCTCCATATTGTTGCGCTACTGCGGGTCTGTGTCATTTTTTGGAGGTCGTGGTGAGATCGATAGCTGCCGTCGTTAGTATGGTCGCATTGTGTGTGACGTTGCCGGTTCAAGGGCAGGCTCAGCCCGCTCCAGGTGGCTGGCACGGTTCAGGCCGCGGCCCCGGTCCTAACCATTTGCGGCATGGCGGAGGTCCGGGTCGGTTCCGTGCGCCACCGCCAGCCCCTATGCGCCCTCCGATGTGGCGATCAGGAATGCGTTATTACGGCGGTTCCCCTTGGGTGAACGATTGGCGCGGCTATCCGGGCCTCTATGCGCCGCCTTACGGGTACCGCTGGGTTCACGACGGGAATTCATTCTTGCTGACAGCCGTCGCTACCGGAGTAATCTCGGCAGTAGTGGCTGGCGCTTTGGCGCACCCGTAACGGGAGAACAATGCAGTACCCCCTGTTGGCTGCTCCGGGCTTGGGACAGTTTTAACTGCGGGTCTGCAGGGACACTGAATTCCGCGTCGTCATTTGCGAATAAAATTGTCGACGCGGACTTATAGCCCGTGCCGCGTCCTTAACCGCTGCGAGTAATTTATTCGAGAGAGTGACCAGCTAAAGTCGGTAGCTCAGTCTTTACGGTAGCTGCGGATGGTTGGTGGACGCGGATGTTTTGTGGTCCAGGGAGAGAGCTGATTGTGGTGGAGAGGATGAACGTCTCAAGATTCCTTAATAACTGTCAGAGATTTGGGTTTTTTTCATTAATGTAATTGGCTTTTGTATATTTTATATATTAGAAAAATTAAATATATTTAGATTTATATTTCAGAAGTTACAAATAGAAAAATCCGAGATTTTGAATATAGGGTTTGAGTTCTCGTAAGAAAGCCTGAACGCTGGCTCGCGCATGCTGTCGTGTCGGTTGCACAGCATAGAGGTCAATTGTCTCGCCTCTCATATTCGGCAGAACGCGTATGAGTCGACCATTTTCGAGGTCTTTATGGACGTCGCAGAGAAGTTTGTAGCCGATTCCTTGGCCGGATAGAATCCAGTCGTGAAGTATTTCTGCGCTTGTTGTTGAAAGTCGTGGTTTTACAGAAATTACATCGGTATCCATCTCATCGCCTATCACCCACTTATTTAACAATGTCATTGTTTTGTTGCGGACGAGGCAGAGACAATCGTGGTCGAGTAGGTCTTTGGGGGTGTCGGGAACTCCGCGGCGGGCGAGATAGGATGGAGATGCGCACAGTACGCGCGTGGTGGAGGCCAGTCGCGTGACGACTGCGCCGGCTTCGTCTGGCATCCCGAGGCGCAGGATCACGTCCAGGCAGTCGCTGAAATTGTGGAGGCCTTCGGCCGCGACGGCGAGACTGATATTGATCTGGGGGTGCTTCAGGCTGAACGCTTCGATGAAGGGAGCTATTTGATAGCGCCCGATTTCGACGGGAGCGCCGACGTTCAAAGAGCCTCTTGGCGCATGCGCTGCGGCGGCAATTTCGCTTTCAAGCTGGTCTATTTCGGCAACGATGCCCAGAGCGTTTTCATAATAGACCCGACCGGTCTCGCTCGGCGCAAAATGTCTTGTATTGCGGATCACCAATGTGCTGCCGAGACGCTTTTCCAGTCGCGCGAGATGACGCGATATAGCTGCGGGCGAACTGCCGAGACTGCGCGCGGCTGCGGTCAGACTCCCAGCTTCGATGAGCGATATGAAGAACCGCAGGTCCCCTGCCTGGTCATCCGTCATGATGGACACTTCTCCCTGGAGCGCATTTCGGGTTTATCTTTGCATTTTTGTAAACAGTTTTTTTCCTAAAAAAGCACTACTCGAGCGCACTCAACGGGAGCATTAAAGGACCTACTACAACAGATTGTGATGAAGCTTCCGGTGCGGTTGACGACGACTGCCCGGAGAGGGCTGTGTCGAGGTGATGGCATGTCGATTTTGAGTGATGAGCTGGTGTGTGAAGGCGAAGAACTTCGGAGCAGACTGATCGGAACGTGGGAGCTTGTGTCCTACAAGGTGGAAGAGAAGGACACTCTCCGCACGATCGACGCCATGGGGGCTTCACCGCGCGGCCGCGTCATTTTCACCGACAGCGGCTGGGTCGCCTTCAATCTGGAAGGAAGCGGGCGCGAGTTCTCCAACACCGACGCAGGGCGGGCTCAGCTTATGAAGACCCTCGTGGCCTATATCGGGCGGTATCGCATCGAGGGTAACTGCTGGATCACCAGCGTCGAGACGGCGTGGACTCCAGACTGGGTAGGAACCGAGCAGCGTCGTCAGGTCGTTCTGGATGGCCGTGATCATGCGGACGTGGTGACGCCTTGGCGGAAAATGCCGAACTGGATGCCAGATAAACTCACGCGCAGCATCATCCGCTTCCGCCGCGCAACCCCGTAACTGGCGCGCTGATCTACACCGCCCAGTTTCCCCGCAGCTACCCTCTTGTCTTTCATAATGCGCGGTAATCCGGAACAGGGCGGATAGCACGCTTCAGGCGGGCGAGGCTGAACAGCACGACACGTCAGCCGAATACGGACTTTCGAGACAGATACTCTTACGAACCAAGCCGCTCTCCCCGGGTGGCTTTCTTCGTGGAGAGCATTCTGTGTCCAATTTTTCTCGCCGCTCGTTTCTGCGTAATTCTGCGCTTGTCGGAGCTGCGTTGACTGCGGCGGCCTGTACTGTGACGAGCACCGGCGGCGTTACCGCCATTACTCTGAATGTAGCCAAGCTGCAGGCTTATGGTCAGGCGGGCCTGAATGGTGCTGCGACGATTGTAGGACTCGCTGCTGGCGTGGCGTCGTTGACGCCCTATCTGCCGGCGATTGAGGTGGCGGAAACGGCTCTGGCCGCCGCATTGACGGCGTTTAGCTCAGCGGCGGGGGCGACTGTAACGATCACCTATGACGACACGAACTGGAAAACGCGTGTCGACAGCCTGCTCTCAGACCTTTCGACAGTAGCGAGTTCGATCGACGCCGCGATTCAGGGGGCCGGTTCGGCTCTGTCAACGACGGTGCGAAATGACGCCACGACGGCGCTGAACGCGCTTGAGACAGTTATCGCGCTGTTTCGCGCGTTGCTCTCCGGCGCCTCTGCGGGTGCGATGCCAATGAGTGAGGCGCAGGCGCTTCATGTGCTTGGCGTCGCACTGTAAGTTGGGCTGACAGCGTGCCCGCCCGTGCATCTCTCCAAGTGCGAGATGCGGAAGCATTGCCCTCGGCCCATGACGGGCGTTTAGGCGCCGAGCGTAGACGGCGTCGTTCGGGCGGGAGCCGAACATATGCTCTGACAAGCGCTTTTTTTATCCTTTTTTCATCCTGTTCAGAGCTTCCGGGGCGGGCCAGGCGCGACCTTGTGGGTGTCAGCCTGCCAGATCTCGTTTCCTGTGCCGGACAGCCTGCGGAAAGGATGCGTGTGGGACGCGACGACTGGGTTCTGACTTTCGCTCCGGTGACAATCACGACCCCGTCCGTAACTGGCTCAGTGCCTCTGCTCGGTGATCTGCTGAAACCGTCTGTGACGGCGAGCGCGCAGGAATCATGCCGCATGACAGCGCGTGTTCGCGGGGGACGGATCGCGAGCCTGCATTATGTCGGCACGTCGTCGCTGCTGTTTGGTGCGCACGCGGCCTGCGCGCCGCTCGTGCGAGATTGTCTGAAATATCCGGATCGAACGTCGTTGCCAGAAAATTACAGTGCGGACGATATACTTTCACAAAAAGAAAATGGACTATGATCACAAGAAAACTAGGTAAGCTTCCGGCCCGCCATGATTTGCGCACTTTTCGCATGGTGGAGCCTCTCGCAGCGGCGTTGCCAGTTCCGCCGCTGTCCGCGAACTGGGCCACGGACGTATCGTGGCCAATGTGGGCGAATGACCGCTATGGGTGTTGTACGCAGGTTGGCGTCGCAAGCGCGATCCGTACATGGACCGGGGCGGCGCAGGCGCCGGTTTTGCTGAGTGAATCCCAGGTGCTGGAAAATTACGGCGCCGAATCTGGGTTTAACCCTGACATTCCATCAACTGATCGGGGTGCTGTCGAAGTTGACGTCCTCGAGCGCTGGCGTGTTGAAGGGTATGCCCGACCCGGGCAGACGCGGGACTATCTGACGGCTTACGGGATCGTGAATCCACAGGATGTTGCAGCCGCGCAGCGATCGATCGCGTTTTTGGGCGGTCTTTATATCGGGTTGTCGCTTCCGGAATGGGCTTGTGTCGTCGGGTGCGGCGATTGGGATTACACGCCCGATCGTAACAATGCGATTGCGGGCGGGCATTGCGTTTGGTTGCATGGTTACGATGCTGACTGGTTCTACCTGAACACGTGGGGCGAACAGAAACGCATGTCTCACGCGTTCATGCGACAGTTCTGTGACGAGGCTTACGGACTGGTTTCTCGACAGAACTGGGTGTGCGTTGATGGCGTCTCACCAAACGGCGAGGCGCTCGACGCTCTCGTCAACGAGATGCAGACTGCAGCCAGTGTCTGAACTCGGACTTGTCGCCGGATCAAGCTTGCTTGTGGGTGGTTTGCTCGGGCAGATCGGTATGATTTTGATCCTCCGCTGGCGCTCCAGGAGACGCTGGCCCTACGGTGGAAGCGGGCGGCTCTGAGTATGTTTAGCGTCAGAGGGAAGGCGTGCGGACATGCTTTACGGGTGGCAATTACAACATGCCCAACCAGGCGAAGCCCGCCCAGAATGCGACAATAAGAAAAATACCTCCCAAGAGAACAGGAAGCACGAGAGTTCGCAGAACTGACGTGCTTCCAGCAGGTTCTTCGCCAATGCCTTCGGCCTGTTCTATGGCGTTGGCTCTGCTATCGGCTTCCGCATCTTCGGGCGATTGCTCGGTCCAGCCGACATCCGGTAAAAAATCAGGATCTTTGCTCATTGACGGGTTTCTGCCTGAATTAAGAACACGTCGAACGCTATGCGCGTTATGGCGTGTAAAATGCAAGCTGAACCGGTGGTCACAATCGTAATCGCGGTTGCAGCATTTGGGCGAGACGTTCGCCAGGCGACTTTGTCCTGCGTATGGCGTTAATTGGATTTTCTGTCTTTGATCTGGTTGCCCGTGATGAGCAGGCGGCGCCGTCAGAGTTTGTCGTTATCTAGGCTCAGGACTCATTCTTTAAGATAGAAGATGAAGCTTGCTGC
>NZ_JOPL01000012.1 GCF_002153745.1 Acetobacter sp. DsW_063 | reverse complement strand
TCGCCGCATCCTTCATCTTCTATCTCAAAGAATGAGTCCTGAGCCTAAGGCTTGGCGAGCCTCGCCATCTTTATGAGCTCCTCCGGCGTCATGCCGCTTTCCCGCATGGCTCGGATCGAAAGAGCGCCGTCACGCTTCGCGAGCCGCTTTCCATCCTGATCGCATAGCAGCGGGTGGAACGCGTAAAGCGGCTCAGGCCATCCCATCAATGTTTGCAGGAGGCGGTGTACGTCCGTGGCGGAACGCAGGTCCTCCCCGCGCGTCACCAGCGTCACGCCCTGCGCCGCATCGTCGTGCGTGACGCAGAGATGGTAAGACGCGGGCGTGTCCCTGCGGGCCAGAATGACGTCGCCAAAAGCTTCCGGCTCGCATGCGCAGACGCCGCGCTTCAGATCGCGAAAGGTGAGGCGGCGGCGTGCCGCGCCGTAGGCGAGGGCGCAGGAGCGACGCATGTCCAGACGCAGGGCGTAGAGTTGGCCCGCGCCAATCCGCGCGGCGCGTTCGGTTGCGGACAGGTTCCGGCATGTTCCGGCGTAGAGCAGTCCCCCGTCTGGCGCAGTATGGGGCGCGGAAGCGGAGCTTTGGGCCTCCCGCGCGATGTCGGTGCGGGTGCAAAAGCAGGGATAGAGCAGATCTCGTTCCTGCAGGGTGTCCAATGTCGCACGATACTGGTCCATGCGCTGTGATTGGCGCATCGGCGCGTCCCGCCAGCGCAACCCGAGCCAGCCAAGGTCTTCCAAGGTCGCGGCGATAAACCGTTCCTGGCAACGTTGAGTGTCGATGTCCTCGATCCGCAACAGGAAGCGGCCGTCCGGTTCGGCGTATTCATGAGCGAACAGCGCGGCCGCGACGTGCCCCAGATGCAGTAATCCGGTGGGGCTTGGCGCGAAGCGGGTGGTCCAGCCGCCTGTCGGTGCGGTGAGGAAGGGAAAAACGCTTGCCATGAAATCGTCATAACCCGGAAATGCCCGGCTTTCTTGCCGATTGCGAAAACTTGCGCCTATAGTTCTTGCGAAGACCTCGACGACGCATCACCCTAGGCGTTCAGTTCCGAGTCCCGCCCTGGCGTTGCATGAGCCGTCTCCGAGAAAAGGACGCGCGCCTTGCCCGATGGCAGTATGCACTTTCCGTCTCTCGTCCTGAACGCAGATTTCAGGCCGTTGTCCTACTTTCCTCTGTCCTTGTGGTCCTGGCAGGATACGATCAAGGCGGTCTGTCTGGATCGCGTCGCTGTTCTCAGCGAGTATGACATGGAAGTTCGCTCTCCAAGCCGAAGCTTTCGGCTCCCGAGCGTAATCGCCCTGAAGGAATATGTGCCGACGGCGCGACGCCCGGCCTTTACGCGCTTCAACGTGTTTCTGCGCGACAATTTTTCGTGTCAGTACTGTCACGAGAGATTCCCGACCCACGAGCTGACGTTTGATCATGTCATTCCCAGATGCCGTGGCGGCCGAACGACGTGGGAGAACGTGGTTACGGCTTGCGGTACCTGCAATCTTCTCAAGGGTTCGCACATGCCCGCCGAAATCCGGATGTTTCCGCGCAGGCGTCCGTCCCAGCCGAGCACGTGGGAGTTGCAGGACAATGGTCGGGCGTTCCCGCCGAATTACCTGCACCAGAGCTGGCGGGATTATCTTTATTGGGATGTCGAACTGGAAAGTTGACGGTCCTCGGAAAAGAGCGACGGGCCGTCGGTGGGTAGGTAAACGACGGCGGATAATCCTTTTCCAGGCATGAACTGGCGTACGTCACGTCGGCCTTTTGCACGCTGTGGAGGATCGTGTTCGCGGAAGGTTTTTATCGCCTTGACCCCGCCATAGCCAGACGCAGCAACGCGTCTTTCCCCATAGGAGCAACGGGTTTGTTCGGTGGTGGAATCGCCGCGCGATCTGTGTTTCGGTTCATTCGCTTACGAATATCGACCTCTGTCGCGGGAGAGGCGCCTAACGCGTGTAGGTGTACCCGTATTCGGCGGCCTGCGCTTGCAGGTCTGGCGCGTCCTTCAGGTTAAGCGGAATCGGCTTGGCGTTCTTCGCTCCGAAAATCAGGTTTCCGTTGCTCATACGCTGACAGGTGTTTGCCGCGATCGGGAATGAAACACGGGATTCCCCGCTCATCTGCGCCCGCAGGCACGACACGTCGGTATCGTTGATGCGGCGGCCCATCTCCTTGGAGCAACCTGTGGAGAACAGCGCCAGCGCCGCGAGGGGCAGCAGGCGTGTGGTCCCGCGGCGCGCGGATTGTTTCGAATGGGGCATGGTCCGCGGGCTCCTCAAAGACGCTTGCTGGATGTTCACTTGTGCCACGCCCGGCGGCGTCTCTGAACCGGTCGGGTGGCAGGGCGGCTGCGTGCGCCCCGCATGGCGAACGGCGTCCTAGTTGACTTCGAATCCTGCGCCTTCGATGGCGGCGCGAAATGCATCGGGAGAGGTGAGCGAAGGATCGTAAACGACCGTGACCTGTCCCTGCTCAAGGGAGGGAGCAGCCTCGGTCACGCCTTCGATCGCGGAAAGTGCGCGCTTCACCGAGGACACGCACCCGTCGCACGTCATCCCCTGAACGAGAAGTGTATCTGTTTTCATGAATGGTTCTCCTCAAGCGCTGCCAGCGGGGGATCGTGCCGGGCGCGTGGCAAAGAGCCGGACGGCGCAGATGCGCCTCCGGAGCGGTTCGGTCCGAACTTCGCGCCCGATGGGCGGGATGTCCAGTCCGGGTCGGCTTCAGCGCGCGTCTGTGATCCGCGCTGGACGCCACCGGTTAAGCAACAATGCGTTGCCCACAACCGAAACGGAACTGAGGGCCATCGCCGCGCCCGATACGATCGGGTGCAGCACGCCGAATGCGGCCAGAGGCACGCCCAGCCCGTTGTAGATGCAGGCGAAAAACAGATTCTGCCGGATTTTGCGCGAGGTGGCGCGCGAGAGAGTGATTGCATCGGCGATGGCCGTAAGACGCGACCGCATCAGCACGATTGCAGCCGTCTCCAGCGCGACGTCGGTCCCGGCGCCCATCGCGACGCCGATGTCGGCGGAAGCGAGGGCGGGGGCGTCGTTGATGCCGTCGCCGACCATGCCGACAAGGCCGTTACTGCCTGCGCGTTCGATCTCGGCGTGTGCTTTTCGCACCTCGGCAACCTTGCCTTCCGGAAGAACTCCGGCGGCTATGTCGGCAAGTCCGACGCTCTCGGCGACGCGCCGCGCGGCAGTCGGCGAGTCACCCGTCACCATCACGGGTCTGACGCCAAGATGGCGTAGCAGTGCAATGGCGCTTGCGGCCTCGGGGCGTATTGCGTCGGCGACCGCGATCCAACCCAGTAAACGCCCATCCCGATCGACGCCGATTAGCGTCTCGCCAGAGGACTCGGCCTGCGCCGCTGCGTCGTCTGGCTTCACGTCAAGAAAACGCGCCGATCCAAGGCGCGCCGTCACGCCGTCGATTTGACCACTGACGCCATGTCCGGCGACAGCCTTGCCGGACGAAATGGCGGCGGGCGTTACACTGCGCCCCTCGGCGGCTTCCCGGACGGCCTTGGCCAGAGGGTGGGCTGAATCGGCCTCCAGCCCGGCGGCGAGAGCAAGCAGGGCGGCTTCATCGATGCCCGGCGCGGGGTACAGGCCGGTCACGACGGGATGGCCTTCGGTCAGCGTGCCGGTCTTGTCCAGCAGCAGAACGAAGATTCGCCCGGCTCGCTCAAGCGCTTCGGCCGAACGGAACAGCAGGCCGGCGGCGGCGCCGCGCCCTGCGCCGACCATGATCGCAGTCGGTGTGGCGAGGCCCAGCGCGCAGGGGCAGGCGATCACAAGCACGGCGACAGCGTTGACCAGAGCGGTCTGGAACGACCCCGTGACGGCCCAGCCGCCGCCGAGCGTAAGCGTCGCAATGAGAAGGATGACCGGCACGAAGATGGCTGCCACGCGATCGACCAGTCTCTCGATCGGCGCTTTCGAACCCTCGGCCTGATCGACCATGCGGGTGATGCGGGCCAGCGCCGTGTTCGCTCCAACGGCTGTGGCTCTGACCCTAAGCACGCCGTCGCCGTTCACGGATCCGCCGCGAACCGGCTCTCCGGGGCCGCGCATGACGGGGATGCTTTCGCCGGTCAGCATCGATTCATCGACGCCGGATTCACCGGAGATAATATCTCCGTCGGTCGGAAACGCTTCGCCGGGACGAACGACGAATACGTCGCCCACGGTTAACGACGCCGCAGGACGATCCTGCACGCCGCTCCCGGTTTCGACATGTGCGGTCGCGGGCTGGAGACGTGCGAGGCGAGCGACGCCGGACGCGGCGTGATCCCGCGCGCTCGCCTCCATCAATCGACCGGCCGTCACCAGCGTGAGCACGGTGGCTCCAGATTCGAACCACACCGGCGCGTCCAGCCCGAACACAGTGACAACCGCGCTGGCGAACCATGCGATGGTCGTGCCGAGAGCGACCAAAACGTCCATGTTCGCCCCGCCGCCACGCAAAGCGGCCCATGCGCCGCGGTAGAATTTAAGGCCGAGCACGCCTTGCGCGATTGTGGCAAGAAGCAGGGAAAGCCATCTGGAAGGCATCACGCCGAGCGCAGGGATCATGCCGACCAGCAGCGGCAGCGTCGTCGCAACGCCGACCGCCAGTTCGGTCCAGAGCTTGCGCCGTGCGCGCATCCGCCGCTCTTCTCTTGCGGAATCATCGGCGCCCGCGAGGGTCGCGCTGAACCCCGCCTGCCCGATGGCGGCAATCAGGGCATCGGGTGTGGCGAGGCCGGGGGTGAAGTCGACCTCGGCCTTGTTGGCCGCAAAATTGACGGAGGCGGTGACGCCGGGAATCCGGTCCAGCACTTTCGTGACGCGGGTCGCGCAGGCGGCGCACGTCATGCCTTCTATGGCGAGCGACGCGTGTTCCTTCGGCGCCGTGAACCCGGCCTTTTCGATGGCGCCAACGATATCTGTGACAGGAGCGTGTTGCGCCGCGAGATCCACGGACGCGCGAGCTGAGGCGAAGTTGACGCGGGCAGTCACGCCGGGAAGCCGGTTGAGCACTTTTTCGACTCTGGTTGCGCAAGCGGCGCAGGTCATGCCCTC
Organism: Acetobacter sp. DsW_063; assembly: GCF_002153745.1. GTDB lineage: Bacteria > Pseudomonadota > Alphaproteobacteria > Acetobacterales > Acetobacteraceae > Acetobacter. Next base: position 12,548 of record NZ_JOPL01000012.1, on the reverse strand, counting down.
AATCGGAACGGACAAGGATTCGGACATGACGATCTCCGAAGAGGTGCTGGCGTCGCGGCGCATGGGCGGGCGGGGGACAGCCGGAAAAGCGGGCGATATTGGACGCCCGGGTATGGCGTGCGCCCAACATAAGGTTATCGCGGCGGCGTGATGCAAGACGCGGAGGGCGATAACACAGCGTTAATACAGGGCTGTCAGGGTCTTGAAACCAGACGCCGTCCGTTGGTTGACAGGCGTTGAACGCTACGACGCATGAGCCGAGGTCAGGCGTCCGTTTCGCCATGACGATTCCCCCTCGGCGCCGCCATAGTTGGAGCCTGTGATCAACACCGTCAGATATTTCCGGTCGTTAGTTGGCGCGCTGACGCTGCAGGTTCCAAGGCGACCTGGGTTCGAGGCCGTCAGGCCTCCGGCGTTTCTGGCTGATCGCAGCGGGGCCGCGGCGGTAGAGTTCGCTATGGTCGCCCTGCCGTTTCTGACCTTGATTGTAGCCACGGTCGTCGTCAGCTTCATCTATCTTGCGCAGGCGTCCCTCGACGCCGTGGCGGAGGGGGCTTCGCGGCTTATCCTGACCGGGCAGGCGCCAGCCTCCGGGCAGGGCTCGGCTTTCAAAAGTCTCGCTTGCGGGATGCTGCCTTCCTACATGACCTGCGGCAATCTTCTGGTGAATGTGCAGGCCGTCGCAAACTACTCTGATATCGACGCCGCAGCGCCAAGCATTACGTTCAGCACATCTGGGCAGGTGTCGAACTCCTGGGCCTATGATCCCGGCGCGCCAGGCGGAATCGTCGTGCTTCAGCTCATGTATATGCTGCCGGTGATCAGCGGCATGGACGGGTTTTCACCTGCGAATATGCCCAACGGAACAAAGCTTCTCGTCTCCACTGTAGTGATCAAGGTGGAGCCGTCGTCGTGACGTGGCGTCAACTTCTCGTTGCGTTTGGCTCTGCGCGCGAAGGTGTTGCAGCGATCGAGTTTGCGCTGGCTGCGCCCGTGCTCATTCTTCTTATGGTAGGGGCTTACGAGCTTGAGGACGCGCTGACCGTCTCTCGCAAGGTTACGACCGTCGCACATACGATCGCGAATCTTGCGACTCAATACACGTCGATGAGCGACAGTGACGCCAATCTGGTTCTACAGGCGTCAGAACTTGTGTTGCAGCCCTATCCGGTGGCGACGGCGCAACTGGTTGTGTCTGAGGTCAACGTCAGCGCATCCGGCGATGCGACGATCGTATGGAGCAAGGGGCTGAACGCGACGCCGCGTGCGACCGGATCTTCGGTGACTTTGCCAAGCGGAACGTCGACGACGACAAGCGCCGTCATTCTGGGTGAAGTGACCTACACCTACACGCCGCCGCTCGCGAATTCGGTCATACCGGCTCTGACTATGTATCAAAGCCTGTATATGGCTCCGCGTCAGTCATCGACGATTCCACTGTCCGATTGACGCCGCCGCGGCGCAAAGAATCTGGAAGGGCGGGGTTTTTGTGAACCGATGACCGTAATCGGGGAAAACAGATACTGAGGTTCGCTTAAGAGAGGACCGTTTCAGTTTTGAAATAGGGAACAGCGCCTTACTATCGTGCAGTGATGAATGACCTGCCTTATACCCACCTCAAGAAAAGTCTCCTTGGGCAGTTGCCCGTCCCGGTCTGGCCTCATGGAACACGGTTACAACCGTTCGAGGCGGAGAAGCACAGTAGGTCCGTACATGCTCTTTTGGTGGAAGCCTACAAAAACGGTGGAGGCAGTGTCGGAGACTTTGATTGCTGGTGGACTGCTTTACGCAATGATCCCGAGTATGACCCGGCCGTTTTCTTTCTAGCTGCGGATGCGCGAGGAGAAATTATCGGGGTCGCCCATTGCTGGACATCTTCGTTTTTAAAAAACCCGGTGGTGGTGGGCGAGTGGCGCCGAAGAGGTCTTGGCGAGCGCTCTTTCTTCACGTTGGCAACGTTTTTCATGATCGAGGCGCCGCAGAGTCCGCTCTGAAGGTTGAGGACAGCAACCTTTCGGGAGCTGTCCAACTGTATCAGCGATTGGGAATGTCAAAGGTCGATCAAGACTGATTGGTTATTCAGATCAGAGCTTTTTGTGCGCCGTTTACCCGGCGGACGTCATCCCCAACGCGGGCGTTCAGGCGGCTTCCTGCGAAATGGAATCTTCCCGGTGTACCCGGCGAACAAACCAGATGCAGACGCCTACGAACGCGACGACGCCGATAATCGTGCCCCATTGGGCGAAGCCCGGCCCGACGATCGCCAGCACGTCGTCTCGACCCGTGGCGCCGGAGACAGCGGCCATAGCCACGCCTACCAGGCTTTCACCGACGATCAGGCCGGAGGCGAGCATCGTCCCGGCTCCAGCTTCCTTGTCCGCGCTCGCGCCACGTCGTTTCAGCAACCATCCCAGAAAGGCTCCGACAGCGAGTGTCGTGGAGACCGAAGGTGGCAGGTAGAGCCCGATGCCGACGGCAAGCGGGGGCAGGGACAGTTTTTTTCGACGTAGAAGGCGGTCGATAATCACCAGCACGGCGCCGACGACAAGCCCCGTCAGGATCATGCTCCAGTCCAGATTACGCTCGAAAATGCCGGACGAGATCATCGCGATTATCGCCGGTTGCGGCGCCGCCAGAGCGCGGGACGGATCCATGCCGGGACGCGGCATCGCACCAGCGAAACCGTAGGCCTGATAGAGAAGGTTGAGGATGGGCGGGATGACCAGCGCCCCGATCACGCATCCGATGAGTAGTGCTGCTTCCTGCTTCCACGGAGATGCGCCGACCAGTTGCCCGGTCTTGAGATCCTGAAGGTTGTCGTTGGAGATCGCAGCCGACGCCACGATCGCCGAAAGCACGGCGATGGCGAATGCGATAGCGACGTGGTGGTGGTTCTCCGAAAAAACCGCGGGTGTCAGGCCCATGGCCTCAAGAAGAAGAAATATGGAGGAGATCAACACGGTGGCGATGATCACGATGCCGGAGATAGGAGAAGACGACGACCCTACCAGTCCGGCCATGTAACCGCAGGTCGCGGCGGTCAGAAAGCCGAAGATGATCATGAATCCGGTGCCGACGATGACCGGCAACACGACGGAATGCGTCGATGGCGCAAGAAACGCAGTCAGCGACGCGGCGAGAACAACGGTGATCCCGGCGCCGATAATGGCGATGGCGCGGGGGGACAGGTCGCGTTCGTCCGGATGCGCGCCGACCTTTGACGCCAGAGCGTCTCGCACGCCCCTCAGGACCGGCCCGGCGAGTTCCGCAAGCGTGCAGACTGACGCCAGTGCGATTGCTCCGGCGCCGATGAAGCGCACCTTGTGGACCCACACGGAGGTAGCGAACGCCGCTGGAGCGAGATGATCGAGATTGGGCGTGTATGCGGTCAGGAGAGGCGTTGCGACCAGCCACGACAATACATATCCGACCAGCATGGCGACGCCGCCGGCGATGCCGACGAGATACCCGGCGCCGAGCAGCGCCAGAGAAAAACCGGTGGAAAGCTTGAAGACAGACGATCCCAGGCTAAAAACAGCCGTTGCTCCGTCGGAGATAAGCCTCAGCCCGCCGCTGGCGAAGGAGAAGACGCCGGACGCCACGGCGCCGCTGATCAACATGGACAGGCTTCGTGCGTTGGCGCGCGCCCCATCGGCGGCGGAGCCGACGCGCAGGATTTCGGCGGCGGCGACGCCTTCCGGGTAGGGAAGCGGGCTTTCGTTCACCAGCGCTCGACGAAGGGGAATGGTGAAGAGCACCCCGGTCATGCCGCCAGCGGCAGTCAATCCGAATGTTTCAAGATATGGAAAATGGGCCCAGAAACCGAGCAGAATAAGAGCCGGGAAGGAGGCGAAGACGGTGGCTATGGCCACAGCCGCCGACGCCTGACTCTGCACCATATTGTTTTCGAGGATCGTTCCGCCGCCGAGCACACGGAGCACAGCCATCGATATGACGGCCGCCGGGATCGACGAGGAAAAGGTGAGCCCGATCCGAAGCCCCAGATAGGTGTTCGACGCCGTGAAAACAACGGTGATCAGGGCGCCGATAACAAGGCCGCGAAACGTCATCTCGCGGGTTGGGGAAGATCGATCCATAAAGTCGTCCTGCAGGCGGCCCTGCCTCCTTGCGGATGGGCCACGGGGTTGGGTCGGGCTGTCACGCCAGACTGTATATTGTGCGCCGAAGTCGATCCGGTCGCGTTATGCGCGTGGGATGCGCAGGGATGCAGCTATGATGGCCGATGTCGGAGGCCATGAAAATGACCCGCTTCTGTTTAGAAGTGGCTTGCGCTCCGGATCGAGCCGGAAATAGCCATGTTGGGCTGATCGTGTCGGATGGAGGCTCTGCGTTGCCTCGACAGAATTCTGCCGGAGGAGACGGCTCCCAAAGACCGGGTGGTCGTCCGCCCGGCGGTCTGTGGCGACCGAGGGAGGTTTTTCAGGAAAGCCTATGTTATTGAAAGAAAAATGCTTCTTGCGCAGGCGATTCGTCTCGGCGGCGCTTCTGACCGTGGCTTTCGCTGTTTGCCCTCCGACGGCGCGGGCGCAGCAGAATCTGGGTGCGTCTGCCTCGGCGGCGGAGGCCGCTTCGAGTGAGCCCGGCCCGGCGACCGGCCGTCTGACGCCGGGCGCGGATTCGCTGATTGCAGCGCCATCTGCGGTCGTTTCCGACGCTGATCTGAACGCTCTTGAGGCCTCGATCGAGCAGATTTTCAGGACGCGGGTGGACTCCCACGCAATGCGTGGGGCGGCGGAGGTCGCGGATCTTGGCCGCCGCGCTGACAAGGCCGAAACCAGCGCGAACGCCATGGTCGCGCGGCTGGAGCCTTACGAAAAGATCTATCAGAGTTTTCTGGCGCTTCTCGGTCCCGCGCCGGGCAAGGGAGAGACCGACGCCTCTCCGGCGATCACCGCCCAACGGGACAGGCTTCTGAAAGGACGGGGCGACCTTTCCGGTCGATTGATGCGCGCGCGGCTGTATGCACTTGAGGCGCATCAACTTGTAGTCGCTTTGGGTCAGCGCACTGATGCGGCGCAGCAGGCGTTGTTGACGCAGCGTTTTCAGTCTCCGCTCGGTGCAGGCTTCTGGGGGCGGCTGCGGGGCGAGTTTTCCGCCGACACCGGGCGGGCGCTGCAATTGTCCAACGAGATTGGCGAAAGCCTTGTGGACGCTACCAAAAGAGGCCGTCTGACCTTTTTTCTCGTGGGGATCGTGGCTGCCGCACCTCTGCTGTGCGCTCCGTTCGCGCTCGCGCGGCAAATACGACGCGCTGCGGCCCGGATGTTGCGCGACGGAAAGGACAGACGTCTTGCCTCGGCGTTGATGCTGATGCTCGTGTCACTTGCCTGCGCCATGGCGGCGTGCGGCGTCTTCTGGCTCGGGCTGACGGGGGGGGGCGACCTCGACGGCACGGATCTCGGTTCTTTCGCGGATATGGTCGGCGCCCAATTGCCTATGGCGGCGGCGTTGCTTGGGGTCGCGGCCGCCATCCTCTCTCCACGACAGACAGAATGGCGGATCGCGCCGCTGAATGACGAGGCTGCGCGAGCTCTCGTGCCGCTGGCGATCTGGTTCGCGACGTTACCCGTGCTCAAGGGCGTCTTGCGGTATGTCGATCTCGCCAGCGGCTTGGGTTCTCTGGGCGTGCAGGTTCTGGACGCCATCTTCGTCTTCGTTGCGGCTCCGCTGCTCGTCATGATTCCTCGGGCGATTGTCCGCAGCCTGCCCGGTGAGGACGGTCAGGACCCGGATGAGGCGCCCGGAACGCTGATCGAGTTGAGGACCGCCAGCATCGGGCGGCTTGTTCGTACGTTGGCTACTGTTGTGGCGGTATTCTGTTTTCTGGCCGTTGCCTGCGGTTATATCCCGCTCGCGTACACGACGGTGTCCTGGTTGTGTTCAATGGCGGCGGCCCTCACCGTTCTTGGGCTGATTTTCATGCTGACGCAGAATCTTGGCGAGACGGTGTTTGTTTCGTCTTCATCCTTCGGGTGGAGGCTGACGCGGCTGGGCGTCCCGCATCGGGTCATTGATCTGGGCAGTGTGCTGGCGACCGGCCTGATCAGCGTCTTTCTTGCGTTCGTCGCAGTCGCGGTGGCGCAGTCCGACGGAAACTTCGACCTCCAGCAGACCACAGTGAACGTAGGGAAGCTTGTGATCGGGCCGAACATCGGCGGCGTCACATTCTCTTTCGACACCGTGCTGATCTGTCTCGTAGCGCCGGTGGCCGGGCACTACGTCATCAAGGCGTTTCAGGTGTGGCTGCGGACGAAGCTCTTCCCGAGAACGCGCCTCGATCTTGGTGCGCAGACGTCCATCGTCAGCATCTTTACCTACACGGCTTGGATTCTTGTGGGATTGTCAGTGCTGTCGTCGATCGGCATCACGGTGAAGAGCATGACTTGGGTGGTCAGCGCGCTTTCGGTGGGCATCGGCTTCGGTCTGCAATCGATCGTGCAGAACTTTGTGTCCGGCATCATACTTCTGGCCGAACGTCCGGTGACGATTGGCGATCTGGTGGAGATTGGTGGCTCTGTGGGCGACATCAAGCGGATCAGCGTGCGTTCGACGGATATCGGACTTGCGGACGGGTCGACGATGATCGTGCCGAATTCACAATTCATCACTTCCGCCGTGCGCAACGCCACGCTTGGTCACCCGACGGGCTCCCTTTCGGTGGCTGTGGACCTTCCTTTGGGTACGGATCTGGTCAAGGCGATAGGCGTCATGTCGGCCGCTCTGGCAGGGGTGCCCGATCTGCTGAAAACACCGGCCCCCACCGTTTCGGTGTCCAGCATCTCTGGCAAAACCGTGACATTGAGCGCGTCGGGTCGGACGCAGTCGCCGAGAAACGTCGGCGCAGTTTCGAATGACGCGCGTCTCGCGATGTGGAAAGAACTGCATGCAAACGGGGTCGTCGCCTCCATTCCTTCCTCCGCTTCGGAAGGTTGACGAAATTTCATGGGGCTGTATCGCGTTGCACGATACCGCGATGACCTTCTTGGTCGTAAACACTCCGGGGTAGGGCGGGTTTGCGGCGCCGGATGACCGCAGGGCGCGAGCAGGGATATGGATATGGCCACGGCCCGGGGGGACGGAACAAGCGAAAGGCCATTGGCCGTTGTTACGGGCGGGTCTGGTGGAATCGGCGCCGTAATCGCTTCGCGTCTGACGGATGAGGGCTATGACGTCGTCGTTGTGTCTCGCCGTTCACCTCCCGCGTTTGTCCGTGATGGCGTTTCGCATATGCCGTGCGATCTTACGGACACGGCGCAGATTACGTCTGTTGCGGAGAAACTTGTCGCCGCGGGCAAGAGCGTCCACGTCCTGATCCATTGTGCGGGGGTCATCACGCCGGCCACAGTCGATGCACTGCGGCAGGATGACATTGAACGGCAGATATCGGTCAATCTTGTGGCCCCTATATTGCTCACCTCGCGGTTGATGGCGTCGATTCCGTGTGGCGGCCATGTCGTGTTCATCAATTCGATGGCGGCGGTCATGCCGCTTGCGGGAAGCGCCGTGTACGCCGCGACCAAGGCGGGTTTGCGCAGCTTCGCGCTCTCCCTGTCTTTGGAAGCGCGACGTAGAAAAATCGCCGTGTCGTCGATCTTCCCGGGCGCTGTCGATACGACCATGCTGCGGGACGAAATGGCGGGTGGGGGATCTGTGCTGAATTACGTCAGCGCGCCAGCTCGTCCGGAACAAATCGCCGCGACGGTCATGGAAACGCTGAGGCGCCCCGGCGGAGAGCGGTTCAGGCCCGCTCTGGACGGGTTGTTCGGAAAACTCTGCATGCTTGCGCCGGGCCTGCTACGCCTTTCTCTGCCGTTGCTGACCTATCTTGGGGGACGTGGCGCACGTCGCAACTGCCCGACCGCCCGCGCGCCAAGGTGACAGCGCGGCCGTGAGGCTGCATGATCCCCGCCGCTACAGGTAGAGGGATTAGCTCACGTCATGACCTTTCGCTTTTCGCACGCGGTTCGTCCCTTGTTGCGCGCAGCGCTGCTGTCCGGTGCAGCCCTTGTTGGACAGGGCGCCGTCTGCGCCGTGGCGACCAGCCCTCTTATGGCGGGCGCAGCACAGGCGGCGCCTCTCGCCACCAGCGCGGACCGGGCGTTGCAGGCGACGTTGCCGAACGGATTGCGCGTCGTCATCGTGCCGGATCGTCTGGCCCCCGTCGTCACGACGGAGCTGAACTATCTGGTCGGCTCTGCCGAAGCGCCGGACGGTTTTCCCGGCACGGCGCACGCCCTTGAGCACATGATGTTTCGCGGCTCGGACGGACTCGACAAGGATCAGCTCGCGGCGCTGGGCGCGCGTCTGGGCGGCAGCTACAACGCTGACACGACCGAGGACGTGACCCAGTATTTCTACACGGCCCCCGCCGAGGATCTGGACGTCACGTTGCGCATCGAGGCGCTGCGTATGAACGGTCTGACTCTCTCGCAGGCGGACTGGGACAAGGAGCGCGGCGCGATCGAGCAAGAGGTTTCGCGGGATCTTTCAAGTCCGGCTTACCGCTATATCTCGCAGCTTCAGTCCATTCTTTTCCAGGACACGCCCTATGCGCATGATGCATTGGGAACGCGGCCGTCTTTCGACAAGACCGACGCGAAGCTTCTTCGTGATTTCTACGAGAAATGGTATGCGCCGAACAACGCGATTCTTGTGATCGCGGGCGATGTCGATCCGCAGGCGACTCTGGAGAAGGTCAAATCGATCTTCGGCGCCATTCCGCGCAAAACGCTGCCGGAGCGCAAACCGGTTTCTCCCGCGCCAGCGCCCGCTCGCACCCTGTCGTTTCCTACGGACTACCCGATCGGCTTCGCCACCATAGCGTTTCCGATCCCTGGTCTGACGGCGAAAGAATTCGCCGCCGCCGATATTCTGTCCGACGTGCTGGCGAGCCAGCGTGGCGCGCTTTATCAGCTTGGCCCGACCGGAAAGGCGCTGTTCGCCAGTTTTGAATTCGCTCCGAAAAAGCGGGCAGGTTTCGGACTGGCGCTCGCAGGATTCCCCAAAGGCGGAGATTCCAGCAAGGCGCTCGGTTACATGCGCGACGTTCTGGCGGATATCCGTCAGAACGGCGTTCCCGCCGATCTGGTCGAGGCCGCCAAGCGCAAGGAGATTGCGCAGCTTGGCTTTACCGCCAACTCTGTCAGCGGTCTGGCCGAAAGCTGGTCGCAGGCGCTGGCCTTCAAGGGGTTGTCCGCACCGGACGACATGATCGCCGCCTATAACGCGGTGACGCCGGAGGCGGTCAACGCACTGGCGCAGAAGCTTCTCGACCCCGCGCGGGCTGTGACGGCGATCCTGACGCCCGAAAACTCCGGCAAGCCGGTCGCAGGCGGCGGATTCGGCGGGGCGGAGTCCTTCGCCTCTGCTCCCGACAAGCCGGTGAAGCTGCCGGACTGGGCGGAAGCCGCGCTAAAGAAGCTTGACGTGCCGCCGCCCGCGCTCGCCCCGGTCGTGTCCACGTTGCCAAATGGTCTGACCCTGATCGTACATCCGGCGCATGTCAGCCAGACGGTTGAGGTCAACGGAATGGTGCGCGGCAACTCTGATCTTCAGGAGCCGAAGGGCAAGGAAGGCGTCGCGGATATCACTGAAACGTTGTTCAGCTATGGCACTACAAGCCATGACCGTCTGGCCTTCCGCAAGGCGCTCGACGAAGTGCCTGCGTGGGAAAGCGCAGGCGCGGGATTCTCTCTGCGCGTGCCGTCTTCGAAGTTCGCGGAAGGTATGGCGCTGCTCGCCGAAAACGAACTGCACCCGGCGTTCCCGGAACAATACTTCCAGATCGTGCGCCAGCAGACAGCGCAGGAGCAGGAAGGACAGCTTCAGTCGCCGGGATATCTGTTCGATCGCGCCGTGGAAGCCGCGATCTCGCCGCCGCATGATCCGACCCTGCGGCAAGCCACGCCGCAGACGATTATGGCGCTAAAACTTGATGACGTGCGTGCGTATTATCAAGCCGCGTGGCGTCCGGACCTGACGACCATCGTCGTCACAGGCGACGTGACGCCGGAGCAGGCGCGCGAAGTCGTGGAAAAGACGTTCGGCGGCTGGACGGCGGAAGGGCCGAAACCGCAGGTCGATCTGCCGACGCGCCCCGACAGCAAGACCTCCCGCGCCAACGTGCCGGACAAGAGCAACGTTCAGGATACGGTGATCCTGCCGGAGAGTCTGGGGCTTACCGCCGCGAACCCCGATCATTTCTTCCTGACGCTTGGGAACGAGGTTCTGGGCGGCGGGTTCTCGTCGCGCCTGTATCGCGACCTGCGTGTGAAAACCGGATATGTCTATTCGGTGAGCAGCAGTTTTGAATGGGGCCGCACGCGCGGCGCCTACTCCGTGTCTTATGGCGCGGACCCGGACAAGGTCGGCCCAGCCCGTGAGGCCGCGATGCGTGACATCAAGGCGATGCAGACGGCGCCCGTGACGGACGATGAACTGGTTCTGGCGAAATCCGCCCTTCTGCGCAGCCTGCCACTGGCGCGTGCAAGTCTTGGCGCCATCGCCGGAGAGTATCTGCATCTGACGCAACTCGGTCTGCCATTGAACACGCCCGATATCGCAGCACGTAAGTATTACGATGCGACGGCGGCGGATGTGCAGGCGGCGTTCAGGAAGTGGGTGCGTCCGGCCGATCTGGCGGAGATTGTTAAGGGTCCCTCGCCGCATTGGTGAGGGGATTTTTGAGCGCGTGTGTATTAATGGCATCTTTTTTTCGTAATATAAGTTATATGATCACAAAGTAAAACAAATAAATAAGAGTGAGCGTAGCGAGCCACTCTTTAAGGAGGAACTCAGATGCGGCAGTTACGTGAGGCAACTCCTTACATCCCGATATCTGAAGATGAAGGGAAGAAAATTTCTAATTTTTTGTGGGAAAATCATGAAATTTTATTATTCACTTATGTGGGTTTGAAAAATGAATATAATCCAGACAATGAGAGCGATGAACAAAAGCAATTAGCTGTGGATATATTGAACATAGAAGTTCAGGTGGGGATACGTGTAGCTGAATTTATGAAGAGTGCAGGGAGCGAGGAGCGTAGAAGAAATAGAGATCTTGGTAGAAATATACTAAAATTCTTGTAATATATGCCTTGGTAAGTGTGCTGGTGGTTCAAAAGGCGGCGCGTTTATAACACAGGGGATTCTATTTGAAACTTATGATATGAGCAAGTTAGCGTGTAGGCGTATTGTGCGCGTTGTCCAGTTGTTTGCGAAGTAGGAGCGTTTGCAGTGCCTGTTTTTTTTCGAAACCCATCCCATGCGTCGCAGACGTTTAACTGGCGACGGTTGGTATTGTCTCTGCCTGTTGGTGTAACGTTGTGTCTGTCTGGCGGCGCATACGCTGCAGACAGTTTCCTGCCGTTGGCGGTCCCCGCGACGAACAAGGCGATGCCCGGAAAGTTCGTATATGCACAGTTGACCACGCCTGACATTGCGCAGGCTGAGCACTTTTACGGGCAACTTCTGGGGTGGACGTTCAAGGAGTCGTCGGTTTCATTCGGGCGTTACGTGCAGGCGACGGTGAACGGTAAAAGCGTTGCTGGACTGGTCGAGCGTCCCTTGGATGGGCGACACGCTCCCTTGTGGCTTCCCTTTATTTCGACTGCAAGCGTCGATCAGTTGGTGGGAACCGCGAAAACATGGGGCGGGTCGATCATGTTCTCCCCCCATGACATTCCCGGTATTGGTCGCGAAGCGATTATCTCCGACGCGCAGGGAGGGTTGTTCGCAGCCGTGCAATCCAGCAGCGGCGACCTGGAAGATTCTGACGCCCCCGCCGTTCAGGGGCAGTGGATATGGAATGCGTTGCTGACTCGCGCGCCCAGAGACGCCACGGGCTTCTATCAGAAGCTTTTTTCATACGAGGTTCGGACGCAAGATGAGTCGCAAGGCCCTCTGCGTTACATACTTTCCTCACAAGCTTCGGCGCGCGCTACCGTTAACCCGTTGCCGCCACGTCTGAACTCCGACGCTCCTGCGCGCTGGCTCAGCTTCATCGATGTCGACAACGTGGCTGAGAGCGCGAAAAAGGCCGTAGAGCTTGGCGGCAGCGTGATCAGCGAACCGCATCTCGACCATAATAACAGCATGATCGCCATTCTGGCCGATCCCGCGGGCGCTGTGTTCGGCGTTATGGAAGCCCAGGCCTCTGTGGACGGAGAAGCAAAATGAGCGTGTTGACTGGTAGAAAGATCAAACTGGTCGCCGCCCTTGGGCTGGTTGGGATGCTCTCTGGATGCGTCGGGGTCGGTTACGATGATTTCGGTGGCGGATATTATGGCGGCGGCTGGGGAGGCGGCGGCTGGGGAGGCGGTTGGGGACCGGGCTACGGCGTCGGTCCATATCGGGGTGGCGGCCCTCGTGGGTTTGGTGGCCACCCCGGTGGTGGTGGTGGCCGAGGCGGGCCGGGCGGTGGGTTTGGCGGCGGCGGACATGGTGGCGGCCCCGGCGGTGGCGGGCATGGCGGTGGTCTCGGCGGTGGCGGTGGCCACGGAGGCGGTCCAGGTGGTGGTGGACATGGC
>NZ_JOPL01000099.1 GCF_002153745.1 Acetobacter sp. DsW_063 | reverse complement strand
ATCACAGAGCCGGTTTCAAAACCAGGGGGTTTTTCGAACACTCCAGGTGATTCGCCTCAACTTTTCTTAACCCCTTAATTTTAATAAAAAACCAACAAAAACGGGGACCAGCATTCGCCGCCCCCGCTCTTGTCAAAGCACGAAAACCATTAAATCAAAGTGAGCCGCTAACCCCGACCTCAACAGCCTCGCGCCCGTTGATCACCAGACCGTCGCCATTCGCCGAGACATTGACCGTCTCGCCGTCATGAATACCGCCTTCAAGCAGCATCTCCGCAAGCTGGTTCTGCAAGCTGCGCTGCACGACGCGCTTGAGCGGGCGCGCGCCATACACCGGATCATAGCCCTCGTTCGCCAACCACTGCTCCGCAAGTGTGTCGAGATGCAGAACGATGTTGCGATCCGAAAGCAGGCTCTGAAGCCGCCCGATCTGGATATCGACGATCCGCGCCATGTCGACTTTCTGCAAGCGCGAGAACAGCACGATCTCGTCGAGACGGTTCAGGAACTCCGGCCGGAAATGATCGCGCACGACGCGCATCACCTGCGCCTGCACCAGATCCGTCGACTCTCCATCGGGCTGATTCGCCAGAACGTCGGAGCCGAGATTGCTGGTCAGCACGATCAGCGTATTGCGGAAATCGACCGTACGCCCCTGCCCATCCGTCAGACGCCCGTCGTCGAGCACCTGCAACAGAATGTTGAAGACGTCGCCATGGGCTTTCTCGACCTCGTCGAACAGGATGACCTGATAGGGACGACGACGCACGGCCTCGGTCAGCACGCCGCCTTCCTCATACCCCACATATCCTGGAGGCGCGCCGATCAGGCGAGCGACTGCGTGTTTCTCCATGAACTCGCTCATGTCGATACGCAGCAACGCCTTTTCGTCGTCGAAGAGAAACTCCGCCAACGCCTTGGTCAGTTCGGTCTTGCCCACGCCGGTCGGACCGAGGAACAGGAACGAGCCGATCGGCCGGTTCGGATCCTGTAATCCAGCGCGCGCGCGACGAACCGCATTCGCCACCGCCTTGAGCGCAGGTTCCTGCCCGACAACGCGCCTGCGAAGCTCGTCCTCCATCCGCAGAAGCTTGGCCCGTTCGCCCTCAACCATCCGGTCCACGGGGATGCCGGTCCAGCGAGACACGACCGAGGCGATGCCCTGCTCCGTCACCGCCTGCGACACCAGATCGCCGGTCGATCCCGCCTGCGTTTCCTGAGCCTGCGCGATCTTTGCCTCAAGGTCGGGAATGACGCCGTACATCAACTCCGACGCCCGACCCAGATCGCCCTTGCGCTGCGCCACCTCTACGGTGGAACGCGCCTCGTCCAGTTGCTCCTTGAATTTCTGGACTTCGCTGACCCGATCCTTCTCGGCATGCCACGCGGCGTTCATCGCGTCGGATTTCTCTTCGAGATCGGCGAGTTCCGCGTCCACCTTCTCAAGCCGGTCGCGGCTGGCTGAATCGTCTTCCTTCCGCAGCGCCTCACGTTCGATCTTTAACTGGATCACGCGGCGGTCGAGCTCGTCGAGTTCTTCGGGCTTGCTGTCGATCTGCATCCGCAGCCGGCTTGACGCCTCGTCGATCAGGTCGATCGCCTTGTCCGGCAGAAAGCGGTCGGTGATGTAGCGATTCGACAGGGTCGCCGCCGCCACCAACGCGCCGTCGGAGATGCGAATGCCATGGTGAAGCTCGTACTTCTCCTTGATCCCGCGCAAGATCGAGATCGTGTCAGCAACGGACGGTTCGCCCACGAACACCGACTGGAAACGCCGCGCGAGCGCAGCGTCCTTCTCGATGTATTTGCGATACTCGTCGAGCGTCGTGGCGCCGATGCAATGCAGCGTGCCGCGCGCCAGTTCCGGCTTGATCAGGTTGGACGCATCCATCGCGCCATCTGAACGTCCCGCGCCGACGAGCGTATGCATTTCGTCGATGAACAGGATCACCTGTCCTTCCGCGCTCTCGACTTCCTTCAGAACGGCTTTCAGACGCTCTTCGAACTCGCCGCGAAACTTCGCGCCAGCGATCAGCGCGCCCATGTCCAGCGACAGCAGCTTTTTGTTGCGCAGCGCCTCCGGCACGTCGCCGTTGACAATGCGCTGCGCCAACCCTTCGACGATAGCGGTCTTGCCGACGCCGGGTTCGCCGATCAGCACGGGATTGTTCTTGCTACGACGTGCGAGTACCTGAATGGCGCGACGGATCTCTTCATCACGCCCAATGACCGGGTCGAGCTTTCCCGCCTGCGCCACGGCTGTGACGTCGCGTGCGTATTTCTTCAGTGCGTCGAACGCGGCCTCCGCATTCTCGCTATCCACGGTCCGGCCCTTGCGAATCGCGGTGACGGCCTTCTCCAGAGTCTCCGCGCTGGCGTTTCCATCCTTCAGGGCGCGGCCCGCAGTGCTGTCCGACGCCGCGATCGCGACCAGAAGCCGATCCTGCGCTACGAACGAATCCCCGGCATTTTCAGCCGTGCGCTGGGCCGCATCCAGAAGGCGAACGAGATCAGGCGTCGCCTGAGGCTGCCCCGCGCCGCCGCCCTGCACTTTCGGCAGTCGCGCCAGCGCCTGCTCAGTCGCGGCGAGAACCTTGAGCGGATCCCCACCCGCAGCGCGAATCAGCGACGATGCGGCGCCTTCATTGTCGTCAAGGAGCGCCTTGAGCAGATGCTCCGGCGTCAGTTGCTGATTGAACTCCCTGACGGCGATCGTCTGCGCAGCCTGTAAAAAACCGCGCGAACGTTCCGTAAATTTCTGTATGTCCATAGTCCCGGTGTCCCTTTCACTCTAGGCGACGTTCAGGCCTCGGCGCCGTCCCTCTATAGGCGACGTCGTCTCGGTCTTGCATTGGATATGGGCGCCGTCCACCCGATGACAAGAGCAAGTCGCTCCAACCCGCGACCGAAATTGACCACGGAGACGCATAACGGTGTTCGATGCGCTAACGACCTGCGCCGCCGCCCCTCACCGCCTGAACCACGAGCGATAGCCACATTCGGGTGCGGGCCAGATCGTCGAAGGCTGATCGTTCTCAAGCGCATCACACCCATGATCTTTCGGCCCCCGGCAGTATTGGGTAGCTTGAGGTCAGAATGGAAAGTTCACGCCCCCGGTTCGCTCCCGGCAAGCGTCGTTCATCATTCAGGAACCATGGCGCCCTCCACTACCGGGAGGGATGTCGGCGAAAGAGAAGCAGCCAGGCACTATGGGCAAGAAACTGGGTATCGCGATCACGACCTACAACCGGATCGATAACCTTCTCAAACAGATCGACCTGATTGAGCGTCTGAGCGTGTCCGATATCGAACTGGTCGTGTGCGACGACGGATCAGATGACGAAACCATCGCTATGCTCGCCGAACGCGGCGTGATGACGATCGGCGGCGTCAACCGCGGGATAGCGTGGAACAAGAACCGGGGCGTTTTCTACCTGTTCAACTACACCGACGTGGACGCCGTCATCCTTATGGACGACGACGTAATGCCCCGCATTCACGGCTGGGACGCAGAATGGTTCGAAGCTGCAACACTATACGGGCACGTGAACTACGTGCCCGCAAGCATGGGGCCCTACGTAATCGGAGGGGGGCTGACCGCAGAAGATGTCGGTCTGTCGCCGGTCGTTGGCGGGATGTGCATGGGCGTCAGCCGGGAAGCCTTCGCCCGGGTCGGTTTCATGGACGTGCGTTTCGGCCGATACGGCCATGAACACAGCGATTACTCGTTCCGTTACGTGCGCGCGGGATATGGCGGCTTTGTCAAAGTCACCGACAAAGAGCCGATGACCTATTTCTATGTCATCGATGGCGGCGTGCGACTGGCGAATTTGCCCTCGACCGGAACGCCGGAAGAAGCCAGCAAGAACAATGAACTGCTCGCAAAAGTTGCGAACGATCCGATTCACCGCATGCCATGGAAAGACGATGAAGGTCGCGACGCTTTCCTTGCAGAGTTCGAGCCGATGAGCAGTCGCGTCGTCCCTGAAATCGAGACCGTTGCGAAGGAGTTCGACGAAGCTCTCTATCTGGCCGCCAATCCGGACGTCAAAAACGCCTCGATGAGAGGCCTTCAACACTACATGGCGTTCGGGCGTTTCGAAAAACGACGCTTAAAACCATGACACGCAGTCTATACAGCCGCGCGAAGACGGCGCACCCGCAATAGAAAGCGCCCCCCCGGAATACCCTCCTCAAATGGAAAACCGCCGCCCGACTTCGTCCGTCGGGCGGCGGTTTATTCCCACGTCATCGGCTGTCCAGCCACTGCGAACGGATATCCCGTTCGCAACGACCGTAACGGCAGCGTCAGAAACCGGTGGACAGAGTGACCATCGCACTGAAAGGCACCTGCAAATAATATGTCGGGGACGATCCGGCGATCGTTCCGCCGTAAACGCCCTTAGTCGCATTGGCGTTCGTCTGGAAACCGTAAACGCCGTTTCGGAATTTGGCGCCCGTCAGGTTCTGCATGTTCAGCTGAATTTCAGGTGACTTCAGATATCCGAAGCTCTTGAAACGATATCCGACAGCAACCTGATTGGTGATGTATTGCGGAATGGACTGGTCGTTCATGAAGGTCGAATACTGTTTCGCAATATACTTCAGCTGGCCCGAAATCCACAGATGACCGTCATCATAATCGAGCCCTAGTCCCGCCTGCACCTTCGGCGAACGGATAGCGATCTTGCCCTTGGTCGGCAGATAATCGGTCGTGCCACTCGTGGTGCTGGCCATAATATTGTTGTCGATCGTCGAATGCAGATACTCGAACGTCGCGTATGGGCGGATATGATACCAGATCGGACGGGTGCCGATTTGCGCATCGACACCGCGCGTCGTCTGACCGCCCGCGTTGACCGTCTGACTATAAGGCGTCGTGCCGACGTAGTAATTAAGTGACTGCTGACGGTTCGAGAGATTATAGTTGAAGAACGACACGGATGCGTTGATCACGTCGCCGTTGTAGCGATACCCCAGTTCCTCTTCGATCGTGTATTCTGGATTGCTCGAACCGCCCTTCTGGGTCTGCGAGCCAGCCGTCCCGTAGTAATCGACCAGAGACGTGTTCGCAGGCACGCGAAAATTCGTGCTACCAGAAATATAGACTTGGTGCTGCTTGTTGAAGTTCCACGAGATTCCGATCTGCGGCAGCGGCTCGGCTGAGTGGATATTGCGGTTATATATTGTCCCCGGCGTGTAATTGTAGGTACGACGCGTCACCATGGCTTCCTTGAAACCAAGCGTGATGTTCAGGCGATCGTTAAAATACTTCATCGTGTCGCCGATGAAGATCATGTTCACCTGCGACAGGGACAGGAAGTCGCGCGCCCGGAAGTTCTGCCCCGACGTGGTCGTGACAACCGCGTTCGTTCCCCAGATGTTGTATGGCTCTCCCGTCGCCTGATTGACCTGGCCATAAGGCGAATACTGCTCAAGGTTGGCGTATTCATACCACCAGCCAAGAGTCAGAGTGTTGTGCTTGTCGATCTTGTATGTTGCGGAGAGAGTGTTGCCGGTTCTGAACTGCTCCTGATTGGACGGAGCCAGAGCCAGATACCCTTTGCTGGTGTCTCCGTTAAGCGACACTTTCTCGTTGCCCATATAAAGCTTGGACAGCGCGCTTGAGGTGAAATACGTCGCGCCCGTGCCATTGCCGATCCCGTGCCAGAAATAGATTGAGTCGTCGATCGAGAGCTTCGGGGAAATAACGATATGCGTCGGGGCAGAGGCTACGACGTTGCGGAACGGGTTGACGTGCAGCTTGTAATAATTTGCGCCAGCAGCGCTCGCCCCTGCATAATCCGACGTATAATTATTGCTGTACCCATTCGCGCGCCACTGGCTCAAAGTGGGGAACAGATAAGAGTCGTTGACCTGATCGTTATACGACACTGTCAGGCCAGTGTGGCTGCCGTTCTCGAAATCCTTCACGGCCTTGAAGTCATAGTGGAACTTCTCCGCCTGCCCGGCGCCGCGCCACTGATTGCCCTTCGTATGGCTGAAAGCGAACATGGCGCGGATGCCGCTGTTGCCGATGTAACCGGAGTTCAACCGCAGGAACTGTCGCGTCGTATCAAACGAACCGAAAGAGATATCGAGCAGACCGCCAGCCTTCACCGTCGGATTGCTCATTGTCATCGTGGTCAGACCGGCGGACGCGTTGACCACCGGCGAATTGACGTCGACCGATCCCGGCGTCAGCTGCACGGTTTCAAGATCTTCCGATTCGAGCACTTCGTTGGCGTAGAACTGCCCGCCGCCGATGTCATTGAGCGGCGCGCCGTCCAACACCCAGCCGACTTCCGCCTGATCGAAACCACGAACATTGACCTGACCAGAGTACAGGCCAAACGGATCCTGCATCGAAACGTTAACGCTCGGCATCATGGCGATAAGCTGCTGCACGTTGGACGACGGCGGCTGCTTGGCGATGAAGTCGCGCGTCACCGACTGAACCGCCTTCGGCGCGGTCTCCGCTCGCATCAATCCGCCGCCGGGCTGGCGGGTGCGAACGCTGCGACCACTCACAGCAACGTCTTCGGTCTGAGACGACACATACGGGTGAGGCGCGGGGGTCGGCGCAGCGGCCGCAGTCGCAGGCTTGGCGGCAACCGCAGGCGTCGCCGTTTTCGCGGACGAAGCCTTCGTCGGGGTCGTACGATGGTGCGCGCCATGACGCACAGCCGCGTCAGCCGGATCGGCGACGCTGGCCAGGATTGAGCCGGCGAGTAAGGTCATCAAAGTGGTTCTGCGGGCGCGAAGCGACATTAACTGGCGTTTCCCATGACAAAGCGTTGCGTTAACGTTACAATATAAACTGTGACTGACGACTACCGGGATGCTCACAGACATTACTGCCCGACGAAATCCGATTTCAAAGCAGAGCCGCATTTGCGCCGATTAGTAGTCGGTTTTATTATTCACTCGAAGACAAACAGGTCAGACGTTGCGGTTGAGATTTTAGGGCCTTAAGTGACGCTCTAGGCTCAGGACCTATTAATTTATTGAAGTGAGCGAGAGGTTGTG
>NZ_JOPL01000098.1 GCF_002153745.1 Acetobacter sp. DsW_063 | reverse complement strand
GGCGACAGGACCAAGCAGATTGTGGACAGAATCCAGAAGCGGCTGGGCCGCATCGAAGCCGGTTGAGGCCAGACGACCGGGACGCAGAAAATCCGAAAGCGCCAGCGTTCCACCTCCGGCTTTCAGACCGAGGGCCGCAAAACTGTCGAAGACGATCTTCGAGAGCGCATCGAAATCGTTGATGATCCAGGCGAAGAAACCGATATACAGCGTCTTCTTGACCAGGCGCTGGATGATGTCCTCATCCGCCGCCCAGGCCCAGAACAGCCCGGCCAGTGCGATATCCAGCACAGACAGTGTTCCTGCCAGCGAGATCACATCCCCTTTCACCAGACCGAACCCGGTATCGATGGTGGTGGTGAAGGCATTCAAGAAGGTGTCGATCACCCCGACATCATTGGTGGCCATGGCGGTCAGTTCCCGCTGCTGCCGAACATCGACACCGTGCCGGGCACGTAGGCGTCATGCTGGGAGAAATGCTGATACTGCGCTTCGCTCTCCGCTTCCGTCACGGCCTCCCGCGCCTGTTGCAGCGCCGTTGCCCGACCATTGGCGGCCAGTTCAGCCTGGATGTCGGACAACTGGCGGGATTGCAGGGCGAGAAGCTGGTTCCCGGCCTGCGCCGCCTGCAACGCGCCCGTGGAGGTCTGGCTGGCGGAAACAAGCTGCGTCATGGCGCTGCTATCGCTGGGGATATTGCCCACCACCCGCGCCTGCAGCTTCAGGGCATCCTCAAACCCACCGATGGAATTCTGCCAGCGCGTCTGCGCCTGGTTGAATAGGGCACTGTCGGACATCCCCGAGGAGACGGACGTGTACGCCTGCTGGTATTGCTGCTCGACGGACTGGACGCTGTAGGCAATATTCTGCGCCTGCGCGAGCAGAGCCGTCGTCTGGGAAATCGTTGATTGTAGCGTCGACAATGTCGAGAGTGGCAGGCTTGCGAGGTTCCGCCCCTGATTGACCAGCATCTGCGCCTGGTTAGCCAGCGAGGTGATCTGGTTGTCGATCTGCGTGAGCGTGCGGGCCGCGATCAGCACGTTCTGGACGTGGTTCGCCCCGTCATAGACCGCCCACTGGGCATAGGCCGGATGCAAGGGAGAGAATGTACCGCAAACCGCCAGCATTGCAGACGTCAGAAGAACACCCCGTCGGAAATGTCTTTCGCTCGCACGACCGAAAAATTCAGCCCAAGGCCGGAAAGATTTTTCCATCATGGCACGCGTCCATCGCGCAGAAGGTCGGCTGCCCATGACACGCCGCGCGCCTCAAACCAGGCCGGCAGAAAGCCGTCCCGCCCATGTTCCGCCAGCACCGTATCGATCGCTCGGTGATCGTCCTTGCCGGACGCAGC
>NZ_JOPL01000097.1 GCF_002153745.1 Acetobacter sp. DsW_063 | reverse complement strand
CAAAAAGCTGGGCACTTCGCTCCGTCATTCAAGGCATAACAGGCCCTACCGATAGCCGAGCAAAATTCAGACCTATTTCATTCGCACAAAACTGCGTGCGGCGGCTGGAACGATTATGGGTTCCAGCCGCCGTCAAATTTTTCATACCGTAATTCTGTTTATATACACAAAATCATATTCAAAAGAGGGAAACCGCTCTCAACAGACGTCCGCAGTGCAGCCTCTTGCCAACTCAGATCGAAAGCGACCTCGCCACGGCCGTCGCGACGTCCTTACGCAGACGCACCACCCCTCCATGGCCGTCCGGGTGCACCCGATTGGTCAGCAGAGTCACAAAACAATCATTCTTCGGGTCGATCCACAATGATGTTCCGGTAAACCCGGTATGACCAAATGACTCTTGCGAAAAGCGCTCTCCACGCGGCGTCGCATAACGCGAGGAGATATCCCACCCAAAGCCACGCTGTTCGGCGCGCCCAGCGGGTTGCTGCGGCGTGGTCATCATCGTCAGCGTCCCTCGCGAGAGCGGGAAGCGGCTGTCACGCCCGGCTCGGCGATCGAGCAGCGCCGTGGAGTACGTGGCCACATCCGTCGCTGTCGAGAACAGGCCAGCATGTCCGGCATAGCCGCCCATCCGGCGCGCCGTCGGATCATGCACGACCCCACGCAACATGACGCCATGTTCGTCGAACTGGGTCGGCGCCACCCGCGCGCGCGTCGGCGCCCCCGGCAACAAGGCCGAATCCTTCATTCCCAGCGGCGTCAGAATATGCGTCGCGGCGTATTCTGGAAGCGTTCTGCCGCTGATGCGTTCGACAAGAAAGCCCAAGGCTATGAAATTGATGTCGCTGTAGACGAACGTCTCACCGGGCGGGTGGATCGGCGCCGCAGCGACGACGCGACGCCACGCCTGCGCCCGCCCCGACCACGGCCGGTCGAGCGCGAGATCGGGCGGCAGGCCGGAGTAGTGCGTCAGCAACAACCTCAGCGTGATCGTCGCCTTTCCGTTGGCGGCGAAGTCCGGCAAGTAGCGGGCGAGCGGCTGGTCGACGTCCAACTTGCCCTGTTCGACAAGTTGCATGATCGCCAGAGCGGTGATCATGGGTTTGGTGAGGGACGCCATGTCGAACACGGTGTCCCAAGTCATCAGTTCAGCGACGGGCGTGACGGCGCGGCGACCGAACACGGCGCTGTGCACGATGCGGCCGGACCGCCCCACCGCCAGCACCGCGCCGGGACAGGCTCCTGCGTCGATCGCATCGCACACTGCGGCGTCCGCCGCCGCGAACGACGGTTCGGGAGCAAATGGCGGCGTTTCATGCACCCGCGACACACAACCTGCAAGCAGCGCTCCGGACGTCAGCAGGCCGGCCGCACGCAGCGCCCGACGCCGCTCCTGATTCACCACGCGCTCCATCACGGTCGGTCCGAAATCTTGTACGGATGCAGATCCTGAGCGTCGAAACTGAAATCCGATCCTAAAAGCTGGATCTTCATTCCTGTAATTTTACCTTCGACATCGCGCTCGAACTGCACGTAGCAATCGTCTTCGCCATCCTGACCGCGATTGTCCCAGCGTGCGACGAAAAGATCATGCGGCAACGCAGACAATGTCCCCGCCAGCCCGTCGGCTTTCGAGAATGTCAGCCGCAAGTCCCCTCCACGCCTGGAGACGAAAATATCCCCGCGCCAGTCGTCGCGATAGGCGCCGAGGTACTCCCGCTGCATATCCGCCGAAAGCTGATGAAATGGACGCGCGGGAGAACCGGGACCACGAACCAACGCCTGCTCAACGTTCGCCGCTTTCTTCGCGTCCTCTTCCTTTTTCCAATGCTCGATCCAGTCGTCGCTTCCGCCCTTCACAACGTAGGAACTCAGGGTCGTCGCTATTGAATAGGTTGCGTTGTGATCGTCGTGATTGGTCAGAACGACAATCGCGGTCCCGAGTTCGGGCAGGAAATTCACATAGCTGACCATTCCGTTGATCGTGCCGGTATGCCAGACGCGCCGCTGTCCGTAAAAATCCTCGATGAACCAGCCGTATCCGTAAGCTCGGAAATGCGTTTTTGTCGCCGCCGCCGTATCGGGCAGCGGCAGCAGCGCGTGCGGGGCCCAGACCTCGTCGCGCCGGGCGCGGGTGAAGATCTTCTTGCCCTCCGGCGTAACACCTCCATTGAGGTAGACCTGCGCCCAGCGGCTGACCCCGTCCGCGCTACACCACACGCCGCCAGCGGGCGCCACGGCGGGCAAACGCAACCCTTCGCGTAAGGGCAAGGGGCCGCCCTCCCCCTGCCCGGTCGCGACATCGGCCTCGTCACGGGTCGGGGGCGTGCTCTGGCATGCTGGCAGACCGGAAGCGTCGATCAGGCGCGACTGCAGAAACTCTTCCCAACTTTGCCCACTCACGCGTTCGATCAGAGCGCCCGCGACAACGTAAAGCAGATTATTATAGGCGTACGTCGTTCTGAAAGGAGCGGTGAACGGCATATAGGGTAACGCCGCGAGAACCTCCTTGCGCGTGAATGTACTGTGGGAAAACAGCATGAGATCGCCCGCCCCCAGCCCCATGCCGCTGTGATGGGTCAGCAGGTCGGAAATTCGAAAATCGCGCGTGATCCAAGGGTCCGATACGCGAAATTCAGGCAGATGATCGATCACGCGGTCGTCCCACCGCAACTTGCCCTCGTCGACCAGCACGGAAAGCGCCGTAGTTGTGAATTCCTTGCTGTTGGAACCGATCGCGAAGAGGGTACGAGCGTCCACCGCCGGGCTGGCTTTGTCTTCCGCGCGACGACCGTAACCGCGCGTAAAGACAATTTTGCCGTCATGCACAATGCCGATGGCGATTCCGGGAACGTCGAACGCGCGTCGCGTACGTTCAACGGTCGTGTCGATGATTGCCTCAGTCAACCCCGAAGGAAGACCGACCTGCCCAGTCGCAGCATGTGTGGGCGCTGCGATCGCGCAAGGTACGCCCACTGTCACGGCTACGGCCAAAAGCTCTCTGGAACGGAGATTTACCCACTGAAAAAACGGATTTGTTTTCATGTTGAGTTTTACAACCGCCCCTCAAACGTCACGATTCCGAAAAGATAGAGCATGAAACGACGCGGTCGCCCATCGCGAAACGCGGCTGCCTCTCAATTTTCGGCATTCATGTCGGTGGTGGTTCAGCGTGGCGGCACACGCCCGTATCAGGCGACACGCACCGCAACAGCCGGGTCAAACCGCCCGCAATCCACAGCAGCGGCGTTGCCGCAATTGCATAGCAGCTTCCCCGAAGCGGGCCATCGCTGTTGCATTCGCGGGCGGGAATTCGAGGGCCGCGGCATTTGTTCATCCCGCAGACAAACCGCTACATCGCCCTCCCCAACTTGGAGGGATGGCCTCCCCCCAAACGGGTTGGGACCACCTGCCCCAAGGCGGTTCGCGCGAGATCGGGCAATCGCCATACGTGGGGACGAAAAAATCCAGACGTATGGCAGATCTACCGGCGCTTAACGCTCAGGCGCGGCGCAGGTCGGGAGGTGTTGCTTCCTGAGCCAGCACATCGGCGGCTTCGGCGAGAGACAGAACCTGCTGTTCCGCGCCGCCAAGACGGCGCATGGCGACCGTCCGGGCCTCGGCTTCCTTGCGGCCGACCACAAGGATGACCGGAACGCGCGCAAGGCTGTGCTCGCGGATCTTCGCGTTGATCTTCTCATTCCGGACATCCGCTTCGACGACGAGACCGGCCTTGCGCAGCGTCTCCACGACTTCAAGCGCGTAGGGCTCGGCGTCCGAGACGATGGACGCCACGACGATCTGCGTCGGCGCCAGCCAGAGCGGAAACTTGCCCGCGTGCTGCTCGATCAGAATCCCGATGAATCGCTCGAACGAACCCAGAATGGCGCGATGCAGCATCACCGGACGATGACGCGCGCTATCCTCTCCGACGTAGGAGGCGTCCAGACGCTCCGGCAGCACCATGTCGACCTGCAACGTGCCGCACTGCCAGTCACGGCCGATTGCGTCGCGCAACACGAACTCCAGCTTCGGGCCATAGAAGGCGCCTTCGCCAGGGTTGTGCTCGTATTCCACGCCTGCGATGCGGCACGCGTCGATCAGCGCGCTCTGCGCCCGCTCCCACGCTTCGTCCGACCCAGCGCTTGCTTCTGGCCGGTCGGCGTATTTCACCCGAAACTGTTCGAACCCGAGATCGCGATAGACATCGGCAAGCATCGCGACGAAGCGGACCGTCTCATCGGCGATCTGGGCTTCGGTGCAGAAAATGTGTCCGTCGTCCTGCGTGAATCCCCGCACGCGCATAATGCCGTGCAAGGCGCCCGAGGGCTCATAGCGATGGCAGCCGCCGAACTCCGCCATACGCAGCGGCAATTCGCGATAGGAACGCAAGCCATGGCGGAAAATCTGCACATGGCACGGACAGTTCATAGGCTTGAGGGCGAGGGTCTTGTCCTCGTCCTCGACCGTCGCGATGAACATGTGGTGGCGATATTTGTCCCAGTGACCGGAAGCTTCCCATAGCGAACGATCGACGAGCTGCGGGGTGCGCACCTCGTCATACCCGGCGCGGGTCTGCGCACGGCGCATATAGTCCTGCAGCACGGTGTAAAGGCGCCAGCCCTTCGCGTGCCAGAACACCTGCCCGACGGCTTCTTCCTGAATATGGAAGAGATCCATTTCCTTGCCGATCCGGCGATGGTCGCGGCGCTCCGCTTCCTCCAGCTGCAGCAGATGGGCGTCCAGTTCCTTCTGGTCGCGCCATGCGGTGCCGTAAATGCGGGTGAGCATCGGGTTGCGATGGTCGCCGCGCCAGTAGGCGCCCGCCACCTTCATCAGCTTGAAGGCGTTCCCGACATCCGCCGTGCCGCGCAGATGCGGACCGCGGCACAGATCGAGCCATTCGCCCTGACGGTAGATCGAGATCTGCTCGTCTTCCGGCAGATCGCGGATCAGTTCCGCCTTGAACCGCTCTCCGCGCGCCTCGAAAAACGCTATCGCCTCGTCACGCGGCCATACTTCGCGCACGAACGAGGCGTTCGCCGCAACAATCTCGCGCATTCGCGCTTCGATGGCAGCGAAATCGTCCGGCGTGAACGGCTCGTTGCGATAGAAATCGTAATAAAAGCCGTTTTCGATGGACGGGCCGATGGTGACCTGAGTGCCCGGATACAGCGACTGCACAGCCTCAGCCAGCACGTGCGCCGCATCGTGACGGATCATCTCCAGAGCGGCTTCGTCCTTGCGGGTCACGAAGCGGATCGCAGCGTCCGCTTCGACCGGAAGCGCCATGTCGCGCAGCTTTCCATCGACCTCGATAGCGAGCGCCGCCTTGGCGAGCCCCGGGCCGATCGACGCGGCGATCTCCGTGCCCGTCACCGGTCCGTCATAGCGGCGCACGGTTCCGTCAGGCAGGGTGATGGCAAGCATGGTTCAAGCTCCGGTACATGATTGAAACCCACGGCGTATGAGGCCGGGGGCCACTGTAATGGCGTCAGCCGAGGGCGGAGACAACCCTATCGACAGAAAGAGTCGCCATATCGTTTACGCGGATCACAGTGACCTGTCCCGGCCGCACGCCCAGAGGGGCGGTGAGAGCGGGATCGCTTTCCGAGGAAAACAACGCTACGCAACGGGTCTCCATCGCCGCCGCCAGATGCATGGGGCCGGTATCGTTGCCTATCGCGAGCGTCGCTCGCGCCGATAGACCCGCGAGATCGGGAAGGCTCGTCTTCCCGGTCAGATCGAGCGCCTCCGGACAAGCCTCACGGATAACATGCGCCAGCGGAGCGTCGTCAGTTGAACCGACAATCACGGGCTGCACCCCCCTGTCCGCCAGCACACTGGCGACGCAGCCGAAACTTTGTGCGGCCCAGCGTTTTCCCGGTCGATGCGGCGCGGCGCCCGGTACGATCAGAGCATAGTCGCCCTCGATCATTGGTCCACCGACCGCCAGCCAGTTCAGGTCGGGCGACGGAACGTCGGGCAAGCCCGCCATGCGAAGCTGATCGCGCTGCCGCGTGCGGGTATGCATTTCATTACGAAATGGATTGGCGTGGGGCAGGCTCGCGCCGCGAGCAATGCCCGACCACGGAGGACGCCCCGCCAGAGGGTAATACCAACTCGATCGATTGGATGTCTGCAGATCGTACACCTGGTCGAATCCCCGCAATGCGACACGCAGGCGGTTCATTCCGCGGCGATCGAACAATTTGGGGCGGGCGTCGATTTCGATTGTATCGAACCATGGGCTGGCGGCAGCGATCTCGAGGAAAGGCCGCGTGCTCAGCAGCGTGATCGCCGTATCAGGATGATGCGCCCGGATCGCGGCGAAAGCGGGAAATGCCTGTATGAAATCGCCCAAGGCGCCCAGTTTGATGACCAGAATGCGCGCGGGCGCACTGGCGCGTTGCACAGCCGTCACCACGAAAACACCTCAGGGCGCTGGCTTCAGCGACATATTGTCCGCATCTCGACGCAGGGCCGGTCCCGCTGGAGAGCGCGAAACGGCAGTCGACGGCGGAGTGGTGGTTCGCACGGCAAACCCGACCGGCGCAGGCGAGGCAGTCGTTGACGCTGAACTGGCCGGACCCAACGCCGTATCCGGGTCGGAAGCCAGCAACGTCAGATCCTGATTCGCAGAATCCCCCTCGTGCGTATCGGGAGCCAGTTCGACCACACGTTCCCAGTCCTGACGCGCCCCCAGACCGTCGCCCAGACGCTGCCGGATCACGCCTCGCTCCAGCAATATGGACGGGTCGTCCGGAGAAGCGGCGGCGGCGGCGTCGATATCGACGTGGGCCGCCCGCAATCTGCCAAGCATACGCTCCGCCGTCGCGCGCAACAGACGCGTATCCGGCAGGTTCGCAGCGTCGGACGGTATCGAGGAAACATCCGACAGGACTTCCTCGCTCCGCCCCAGCCGCAACAGGGCCCGATCGCGCACCAGACGCAGAGGCGTCGACGTCGGAGCGAGTCCTAGCCCGAAAGCCGCCGACGCTTCCGCTCGTGAAGGACGCCCCGCCGCGAGCCACGCCCGCGCGGCGTCGGTGGCTGCGGCGGCCCTAGACGCGTCCGAATCGGTATCCACCGCCGCTGAGCCGCTGCGCGCCAGATCGTCGAGAATCGCTGCCGCGGCCGCAGGGTCTCCCATATTCACTTGCGCCAGAGCTTCGCAACGTTTCGCCGCCCACTCACGCCCCGCGACGCGATGGGAGGCTATATAATCGGATGTCTGTTCCGGATCGTCGTCCAGAAGGGCCGCGCATTCGGAGAAGATGAAGAGCGGCTGCGGCGCGTGCGACGGCCGCGCCGCATGCGCCGGCTGTCCGCTCAACGCGCCCAAAAGCGGCAAAACCGCGAGCGAACGCGCAGCGCTCCCCCCAACGACGGGGAGCCCGGTCACGCTCTGACGGATCGACAAGGAACAGACGGCCATATCGCAATTGACCGCGTCCGCCGCCTTCCGGTCAAGCATGATCGCGGCGGGCCTCCCGCTGCGAGGCGACGAATCAATAAAGTGTTAACGCATCGCCGCACAGCGGATGCAGCACGCGCCAGAGCGTGCTAGGGATCGAACGTGATGACTGCCTCCGCTTATCGTCCTGTGATTCTGCAAGTACTTCCGTCGCTTGACGCAGGCGGCGTGGAACGGGGAGCCTTGGAGATGGTCGAAGCCATCGCTCAGGCTGGCGGAAGAGCTCTCGTGGCGAGCGCCGAAGGACGACTCGTTCCACGGGTGGAATATTTAGGCGGACGCCACATCTCGCTCAGGCTCGGCGACAAGTCGCCTTTGGGCATTCTTCGCAACGCACGGCGGCTCAAGGCCCTCATCGCCGCCGAGGGCGTGACGCTGGTGCATGCTCGTTCACGCGCCCCCGCCTGGGCCGCGCGCCTCGCCTGCAGATCAACGAAGACGCATTTCGTGACGACATGGCACGGCGTTCACCATGAGAAATTTCCGGGTAAAAAAACCTACAACTCCGTTCTCACATCAGGCGAACGGGTCATCGCCATCAGCGACTACATCGCCAGGCGCCTGTCCCGCGACTACGGCGTCGGACCGGATCGCCTGCGTGTCATACCGCGCGGCGCAGACACCCGGCATTTCAATCCGGCGCTGGTTCGCGGCGACCGTATCCAAAACCTCGCCGAGGCATGGAACGTAGCCGCAGATCAGGCCGTCATTCTGATGCCCGGCCGCCTGACCGAATGGAAAGGACAGGCGCTGACGCTCGACGCGCTGGCGATCATGGCGCGGGAAAACTGGACTGACCGGAATTGGGTCTGCGTGTTCGTCGGCGACGGAGCCCGCGACAACGCATTCGCAGAGCGCCTCGGCGCCAAGGCGGCCTCGCTTGGCCTGACCAACCGCGTGCGATTTGGCGGTCATTGTTCGGACATGGCTGCAGCCCTTGCTCTCGCTGAGGTCGCCGTTGTGCCGTCGCTCCGCCCGGAGCCGTTCGGCCGCGTGGTGGTCGAGGCGCAGGCTATGGCGCGCCCGGTCATCGTAGCGGCTCACGGCGCCGCCATGGAGACGGTGACGCATGGCGAGACTGGCTTGCTGTTCCCTCCGGGAGACGCCCGCGCCTTCGCCGAAATGCTGGCGGGTGCGCTGTCCGCAACGCCCGAGCAGCGCGCAGCGATGGGCGAGCACGCGCGCCAGAACGTTCTGGAGCACTACACGACCGAAACCATGCAGCGCGCAACGTTGGCGGTATACGACGAAATTCTTCGTTCACAATTTGTAGAGGCGTGGGACGCCACGCTGTCGGGCGACGCCGGGAATCACACCAACATCGGCGTCGATGCGCGCGAGAACGTCGCAACGCCCGCCTTCACCGCCCAGATCGTCCCCGGTCAGGTTTATTGACGTCGCCTGGAATCGGCGCGTTGATCACACAGCAGTCACCGTCGGCAGCGTAATCGGCGAGGAACGATCGTCGGCACATGGCGTTCGGGGCATGGAGGTCGGGTCATGACAAAAACGGTCAAGCTCAAAAACGGCGTTGAAGTCCCGGCACTCGGCATGGGCGCGTGGAACATGGGCGACGACCCTCTACGCCGCATAGAGGAAATCGAGAGCATTCGGACCGGGCTGGATCTCGGGCTGCGCGTCATAGACACGGCTGAAATGTATGGAAATGGACGGTCGGAAGACCTGGTGGGCGAGGCCATCCGGGGACGGCGCAGCGACGTCTATCTTGTCACGAAGGTTCTACCATCCAACGCATCGAAGCGCGGCGTCGCACAAAGTTGCCGCGCTTCTCTGGAACAACTCAGGACCGATTATATCGACCTCTACCTGCTGCACTGGCGTTCCTCGATCCCTTTGAACGAGACCATCGAAGGCTTCGAGCGCCTGCGCGAAGAAGGACTGATCCGCGACTGGGGCGTCTCCAACTTCGACATCGACGACATGGGCGAGCTTTTCGGCGTCGATCAGGGCGAAAAGTGCGTAAGCAACCAGATACTATATAGCCTCGACCACCGCGGTGTTGAGTTCGATCTTCTGGGTGAGGACGCGCAGCGCAACGTTGCGACGATGGCTTACTCCCCCATCGGTCAGGGCGGCATTCTTCTTCGCAATGAAACACTGGCCGATATCGCCAAAAAGCACACGACGTCGCTCGGACAGGCGACCCCTGCTCAGATTGCGCTGGCGTGGGTTCTGCGTCGTTCGAACGTCATCGCCATCCCGAAAGCTGCGACGGTGAGGCATCAGCGCCAGAACATCGCTGCGCAGGAAATAACGCTATCTGATGACGACCTCGCAGCGCTCGACACGGCGTTTCCACCGCCGAGAAAAGCCATGTCTCTGGAAATGATCTAGGTTCAGGACCTATTAATGTATTGAATTGAGCGAGAGGTTG
>NZ_JOPL01000096.1 GCF_002153745.1 Acetobacter sp. DsW_063 | reverse complement strand
CGACAACCCAACGTTCGAGCAGCATCTCCTCGATCAGGCGGAAGCTCACCGGGAACCGGAAATACAGCCACACCGCATGTGCGATCAACTCACGTGGGAAGCGGTGACGTTTGTAGCTTGCAGGAGGAGCGCTAATGCAGGGCATTCTAAAGCCCCGAAGTTAATGTGACAGCACCTGCTGTGGAGATATACAGCAGGATAATTGAGTCATTCCCCCCGTAAATCCCGGTCCGTGCCGGGTTCATTGGGATTGGAGAAGCGAACCCGTCGAAATGGTCGGTGACAGGGCCGCGACGCCGCATCTCAGGCCTCTTTCATATTTCCATAGCGCATGCTGCTTTCGAACGCGCGGATAAGCGTTGTAACGGTCGCGTGCAACATGGCTTCAACCGGGGCGTTTGCCGTCACGAGTTGTGCCACAAAGGCCGGATGCACATAGACTGTCACTGCATCGCGAACGACGCGTGCTGCGACATCGGTGTCGTCGATATGCCACTCGCCCCGCCGTACCGCTTCATCGATCAAATCTGCGACAAGGTTGGTAATCCGTTCGGCATACGTGGCGATCATGTCGGGCCGATCCACGACGATGCGTTGATACAGATCGTGGATCTCCCGGTCGCCGACAAACCGGTCACGCTTGCGTCGGTGCAGGTCGAGAAGCATCGCCACTAGTCGCTCAGCGGCTGGACCATCGGCTCCGATATAGTGGGCCGCCAAATGAGCTTCGTCGTCCATGGCCTCCTGGACGATCGCATCCATCATAGCGCTTTTGGAGCGATAGAAGCGGTAAAGCGCGGCATGACTCACACCCAAGTCACGCGCAACGTCCGTAACATTCGTCTTCGCCTCGCCAAACCGACGAATTTGTGCCTTCGCACTTTCGAGGACGGTGGCTGCCGTTAGCGGCTGAAAAGATGTTTCTCGCATACCTCTTTAATAGACTAACCCATAACACTAAACAAATTACAGATAACGGATATTGTAAGTTGAAATTGTTGATTCTATATTTGGCTCGATTCATAAGGAGGCCGCAAATGGCAACTGCATTCGTAACCGGCGCCACCGGGCTGCTCGGTCGTCATCTGGTAGAATGGCTCGTTAAGCAGGGCTGGACTGTGCGCGCCCTGCACCGCAACCCGAGCGATGCCGCAAAGCTGAGCGCGATCGGCGCGGAGCCTTTTGCGGGCAATCTTGGCAATCCGGCTGCGCTCCGAAAGGGGATGGCAGGCGCAGATACCGTGTTTCACGCGGCCGCGCTGTTCACTATGTGGGCACCGGTGGAGGACTTTGAGACCACGAATGTCGAGGGCACCCGCAACATGCTAGCGGCGGCTCAGGCAGAGCACGTCTCCAGCTTCGTCTACATCAGTGCTGCCGGCGTCGTGATGGGCGATGGCAAGCCGATGACGGACATCGCCGAGGACATGCCGCTCGCCTATCCCTCATGGGCTCCCTATCTCGCGTCGAAGGCACGCGCACAGAAGCTGGTTCTCGACGCAAACAGGGCCGATGGCATGCGCACCGCTGTAATCTTGCCGCCCCTCATCTGGGGCACCGGAATGCCGATGCTCAACATTTTGATCGAGCAGGTGACGGCGGGGAGTTTTGCGTGGCCCGCAGGCGGCAACCAGAGCATGTCGACCGCCCATGTCGACAATGTCTGCGCCTGCGCCATCTTGGCCGCCGAGAGATCACTGGGCGGCAGGGCCTATTTCGTCACCGACGGACAGAGTCAGTCAATGCGCGCGGTGATGACTGCGCTGGTCGGGACCAAGGGGGTCGAGATAAAGGCCCGCAACGCGCCACTGGGAATTGCATGGTTCATGGCGCGGGTGATGGAATTCGTCTGGCGCGCGTTCAGGCGTTCAGGAGAGCCGCCGTTGACCCGGCAGATGCTGCGGATGGTAGGCTATGATTTCACTGTATCCGATCGCCGCGCGCGTGAGGAACTGGGCTACGTCCCCGTCACAAGCTGGGCGCAGGGCTTAGCCGCGATGCGCGCCGGCGCCTGATCCCACTTTCCCAAACGCCAAATATCGGAACAGGCGGTCATGACAAGCTCATTCGGTGCTGTCACATTAACTCCTGGGTTGTAGATTGCTCTGCATGAGAGTTGCCCCTGCCAGCTACAAACGCCA
>NZ_JOPL01000095.1 GCF_002153745.1 Acetobacter sp. DsW_063 | reverse complement strand
CCCGGGTAAACGGATAACATACATCGCCGCGAGGCCGATCAAGAGGAAACCCAAGAAAGGCACGGCCAATGCGATCCCGGAAAGATCCATATGCCAATACAACGTCAACGACGCGAAGACCGCCCCGAAGAAACTCATGATGAGCGCACCCCAAGCCCCCACTGATATCCTCCATATAGCTCCGTAACGGCAGAGTAAGTCTGGCACATGAATTAGTCGAGATAATTAGAGTAGAAGGTGAAGCCAACACCTTTCCTGATTAGACAGCTATCCAGACAGCCGGAATTTTCTCAAAGGGGTTAGGTTCGAGAAACGCTGCCGTAATGAACGTCAGCTATCATATGAGTGCCACCTGTTAGCCGACCTTCAGCTTACCCCCCCTTACCGTCATCCCGACATAGCATTGTCTCAGGAGTTTCTGCATGCCTGAGGGCAGTGTCCCCTCCCCGCTCTTTCTCCTGCGCCCCGGTACGCCGGAGCACGCCGATTTACGCCTGCGTACGGAGCAGTTGGTTGCGGGTATCATGGACCCCGATTTGAACCTACCGGCGTTAAACCCTTGAAATAATGAGGAATTTGATAGGCGTGTCGTGTTGGGCGCAACAAAAAACCCCGCCAAGTCAGGGACTTAGCGGGGTTTTGAGGGTGTTTCTGGTTGCGGGGGCAGGATTGGTTCTCAACTTGCGGCAACCGCAAGTTGAGAACGAAGCGGGTCTAATAGGCTGTTTTAATGAACTTTTTTCGGCACACGCATGACCTCTTACTGAAATAAATGCCCCCTACCCTCATAAAGCGTAAAGCTTATGCATCCAGAACGATGTCCGCTTCCGCCTCTTTTCGGACATATTTTACCTTTCCCCCATACGTCGAAAGCGGACGTCCCCTCGCAGCCCGGCATCACTAGCTATGCGTCGCCTCGCCGATCACGTTGCGGCTGGCACCGATGTAACAGCCTGAGGCGAGGGAGAGGCAGCCGGGATAGTAGCGCTTGTTCGTGAGGTTCTGCGCAGTGATCCAGTGCGCATGATCCACAATAGGGCTTCGAGGAACATGCAATTGTCATATCCAGATGAACCCCGCGTGCGCTGGTCGCCGATGATGTGGGGCGTTATCCGCTCTCACTGCTCATCGTTGAGTATCAGACGATCCAGAACACCCATCGCTGCCTCCAAAAGACAGCCTTGAATCACATCATGGGCGTCAAGGGAATCCTTAAGAGTCCACACATCCTAGAAAAAGCAATAATCCAGCATCGGTAAAGGCATCACAGACCGACTGCTATGATCCCGGTCAGTACGACGACAGCCCCAGTAATCCGGCGCGCGAGATGGCCCTCGTGAAAGAGCCAGCATGCGAGAAGAGAACCTATAACGATCGACGATTCACGCAGGGGGGCGACGAGCGCCACAGGCGCCGTTTGCATGGCGCTGAGTATGAGGATGTAGGCCAGAGGGGAAAGCACGGCGACAATAAGAATCGGCATAAAGTTTGCGCGGATAGCAGTCGGGATCTGATGACGCCGACGCAGTGCGCTTGGCGTTAGCAATATGCCCTGTAGTAGCAGCGTGCCGGTGTAATAACTTATTGGTGCGAGATGCAGCGAATTTACTGAATAACTGTCCCAGAGAGTGTAGCCAGCAATGGTCGCGCCGGTCGCAGCACCCCATAATGCACCCTGAAGCGGGTGATGACTTGCGCGCCTGAACGGATTCCCTGTGACAACGAGGATTCCTGCGATGATCAGGAAAGCGCCAAGCATCGCGACTGCAGTAAGGTGTTCTCCCATCAGAAGAACCGCGAAGAGCATCGTCAGCAATGGCCCCGTACCGCGTGCTACCGGATAGACTACGCCCAGCTCTGCGCGGTCATATCCGACCTGCAGGATCAGGGAATATGCGATATGGAGTACCGCCGAGACGGCCGCGCCGGAGGCAAGCCGCCAGTCGAGCACCTGTTGCCCCTGAGTTACGAGTGCCCAGATTGGCACACAGAGCAACGCCGAGATGCCGGTATAGGCCCAGACGAACAGCAACGTATCACCGCGCTTATATTTCGAAGCCAAGTTCCACATTGCATGGGCGACCGCCGCAACGAGAATTATTTCAACTGTGCCCAGCTTCATCAAGCGAGATCGGGCAGGTCGATGCCGGCTCGCTCCGCTCTTCTACTACGCTCCGGATCGCGTAAGGCAAGTGCTGCGGCCAGTGCATCGATGACGACGAGCTGGGCCAGTCGGCTGCCGGCGGCGGCCATCTGTGCCGGCAGGGGTGCGCCACCGACGACCAGTGCGATGTCTGCAAGGGCCGCCAATGGTGCGCCATACTGATTGGTCAGCGCGATGAGCGATGCTCCGGCGGCAGAAGCTGCATCGGCGACAGCGAGCGTCGTTGGCGTGCGGCCCGTCGAACTGACAGCGATAACGACGTCGTCCGGGCCAAGCAGGCGCGTGGCAATCATCGCTGACAAATAATCCGGGATGCCGATGGTCGTCACGCCAAGTGCGCGCAGGCGGAACACCGCGTCGGCGGCAACCGTCGCTGACGGACCCGCGCCAAAGGCGATCACCTGGCGGGCACCCTGGATAGAGGCCACTGCCTTGTCGAGCGCAGTGGTGTCTACGGCTCCACCGAGCGCAGTCAGAGCGTCGGTGCCCGCACGAATGGAGATTTCGAGCACGGTGGCGGTCGTCGCATCCGCAGTGAGTGTTTCAGAAGGAGCGAAGAATTCGGCAGTGCCACGAGCGCGAGCGATCTCAATCTTGAGTTCCGTGAAGCCGCCGAACCCGATTGCACGCGCGGCGCGGATGACGCTTGGTGCTGAGACGCCAGCTCGAGCGGCTACCTGCGCAGTCGTGCTGGTGCCGACGAACAAGGGGTCAGTGAGCAGGAGTGCGACCACCTTTTCCTCGCTGGCAGCGAGACCACCACTTCGTGCCTGAATGCTGCCAAGCCATTGGCCCAGCCGCCCCGCAGAATCCGAAATTTTATTACATCCGTCGATCATGATGTGTAATACATTACAAAGCACGCATCGAGCGCACAAGCTCCATGTGCGCAAATGTATTGCGTATGAGCCGAAGGTGTCGCCAGGGAGGTCGTTTTCATGAATACGGATAGGAATACCGCTGTGGCTGTCATAGGCCCCGGGGCTATCGGCACCGTAATCGCGGCGGCGCTGTACGAAGCTGGCCACACTCCGGTGTTATGTGGCCGCACACCGCGCGAGCATCTGACTCTCCAGGATAACGATCGTCTCATCACCGTTCCCGGTCCGGTAAGGACTGACCCCAGACAAATCGATCGGGGCGCTGACCTCGTCTTCCTGGCGGTCAAGGACACGCAAACCGAGGCGGCGGCGGAATGGCTGTCAGTGCTGTGTCGCCCAAAAACCGTCGTGTGCGTGCTGCAAAACGGAGTGGAACAGGTTGAGCACGTTGGGCCACACTGTCCGCATGCGCAGGTCATACCTGCCGTTGTGTGGTTTCCTGTTCAGGCGCAGTCCGATGGCTCGGTGCGCTTGCGTGGGGACGTGCTTCTTACCCTGCCAGACATGTCAGCTTCACACCTCGTTGTCGAGGCGTTGCAGGGCACCCGCTGTTCCGTAGAATTGGCCGGGGATTTCCTCTCCCAGTCCTGGCGCAAGCTGCTGCAAAACGCGGCTGCAGGCCTCATGGCACTTACGCATCGGCGTTCAGGCATGTTCCGCCGGTCTGACAGCGCCGCGCTGACACTTGCCTATCTGCGGGAATGCCTGGCCGTGGCTCGCGCCGAGGGCGCTGAACTTGGTGACGAGGTGCCTCAGGCGATCCTCGACAAGTTTCAGGCATCTCCTTCTGACATGAGCACTTCCATTCTTACGGACCGTGAAGCGGGTCGGCCCCTTGAATGGGATATCCGCAACGGTGTCGTCCTGCGTCGAGGTCGCGCCCACGGCATCCCGACGCCGATCAGCGATGTCATTGTGCCACTCCTCGCGGCTGCAAGCGATGGTCCAGGCTAATTCCGCCACAGGAACGATCGAAGAATTATTGTTGAAATCCCAGCCACCCGATTTTGAGGGCTGCGCATGATGACGAACGGGCCCGCGTTATGACTTTAGCTTTGCGTGTTTTGGGATGAGTAAGTCCGCCTGTTTTTTTGGCGGCAGAGATATGAGTATGTCTCCAGCGAGTTTTAGTGCAATCAGCAGGCTCACTGAGGAAGCACGCGCTCGCCTTGATGCCCGGTTTTCCAGTTTTTATCCAAGAGCTGACTTTCCGGTCTCCCCCCCTAATGTGCCTGTCGACTAACAGGTGCAGCAGCAGGCAGGCGGCCGTCGTCTTCTTATCAGACGAACGGCTGGCCGGGGAAAAGCTCAAGCTGTAGTTGGCGTCTTGCGCTTTGCCAGCCAATCGCGACGTATCGCCATGCCTGACGCAAGCCACACCGCTCCTGCGGCCATAAGGCCAGAGACCTCGCCGCCCATAGGTGCTCCCATCACGAAGCCGGCGGTCGCGGCAACAATCAAAGCTGCTCCCAGAACATAGAACGGATGGAAGCCCGCAGCAAAAGCAATGGGAAGGAAGTGAAGCCCGACAACCAGGGCCATTGAAGGCAGGAGAAGTTCTGGCCGATGCAGATTTATGACAATGTTGGAGGCGAGGAAAAGGCCAATGCCTTCACCGATGCTACTCCACATAATGGCACGTTCTTCTTTCGGAGTAGGTTTGATTCCATCCCCGGGTAAACGGATAACATACATCGCCGCGAGGCCGATCAAGAGGAA
>NZ_JOPL01000094.1 GCF_002153745.1 Acetobacter sp. DsW_063 | reverse complement strand
CCCGGGTAAACGGATAACATACATCGCCGCGAGGCCGATCAAGAGGAAGCCCAGGAAAGGCACAGCTAACGAGATCCCGGAAAAATTCAGATGCCAATACAACGTTAATGAAGCAAAGACGGCCCCGAAGAAACTCATGATAAGCGCGCCCCAAGCCCCCAATGATATTCTCCTTACATCTTCGTAACGGCATAGTAAGTCTGGCGCACGAATGAGTCGAGACAGATTATGATGGGAGGTTAAGCCAATATCTTCCCGGATTGGGCCGCTATCCGGACAGCCGGAATTTTCTCAAAGGGGTTAGGTTCAAGAAACGCCGCCGCCGTGGACGTCAGCTATAATATTCATTCAGCTGTTAGCAGACGTTCCGCTTGCCCCCCGTTGCAGTCATTCCAAAGGCCGTGGGGGATCGACACAAGCAAGCATACCATCCGACAAAGGCCTCTGAAGCCGCAGAGCCTCGCTGACAGGCGCATTCATCCAAACATCCAGTTCGTCTGGCTGCCTCAGAATGACCGGCATGGCCTTCGGATGGATCGCGCCGACTTCCCTGTTGGCTTCAGTGGTCAGAAACCCGAACAACTCATTCGTCGTCTCTCCATCAGCCAGTTTCCGCACGGATGTCCATCGGCACCAGATCCCGGCAAAGAAGGCCAATGGCTCTACGTCGCTGCGGGCAAACCACACAGGCCGTGATTTGCCATCCAGCCGGCGCTCAGGTTCCGAGAAGGCGGTCAGCGGCACCAGACAGCGGTGCTCCACCCCTTCCCAGCGCTTCCACCATGTCGAAGTCGGATTGCGGATATTGGTCACACCCCGATCCACTTTATGGCCTTTCAGGTAACCGGGCGGTGTCGGCATGCCCCAGCGGGCCATGACCAGTTCACGGCCGTTCTCGCCATTCCGCACGATCGGCGCCATGGTGTTCGGATAGATCTCGGGCAGCGGCTGAAGATTGCCCGTGCGGTCCTCAAGGACTTTGGCAATCTCCCGGATCGCCTGCGGGTTGGAGGTCATGGAATAGAGATTGCACATCCGCCTGCTCCCTTATGACCATATGCCGCGTAATCTGGCTGCCATATCGAAGGTCGGATCCATGCCGATCTGTTGGGCATACTCCCGCAGCAGCCGCGCACCGATGGAGTGGAACGTCCCAGACCAGGCCAACGCGTCCGCCAGAGGTCCGGCCTTGTCGCCCAGCACGGTTTTACAGATGCGCTCGACACGCCGTGTCATCTCAACACTGGCACGCCGGGAGAAGGTCAGCAGCATGATGCGTCGCGGATCAGCCCCCGAGGCGATCAGATGCGCCACCCGATGCGCAAGCGTGTTGGTCTTGCCCGATCCGGCGCCAGCGATGACCAGCAGCGGGGATGAATCCGCTCCGCCTGCCGAGACTCCGGTCCCGTGCGTCACGGCCTGCCGCTGCGCGTCATTCAGACGGGACAGATAATCGTCGCTGCCCGAAGCGGGAGAAGGTTCTGGATTCAATTCCTTAGCGCACTTTCATCAACAATACTGAGCCGACATTTGACACCAGCATGCCGGATACGAAGCGAATTTGCATTGACTTGCGTAGCACGACTGGAACAAATCAGGAACATATAATTAGGAAATTTGCCTGCATAAGGACCGTCGAGCCGTGACATGACTGCTGAAACCCATAAAAAACCCGGTCTGGAGACGCTGCGGGCCGCGATCAGCCGTCTCGAAGGGCACAACGACCGACGCCGTACGGTGCTGCCCTTTGGTGTGCGCGAAATCGACGCCCGTCTGCCCGGTGGCGGTCTGGCGCTGGGTGCCCTGCATGAGGTGGCAGGCGGCGGGAATGACGCCCTGCACAGTGCGGCCGCCGGTCAGTTCTGCGCCGGGATTGCAGCGCGCACGCGCGGCAAGGTGCTCTGGATTGTCACCCGTCAGGACGTATTCGCTCCCTCCCTGAAACAGGTGGGGCTGTCGGCACGACGAACCATTTTTGTCGAGGCCAGTTCGGACGTCGATGTGCTGGCCTGCTTCGAGGAAGGGCTGCGACATGGCGGTCTTGGGGCTGTAGTCGCCGAGGTGGCGCGTCTGTCCATGACGGCCTCACGTCGCCTGCAACTGGCGGCTGAAACGTCTGGTTCGCTTGGCATCGCGATACGCCGCTGGCGACGGCAGACGGATGCGGCGGATTTTGGTCAGCCAACCGCCAGTGTGACCCGATGGCGGGTTTCGGTCCTGCCATCCGTGCCGTTGCCGGTTCCCGGTGTCGGAAGACCGCGCTGGCTACTGGAACTGATCCGTGCGCGTGCGGGCGAATGTGCCGATTTTGAAGTGGAGGCCTGTGATGGCAAGGGTCGTCTCTCTTTACCTGCCACTCTGGCCGACGGATCGGATCAGGAAGCGGCTTGGACCAGACGCGCCCGCGCCTGAAACGCCGTTGGCCCTTGTCGGACGGGAAGGACGACGACGGGTCGTGTTGTCGGTCGATCTCTCCGCCCGCAAGTTGGGGCTGCGCCCAGGCATACCGGTGGCCAAGGCTCAGGCGCTCTATCCCGATCTGGTGCTGATGGATGCCGATCCCGAAGGCGACCGGCTCGGACTGGAAAAACTTGCCCTCTGGTTCCAGCACAGGATCGCGCCCATCGTGGCCGTTGACGCCCCGGACGGACTGGTTCTGGACACGACCGGTGCGGATCACCTGCATGGCGGTGAACTTCCCATGCTCAAGGATATAGTCCATCGCATGGCAGGAGCCGGGTTTCGGGCGAAGGCCGTTGTGGCAGACACATGGGGCGCTGCGCACGCACTGGCTCGCTATGGCCGGTTGGCGATTGCGGTTGTCCCTTCAGATAAAACGCCCTCTGCTCTGGCTGATCTTCCCGTGGAAGCACTCCGCCTGCCACCCACCATTATCGAAGGTCTGGCCACGCTGGGCGTATCCCGCATCGGACCACTGGCCGCCATGCCCCGCGCACCGCTGGCCTTGCGGTTCGGTCCTGATATCGCCCGCAGGCTGGATCAGGCGTTCGGGCGTATGGGTGAAGCCATCGTGCCAGTCCGCCCGGTTAATCCGGTCGAGGTCAGCCGTAATTTTGCCGAGCCGATCGGGGCCGCCGAAACCATAGCCAAATACATCGGCAAGCTGGTGCCACTGCTCTGCCAGGGTCTGGACGAACGTGGACAGGGCGTGCGCCGTCTTGATCTGCTGCTGCATCGGGTGGACAGCCGCACCGAGGCGATCCGCGTGGCGACCGCCATGCCGGTACGCGATGTGAAGCGCCTGACCCGCCTGCTGTGCGAGAAAATCGAAACGATCAATCCGGGCTTCGGCATCGAGCGCATGGTGCTGATCGCCTCTCTGGCGGAACCCATGGATCGGCGACAGACCGTGTCTTCCCTGATCGCAGAGGAAGAGACCGATGTGTCCGACCTGATCGACACACTGGCCAACCGTGTGGGCATGCAGGCGCTGTATCGCTTTGCCCCCGTGGAAAGCGATCTGCCCGAACGCTCCTTCTGCCGGGTATCGGCAATGGCCCCCGAGGAAACAAAGGACTGGCCGGAGCACTGGCCACGCCCTACCCGGCTGCTGGCACGCCCCGAGCCCGTGCAGGCCATGGCGGAACTGCCGGACCAGCCGCCGCTGTTCTTCATCTGGCGAGGCGTGCGGCGGAAGGTGAAATGCGCCGACGGGCCTGAGCGGGTCTTTGGCGAGTGGTGGAAAAATGACGCCGAGCTGACCATCGCCCGCGATTACTTCAGGGTGGAGGACACCAGCGGCGAGCGCTTCTGGCTTTACCGGGCTGGTGATGGTGAGCATGGTGAGACCGGCTCGCAAGGCTGGTTTTTGCACGGGATTTTCGGATGAGCGCCTCGGCACAGCGTTATGCCGAATTGCAGGTGACGACCTATTTCTCATTCCGGCGCGGGGCTTCCTCCCCCATTGAACTATTCGCCCAGGCAAAGACGCTTGGCATCGAGGCGCTGGGCATCTGTGACCGCAACTCTTTGGCCGGGATGGTGCAGGCCCATGTCGCGGCAAAAGAGGTCGGGCTCCGCCTTGTCGTGGGATGCCGTCTCGATCTGGCCGATTTCCCGCCCGTGCTGGTCTACCCGATGGACCGGGCAGCCTATGGCCGTCTCTGCCGTCTGCTGACCCTCGGCAAGGCGCGTGCCGGCAAAGGGAAATGCCGTCTTCTCTGGGA
The DNA here is from genome assembly GCF_002153745.1 of Acetobacter sp. DsW_063. Classification (GTDB taxonomy): domain Bacteria; phylum Pseudomonadota; class Alphaproteobacteria; order Acetobacterales; family Acetobacteraceae; genus Acetobacter. Next base: position 13,511 of record NZ_JOPL01000094.1, on the reverse strand, counting down.
GGATCTGGTCGCGTGGGGTGAAGGCCAGATCGTTGTCATGCTCCCCGACACGGCAGACGATGCCTGCGCGCTGCATCTGCGCAAGCTGAAAGACGTCTTTGCCGATCGCGCCTACCTGGCCCTTACCCTCCTGCGTCGCCCCAATGACCAGATGCGGTTGTATGAACTGGCGAACCTGGCGCATCAGGCGCGTGTGCCAACAGTCGTGACCAATGACGTGCTGTTCCATACTCATGACCGGCGCATCCTGCAGGATATCGTCACCTGCATCCGGCACAACACCACGATCGACGAGGCCGGGTTCGTCCGCGAACGTCATGCCGACCGTTATCTCAAGCCACCGCAGGAGATGGCCCGGCTGTTCAGCCGTTACCTTGAAGCGGTCGCCCGCACCATGCAGATCGTGGAGCGCTGCCAGTTCTCACTTGATGATCTGGCCTACCAGTATCCCGATGAAGTATCCGTGCCCGGTCAGACACCCCAGCAGGCGCTGGAGACCCTGACATGGGAGGCTGCGGCACGCACCTATCCCGAAGGGCTTCCGGACGAAGTCCGCAAAAGCCTGAACCATGAACTCGGCCTGATCGGGCGCATGGAATACGCACCGTATTTCCTCACGGTGAACAGCATCGTCCGTTATGCCCGTAGCCAGGACATTCTCTGCCAGGGCCGTGGCTCGGCGGCCAATTCTGCTGTCTGCTACGTGCTCGGCATCACCGCCATTGATCCGGCCCGCAACTCCCTGCTGTTCGAACGCTTCGTCTCGGAAGAACGCGGCGAACCGCCGGATATCGATGTGGATTTCGAGCACGCACGACGCGAGCAGGTTATCCAGTGGGTCTATGAGCATTACGGTCGCGACCGGGCGGCCCTGACGGCAGTGGTCATCCGCTATCGCGCCAAGGCCGCCTTGCGGGATGTCGGCAAGGTCATGGGGTTGCCAGAAGATCTCATCCGCACACTCTCGGGCCAGATCCACGGCTGGGGCCGCAGGCTGGACGATGACGCCCTGACTGACAGCGGCATTGATCTGTCCGACCGGCGCATCCGTCTGACCCTTGATCTGGCCCGCTGCCTGATTGGCGTGCCGCGTCACTTGTCACAGCATCCCGGTGGTTTTGTGCTGACACATGACCGGCTGGATGAGCTTGTGCCCATTGAGCCTGCGTCGATGGAGCAGCGCCAGATTATTGAATGGGACAAGGACGATATCGACGTCCTGAAATTCATGAAGGTGGATATCCTGGCGCTGGGCATGCTGACCTGCATGAAAAAGGGGCTCGACCTGCTGACGGAACACAAGGGCCAGCACTTCACGCTTCAGAGCATTCCGGCCGAGGATCCGCGCACCTACGCCATGATCCGCAAGGCCGACACCATCGGTGTGTTCCAGATCGAGAGCCGGGCGCAGATGTCCATGCTGCCACGGCTCAAACCGCGCGTCTTTTATGACCTCGTCATTGAAGTGGCGATCGTACGGCCCGGCCCTATACAGGGCGACATGGTGCACCCTTATCTACGTCGCCGGGAGGGCCTTGAGCCCGAAGACTATCCGACACCCGAACTGGAAGCGGTTCTGAGCAAAACGCTAGGCATCCCGCTGTTTCAGGAACAGGCGATGCAGGTCGCCATGATCTGTGCGGGGTTTACCGCCGCCGAGGCCGATCAGCTGCGTCGGGCCATGGCAACGTTCAAGAATACGGGTACCGTCTCACAGTTTCAAAGACGTCTGATTGAGGGTATGCGTGCTAACGGCTATGATGAGGCTTTCGCCGAACGGATCTACCAGCAGCTCGAAGGGTTCGGGTCTTACGGATTTCCCGAGAGCCATGCGGCCAGTTTCGCCATTCTCGCCTATTCGTCGTCGTGGATGAAATGCACCCATCCGGACGTGTTTCTGGCCTCCCTTCTGAACTCGCAGCCAATGGGGTTCTATGCCCCGGCGCAACTTGTCCGCGATGCGCGGGAACATGGTGTGGAAATCCGGCCCGTTTGCGTCAACGCATCGCGCTGGGATAGCACGCTGGAAGGACCGGAAAGGCCAGACGGGATGTTCGCCGTGCGGCTGGGCATGAGTCTGGTCAAGGGGCTGGCCAATGACGATGCCGCCGGCATTGTTGCCGCTCGGGCCTCACGCCCGTTTACGTCGGTCGATGATCTGTGGCGTCGGGCGGGTGTCAAAGCAGCAGCCCTCACCCATCTGGCCGAGGCGGACGCGTTCCGACCCTCGCTCGGACTGGCACGGCGCGAGGCGCTCTGGGCGATCAAAGCTCTGCGCGATGAACCGCTGCCCCTGTTTGCGGCTGCGGAAGTAACGCGAGAAGCGGAGGAGCCGGATGTGCTGCTGCAGCCCATGCGCGACGGGGCGGAAGTGGTGCGGGATTACAACCGGCTTGGCCTGACCCTGCGGGATCATCCGCTGACCTTCCTACGCGAGGATCTTCAGGCCAGGGACATCATATCCTGTCGGCAGGCGCTGGCCGCGAAAGATGGGAAGCGTCTCACCGTGGCGGGGCTGGTTCTGGTCCGGCAGCGACCAGGATCGGCGGAAGGCGTAGTATTCCTAACGCTGGAGGATGAGACGGCCAACATGAACGTCATCATCTGGCCGGATATGTTCGATGCGAAACGGCGTGTGGTGCTGGGCGGGCAAATGCTGGCGGTGAAAGGCATGCTGCAAAAAGAAGGAGACGTCGTGCATCTGGTCGCGAAGGAGGTCATCGACCTCTCCGGATTACTGGCTGATGTAGGTAATCGTTCATCTACGAGGACCAACCATGATAGGGCTTCCGGAAGTGAGCATTTCGTCGTCAGATCCCGCAATTTCCACTGAGCAACGATGCCGTAGACAAAAGTCGCATTATCGTGAAGAGCCCTGTTTTAAGCCCCGCTTACGCTGGACTTTGATTCCATTTGTTTCCTATGAGCTGCCTGCGCGGGCTTTCGGGCAACAAAAAAACCTGGTTAGGGCGGATTTATCGTTTCCAATCAAAGATTTATACACGGTTGCGGAGGTATACCACAGCCGGCGCCGCGTGTCTGTGAGCCGGGGCCGGATGAGGCACTGGCAAAAGACATCGCAGCGGATGGGAAGATGCCCTGAATATAAATCGGACACGTTGAACGAACGCGCACATATTTCGGACGATTGAGCATTTAAAATTCGATCTTCCGCACCCTAAATAGATGAGCACTTACCCTTGGAGAGGTCAGAGATTGTCTTATGCCCTAAGTGGCCTTCAGAGGCATCTTAAACCACGCCCTTGTGCCAATTTGCCCGCATCGAGTCCGCAACAAGGAGATCAATATGAAACCTGAAACGCCGCTCGATATGCGGCATTCGGCCGGAGCAATTGCTGCTATCATGACGGTCGTCCTTCTTTCTGGAGCAGCGTTCGCTTACAGCGCCGGTTGGGTATCGCCTCGCCGTCTGACACCCGCAAAATTGGTTGCTTCTCTTGCTCCTCCAACAGGCTCAGCCCTGGGGCACAGACGTAATCATGCAAAAGGCATTTGCTTCACGGGGCATTTCGAAGCAAATGGTATCGGGAGGACGCTCTCGCACGCTCTTGTCTTTAATGCCGGACAATATCCAGTAGTCGGCCGTTTCAACACTGCGACGGCTGACCCCAATTCATCGGATGGCATCCAGCGTGTGCGAGGCATCGGCCTGAAAATCTCTACGCCGGATGGTCGTGAATGGCGGACGGCCATGATAGACGCACCTTTTTTCCCAGTTTCCACACCGCAAGCATTCTACGAATTACAAATTGCCTCGAAATCCACAAATCCCGACGCGATGAAAGAATTCACAGCACATCATCCCGAAATTACCCATTTTGGAGCGTGGGCCAAAAGTGCAGCATGGACCGGGAGCTACGCAGAAGAGCAGTATAATGCGCTCAATGCCTTTCGGTTTCTTGACAGTTCCGGTGGTTCTCACACAGTGAGATGGTCACTGGTTCCAAGGAGCAACGTGACCGCAGTCCCTCCGGAAGAACTCGCCAAGCGTGATCCAGACTTTCTGGAAACCGAAATTACTCAACGCGTTAGCGTAAGTCCCATTCAATGGGATCTAGTGATAACGGTCGCAGAGCCGGAAGATCCGACAACTGATCCCAGCAAGATGTGGCCGGACACACGACGCACTATCAATGTGGGAACGCTGGTCGTGAATAGGATCGAGCCAGAACGAGACGGTCCATGCCGCGACGTCAATTTTGATCCCACCGTCCTACCACCAGGAATAACAACTTCAGGCGATCCGTTCCCGGCCGCGCGTTCGGCAGCATATTCCAGATCCTTCAACAGTCGTACAGCTGAATATAAATACTATCCTCGCTCTATGTCAGTGGATACGAGTGAAAGAGCGCACCCATGACCTCTCCCGATCAATCACGATTTGCTCTCCCACAAAGACTTCTTCACTGGCTGATGGCGATATGCATTCTCGCCATGCTGTTTATCGGCGTAGGCATGGTATCCACAATCACGCCAAAATACCTGACGCTACTCAGCATCCATAAACCACTCGGGATCGCCATTCTGCTACTCGCTATTCTCCGTATCGGGATGCGAGTTCGATATGGTGCTCCAACTTTACCCGCAGGACTACCAGAACCAATCAAGCTCTCCGCCCGTCTCTCTCACTATTTTCTTTATGCTCTGATGGTCATGATGCCGTTGATTGGGTGGGGTATGCTATCGGCTGCTGGTTATCCGGTTATCGTGGCTGGCGTACAATTGCCTGCCATCCTCCCAATCAGTGACATATTACACACGCTGTTGTGGAACCTTCATTTCTATCTCGCATTCGCCTTCTTTGCTCTGATCTTGATACATACCGCAGCGGCGCTCTTCCACGCTTTGATCCGGCGAGACGGCGTCTTCCAAACAATGACACCATAAATTACCGGTCATGCGATGATCGACCTGCGGCAGCTACCCAAAACAACCTTCTGCTCAAAACACAGCCCAAAGCACGGGAATATTCCTCTTCAGAGAGTTACGCATGTCTGCACGAACAGAATTCCGCGAAACCGAGGTCACAGCCAATGGAATTACCATCCACATAACAGAGGCCGGTGAAGGTCCGGCGGTCATATTTTGTCATGGCTTTCCGGAAATTGGCTACTCGTGGCGCCATCAGATACGAGCATTGGCCATCGCAGGTTATAGGGCGATTGCTCCTGATATGCGGGGATACGGCAAAACGGATACGCCAAATTCCGTAACTTCCTACACGACCCTTCATAGCGTAGGGGATATGGTTGCCATTTTGGACGCGTTCAATATCTCGTCCGCCGTGATTGTCGGGCATGATTGGGGCGCTCCGGTAGCATGGACTGCCGCCATGGTACGTCCGGACCGATTTCGTGCCGTCGTCGGTATCGCCGTTCCTTATGTTGCGCGCGGAGCAGCGAGCGATCTGGATGTTTGGAGACAGGCCGGTCGCAACGATTTTTATCAGCTATATTTCCAGAATCCTGGCGTTGCCGAGGTAAATATCGAAAGCAATCTGGATGCCTTCCTAAATGGTCTGTTCTGGTCCCTCGCCGGGAAAGTCGACGACGAACATCGTTGGACTGCCTTTGTTCCGAAACAGGGTTTTCTTGCAAGCTTAAGCCAGCCGCCGCAACCTCTGACGTGGATCAGTGAGCAGGATCTTGAAGGCTACAAAGAAAACCTAACTCGAACAGGACTACGCGGTCCCCTTAGCTGGTATCGGAATATTGATCTAAACTGGCAATTGCATGCTTTTTTCGAAGGACGAAAAATTATCCAACCGGCATTGTTTATCTGCGGAAACCGTGATCCAATTTATACTTGGCTAAAGCCGGCGATTGACGCCTTACCTAATAATCTGCCCAATTTGCGCGACACAGTCATTCTTTCGGATGTTGGCCATTGGACTCAGCAGGAGGATCCCGCGACAGTCAATGCTTCACTAATAAACTTTCTCAACGGTCTCTAATTTTTTAAATATCTTTATTCATAGTATAATAATTAAATTTTTCGTTGAATGTCTCCAGTTTCAACTTGTTCTCTAAGCTCAGGAGCCCGCCGTTTCCCATGATGGCGGTGTCTCAAATAGTTCTGCATAGATTCCTTACGAAAGCGTCCAGGAGAACAACCGGTCGCCCGGCTAAACGCATTACTGAATGCGCTTTCAGAACCGTAACCAAGAGACCAAGCTATATCCGCTACCGAGTGGTCGGTTTCACTCAGTTCCCTCTCTGCTAATCGCATGCGCCAATTCAGAACATAAGTCAGAGGAGGCACCCCGACGATTTCACGAAATCTCACCGCAAATGATGTACGAGACATTCCGGATAGCTTCGCCAGTTCCTCCAAATTCCAGGCATGCGCAGGTTCGGCATGTATCCTGCGTAGCGCGACCGAAATACGCTTGTCGTCAAGCGCGGTCAGCCAACCAGTGGCTATAGATTTTGCAGCCTCAATATGGAGCCGTAGCGCTTCAACGAAGAGCAGTTTCGCAAGATGCGTAATTGCGATCACCGACCCAGCTCTCTGACGCAAGGTTTCCTCGGCTAACTCTGTCAGAATCCAGCGCAGTTTTGTCGCTTCTGTAGTCTGGCCATTTACATGAATCATCGGAGGAAGACTTGCACGAAGAAAACCGCATCGTTGTTCGTCAACCTCCACCAGTCCCCCAATCATCACGAAATCGGAACCGTCACCAATCCGGAAGTTGCCTTCCGCATCACGTTTCAGGGGCGCGTCACTAGCACCCTCAAGACCATCTACTCTGCTAGCCAGGATGATCGACGGAGCCCCGTTCGTTATCACGACATCACCAGCCTGAAAGACAGTCGCTTCTACGCCGCTGGATTCCTTTAATATCCAGCAACTCCCTTTTACCACAGCAAGGAATTTCACTGTCTCATTACGCTGAAACTTCCGCGACCATTCGTTTCCCGCGAAAAGCTTGCCTGTTAGGACACACCTCGCATTGGCAAGATTAAGGACGTCGGAAAGGGGATCTGAGTTCATTTTCGCACTATCGCGCATAAATATTGCACGATCAAGCATCCATAATTCCGTATCAACAGCCGTATATAGAACGCTCTCATTAGCGACAGAGCATCTAACACTTTGTCACCCGTAAACGCTCAAGGCCTGCGCGTAAGCCCTCTTTGCCTCGGCACCATGACCTTTCGGCTAGCGAACCAGTGAAGAAGAGTCCCCTACAATGCTCGGCACGACACAGGCGGGACTGTTCGCTCATCCCATGCTGCCTTTCTGCTTTGAACGATCGATGGGAAAAATAGGATTATTGAGCATTAATAATCCTGCGTCAGGGGATAGCCTTAGCTCTGATATATTTAGAGGAATTTAGTAATATGCCTACAATACAAGCCCCAATCGGTTCCGGTTTCGACGCGCACACGACAGCCGTCGAGGTCATTCAAGGATGCGATCTCACCGGCAAGACCGCGATCGTTACCGGCGGTTATTCTGGTATCGGCCTTATCACGGCTCGGACCCTGGCAGGTGCCGGTGCCAGAGTTATCGTACCAGCCCGCCATCAGGAAAAAGCCCGTGAAGCTTTAACTCCTTATCCTGAACTCGAACCTGAATCACTCGATCTCATTGATCCAGCTTCAATCGACGCATTCGCTGATCGTTTCCTTGCTACCGGTCAATCATTGCATATCCTAGTGAACAATGCTGGCATCATGGCCCCTCCATTGGTTCGGGACAGTCGAGGATATGAGTCACAGTTCGCGACCAACCATCTGGGTCATTTCCAACTGACCGCGCGGCTGTGGCCCGCCCTCCGCGGGGCTGAAGGAGCGCGCGTCGTATCCCTGTCCTCGCGCGGGCATATGCGTAGTCCAGTTGATTTCGATGACTGGAATTTTGAACATCGTTCGTATGATCGTTGGATCGCCTACGGGCAGTCGAAATCAGCCAATGCACTCTTTGCCGTAGCTCTGGATGAAATCGGTGCAGACAAAGGAGTCCGTGCATTTTCCGTCCATCCGGGCGGCATCATCACCGATCTGGTTCGGTATATGGTACCGGAAGAACTACGCGCCGCCGGTGCGATTGATGAACATGGCACGCCAATCATCGACCCGGACAATAACATGAAAACCCCGGAGCAAGGCGCGGCAACATCCATCTGGTGCGCTACAAGTCGGCAGCTTGATGGCAAAGGCGGAGTTTATTGCGAGAATGTTGACATCGCAGTCGCTGAGCCAGCTGATTCGAAGAGCCTGCTTGGAGTACGGCCCTGGGCAACAGATCCAGTCCTTGCACGGCGTCTCTGGACTCTTAGCGAACAGTTGACCGGCAAGACGTTGACCTAACGCTGGCAAGTCAGGAAACAGGCGCGCCAGCACGCAATAGGTAATATTCAATTAAGGTTGCTTCATCTCTGGTGCGTCATGTCGTCACGACCGACATGACGTTCTTTCAAGTGATGGCAAATAATGACGTTTTATCGTCTTTTACTGACAGTAACTGGGTCAAATCCGAGTGAAACGTCCTCCATTCGACCTATGGCAACTGCTGTGCGTGCGGGCGATCGCCGAACACGGCAGTATCCATGGCGCGGCGCGCTTCCTGAACACAAGGCAGTCGGCCGTCAGCCGGTCCCTGCACAACCTTGAGGAGCGGCTGAATGTCAGGCTCTTCACCCGCTCTCCGGTTGGTGCCGCACCAACTGCGTTCGGCCAGGAATTTATCCGCTGGACCCAGACGATTCTGGACAATGTGGCCGGTATGAACGCCCGCGCACGGCGAACGGGCAAGGGCGAAAACGGCCAGATCTCCGTCGGCATCCAGACCTGCGTCCTGCCTGGAAGACTTTCCGCCTTCATAGCGGAGTTCCGAACCACGCATCCTGATATCATCTTTCGTTATTCCGAAGGCACAGGCAAAAGGCTTTTACGTCGTCTCCAGCGCGGACAGATCGATTTCGCGGTCGTCACACGTCGCAATCTGGCTCCAGCCCTGCGGGTCACACCTCTGTGGAGCGACCGCATCGTCGCGGCGCTCCCGGTCAGTCATTCACTGGCAACCCAGCGCGAAATCTCATGGCCTGATCTACGACACGATATATTCCTGATCGGACGGGATAACGCGGGTCAGGATTTCGAGGCACTTATCCAGCGCAAACTTGGAGAGCCAGGGATCCGCCCGAAAATTCGGCGCCATGATATCGGCAGCAACCGGATCATAGCACTCGTCCAGAACAACGAAGGCGTCGCCCTGCTCCCTGCGTCGTGGCTGCCGCTTGTCCACGATCAGCATGGGCACGATGTCGCAATCACGGACATACGTGACGCGAACGGTTCGTCTCATCTGGAATTCGGAATCGTCTGGCGACCCGACAATGAGAATCCCTGCGCCCGGAGCTTCGCCCGATATCTCGAAGCCCGCAGAGCATGAAACTATCCCCCCGACACCACCGCTTTTTCCTTTCTCCGAGCCCTGGCGAACCCCTTATCTGACATCATGAACTGCCGGAGCATGGGCGCGACCAGCCGGGCCGGGTCCATTACTCCGTCGTTGCCAGAAAGAAGTGCTGCATAAGCCAGCAGATCGCAATAAACGTCAGGTGGTAACGCTACGGTCATTTTCACCGGTTTCTCGTCAGGAAGTTCCCTGATTTTCAACTCTGTCATCGTGGATGTCCTCCATTCTGGTAAGGCTTGAGTAACAGGTCGTGTCCAACAAGAACCGTGAACGGCAGCCCGGGCCGATCGGTCAGGGTCGGCTGGACATTGAGACTGCGATCGATCAGCCGGTTGCCGACCACCGAGAAGCCGTTGCTGGCCCCGCTGCGGATAGCCTGGGCCAGATTGTTCTCGCTCTGGCTGGTTCCGGCCTCTGACCCGACGCTGAGAAGCGTGGTCACAATGGCGGCTTTGAAGAGCTGACCCCAGTGATTGTTCACCTCATCGGACAGGCCCGACTGGCCGATGGCGTCGCCGCCCGGCAGCTTCTCCAGCACGAGGCTGTCACCATTCGGGAAGATCAGCCGCGCCCAGATGATCTGGGTGCGCTGCTGCCCGAAAGAAATCCCGCTGTTATAGGCCCCGAACAGCAGGCTTCCCTGCGGGATCAGCAGGAAGCGTCCGGTCGGGCTGTCATAGACATTCTGGGTCACATGCCCGGTAATCTGGCCCGGCAGATCGGAGCTGATTTTCGTGTTCAATGCGCCCGCGATGACAGTACCGGCCTGAAGCACATAGGGCGAAACTGGCGGAATGATGCGATCCGGGCTGGTCATCAGCCGGTCAGGCTGGCCCGCCAGAAAGGCCCCGTTGCCAGATTGTGCGTTCGTCGCAGGGGACGGATTTACCTGGGAGGGAGAGGCACTTGGCGCTGGTGGGGCCTGCTCGCTGCCCCTGTCACGGTCCCCCGTCTGCACGAACAATTTGCTGGCGATCGCAGCCTCCACCTCCTGCGCAGCCCGCTGGTCATCGCCGCCGGACGCCGCCCTTCCCTGCTCCTGCGCGTGCAGAATGGTATGCCCCAGATCACCAGGCAGCGCAGGTCCAAGTTTCGGCACGTCCTTGCCGACATAATCGGACGGCAGCCCTGCCAGACCATCGGCGGATGGGCGGGCATCCGTGTCTTGGCTGGCGGCCGAGGGTGAAGTCTGACGGCTGCTTTCCAACGCATAGCCCAAGGCAAACGCCACCGCGATCATGCCTACACCCCCCAGTGACCAGACCACGGTGCGTGACAGCCGTACCACACGGGGGCGTTCTGCCCGCAGGCGCAGATCGGGCGGCGGGGATGCTGCGGGTGCGGCAGGATTACCCTCGTCTGCTGAGATCTCCCCACTCATGTCCGTCGCCCGTCCGTTCGCACGATCCGCACTCGCTGTTCGGAGTGTTTGTCACCCAGCCGCAGCTCGGCGGCGGCGAACAGCCGGTCCACGATCATCCAGTTCTGCCGTACCCGGTAGTTGACCAGTTCCGGCCCGCCGTCGGCTCCGAGCACGAACAGTGGCGGCAGTTCCCCCTGCCCGATCCCCGATGGGAAGGCGATATAGACCTTGTGCCCGTCATCGAACGCCCGGTTCGGGAGCCAGGGCGGTGTGCCCCCTTTCACCGGCTGGATGGCGTAACGGAAATTCAGGGCATCGAGAGTAAGGCCCGTTTCAATGGGCGTTTCGTCATCGGCAGCGCTGTCCTGCCGACGCAGTGCGATCAGGTCATCTTCTGGATAGTCCCACGACACCGACGCCATATACGTGGCAGGTGTGGAGCGCAGTTCGGCCAGATACGTCCGCCGGTCTGTGTTGACGATCAGGTTCGTGGTGATATCCGGGCGCGTGGGTTTGACCAGAATATGGATGCGTTTGGTTGTCCCTGCTCCGCTTTCAGTATCGCCAATGATCCATCGTACCGTATCCCCGGCGGCGACCGGCCCGCTGCCAACCAGCTTTTCGCCCTGCTGGAGCATGATGTCGGTAATTTCTCCCGGCGAGGTATAGACCTGATAAAGAGCCCCTGGAGAATAGGGATAGACCTGCACGGCATTGATGAACCCCGCACGTGTGGGTTGTATCCGCGCCGCCAGATTGGCCTGGGTCACGCGCGCGGTCGGATCAGGAACGTCCGCTGGTGGAAGGATCACACGTCGGGCTGGCAGCGGCTTGAGTTGCCCCGGCAAGGGAAGCGGTCTGGGGACTTCAACCACCTGAACCGGCTTCGGTGGATCAGGAATCCTCGTTGCGCGTGCGGCATCGTCATAACGAATGACAGGCGGGTGATACTGCTGCGCGCAGCCCGCCAGAGGCAGGATCAGCGGCGGCAGGACACGAAGAGCACGACGGATCATTGACCAAGCTCCTTCGACCAGTTGATGGCGGAGACGTAGATACCCAGCGGGTTCTTATGGAGATGATCTGCATCGCGCGGCGTGCGCAGAACGATGGACACGATGGCCGTCCATCGCTCCGTGCCGGTAAAGGCGCCATCGCGATAGTGCCGCTCGGTCCAGGCAACACGGAAACTGCCGGGCGAAGCGCGGATCACCGAGGCGATGTCCACCTCGATCTGCTCATGTCCGATGCGTGAGAAGGGATCGTTGAGACGGGCATAGTCGTTCAGCGCCACAGCCCCCGATGTCGTGGTGAAATCGTAGGCCCGCAGCCAGTTGTGCCGAACCACAACGGCATCCGACGACAGACCACGGACATCGCCAATGAACTGCGCCAGATACCACGCGATCTGTGGATCGGCGGGCGTATAACCCGCTGTCGCCGGAGCCACGACCTGCGCCTGCCCCAGGTGATCGACCTGCACCACCCACGGCACAATCGTGCCACGGGCCGACTGCCAGACCATGCCGGCCCCGAGGGCAGCGGACAGGAACAGCGACCCGAACGCCATCAGGCGCCAGTTTCGCGCTTGCACGCGGGCGGAGCCGATCCGATCATCCCAGATCTGCGCCGCTTTCTGATAAGGTGTCACGGGCTCGGGCGTGGTCCCGTAGCGTGAGGTGGAGCGACGGAACATCGTCCTCATTCCTTTTCCGAGAGATCAATGCTGGAACTTCCGCCGCCGCCATCGGCCGAGCGGATGACATGGGCCGCTTCGGCGGCATGGGTTGCGGCATTGCGGCGCTTCATGTTTCGCGCCCAGCGGGGTGCCGTGCCTTCGGGGCCAGAGCCGCCACCGCCATTACCTGACGGGCTGCCGGCCGACCCGGCACCCGCATCAGACCCTCCCGTGAAGCGTCCACCTGTCGCGGTAAAAGCGCCTCGCGCGCCCTCGCCGTAGCTCTGCTTCATGGCGGTCGCCGCAGAGGACATTTTACTCTTCACGGCATTTGCGGCAGCACTACCTGGCGCGCGGGCGACACCGCCGAGCCCTGCTGCCATGCGGGCACCGGCAGTTTCGCCAGCAGCATTCATGGCGCCCATGGAATAAGCCGTATTGGCCGCACCCGCGATCGCAGCTCCGCCACGTGCAGCAGCAGCTGTCGCACCGACGGCTGCGGCGCCGCCAGAAGCGACAGCTCCGACACCGGCCACCGCAGCCGCCCCCATCGCGCCGACCGCCATACCGGTACCGACAGCAGCCCCTGCCCCGAGCTGGGGCGCGCCGGAGATCAGCCCATTGGCGATGCTGCCGCCATAAATGGACAGGCCGACAATCGCGAGCGAGGCCAGCACCACCGATACGGATTGCCCGATCGTGGGAACATCGCTGCCGTAGGAGACGGTGAACTGTTCGAACAATACAGACGCGACGGCGGAAATAACCGCCAGCACCATGATCTTCACGCCCGAGGACACGACATTCCCCAGCACCTTCTCGGCAAGAAAGGCGGTGCGATTGAACAGGGCGAACGGGATCAGCACGAAGCCTGCCAGCGTGGTCAGCTTGAATTCGATCAGGGCGACAAAAAGCTGCACGGCCAGAATAAAGAACGCCGCCAGCACGATCAGCCAGGACAGACAGAGCACGAAGATCTGGATGAAATTCGTAAAGAAGGCGACAGGACCAAGCAGATTGTGG
>NZ_JOPL01000093.1 GCF_002153745.1 Acetobacter sp. DsW_063 | reverse complement strand
TCACAACCTCTCGCTCACTTCAATAAATTAATAGGTCCTGAGCCTAAGAATATTTAAATATATGATTTAAATTGGTATGGGTGTTGCGTAATATTTTATTTTAATTGTAAATAATTTTGTTTATCGATTTTTTGTGAATAAATATTCGTATTTATTTCTCGCCTAGTGGGATGCTTTTTTGACGCCAGATAGTTTGATGTTTGGGTCGCATGACGGTGGTAATTGATCAGATCGCTCCAATATGCGATGAATTTTGAGAAAAATTTTTGTTATATTTAAAAAAATACCGAATTTGTGCGTAAATTTTATAAAAAATGCACCTTACCTTACGGTGGGAGGAAATGCTCCTCCCACCGTAAGGTTGTGGGGAAAGCTTCAAGAAGAAGTGTAGTCCTCGCGGCAACTGCGGCCTATGAAAATTGCGACAGCTACCTGTCCTGCAATGTTGAGAGACAAAGCGGTAAGCCATGCTCCTTCCATGCCAAGGAAAATATTCACCAGCATCAGACCAAGAATGTAAAACCACATGACTATAATCCAAACTCATTCACTGTCCTATTCTTCTGGTATCAGCGAAATTACGAATTGAATTTGATCTTGATCAATGAATGCCGCCAAATCGCAATTTTTTAGGGTGCCGATTTTTATGTCCAGGCAACGCGAGGTAATAGCAGCCTTCCTGTGGCTTTAATTTATTGGTTTTTATATATAATTTTGTTGTGCAGATATGTGCCGCGTTTGGAGTCGATCGCTACGTCGAGGGCCGAATTGCTTCGGCCATACGATATCGCAACCATCCCGCTGCCGATAACGAGCGACGGGATTGAACGATCCTATCCTCCCACGCAATTGAAAAGCGACACAGCCTCCGCCGGATAGCTCTTTCAAATGCGTAGTGTGGCTTCGTGGAGCTATTGAACTGGCGAGATCGTTCCGTTTGGTCCTTGGGCAGCGTCGTCTTCCGGCCCATTTGATGAGTGTCCGTCGTAACCAACATACAGAGGTGATTTCGTCGTCACTTTTTCTGCTTGCGGCGTCGGTGTGGAGCACGCGGCTAAGGAGATCAGCACAAGGGCGCCAATGGCTTTTATCATTGTTTCCTCTCGAGATTTTTCCGTGTTTTTTTGACGTAAAGAAGGGGGAGAGGCAAGTTTCGACATTTGGTGTCATCAAGTATTTTCTGTAAAAATCTTGAAATATTTGTATTTGCGCTGATAGGTGTCGCCTCTTTGGCTTCAGTGCTCTCTAGGGCCTGTTATGCCTTGAATGACGGAGCGAAGTGCCCAGCTTTT
>NZ_JOPL01000092.1 GCF_002153745.1 Acetobacter sp. DsW_063 | reverse complement strand
TGTTGCTGTGGTTGACGTTGAGTGAGCCGTCATTGTGGATTGCGGAGCTGTTAGCTATGCCGCCGGTCGTTCCGCCATCCCCAAGCTGCAACGTGCCGGAGGAAATCGTTGTTGCGCCAGTGTAGGTGTTGTCCCCCGTCAGCGTTTCCGTTCCGCCAGCGACAGTCAGGCCGCCGTTTCCGGACATGACGCCGGAATAGATGTCCGCGGCGTTCGCCAGGGTCAGCGTTCCGGCCAAAACGCCATTGGCTGAGCCAGACAGGGAGCCCGCCGTCGCATTGCTGGCGGTCACGTTGAACGAGCCGCCATCGGCGGCCAGCACGCCGCCAATCGTGTCGCCGTCCAGCGTGAGGGAGCCCGCATTGTTCGTCACGCCGCCGCTGGCCACATTTTGCCGCCCCAGCGTCATCGCGCCGCTGTTCACGGCGCTCGCCAGTGTGCCGCCCGAAGCTGCAAGCGTGGCGCTCGAAGCGTTTGTCACAGCCCCCGCCGTGCTGTTCGTCAGCGTGACTGTGCCCGCGTTGTTAGTCACGTCGGCCAGCACGCCATCTTCAGCCGTCAACGCGCCGGTGTTGGTGGTCAGGCCGCCAACCGCTCCGCCCTTGACGTCTGTCGTTCCCGCCGTCGCAAGCGCACCAGCCACAGAGCCTGTCAGAGTGAGGCCGGCGCCAGACGCTACAGTCGTAGCACCCGTATAAGTATTATCGCCTGCAAGGGTTTCTGTTCCCCCAGACACCACCACGCCGCCCGAACCGGAAGCGGCGCCTGAGTAGGTATTGCCAAACGCGCTGTTAGCGTTCGTCAGGATCAGCGTATTGCCGCCCAGGGAGATTGCCCCGGTCCCATCCAGAGACTTGATCGAAGAAGAACCCGACGTAACGCCCGAGATGTCGAA
>NZ_JOPL01000091.1 GCF_002153745.1 Acetobacter sp. DsW_063 | reverse complement strand
GTCATGCACGCCGCTGGACTGAGCCAGTGAGCCCACACCCGACAACGCAAGCCTCCCGTCGCTGATCGTCGTCGCGCCCGTGTAGGTAATTTGGTCGGTATTCGAGCCATTGATCGTTGTCGTGCCAGTCCCCATTTGCGTCAGACCGCCACTTCCGAAAATCGCCTGGCTTATGGCGAAATTACTGCTATAATCAATCGACAATATGCCATTATCGACGATAGTCGGATTTCTAAAAGTATTTTGTTGAGAATTACCATTTCCTAACTGCAAAGTCCCGGCGTCAATGTAGGTTATTCCACCATAATTACTATCGCCTGTCAGTATCAACGTCCCGAGCCCGATCTGGTGAAGATCACCGTTGCCGGAAATGGATTGAGATACTGTATACGTGTCGCTTCTATCAAAATACAGATGGCCATCGTTTACGATAGAAGACGAGTTGGAAATACTTCCCGTTGTTCCACCATCACCAATCTGCAATGTCGCTGGCGCAGATTTTATGCTTCCATCGAGCGCCTTTGTTCCGGTAATTGTCGTTGTTCCGGTATAGGTGTTGGACCCGGAAAGGATCATTGTGTCCGTTCCGTCCTGCACCAGATTTCCACTTCCGGTAATATCGCCAGTCAGGTTGAGCGGCGTGCCCGTGCTGGAATGGTCGAACACCAGCGTACCGTTATTGGTGATGATGTCTCCATCGAGAAAGCCAGTCGTTCCGCCATTTCCCAGTTGGAGCGTTCCACCCTGATTGATATTTACAGATGTAGCTTTAACAGTTGTAGTTCCATCAAGAACTAACGTTCCGCCGTCAACACTGGTTATAAGATTATTGCTTAGATTCGAAAGTGGATTTGAAATAATCCACGTTCCATCACCCGTCTTGGTAAGGGTGCCAAATTCCTGGACCGTGCTTTGCAGCGTGTCGCCACCCGAATCACCGGTCAAAATCAATGAGGCGGCATCGCCGCCTCCCTGTAGATTTCCGTTGATAGTCGAGCCGTTATACAATGTAACAATATTCGCCTTGTTCGTTCCCAAGGTTATATTTCCATTAATAACTCCGCCTGTTTCGTTGGTAAAATCAACAACGCTCGATGCGGAATTTCCCAAAATAACGGGACTCGATCCAGTTATGTCAGCAGAACCATCACCTCCTGCGGTAATGGTTCCGTAATTCTCTATCGTATTAGTCGCGGACGCATTGGCGCCAGTGCCCTGAAACCATATGGCCGCACTACGATTGGTTTCAATAAGTCCGTAATTTATAATTATGTTGCCACCGCCGCGAGGATTAAGCGCTTCGGCATTAAAAACCGCCCCTGCATTCGCGGATTTATCAGCATTGAATCCGCTGTAAATGGCTCCATTTTTCCCAATAACAACCGTCGTATCAGAATCAAATTGTATGGTATCAGACCCTGTTCCGCCTGGATTATTCGTCGACAATTCCGTACTTGTGATAGTTCCATTAATAGTTATCAGGTTATTTTCTGCGACCGTGCCAGAATTCAGGCTAATTGCGGTACCTGTCGTGTTAATAACGCTACCCTCCGCAAGGGTGACGTTGTTGATGCTCTCCGAAGAATCGGCCCCGCCATAACCTATAACTGACGAAGCGTTATTTGAGGTGACAGCTAACGTTCCAGTCAGGTTGACCGACGTATAGGTGTCACCAACTCCTCCAATCAGAGGCGAACTGGAATTGCCTGCCCCCGTATAGCTGGAACACGTTAACGTCTGGCCCGTTGAATTCAGTGTACATCCGGCTGGGTAGGTGGCCGCGCGCGCAAGTTCGCCGCCGCACAGAGGAATGAGAAAAGTTGTCAGAAAACACGACGATTTCAGGACAAAAAATTTTCCGCCATTCCTCATCTTCGCACCCAAAATTAACCAGTGGTTAACCTAACGAAGTCTCGCAGATGCAGCAATATTGAAACTCAAAAAAGAGATCGTAGGCAGATTTTGATCTGAAGTGCGCCACTGGAGATAATCTCCGGTTGTTTTGGACAAAGAGTCCAGAGATTGGCCTTGGACTGTGGCCACCTGCCGTTACGGATCGGCGGGTGATCGCTCTTATGAAGGATCAGAAACACAGGGTTCGCGGGATTACGCGGCGTCTGGGCCGTCGTCATAGCAGGTGATGTCACGTTAATTTTGAACCGCGCTAAACTGATCTGATGAACAGGAGGTCAGTGAGTTACAAGCGGTATCGTCTTCCGCGCGAGGTGATCGCGCATGCGGTGTGGCTGTATTTCCGCTTTCCCTTGAGCTTTCGACTGATCGAGGAGATGCTGCTGGAGCGCGGGATCATTGTCTCATGTGAAACGATCCGCTGCGGGAGCCTCAAATTTAGCTCCGCATTCGCCCGCACCCTGCGTCACAAGGCAGCCAGATGTGGAGATTTCTGGTATCTTGATGAAGTCCGGATCGTGATCCAGGGCCAGCCCCAATGGCTGTGGCGGGCGGTCGATCAGGACGGCTAGCCCTCGACAAAGTCCTGCAAACCCGCCGCAATACGAAGGCTGCAAGGCGTCTGCTGACCAGGCTTTTGAAGAAACGGGGCATACACCAGACACCGATGATCACGGACAAGCTGAAATCTTACGGCGCCGCCAGACAAGAGTTCGCCCTGTCGGTCCGGCATTTGTCTCACTAGGGGCTGAACAACCGCGACGAAAACAGCCATCTGCCTTTTCGAAAACGCCAGCGGATCATGCAAAAATTTCGCTCCCCAAGCGATGCCAGCGTTTCGTCTCAGCCTTCTCCGCTTTCCCTAATCTCTTCGTCCCACCCGCCCCCATCGCCACCGCTCTTTCACGTCTTATCCATCGTGTCAGGGCTTACGCTCAATGGAACGACGCGCCCGCTCTCGCCGGCTGACAATCCCGGCTTTGGCCTTCAGCCACCTAACGTTAACGTGACAGCGCCACTCACTATCCTCATCAATAAGGCCTCCTTTTCAGCGGCAGAAAAACTTGCAGCTGAAATCGAGGATAACCGTGCAGGAGTGATACTCGGTGATAGGTCGGCGGGGGCTGGTTGCGGACATGCGATGGAAGATTCACCATTAAACTTACCCTATTCAAAGGGTACTTTAAGTTTGCCAGACTGAGCACGCTTTCGGCACGGTGGGCTGAATAAGGTGTCCGGCGTAACTCCAAATATTTTTCGTGGCCCGAGACTATACGACGGCCAGAAATTGCAGAAATCTTATCTTCATACCGGTCTTCGAAAAGCAGTAGGGCAGGTAATTATTCTCCTTTTGCATTAACTACATTTCCCAATATGAGATACCTGACGCGATCCGATCTCACGTCCGCATTCAGAAACGCCCCCGATGTTTTTAAATGGCCGGGGTGAGGGGCGTAAGCAGACGCAGCACCCGTAACACAGTCCCATGTGCTGGTGACGCCGCCCTCGCGTCCCTGTCTGTTGCAGATGTGCGAGGATGTATAGCGGAAGAGAGCCCGTTTGGGAGCATAGGTCCCTTCCACCTGCACTCAACCCTGAGTGTCCGTCCGGGATCATTGTTTTTAATTACAGATCTTTCTGAGCATCAATCGAACTGACGCACATCGGAGGAAAGCGAATGCATTGCGATTGAGGCACTCCCAATCCTTGCTCAGGCGTCGGTAGCGGTTCAACCAGGCAATGCTGCGCTCCACGATCCAGCGCTTGGGACAACACCACGAATTTTCCGGCGTTACAGTGCCGCACGATCTCGACATTCACAGAGCGGCAGACATGCGCCCGTCCTTGCTGAAACTTTGCCCCCTGATAGCCAGCGTCGGCTTAGAGTTTCAGGAGGAACGGATACGATCCGAACAATGTCGCCATCAGCATGACACCGCCATCACGATCCTGGATATCGTCCGCGGGGACCGTCGCCTCCTTCAACAGGCCCTGCGTATCGACGAGGACATGCCGGTTCTTGCCCTTGATCCTTTGCCGACGTCAAAACCGGGCGGATCGATGCGCCGTCCCCTTTTTCGGCACTCTTGACGCTCGGGCTGTCGATGATCGCCGCTGTCGGACTTGCCTCACGGTCCGCCTGCTCCCGACACAGGACGCAGAGCACATGATGCAGACGGTCGAGTGTTCCGTCATGCTGCCAGCGACAGAAATAGTAATTCACCGTGCTGCGCGGCGGGAGGTCTTTCGGGATCGCGCGCCACCGGCAACCCGTTCCAAGAACATACATCAGGCCATTCATGACCTGCCGTATATCCACTGTCCGCTTATTACCGCCACGCCGGGCACCCGGGATCAGAGGTTCGATCAGCGACCATTCCTTGTCCGTTAGATCACTCGGATAGTGAATCTGGCTCCAGTCATATCGGGCAAGGTTCTCGGCGATCCATATCAGCAACTCCTGCGAATCAGGCGCGCTACAAAGAATCACAAACGATTCCAATGATTCAAGATGATCTTGGACGGGAACTGAACAGTTGCTTGGGACTTTTGATCCCGCACGACGTAGACAGGACCCCTCACCATGCCACAGCCAGTCATCGGCTGAGATCTTTCGCGCGCCTTCCTCGATCTCTGCGACCCTCAATCCGGCAGGATACGGCGCATTCCCAATACCCGTGACACCACCGTCGAATGCGCCGAAACGCTCACACCCGAAAAGCCCATCGTTTTCGAGGCCACCAGCGGCTGCGACGACCTCCTCATCGCCGTCGCATGTCAGCTTCTCGACATACTCAATGCCATGATCCAGGAAGGTCAGCCTTTGCAGGTCACATGATCGACACAGTTGCCCCTCAGTCAGCATCACCCTTAATCAGGAGCGGGATAAGACCTTGGAAATATAATCCTGTCCGCAGGTCCGGGCGGTTCCGGGGAGCCTTTCTTTCCACAGTCGGCCAAAGCCAGCAGCAGGCACCCCAGTAAAATCGGCGTGACGATGACCCGTGTCATGCGCCTTCTCCATCAAGACGCGTCAACCATGCCGCCGCCTGCTGCCGCACATTGACGCCTGAGGTGCCCCCCTCGCTGGTGCGAGAGGCGATGGACGCTTCGACGGTCAGCACCGAGAACACATCCTCGGTGATCTGCGGCTCGACTTCCTGCATCGCCGAAAGCGGCAGATCGGACAGGTCCACGCCGTCAGCCTCCGCCCGTGCGACGATCCGGCCGGTGACATGATGCGCCGTGCGGAAAGGCAGCTTCAGAACCCGGACCAGCCAGTCCGCGAGATCCGTGGCGGTCGAAAAACCTGAGCCCGCGAACTGACGCATCCGCCCTGCATCCGCCAGCAGATCGCAGATCATGCCGTCGCAGGCGGCCAGCGTCAGCGTGATCGCCTCGGTCGCCTCGAACACCGGAACCTTATCTTCCTGCATGTCCTTGGCGTAGGCCAGTGGCAGGCCCTTCATCACCGTCAGCAGGGAGATGAGCGAGCCTGCGACCCTCCCGACCTTCGCGCGCGCCAGTTCCGCCGCATCCGGATTGCGCTTTTGCGGCATGATGGAGGAGCCGGTGGTGAAGGCGTCGGACAGGCGGATGAAGCCGAACGGCGCCGAGCACCAGATGACGATCTCCTCCGCCAGCCGCGACAAGTGCATGGCCATGATGGACAGCGCCGAAAGGTATTCGAGCGCGAAGTCGCGATCCGACACCGCGTCGAGAGAGTTCGCCGTCGGCCTGTCGAAGCCGAGCGTGGCGGCGGTCATGCGACGGTCGATGGGAAAGGATGTCCCGGCCAGAGCGGCCGAGCCGAGGGGGCATTCGTTCAGGCGCTTGCGTGCGTCAGCCAGTCGCCCGGCGTCGCGCGACAGCATCTCGACATAGGCGAGCAGGTGATGGCCGAAGGTGACGGGTTGCGCGGTTTGCAGGTGCGTGAAGCCCGGCATGGCCGTGTCAGCGTATTCCAGAGCGCGTGTGGCGAGGGAGCGCATCAACGACGCCGTCTGCCCGGAGACGCCATCGATCGCGTCGCGCACCCACAGGCGGAAATCGGTGGCCACCTGATCGTTTCGCGAACGCGCGGTGTGCAGGCGCTTACCCGCCTCGCCAATCCGTTCGCTCAGCCGCGCCTCGATGTTCATGTGAATGTCTTCAAGGGCCTCATCGAAGGAGAACGTTCCCGCCTCGATTTCCTTCGCGATGCCGTTCAGGCCGTCGCGGATAGCGGCTTCGTCCTCAGCGGAAATGACGCCGACTTTGGTGAGCATGGCGGCGTGAGCCAGAGACCCGGCGATGTCCTGACGCCACAGGGCCTTGTCAAAACTGATCGAGGCGTTGATTTCGCGCATGATCGCGGATGGTCCGCTTGCGAAACGGCCGCCCCATTGAACGTTGGCGCCGACGCCCGTCTGTCCCGTCGGCCCCTTGCCCGTCACGCTCCGCTCCGTCATGCTCGCCTCATGCCTGATAGTCTTTCACGATGCTTTTTTCGTCCGGATACGCGCCTGGCACGGCGCATGGTCCTGATCGCGGGCGGCAGCCTAATCGCAGGCGCTATCAGGCGCAAACCGGCGTCCGCTGAAGACGATGCCGCCAACGGCGCGCCAGTCGCGCCCGACAGGCTTACGGCGCACCCACCGAAACCAGTTCCAGCGCTCTCCTTCACGGATGCGGGCGGGATGGCTCACGCGCTCGCGGACTATGTCGGTAAACCGGTCATTCTTCATCTCTGGGCGACATGGTGCCCTCCGTGTGTGACGGAACTGCCCACGTTGGCGCGTCTTGCGCCACAGCTTGAAAAGGACGGCGTCGTCGTTCTCGCCGTGTCGCTCGATCGCGGCGGCGCAGCGAAAGTCGCGCCATTCCTGACGCGTACCGGCGTGACGACGCTGCCGCCTTACTACGATCCGACGGCGGCTACGGCGAAGGCGCTGGATGAGGAAGCCTTGCCGGTTACCGTCCTCATTGATCGGCAGGGGCGTGAAGTCGCGCGCCGATCGGGGCCAGTCCTGTGGGAGGCTCCTGGAGCCGAAGAGGCATTGCGCCACCTGCTGGGGTGAGTTCGCGCGCCATCACGCTTCGGGCTATGTGGCGTCCGCGCCATCCCACTCCTGCCGAAGCATCGCCATCATCACGGTGTCCCAGCGTTCCCCGTCGATCAGCACCGACGATCGCCGAACGCCCTCTTTTACGAAATTCTGCCTAACATAGGCGCGTATCGCAGCGACGTTCCAACTGTACACGTTCAGTTCGACGCGTTCGATCTGTGGGTGGGAGAACGCCCGGGCGACGGCCTCCCGCACCATGTGGCGCGCAAGCCCCCTGCCTCGCTCGCTCGGGGCCATAGCCACCCGACACAGCTTCGCCACCCCGTTGAGCCAGTCAAAAGCGAGCTGAACGTGACCGATCATCTTTCCGCTCTCGTCTTCAACCATCCAGCATGACGCTTTCGCATTCTCAATCGCCATTGGAGCCATCTGCGTGCTGTCGAGCGGATAAAGCAGTCCCGGGCCGCCCCATTGGACGACGTCTTTCTGACTTTGAAACCAACTGGATAGCGTCGCAAAGTGCTCCTCTGCGAAGGGGACCAGAGTTAATTGAGGGACCGGCTCGTTCGGAGTGGCAAGCATCTGAAATCCTGTATAGCGCGCTGTTCTGAAGCGAGCGCGGTCGTCGCCAGATCCTGATGTTTCGCCTGTTCGGCGGGACGCAGGCTGAGTCAGGCGGAGGATTTCAGAAGAAGGGCGAAATGTAAATTTCTCACCGGACCAGATATGGACGCCTCAAGGCATGCAGCATCCGACAAAAAGCGCCCTGTGTATTTCCTGCTGTTTATTCTGAGCGGCCCTTCGAAGCGGGTTGAGCGCTCCGAAGGACGACGCAGGGCGAAAGCCGATTAATACAACTCAGGAACGATCATCGAAGCCGGCGTTGGCTGGCGCTCGTAGTCCGGGTGATGAACACGCGCGGGCAACACGACTTCAGGATGCGGCAGGGCCTGATACGGAACCAGCGACAAAAGATGTGAGATGCAGTTGAGGCGCGCACGCTTCTTGTCGACCGCCTGCACGACCCACCACGGCGCCTCCTCAATGCTGGAGCGCTCGAGCATGGTCTCCTTCACGTGGGTGTAGTCCTCCCAGCGACGACGGCTCTCCAGATCCATCGGGCTGAGCTTCCATTGCTTCAGGGGATCTTCGATACGGGCGCGAAAACGGGCTTCCTGTTCGTCGTCGGTTATCGAGAACCAGAACTTCACAATCTGGACGCCGCTACGGACCAGCATCCGTTCGAACTCGGGGACAGAGCGGTAAAACTCTTCATATTCAGCGTCGGAGCAGAACCCCATGACCCGTTCGACGCCAGCGCGGTTGTACCAGCTGCGGTCGAACAACACGATCTCGCCCGCTGCGGGCAGATGCGCGACGTACCGCTGAAAATACCACTGGGTGCGCTCCCGGTCGTTCGGCGCGGGCAGCGCTGCGACGCGGCAGATGCGCGGGTTCAGCCGCTGCGTAATACGCTTGATCGCCCCGCCCTTCCCCGCCGCGTCGCGGCCCTCGAACAGAACGACCAGACGATGACCTGTGCTTTTCACCCAATCCTGGAGCTTGATCAGCTCGCCCTGCAGGCGGATCAATTCGCGAAAATAGATACGGCGGAACGCGCGATCTTCAGCGTCGAGCGGGCCTCCGACCGCTTCCTCTTCCGGCGACAGCTCGAATTCCTCATCGAGGTCATCGATGATCTCGCGGCGCATCTGCACGCGCTCACGTTCCTCGGCTGACAGCTCGATCTGTTCCCACTCGTCCATCGTGCGCGCATCCCTGCTTTCGCGACGTTATTCGTCGCGTGGCTCAGGATACCGGTTTTGAGACGACGGCGATTTGAAACTTAGATGAAACTCGCAAGGCGTCAGAAGGTCGTCGTCATGTTCAGGCCCGCCACGAAGCCATTGGCGATCCCACCCGAACTGCCCTGGGCCATTCCGCCGACATTCCAAAAATACTGCAAATCTGGCTGAAGGTTGAGGTAAGGCGTCACCGCAATCTGCCACGTCAGTTCGAGGTGATTCTCAGGTTTCAGGTCGGCGGCGCCGGAGCCGCCAAGCCGTATCGCGTCGCGCGCGCTTTCCAGAGCCCGCCGCCCATAGAGCGTCGTCCCCCAAGCGATACCGATCGTATCGTCGATACGCCCCGGAACCAGCCCGTCGAATGTCAGACCCGCTTCAACTTCCGACGCGAAACGGTTTCGTACACCGCCATTGGCGGTGGCGCGGATGAAGACGCTGACGGCTTTCTGCCGCCCCTTCGCCGCGCGCCACAGCATCTGGTCAATGACCGTATAGGCCATCCAGTTTCCGCGATGGTAAAACGGCCTCCCATCACTGTCAGGACTACCCAGCAAGCCGCCACGATCATCATAACGTTGATCAGGAAAACGGCCGGTGTCGAACAGCGCGCCTATTTTCCATGTGCCGGGCAAGGCGGCGTTGTCTCGGGTGGCGAGCCTCCGCGCCGCGTCGACCCAGAGCTGAGCTTCGCCAATAAAGAGGGCCCCGCCTTTGGTCGAGAATTGGGTTCCCGATGGGTCGCGCTGATTGGCCGCGACGGAGCTATAGAACGGGCCGTGGGTCGGATTGTCGTCTGTCACCGCACCCATCAGCACCAGCGGATGAGCAGGCGCCCATTTTACACGGACGCCGACAGCAGAATATGGCCATGACGGGCCGCCCGAATAGAGGTTGCTCGACGTGGAAAGCGGCCACCCAAAACTGGCGTTCAGGAAAAGCGACGCGTTTTGGCTAACCAGAAATTCGGTGTCGAGGTCGATCGATCCAACACGGACGTCAAGACGATTTCCTAAAAAGCCCTGCCCGTACCAGAGTTCGAAGAGGCGCGTCGAGCGCCCGGCGTCGTAGCCGCTGACCGCATTCAGCGATTGCAGGCGCTCGTTGGTTAACGACCGGCCACGTATCTGCAGCGCGCTGATGTTAAACAGCCCGTCATGCCACCCAAAGGCCTGCTGCGTGTTCAACTGGAGCGTGACGGCGGTGATCCCGTCATACGTCGGGCCGGGGCGCACGCCGCCCGACGCCAATCCCCACAATTCCTCCACGTCTTGCAGATTGATCTGCACGCCGTGACGATCAAGCCATGGCCTGACTCCCCCGGCATTTCCGAGCAGTTCCGTGCTGGCGTCGCTGACCGCAGGCGCGAAATCCGGCGCCGGCGCCGGAAGCGGTACGCCCGATGGCAGAACATCGGTGACCAGAGGCGTACTGGCTGCAACCGCGTGCGCCATTGGCGCGACAAAACCGAGCGCCGCAACGATCAGAATGCGGCTAAGACGTGCGCCAATTTTGCGTGAAGGATTACTCGCCTGGAGCGCCGCTATCATCGGCGATTTTGAACTTGTCGAGAGGGTCCAGGACGCCAACAGGTCATCGCCACACAGAGGTTCGGGAGGTCGACTGGCGTCCGGCAATGGTTTCCTCGGATCAACAGCGGAGGCTACGGGAGTTTCCTCCGGGAGAGGCGACGGCGAAAGTTAAGTTATCATGACTTCCAGCACCATGAAGAACCGTATCCCGTACCTGTCTGGCTTCACTCCGAACTCTGTTGCAATGTGGCCGACAAAGCGCGGATCGGCGAACGTCGATTATGTCGCCGCACCCCGTTCGAGAATTTCGACAGTGTCGCCTTTTCGAATAGTTCCCGCTTTTTCAACAAGAAAATTTTGACCAAACATAATACCCTCGGGCGTCCGGCGAAATCCGGCGAGCGTCTTCAGCGGTTGTCCCGGAACAACGATGGAGCCGCTTTCCTGATCAATCGTCGTGACGACGCAGCGGGAACAGGGCTTCACCA
Source organism: Acetobacter sp. DsW_063 (assembly GCF_002153745.1). Lineage (GTDB taxonomy): Bacteria > Pseudomonadota > Alphaproteobacteria > Acetobacterales > Acetobacteraceae > Acetobacter. Next base: position 52,302 of record NZ_JOPL01000091.1, on the reverse strand, counting down.
AAGCCAACTCGACCTGCCCTATCCTTATGCGTGTCCACTCGTCCTCCGCCCAGGCCGACGCGCCCTCCACGACAACGTTCGGGCGAAAACGCGTCATCGGCACGGCGCGATCCAGACGGGCGTTCAGATCGTCCAGCGACGCCTCCGTGCAGAGTAGGCCAGGAAAGGCGTCCGCGAAGGAGACCTGAAACTCCTGCCCGTCGTGCTCTCCGGGCCGCGCGCTGTCCGGCGCATCCATGTAAACCAGTCGCGACGCCCGCCCCAACGCGGCTTCAAGCCAAGCAGCGGCTTCGTCGCCCGCGTCATTTCCTGTCACGTCACTGCGCCAGACGCGCACGCGCCTCGCGCCGCCCGACGGGCACGAAATCGTCAAAGACACGTCGCCGTCACGTTGAAGCGTCAATCCGTCTGGCGTCGGCGTCACGGAAATTCGCGCCATCGCGGCGTCGGTTCTTTGGGTAATGAAGACGCCTTCCACGTCAACCACGACCCATCGGCGGTCGCCACGTGGCCCCCAGGGATCCATGTCCACTTGAGTCAGCAACAAGCCGCGCAGGCTTTTCACCGGATAAATATGAAGGGACGAAACTTTCACTGACGATCCAAATTCCCTATATCCGGGTGACGCTCTTGCCTGCATGCAGGCGAACAGCAGAGTTTCGCCCGGCAGTCTGTATTCTATTGTCCGGCTCAGGCAACCCCTTACCGGCCAAGGAACAAAGCCCGATGCCACATTCCGGCTCCCGCCTGCTCGATCGCTTTCTTCGTTATGTCGCGATCCCGAGCCAGAGTTCCGCGCAGGCCACAGTGGTTCCGTCTTCCGACGGGCAGTGGACTCTGGCGTCGCTCCTCCGCGACGAACTGAACGAACTTGGCCTGAAGGACGTCCATCTCGATGAGCATTGCGTGCTCACAGCGCACCTCCCGGCGAACGGCCCCGCCACCGCGCCGCGTATCGGGTTCTGTGCGCATCTCGATACTGTAGACGTAGGTTTGTCGCCAGAAATGCACCCGCAAATCCTGCGTTACGATGGGCAGGACATCTGCCTGAATCCGGAACGCGACATATGGCTGCTGGCTGACGAGCATCCGGAACTCACGCCCCATATCGGACAGGACGTCGTCTTCACCGACGGGACGAGCGTTCTTGGCGCGGACAACAAGGCGGCTGTCGCGATCGTCATGGACATGCTCGAAACCGTCATCGCGAGCGGAACACCGCATGGAGACGTGTTCGTCGCGTTCGTCCCCGACGAAGAGATCGGCCTGCGCGGTGCAAAAATCATGAACCTGGAGCGTTTTCCGGCGGAGTTCGCCTATACGGTGGACGCGTGCGCATCCGGAGAATTTGTTTACGAAACATTCAACGCAGCACAGGCCAAGATCACGATAGATGGAGTAACAGCCCATCCGATGGCGGCGAAGGGCGTTCTCGTCAATCCTATACTGGTGGCGACTGACCTGATCGCACGGTTCGATCCGCACGATACGCCGGAACATACCGAAGGGCGGGAAGGTTATTGCTGGGTGAATGGATTTTCAGGGGATCAGGCGACCGCGCGCCTTTCCGTCTCGATCCGTGATTTCGACCGGACGAATTTCGAAAAACGAAAAGTTGATCTGCAGAAGAAAGTTGCCGCGACTCTTGCCGCATTTCCGCGAGCCGCAATTTCCTGCGTGATCGCCGACGTTTACTCGAACATCGCGTCGGCGATGGGTAATGATCGCCGCTGCATTGCGTTGCTGGAGGAAGCGTTCGCCGCTTGTGGGATCACGCCAAATGTCATTCCCATGAGGGGCGGAACGGACGGCTCGGCCCTGTCGGCGCGAGGAATACCAACACCGAACTATTTCACCGGCGGCCTGAACTTTCACTCCATTTACGAATGTCTTCCGCTTCCAGCCTTCGCTCAGGCAAGCGAGGTGACGTTGCGTCTGGTGACGCTGGCGGTGCAGGCTTGAATGGAAGCATGCGCGCGCTTTTGTCAGAAAGGCAAACTGTCAGATCAATCCGCATGACATGATTTGTTAAAATATGCCTCAACCGTAACCTTTAGATATCTCGTTTGTGACGTCGACACCCCGCCTTTAAAGCCTGACGCGCTTTCCCAGCGTCAGGACTAATTTTCCGGAATGTCGATTTTCTTTTCATCTCAAAGAACTTTCCTCGCAGCGTCTCTTGCCTTTGGATGTAACGCCGCGTGGGCAGAGGGCGTGGCGTCGGTTTCTTCGGCCCACGCCAAACATGACAGCCGGAAATTCGTTCACACGACGCAGGCGGCCCGAACGACGACGCGTAGCACGAAAACGCCAGTGCGCTCGAGTGTGCTCGCCGCTCCCAAAACTTTACCTTCCCAAGAGTCTGAACAGATGATCGTCACTGGCACGCGTGACTCTCATCGCACGGCGAGAAGCAGCGCCAGCCCGATCGATATCATCACCGGCGCGGAACTTGCGCGAACCGGCGCGCTCAATATTGCAGATGCTCTGGCGCGTACTGATCCGTCGATTAACAGCAGTTTACTCGCCGGTTCCGGGCAGGTCGCCGGCATACGCATGAGGGGGCTGACACCCAATGAAGTTCTGGTTCTTGTCGATGGCAAGAGACGACACACGACAGGCGTAGTCGCCACCTACTCAGGCCCCGAGCACGGCACGACGCCGGTAGACCTGAACGCAATTCCTCTTTCGGCGATCGATCATATTGAAGTTCTGCGAGACGGCGCGGCCGCCATGTACGGATCGGACGCCATCGCCGGCGTAGTCAATATCATCCTCAAAAAGACGGATCATGGGCTCAACACGTCGTTCCAAAGTGGCGCTCATCCATTCAACTATCTCTATGGCTCGCCTGGCTGGGATTATCAGCTTAACGCCGACGGCGGCCTGAAGCTGGGGAATGACGGTTATTTACACCTTAGCGGACAGGTCTATCACGCTGACCATTTCGTGACGGGCACGCATTATCGCCCCGAGGACTATAATTTCGCCACACCGGAAGAGACACGTGAATCCCTCGCGATAGAACTGGGAAAGAACATCACTGAAAACGTAAAGTTCTACGCCAACGTCACCTATATGCACCGGCATATTCAGCTCTACGAAACGAACCGACTGCCCAGTATATTGCCCAGTGTCTACCCATGGGGATTCAACCCTTCCAGTGTAAACGAGGAGAATGACTACGCCGCCACGCTCGGCCTCACAGGGGATCATTTCCTCGGCGGTTTTCATTGGGATTTGAGCACGACATACGGCGCAGACGAAAGTCGGCTGTCCACCATCAATTCCGCAAACACCTCCTATTACGCGGCTTATGGCTGGACACCCACCAAGGGGTTCGCGGAGGCATACAGAAACGCACAATGGACCAATAATCTCGATCTGAGTCGAGGCTTTGTGGTTCTCGGGCGACCTCTGAAACTGGCTTTCGGGGCGGAACACCGCCTTGAGACATACGACATCGTATCTGGCAACGCGCCCACATACCTTCTTGGAGGATTGCAGGGAGCGCCCGGACTTACTCCGCAATCCGCGGGGTCGTGGAGCCGTGATATCTGGGCTGGATACGCCGATGTCGGGATTTCTCCTGTCAGGAAGCTCGATCTCGATTTCGCCGGTCGGTTCGAGCACTACACGGATTTCGGCAATGCCGAGAGTGGTAAAGTTTCCGCGCGATATGAGGTTTCAAAGCGTCTGGCGTTTCGGGCCACGATCAGCAACGGGTTTCGCGCACCTTCTTTGGCGGAGCAACATTTCAGCAGCCTGAGCGTGACGCCGACCGGGGCCTCTGGAAGCCTCGCCGTCAATTCGGCGGCCGCCGAGCTGCTCGGCGCGACAAAATTGAAGCCTGAACGTTCCACCAATATCAGCGGTGGCGTCGTGTTTGAGCCCTTCCCGCGACTGCACGTCACCGCCGACGCTTATCAGATCACCATCCGCGACCGCATTCTCGGCGGAGGCAATTACAACGGCGCGTTGGCGGAAGAGGCTATTGGCCTCACCGGCATCGCGCTCCCACCGGGGCTGGATCCAAGCAATGTCACGGCCAATTACTTTTCAAACGCGGCAAGCACACGGACCCAGGGCGTCGACATCAACGCCGACTATGTGACTCGCTTCGGGCGCTATGGCGTAGTCGACTGGACGGTCGGTATCGACCTGAACAGAACACGCCTGCACCACCTGTCGAACGATGCGAACGGGACGCCGCTGCTGAATGCGCAGGCGATCGGCTGGATCACCACAGCAACGCCCCGCAGCAAGATCATTCTGAATGCGCGGTGGACTATCGGGGCGTGGGACGTGAACGTGCGCCAGACACGTTACGGTCAGACGACGGGAAATCTCACGTATCAGGTCGCCGCCCCTGCAGCGCTTCGTTACTCGATCCAGCAATTTGCGCAGTTCGAAAATTCCCCGCGCTGGATGACTGATCTCGAGGTCACGAGACGCTTTATGTCGGACCGGCTGAGGGCGACGATCGGCGTAAACAATCTCTTCAATGTAAGGCCACGAAAACTGCCTCTCATTCTGAGATACAACGGAAACTCTATTTACGACACGTCATCATCCGGAATTCCGATCACCGGCTCCTACTGGTACGGGCGAGTGGGATATTCATTCTGATGGACGAGCAGCAAAGGGCCACGTCGATGTCGGATATGCCCGTAATAAAGCGACGCTCCTTCCTTTCTGGCGCAACCGCTCTGGCGCTGACCGGGACATGCTCCCCACGCGCGCGAGCTGCGTCTGATCGGGAACTGACTGTGAGCTACCAACAGTCCTCCATACTGTTTCAGGTCGCGCGCGCAAACAATCTCATCAACCCGCGGCTTGAGAAAATCGGCTTCAGTCCAGTGTGGAGCATATTGAGCACCTCAGCCGCCCAGATCGGGCAGGTCGATTACGTCAGTGACGTCGCTGAAGCCGTGCCCGTCGTCGTTCTGCCGCTGTTCCCGTCGCTGGCCATTTACGCGGTCGAAGGGCCAAGCCCGAGCGCGCTTGGCATTGTCGCGAGAAAAGACCGAGGAATCACCAGTTTCTCTGACCTGAGAGGACGCCGCGTCGCGGTAGGGAAGACCGGAAGCGCATTCGATTTTCTTGTTCAAGCTCTTGCGTCCGTCAATCTTAAACTGTCGGACATTCACCCGATTTATGTGCCCGAGTCAGCATGTCTCCAGGCATTTCGAACCGGCGCCATCGACGCCTGGGCGACCTTTGATCCGTTCTTCAGTTTCGCGACGGCGCTGCCAGAGGCTCATCTTCTGGGCGATGGTTCTGCCGTCAAAATGCGTTACAATCGCTACTATCTGGCTGACTCTGCCTTTGTACAGGCTCATCCGGAGACCGTTACGACGTTCCGCTCGGTCCTGAACGATGCAGCGGCGTGGGTCCGCGACAACAAAAGCGCGGCCGCGTCTCTTCTGTCCCGACAGTGGGAAAATATGTCGATCGATACCGTCACATCCGTTTTGCAGCACAGGACTTTTTCAATTCGTAGCCCGGATGCAAGCGATCTCGATACGCTTCAGGCGATCAATGACCGTTACGCCGCGCAGGGGCTGGTCCCACCGGGGCGCGATTTCAAGGCCACAAAAATCATTGCATAGGAAAATCCGACAATGAGCAAAAGACAACTGAAGCTCGGCCTTGTCCCAACGGGCGTCGGCGGACCAGGAAACTACAACCGGTGGCTGGATCCCGAAATTCCGGCCAACGCAAGCGTTGACGTCAACTGGTTCGCAGACGTTGCGCGACAGGCTGAAGACGCAAAATTCGACTGGCTTTTTATCGTGGACAGCCAGTTCATCACACCGAATTCACCACCCCATTACCTTAGCCGACTTGAACCGTTGACACTGCTCTCGGCTCTGGCGATGGTCACGCGCCATATCGGTCTCGTTGGAACCCTGAGCACGTCCTACAATGACCCGTTCAACATCGCCCGCCGTCTCGCCTCCCTCGACCTGATCAGCGGCGGCCGAGCAGGCTGGAACGTCGTGACAACCGGTGACGCCGGAACCGCAAGCAATTTCAGCCGCGAAGAGCATTTCGATTACGAAGAACGGCACAGCCGCGCCGAGGAATCTATTGAGGTCGCACGAGGCCTATGGCGTTCGTATGAGGATGGCGCGCTTCCCCGCGACAGGGAAAGGAAGCTCTTTCTCGACCCGTCGAAGCTGCATTCCCTGAACCACAAGGGGCGACACTTCAGCGTCGCCGGGCCGCTGAATATCGAGCGGTCACCGCAAGGCGAACCAATCATTTTTCAGGCAGGCGACTCAAATCCCGGCCGCGACCTTGGCGCGCGCTTCGCTGATGCGGTGTTCACTCACGGTTCGACGCTCGAAGCAACGCGGGCGTTTCGCGACGACATGCGTAAACGCGCCGCGTCGTTCGGTCGTGACCCTGACAGTGTGCTGATCTCCCCCGGCATCAAGTTTGTAGTCGGCGACACGGATGCAGATGCAGTTGAACTGGAGCGGCATTACGCCGAACATGATCACAGCTTCGATTGGGCCTTAAGGGAATTTGGCCGACTTTTTGGCTGGCATGACTTTACCACATACGATCTGGACGCCCCCTTCCCCGCAGAAGTCCTGAAACTTGCGGAAAAGAGCTGGTATACGGCGGCGAAGGCGGTCACTGAACGCGCAGTGGCGGAGAAACTGTCGCTCCGGCAGGTCGTGGAAGCCACCCAAAATCGCGGGCGCGTCGCCTCGGTCGGCCGGGGGAAGCCGTTCGTTGGCTCGCCTGTAACTGTCGCGAGCAGCATTGCTGAGTGGTTCGAGAATGGCGCATTGGATGGCCTTAATATCTACCTTGAGCATCCGGCCCAGTTCAGGCGTTTCGTCGCAGAGGTTTTACCGATCCTGCGCGAGCAGGGAATCGTCAGAACGGAGTATGAAGGCGCGACTTTGCGAGAAAACCTCGGTTTGTCGCGCGGCTGACGCATAAAGGACTCAAACTCAGTGGCGTAGGCGTCTAACACTGCGGAACAGCGTTCGCAGGCGCCATTCTTGGGAAAACTCCGAGATTCGGTGGTCACCAAAGGCCAGCGCCGCCATCAGGCGGCGCTGGAATTAGCTTCAGCCCTTGAGCAGAGACAACAACGTTCTGCCCATCTCGGCCGGACTGGGCGCGATATGAATGCCCGCTGCGCGCATGGCCTCGATCTTCGCCTCCGCCGTTTCTTCACCGCCGGAAATAACAGCTCCGGCATGCCCCATACGGCGGCCCGGCGGCGCTGTGATGCCTGCGACGAGTCCCACGACCGGCTTTTTCGTCCGGCTGTCGCGCAGGAACTGCGCCGCTTCGATTTCGGAAACGCCGCCGATTTCTCCGATAATGATCATGGAATCGGTTTCAGGGTCGGCGACAAAGCGTTCGAGAACGTCGATGAAATCCATGCCCTTGATTGGATCGCCACCGATGCCCACGCATGTGCTTTGCCCGAGCCCAAGGTCGGACGTCTGAGCAACCGCTTCATAAGTCAGAGTCCCGGACCGCGAGACAATGCCGACGCCGCCGCGCCGATGAATCTGTCCTGGCATGATACCGATCTTGCAGGCGTCGGGCGTGATAACGCCAGGACAGTTCGGCCCCACCAGCAGGCTTTTTGAACGATCGAGCGCCACCCGAACGCGCAGCATGTCCTGCACAGGAATGCCTTCGGTGATGCATATGATCAACGGAGTTTCGGCGGCGATCGCCTCAATAATGGCGTCGGCCGCGCCAGGCGGCGGAACGTAAATGACCGTGGCGTCGGCATGCGTCGCGGCGCGCGCCTGCTCCATCGTGTCGAATACCGGAAGGCCGAGATGCGTATCTCCGCCGCGACCCGGCGTCACGCCGCCAACGACCTTCGTGCCGTAGGCGATCGCCTGCTCGGAATGGAACGTTCCGTGCGCGCCGGTGAACCCCTGCACAAGAACTTTTGTGTCTTTATCGACGAGAATAGACATCAGGCTGCCCTCCGGCTGCGGACGGCGGCCACAATCTTCCGGGCTGCGTCCCCCAAATCCTCAGCGACGATCGCGTCGAGACCGGATTCTTCGATCATCTTCAACCCCTCCTCGACCTTCGTGCCAGCCAGACGCACGACAAGCGGCGTTTTCAGGCCGACCTCCCGGCAAGCGGAAATGACAGCCTCCGCAATGATGTCGCAGCGCATGATGCCGCCAAAAATATTGACCAGGACGCCTTCAACGCTCGGATCGCCCAGCAGAATGCGGAACGCGGCGCCCACGCGCTCGCGCGAGGCGCCGCCGCCCACGTCCAGAAAATTGGCAGGAGATTCGCCTTCGGAATGGATGATGTCCATCGTCGCCATGGCAAGGCCCGCGCCGTTAACCATGCATCCGATCGTGCCTTCCAGCCCAACATATGAAAGACCAAATCGCGCAGCCTCCCGCTCGCGAGGATCTTCTTCATTCGGATCGCGGAGTTCTTCGATCTCCTTGTGACGGAACAGGCCGTTGTCGTCGAAGCCCATCTTGGCGTCGAGCGCGAGCAGCGTTCCCTCTTTTGTGACGACAAGCGGATTGATCTCGACCAATGCGGCGTCGAGCGTGGTGAACGCCGTGTATGCCGCCCGCATGACCTGCACGAACTCGCGAATCAGTTGCCCCGTGAGACCGATTTTCACTGCGATGTCGCGGGATTGATAATCGCTGAGGCCAAGCGCGGGATCTACGGGAACCTTGTAAATGCGTTCGGGCGTTTTCTCCGCCACATCTTCAATGCTCATGCCGCCGGCGTCCGATGCGACGACAGTGATGCGTCGCGCCACGCGATCTATGAGAAGCGACAGATAAAGCTCGCGGTCGATTGCGCATCCTGCCTCGACATACAGGCGACGAACAACGCGTCCGGCAGGGCCGGTCTGTCGGGTGACGAGCGTGCGGTCGAGCATATCGTAAGCCGCGGCTTTCGCCTCCTCCGGGGTTTTCACCAAGCGGACGCCACCGCCAGAAGACTCCCCCAGAAAATGTCCGGCACCGCGACCGCCTGCATGGATTTGCGCCTTAACGACGAAAACGCTCCCCGGAAGCGTCTTGGCCGCATCTCGCGCTTCGCCCGGCGAATGCACGACCACTCCCGGCGGTACGTTCATTCCGTAACGTTTAAGAAGAGCCTTAGCCTGATACTCATGAATGTTCATTGCTTCATCCTGAGTCCCACCCGTTCGCGGGGGGATGTCTTGTGGCCGTTATGCGGACTCCGCGTGTCCCCAGTTATCGTGGTTCAAACCTCGCCCGCCTCGGCTGTTGTTTATTTTTGCTCCGGCGTTGTAGCAAACGTTTGATTGGGAAATACGTTCAACCCGCTCTCCCGTTCGTAACGACGAGTGTTCGACGCCGAAGGCTATCTGTCAAAACACGTTCTTCGTATCATCGGCGCCTCATACGCGCACGCCTTGGCGTCAGAGGACTACTCCTACGTCCTTCCAGCCGCTCGACTACACCGAGCGTCAGCGGCATAACCGTCGCCGGAACCATAACCAGCCGGTCCAGCCGGCCAGAAGAGGCCGGCTCCGGCTGGAACGCATCATGTCCGTCGCAATAGATCGCCGTCTTGAAGCCGCTCGCGCAGTGGTCGAGGACGCCTCTCGCCTGGCCCTTGCAATGCGCCCGCCATCCGGTGGCCCCAGCGGCAGTCAGAAATCCGCCCAGGACTGGCTGACCGAAGCGGACGGCGCCGTCGAAGCATTCGTCGCTCGCCGTATGCAAGAACTGTTCCCTGAAGACGGGTTTCAAGGCGAGGAAGGTGGCAGCGTCAGGCAAGGAAGCTTGCGGTGGGTGATTGACCCCATCGACGGCACGTCGAATTTTGCGCGCGGTCGCAATCGCTGGTGCGTGTCGCTTGGGCTGCTGGACGGCGATCGCCCGGTGGCGGGTGTGATCAACGCCCCCGCGCTGGGCGAGATTTACACCGCGCGGCTGGGCGGCGGCGCATTCATGAACGGGAAGCCCATTCATGCTTCCCCCGTCACCGATACGCGCAGCGCGATGATCGAGATGGGATGGAGCAACCGCGTTCCGAAACCAGTTTTCATGGAAAAAATCGGGGCGATTCTCGATCTCGGCGCGATGCCGCGTTCGGGCGGTTCCGGAGCGCTCGCGCTGGCTGACGTCGCATGCGGGCGGCTGGACGGTTATATTGAAATTGTCATCAATCTGTGGGACGTCGCCGCCGCGCTGATCATCCTTGAGGAAGCGGGCGCCCGCGTCTCGCCGTTCCTGCGGGAAGGCGGCTTGACAGGTGGGGCCACGATTCTCGCTGCAGCTCCGGGCGTGGCTGAAGCCCTGTCGCAGGCAACAGGAATTGCCCTCGCCTGAGCGTTGGACGTTCACTCCGGTTTTCTGAACGCCAGCACTTTTGTGATCTGACGTTGGCGCGGCTCTCCCTCCTGCCCAAGCGTCAGTGTTTCGACAGTCACCACCCCCTGCTCAGGGCGAGATCGAGACGGCGCGATCTCCAAGACACGGCACTCCACGCGCAGCCTGTCGCCCGGATACGTGGGACGCGGCCACTGGATGTCGGTCGAAAGACCGATCAACCCTTTGTAAAATGGAAGGATTTCAACCAGAAGACGCATGGTGATAGCAGCGGTGTGCCATCCACTTGCTGCGAGTTGACCGAACATCGACGCTTTAGCGGCTTCGTGGTCGATATGGAAAGGCTGCGGATCGAACTGCTGCGCAAAGGCTACAATCTGATTTGCGTCCATTTCGTATTCGCCGCTTCGAAACAGATCGCCCGTCTTGAGATCGTCCAGATACCATGGCCCCGAGGTGTTATTTGGCGGCATGAGAATTCCCTTGATTCAGACGCGAGCAGAGCACGATCAACAATCCCGCACACGCTTCACTGTAGCGGCGGATCTTTCAAAGGCTCCGGCCGCTCAGGCTCTTCGCGTGCCGGAGGCTCGTCCAATGCAGGAGGAGGCAAGGGCGGGACGCGCCCGGGATGCGGAATTTCGGGACCTGTGGGTATCCCGCCTGGTGATGTCAGGCATGATCGCGTCATTCAAAAACTCCCCTCATCGGGAGGCTATTTTAGTAACCCAAACGGCGTGCGCCACGAGGAGAGGCGCCGCTCGCCTGCCCCCGCATGCCCACAATGTGACTTTGGCGGTTCGAAGCGAGGGTGTCCTGATGCGAACGCCCTCATGTCACGCAGCGTCGACGGTGAAGGAATTCAACAGCGACTGCTGAATGTTTTCAAGATCAGAAAGTGTAGCTGAAATCGCCGCACCCATGGCGTTGAGATCACGCATCTTTTTCTGAATTTGCTTCAGGAGCAGCATTTTTTGTGCGCTATGCTTCGGGTCGGCGTCATACAGATCCAGGTACTGTTTGATATCGCGTAGCGTGAAACCAAGCTGCTTGCCGCGAATGATCAGCTTCATCCGCGCCCGATCACGGATTGAGTACACGCGCGTCGTGCCGACGCGGGACGGCGAGATCAGGCCCTTATCCTCGTAAAAGCGCATGGAGCGTGGCGTAATCGCCAGTTCACGAGAAAGTTCGCTCACAGAGTACAGCCGGTTTTCTTTCGGGTCTTCCGCATCGACGCTCATATTGATCTGTCCCTTTCGTCTTGCTGCCGCACCGTGGGCGACATGAGCCTCTTATGTGCCAACAGTGTCGGCCATGATGCCGTGTCGTTGCAAACTCGATGCGGTTTGGCGGCGCTGCATTCTCGAATCTCGCCATGGTCAAGCTTATTAAGTTGGAAAAGTCGGCCTGCCCCCCCCCGTCAGATCGCTACGCCTTCGCCGACATCGGCGCTTTCAAAAACCCCCTCAACGCCTTTCCGGCGTCAATTCCATCGGGCTTCGGCGAACCACGTTTGAAGACCCCGCTCGCCCGCACGACCGGAGCTCCGTTCACGCGCGCCAGTCCCTGAACGAAAACGGCGTTGCGCGTGACACGCAGAACCTCCGCCCGGATTTCGACCCAGTCGTTCAATTCCGACGGCGCGAGATAGTCAACGGTCAGAGACATGGTCGGCAATATCGCGAGCTGAAAGTCATTCCGGTACATCGCAGCCAGCGCAAGGTAACCGTCGCACACAGTCGCCAGCATACCGCCGTGGCAGATTTTCGCGTGGTTACAGTGACAGGCCTCCACCCGAAAGCCTGCGACCAGATGACCATCATCATCCTTGATCGCGAACCCGCCGGTCAGGGCGTCGAAACCATCCGGGTTCAGGATCGGAATAGGAACGAACCCGACGGGAAGCTCTGCGTGTTTGTTGTCCTGTGTCGTCATCAGGCAACTCCGTAAGATTGATCTTCCGCAGCGTTCCCGGCGCTCGGTCAGACCGTCGCCGGGAGTGTAGCACGCCCTGCAGTTAGAACAGGTCTTCAGGCAGTTCCATCAGCGACTTCTTGCCCGACTTGATCTTCAGATACAGCGCAGCCGACTCTGGCAGAATACGATCGTAAAAGAAGCGGGCCGAACTCAGCTTCGCCGTGTAGAAGGCTTTATCCGGCCCCTCCGCCGCTCCAAGTTTGGACACGGCGATGGTCACCGTACGCGCCCAGAGATAAGCGAGCGAGACAAGGCCCATCAGCCGCAGATAATCCGTCGCCGCAGCTCCTGCCTCCTCCGGGTCCGCCATGCCTTTCTGAGCGACGTGCGCGGTCGAAAGCTGCAATGCGCCAAGCGCGCGCTCCAGACCCTCGATCATCTTGGAAAACAGCGGATGTTCTTTGTGTTCGGCGACGAAGTCCGCGATCGGATGGAATAGACCCCGAAGACTCCTGCCCATATGCGCTGGCAGCTTGCGGCCGACGAGGTCGAGCGCCTGCACCCCGTTGGTGCCTTCGTAGATCATGGTGATCCGTGCGTCGCGAGCGAACTGCTCCACGCCGTGATCATGGATGTAGCCATGACCGCCATAAGTCTGCACGGCGAGATTGGCGGATTCCGAGCCCATGTCAGTGAACATCGCCTTGACTACCGGAGTCAGCAACGCGACGAAGTCTTCGGCGTCTCGACGCTGGACTTCGTCTTCCGTGTGCTCAGCGATATCCAGGGCGTTCGCCACCCAGGTCCCGAGCGCCCGGCACCCTTCCGCGTTGACGCGCATGGTCATCAGCATCCGGCGCACGTCCGGATGGACGATAATCGGGTCCGCCGCGAGCTTCGGATACTTGGCGCCGGAAAGCGCGCGGCCCTGCAGGCGCTCCTTCGCATACGAAACTGCGCTCTGGTAGGAAACTTCAGTGATGCCAAGACCTTGAATGCCGACGCCGAGACGTTCGGCGTTCATCATCGCGAACATGGCCTGCATGCCTTTGTGAGGCGCGCCTACCAGCCAACCTTTGGCTTCGTCAAAACTGATCTGACAAGTCGCGGAGCCCTTGATGCCCATCTTGTGCTCGAGCGCGGTGCAAACGATGGGATTGCGTGCGCCAAGACTGCCGTCCTCATTGGGAAGAAATTTTGGAACGAGGAACAGGCTGATACCCTTGATGCCTTCAGGCGCATCGGGAAGCCGCGCCAGCACCAGATGAATGATGTTCTCGGTCAGGTCATGCTCACCTGCGGATATGAATATCTTCGAGCCCGTGACTGCGTAGGAGTCGTCGCCCTGCGGGATGGCTTTTGTGCGCACAAGACCAAGATCAGTGCCGCACTGCGCCTCGGTCAGGCACATGCTCGCCGACCAGGTGCCGTCAATCATCTTCGGCAGGTAGAAGGATTTCAACTCCTCCGAACCGTATTTGCGTAGCGCCGTCATCGCGCCCGCCGTCAGGCCCGGATAGAGACCGAACGACAGGTTGGTCGAGCAGATCATCTCGGAGATGAGCATGCCGACGCTTTCCGGCAGACCCTGCCCGCCGTATTCCGGCGGCGCGGAAACGGACGACCAGCCGCCGTCACAGAACTGCTTGTAGGCCTCCTTGAAACCCGTCGGCGTGTGCACCACGCCGTTTTCGAGCCTGCATCCCTCCGTGTCGCCTACCGGATTGAGCGGCAGCAACACGCGGGTGGTGAATTTCGCCGCTTCTTCAAGCACCGTCTCGACCAGATCGGCGTCGACGCCGGAGAACGCCGGGATACTGGTCAACTTGGAGAAATCATGAAGTTCGTTCAGCACAAACTTCATGTCGCGGAGGGGGGCGTTGTATGTTTGCATTTTCTTGTATCCCCGTCGCTCAGTTTCTCAAGGGTTTGCCGGTTTCGAGCATATGCTCGATGCGGTCCAGCGTGCCCGTGTTATGCAGCAGGCTCATGAAGCCTTTCCGCTCCAGTTCCAGCATTTGTTCTTCGGTGACGATCTCCGTAGTGTCGTGATCGCCGCCCGTCAGAATGTTCGCAAGCTCGCCAGCTACGGTGATGTCATATGGGGTTGCGACACCCTGTGAGGCCATGCCAGCGACCGCCATGTCGAACGCCGTGCGTCCCGCAGCGCCTGCGACGCGAAATTCGGGTTTCTCGGGCGCGACGTAACCATCGACCAGAGAAAGCGCCCGAGCCTTCGCGTCCGCCAGAACACGATCGCGATTCATCGTGACGCCGTCCGCCTTACGGAGAATATGCATACGCTTGGCTTCGGCGGCCGATTTTGAGACTCTCGCAACAGCGATCATCTCAAACGCGCCGCGCGGCGCCGGCATCGGCCCGCGAGGCGTTTTCGGGTCGGCCTGATTACGCAGGAGCATCTCCCCGCAACCACCCCACCCGGGGATCAAGCCGACGCCGCATTCGACGAGTCCCGTATAGAGTTCGGCGTGCGCCTGAATCGCGTCGCAATGCAGAATGATCTCGCATCCACCGCCCAGCGCCAGGCCGGCCGGAGCGGCGACGACCGGGAAAGGCGCGTATTTCAATGCCTTGAGGGTGCTTTGCCCCTTGTCGATGAGTTTCTGGATTTCGCCCCATGCCGCCATGTTGACCGCGAAAAGCGCCAGTCCGAGGTTTGCGCCCGCCGAAAAATTGGAGGCGTCCGTATACAGAACCATCGCCTTGAAGTTGGTCTTCACATGATCGATGGATTTCTCCAAAAGTCCCAGAACGCCGTCGTCAAACGTGTTCATCTTCGTGGTGATCTCGAAACATGCGACACCGTCGCCGATGTCCCACAAGGACGCCGACTTGTTGGAAAGAACGGCCTTTCCTTTCTTGCGGATATCGGAAAGCAGCAGCACGCCCTCCGGTTTTTCAACCGGATGATATGCGCCATCAACACCAAAAGCCTGCGTGACGCCGTCACGCTCTTCGTAGAATTTTCCCGAACCGACGGCTTCAACGAGCGCCGGGACCGGGATATCCAACTGCTTGAGCAGCGCTGCGAACTTTGCCGGCCCGATCTGATCGATCAGGGCGAACGGTCCAACTTTCCAGTTGAAGCCCAGCGTCATGGCTGCGTCCACGCCAGCGATGTCGTCCGATATTTCCGGCACAAGCGAAGCGGCGTAGGCGAGGGTCTCCCCCATCACGACACGGGCGTATGCGCCAAACTTATCGGGAGAGGTCAGCAAATCCGCAGCGGTCTTCGCGGAAGGAGGAAGAGAGAACCGCTCCGAGCGCGCATACTCGCCGGTTTTGAGGTTGATGGATTCCTTTGTCTTTCCACCGCCTTCGCGGTTGATGCGATAGAAACCGCCCTTCCCTTTCCGCCCGGTATAGCCGTCTGCGATCATTTTCGCGATCAGCGGTAGATCATCCGCCTTGCTGATGTAGCGATCTCCGGCAGGCAGCGTGGCCTTCATGCTGGCGTTGATATGCGGCATCAGGTCAACGCCAACCAGGTCGATCAGGCCAAAGACGCCGGTCTTCGGAATGCCAAACGGCCGTCCGATAATCGCATCGACCTGCTCGACGCTGACGCCCATTTCGATCGCGGCGCGGACCGCCACCAACATCCAGAACGTCCCGATGCGGTTGGCGATGAAGCCGGGAGTGTCCTTCGCCTTCACAACGGTCTTGCCGAGCTGCCGGTCGCAGAAATCACCCAGCTTCTGGATGTGGTCCGGGTTGGTCGCCTCTCCGCCGACAATCTCCAGAAGCCTCATGTAACGTGGAGGATTGAAGAAATGGGTGATCAGAAAGTCGCGTTTAAAGCTTTCGGGCAGCCCCTCCGTCAGATCCTTCAACGGAATGGTCGATGTGTTGGAGCTAATTGGCGCGCCGGGCTTACGCACCGCCTCGAGCTTGCGGTACAGATCTTGCTTGAGGTCCACCCGTTCGATGATGGCTTCGACAATCCAGTCACAGGATGCGACGGCCTCGATATCGTCTTCGACGTTACCTGGCTGGATCAGCTTCGCCGCCGACGGGTCCATGAACGGCGCCGGTTCGGTCTTGAGCATCTTCGCGATGGCGCCCTTCGCCAAGCTGCTGCGGTCATCGCCGACCGCGCGGTCTAGCAGCAACACCGGGACGCCTGCGTTGGCGATATGAGCCGCAATGCTCGCCCCCATGACCCCCGCACCGACCACGCAGACGCGTGAGAGGCCGGAAGCGTCGCCCAGAGTCGCCTCTGGTCTGTCAGTCGATTTGACGGTCTGGTTCATCAGATCCGCTCCATGATCGTGGCGATGCCCTGACCACCGCCAATGCACTGTGTCGCAAGAGCATACCGAGCGTTCTCACGCTGCAGCAGTTGCGCCGCCTTGCCGACGATGCGCGCGCCCGTAGCCCCGAGAGGGTGGCCCAGCGCAATTGCGCCGCCGTCGATGTTGATGATGTCTTCCTTGAGGCCGAGGTCACGGATGCACGCCAGAGACTGACTGGCGAAGGCTTCGTTCAGCTCGACGACCCCCAGATCCTCAACGCTGATCCCTGCCCGCGCCAGAGCCTTGCGAGTCGCCTGAACCGGTCCGATCCCCATGATTTCGGGCTCGCAACCCGAAACGGCGATCGAACGGATCCGGGCCATCTTCTTCAGCCCCTTCTCGTCTGCATATTTTTCCGAGCAAACCAGAACGGCGCTGGCGCCGTCGGTCAGCGGCGAGGACGTGCCTGCCGTGACAGTGCCTTTCTGATCAAAGGCCAGCTTCAGCCCGGCGAGTCCCTCAGCGGTCGTGTCAGGACGCGGGCAACCGTCTTTGGAGACGGCCCCGTTGGGCGTCAGAATCGGCACGATCTCATCAGACAGACGCCCGGCTTCTATAGCCTCGCGCGCTTTCCGCTGGCTGCGCAGGGCGAACGCCTCCTGCTGTTCGCGGCTTATTTCGTATTTTTTTGCGACATTCTCGGCAGTTATGCCCATATCCATATAGACGCCAGGCCTGCGCTTATAGAGCGCCGGATTGGGCATGGGGTTGTATCCACCCATTGGGACACGGGTCATGCTTTCAACGCCGGCGCAGATGAACGCGTCACCAGCGCCCAGGCTAATTGCGCCCGCCGCATTATGTACGGATTGCATGGAGGATCCACAGAAGCGGTTGACCGTTACTCCTCCAACCGAGATCGGCAGATCTGCGATCAGACCGACGATACGGCCCAGATTGATGCCCTGTTCACCTTCGGGAAACGCGCAGCCGAGTATGAGGTCTTCTATGTCGCCTGGCGCTACGCCCGTTCTTTCCAGCAGTCCTTGCACGACCTGCGCGGCAAGGTCGTCGGGGCGTGTCCGCGTGAGGTCGCCCTTGCGCGCCAAATGGAACGGCGACCTCACATACCCTGCGATCACGACTGAATTCATGTCTGCGACTCCCTTGCGTCCGATGTCATCACGGTGTTGCGCTTATTGGTTAAGGTGATGACGTAAACGTCAACCTCTATACGCATAACACAAAGATCGGTTTTGAATATATGAAAAAAACAGCGACACACGATTCGTTGACACTCTCTTCAAAGCGCCAAATTCCGGGGATACTTCTCTTTTTAGTGAATAACAGATGTTCGTTTGAACGGCATTGTGGGGTTGCGCGTTGTGTGGATGGAGGCCATAGTAATTCCGCAAACGTCACCCAAAAGAAGGTGAAAATTCGCTCCAAACGCATCAGGGCAAAGAGGCGTTCGGAGGGAGGGGCAAAAAAGATGAAACATCTAACTACGACGGCGGCGGCGGGCGCTGCGGTGACATTGATACTGGTGTCCCCGGCTCCGACTTACGCCTCGGGTCTGGCGCTCAGAGAGACCGACGCGATTTCCTTGGGAAACGCTTATGTAGGCGGAGTAAGCCGCGCCTCTGACGGCGCCACCGTGGTTCTTAACCCGGCGGGCATGTCTCTGCTGGAGTCGAGCGAGCTGTACGGAAACGTGTTTTACGTAGGCCCGTCCGCCCGGTTTTCCGGTCAGAACTATCTGGCTCCCGGCGTGAAAACTTCCGGTAATCAGGGAGGGAAAAACATCAACAGCGCCGCGACGGCATCCAGCTTCGGCGTCTGGAAAATCAACAACAGGCTCGCGGTGGGTTACGGTTTCACCGCGCCCTATGGCCTGCGCATGGATTATCCACAAAACTGGGTGGGTCGTTATCAGAGTTTGGTTACGACGATCACAGATTACGAGCTGTCTCTGGCCGCCTCTTATCGCGTGACCAAGAAGCTCTCGATTGGGCTTGGGCCACGTCTTGATTTTCTGAGCGGACGTTTTACGCAGGCTGCCAATCTGGGAGCGTTGAATCAGTACGGGACCACCACCGCCGATCTTTCGGGAAACGGCTTCGGCTTCGGATACAGCGCTGGCCTGATATACAAGTTCGATGACAGGACGCAGATCGGAATAACCTACCGTTCACGCGTTTCAATCCCCGTGGCTATCAAGACAAAATTCGCACCGCCTTGGTCTCTTGCCGCCAATCCATTTGTGCAAGGACTACTGGTGGCGGAAAGCGGTCACGGCAAGCTGCAGGTGACTTTGCCAGACTCAGTCGGGTTTGGTTTCACACATCGTGTGACGCCGAAGTTAACAGTCATGATGCAGGGTGAATGGACGCACTGGTCGCTACTGCAGCAATTGAACGCGATTTCCGATCACGGCGGATTGAACACGTCCATTCCGATCAACTGGCGCAATACATGGTTCGGCGGCATCGCCGTCAATTACGCGCTCCGTAAAAACATACTTTTGCGATCGGGCTTCAGTTATGATCAGTCACCCGTGAATGCAAAAAACCGTCAGACCCGGACGCCTGACTCCGATCGCTTCAATCTGTCAGCCGGCATCGAATACAGCCCGATCAAGATGGTGTCGCTGGATCTGTCCTACGCCCATCTGTTTGCTCCGGGCGGCTCCATCAACAGCGACGCCGGAAATAACGCCGGTCAATTGGTCGGCAACTACTCCACTCACGCCAACGTCGTCGGCTTTGGCATGAGAACGCATTTTTAAAAAGCGAACCCGTCATATCGGACCGCCCCCGACCAGGGGCGGATTTCGACAGCCTGAAGCAATGTCCGGCCTGACGGATCGCCAGACTGAACCATTCGCCCCGAACCTCGGGGTCGAAGCAATTTGGAAAATCCCGTCATGGAAGCAGTCTTGGAACTGGATCGGGAAGTAAGGAGCAAAGCGATGGCGGGTATGAGCGATGGTTCTCTCTTCGACATGCTTGACGCGACCGTCAAACGCTCGCCCAACGTGGTTGCCATCGACTTCATGGGCAAGACCTGCACCTATCGCGAGCTTCTTGACGCAGCGGAGAGCGCCGCCACCGGGCTTTACGCGCTGGGCGTGCGCAAGGGTGATCGCGTAGGGCTATGCCTGCCCAACACCCCTTACAGCGTGAAACTGTTCTTCGCTATCCAGCGTCTTGGCGCCATCGCCGTTAACATCAATCCGCTCTATGTGGAGCATGAAATCAAACAGGTGCTCGGAACCTCCGGCGTTAAGGTGCTGGTTGTGACCGACCTTGCGCTTGTGGCGAAGAGCGCTATCGCCGCAGCCAAAGCGTCGAACGTCGAACGGATTGTCGTCTGCCCCTTCGCCGATGTGTTGCCTTGGATGAAATCGGTATTGTTTCGGGCGTTGAAGTCAAAAGAATTACTTCATCTGGCGGCGGACAAGCGATTAATTCGTTACAGTGAGCTGATTGCGGACAAACATCGCGCCCCGTTCGTGAAAATTGAAGCAGAGCGCGACGTCGCCGTGTTTCAGTTCACTGGCGGAACGACCGGCGTTCCCAAGGCGGCGATGTTGACCCACGCCAACCTCCTCTCCAACCTGAAGCAGATCGATCACCATATCGCCGCCACGGTTACTGGGCAGCAGGTTATTCTTGGCGTCCTGCCGCTATTCCACGTATTCGCGTTGATGACCGTCATGCTTCTCGGTGTGGAGAGAGGCGCGACTATGGTTCTTCTGCCACGCTTCGACGCAAAGACCACGCTGGACACCCTGCTTCGCACGAAGACGACCCTACTCCCGGCCGTCCCGACGATCCTGACCGCCCTGCTGCGGGAAAAAGAAGTTAACAAGGAAAGTTTTTCGAAAATCGTCGCCGTCATATCCGGTGGCGCGCCGCTGCCAAGCGCGCTGCGGCGACAGTTCGAGGAGATGGCGAACTGCCCCGTGATCGAAGGTTATGGTTTGAGCGAAACATCGCCGGTCCTGACCTTCAACCCTCTGAACGCTGTGCGCGACGGCTCATGCGGCACGGCTGTGCAGGGCACAGAAATCGAAATACGAGATATCGATCCTCCCCATGAGCGACTTCCCCTTGGTCAGCCCGGAGAGGTTTGCGTGCGCGGTCCGCAGGTGATGCTCGGTTACTGGGGCGTCGACAACAGCCGCGAAAATCCATTCACCGAGGACGGCTTCTTCAAAACCGGCGACGTTGGCTACCTTGATCGAGACGGCTACCTGTTTCTCGTGGATCGGTTGAAGGATATCATCTTGTGCGGCGGATACAATGTCTATCCTCACGTCATCGAGGAAGCGCTGTATCGCCACCCCGCCGTGTTGGAAACAATCGTGCTCGGGGTTCCCGATAGCTATCGCGGACAGGCGCCGAAGGCGTTCGTAACTGTCCGGGAGGGGTTCACCGTGACGGAAAAGGAACTTCTCGACCACGTATCGCAATACGTCTCCAAGATCGAGCGCCCGCGCGAGATCGCTTTCCGTGATTCGTTGCCCAAGACGTTGATCGGCAAGCTTTCCAAGAAGGACCTGATCATTCAGGAGAATCTGCAGACGCAGCAATCGCAGGTCGCGGCCAGGAAAGCATCCTAACCCCCGGCGCAACCCACGGGGCAGGTCTCTACCCCCCCTTTCGAGTTCCTGATCAATTAGCTAGGAGGGGGGCGAGGCGGCTTGATCGTTACGGTCGCTCCATATGGAACCGATCGATGCCCGACCGCCCGCCCTCAGATACGTCCCCTACGATCACACAGGACCCGGCGGTTCATCTTCCCCTCCGGCACACACTTGCTGAAGACGTGTATGCGCTTCTGATCGGCACGTCGCTGATCACCCTTGGCCTGCTATGCCTGCATCAGGCCGGGCTCGTTACAGGAGGCGTCGCGGGCGTAGCGCTTCTGATCTCCTACGTTGCGCCACTGTCGCCGGGCGAGCTTTTCACGCTCATAAACATACCCTTTATCCTCTTCGCCATCCGCGCCATGGGCGTGGCGTTCGCCGTGAAAACGGCGATCGTCTCATGCTCGATCACGTTGATCGCCTTCGGCTTCACCAAGGTCATCGGCCTCAGCTTCATTCAACCGCTTTTTGCCGCCGCCTTCGGGGGCACCATGCTGGGCATGGGCGTGCTGTCGCTTGCGCGCCATCAGGCAGGCGTCGGCGGAACAGGCGTCGTGACGCTTTGGCTCCAAAAAACACGCGGACTGAATGCCGGTCGATCACAACTCACACTCGATGCAATTATCCTGCTTTGCTCGTTGCTGGTTCTGCCTGTGGAGCGCGTCCTTCTCTCAGCGGTGAGCGCTGTGGCGCTCAGCGTCGTTCTGATCGCCTTTCACCGTCCCGGCCGCTACATCGGCTATTGAGCCCCCTTGCGGCGGCGGTAACTCCAATGGCATTGACTGCGTGTGAGAAGTGCTGCGCCACAAGTCCGGCAGCCGCGGGCACGTCACCGCAGACCTGACGAGTGAAGGAACGACGCCGTAATGCTCGATCGTCTTTACGCCAGAGTACGCAACCATGCGGCTGGTCCGCAGGCGCCATTCTGGCTCGGCGCCCTTGCCTTCTCGGAGGCCAGCTTTTTCCCGCTCCCGCCGGAAACACTGCTTATCCCGATGGTAATCGCTAACCGCAACCGGGCATGGCTGTTCGCCCTGATCGCCACTGTCGCCAGCGCCATCGGTGGGCTGCTTGGCTGGTATATCGGCGCGGTCTTGCTCGATCATGTGGCGAAACCAATCGTTCACTTCTACCACGCCGAGGCTACACTCGCCGCGTTGCAGGAAAAATTCAGAAAATGGGGCGTCTGGATTATTCTTATCAAAGGCTTGACGCCAGTTCCTTACAAATTCGTTACGATTGCCAGCGGCGCCGCGCATTTCCCAATCGCACCGTTTATTCTCGCCAGTCTTGTGACACGCGGCGTACGATTTTTTCTCGTCGCCGCCCTTCTCCGCCGCTATGGCGCGCCAATAGAAGCGTTCATTGAAAAGCGGCTGCCGCTCGTTGCAGGCGCGTTCGCCGTCCTCCTTGTGGGCGGAGCGCTGGCTCTGCGATATCTCTGAGCGCGTCGAAGGAAGTCAACGCGAAGGCAAAACCACTTGCAGGACATGGCCGATGCGCTTTGGCTTCAAGAGTCTACTTCAGGCCTTCGCTTTCACCCGGCGATCGCGAACGATCCACGTCCTGAGACTTGCGATTATCATCTCACCTGCAGCCAGCATTTCAGGATTTGCGCGCGCCGACCAGATTCCACTCCCGCCTGACGCCGCAGCGATTATAGAGCGTGAAAAAATGAGCCCCATTCCCGCTGAAGGCGGATGGTATGTTCAGACGTGGCTTTCACCTGATATAATCACTGGCTCAGCACTTCCGGCGCGCTACTCGGGGCGCGCCCATCCGGCAGGAACTGCGATCGAAGTCGTTGAGACAACGCGTGGGTTCTCGGCGCTGCACAGACTGCCCACCGACGAGATCTGGCATTTCTACGGGGGGACGCCAATTGAGTTTCTGCTGCTTTTCCCTGACGGGTCGATAAAGAGACCCACGCTGGATTCAGCGCATCCGACGCTGACAGCCCCGGGCGGCGTGTGGCAAGGCTCCCGACCTCAAGGTGACGGTCCGGACTGGAGCTTTGCCGGCACAACGATGGCGCCGGGCTTCATCCCGGACGACTTTGCAATCGGCAACCGCCGGAATCTGGAAAGGCTGTACCCAGCAGCCAGGAACGAGATCAATCTTCTGACCAGAACAACTCGCTGAAATGCAATCCGACAGAGCCTTCGATACGAGATCGACGCCTTACTGCATAAAAATCAAAATAATTAAAAATATCCTTGAATATACTCAATAAATCTTACAAACCATCCTTCGAAGCGGCGAATGCACGACTTACTACGCGGGACGCAGCCACCTCTTGTAAAATTCTGCATAGACGCGGCATAGGTCGAACAAAAATCGTCAATCTATCAATACAGATGAGATATAATCATTATATAAATATGAATATTCTTGAAGATACTATAATTTAATAAAATATCAATCACCCAAAAACGTATAGTTATTTTCTTGGGGCGGACTATTGGCCGCGACCAGAACCGCTTGCGTTCGGCGAATGCCGCTCGACAAATGCTACCGCTGCATCGCGCGCCAATGTAGAGGCCAACGGAGCATCCGTGAAAATCATGCGAGTCAGAAGCGGTGCCACCACAGCGTCAATCACCGCCTCGACATCAAAATTCACAGGCTCACTTGAAGCGTCACAAATCATTGCAATCGACGGCCGC
The DNA here is from genome assembly GCF_002153745.1 of Acetobacter sp. DsW_063. Lineage (GTDB taxonomy): Bacteria > Pseudomonadota > Alphaproteobacteria > Acetobacterales > Acetobacteraceae > Acetobacter. The sequence goes on along the minus strand of NZ_JOPL01000091.1, from coordinate 28,463 downwards.
ACCGCATCAAGCAGCGGACACGCTTTCTGCATTCCGTCCCAACCTCGCAATACGTCGCGCACCATCGCCCGGCCAGGCGTGGAGTCCATTTCATCCTGATACATCTCCGCCCAAGCCGGCAGATCGTCCGATAGACGACCGCATGGTTTCAATGGACAGTCTATACGCAAATTGCGTTGGGCTACGTCGCTTACCAACGTCGCGATATCGCTCCACCGGCGGTAGATCGTGGATGGCGTGACTCCTGCGCGCGCCGCTACTTGCGGAACGGTTAACCCCTCTCGACCGAATTCCTCGATCAGCGCCACCACCGCAGCGTGCACAGCCTCTTGCACCCTCAGACTACGACCACCGGGACGCGGTCCCGATCTTAAGGGACTACGAATCTCAGACATTGCTCCTCTCTAACGCAAAATATTTGCTTTAGACGATTTGTCTCGTTATCAGCTTAACGCACAATTTTTGCGTTAGATAGGAGCACATGATGCCTCCCCCGATCCGAACCAAAATCTTATGGATCTACAGCGTTATCCTGTTTCTCTTCCTGGGCGCCTCGGCTGCGATCACACCGCTCTATCTGCTGTATCATGAGCAGTGGCAGGCCACTTTGCCAATGCTGCAGGCAGCCTTCGCGGTTTACGCACTCGCATTGCTGCTCGCACTGCTCTGCTTCGGCTCCCTATCGGATTATCTCGGACGTCGACCCGTCGTCTGGCTCGCAATCGCGATTGAAATCAGTGCTATGTTGCAGTTTTCGATCGCGGAAAGCATTGCTGAAGTTATCCGCGGACGCGCCCTGCAAGGCCTTGCAACCGGAATCGCGACCAGCGCGCTGAGCGCTGGACTTCAGGATGCACATCGCGAACGAGGCGGATTGATAAGCGGCATGATCCCAATGGGCTCAATGGCCGCACTGGCTCTGGGGTCGGCGCTTCTTGCGAAATTTGCCCCTCAACCACTGCATTTTGTATTCTACATTCTAACAGCGGCAATGATCACCGCCGCCTGCCTGCTTTTCATTGTCCCAGAGACCGTCTCGCGCGTACCCGGCGCGCTCGCCTCCCTCTGGCCTCGTGTCCACGTCCCTCATGCTGCGCGCGCGGCAATGTGGCGGATCGCTCCCGCCAGCGTAGCCGTATGGGCTTTGGCTGGTCTGCTGCTCTCGCTTGGTCCGACGATTGCACGTATCGCCAACCACAGCAGTGGCGGCGCTTTACTCGGCGGCTCCGTCGTCGCCGTCGTGATGACATCCGCTCTGGTTGCAATGGTGGCGCATCTAGCCGGTTCCGGAGTGTCCCTGCTACGCAGAGGAGCCGTCGCTGTGCTTGCAGGACTTCCGCTGGTGTTGATCAGTCTGCACGTCGTCAGTTTGCCTGTTTTTCTTCTGGGGGCTTCCATAGCTGGCGCGGGGCTTGGCCTGACTGTTCAGGGCTCGTTGCGCACCATCGTGCCGCTCGCAGAATCACATGAACGCGCAGGACTGGCCGCTGGCTATTTCGTCATGAGCTATCTCGCTTTCAGCGCTCCTGCCTTCGCCGCCAGCTTCGCAGTGAACGTGATAGGCCTGCGTGAAACGACCGATGTTTATGTCGTCATCCTTCTGATCCTGACGACACTGACCCTACGCTCCCTGAACCAACATGGGACCGCTACCGTCCGGCCTGCTCCCTCACATTGATCGAGAAGAATCCGTTCAAAAAACATATCACAGCGACGTGTCACCGAGTTCGCGAAGACCGTGGCGTGGCTGCGCGGCTCGAAACATGCCAAACCTCACCCGTCGAAATTGGAGAAAATCTGTTGTGGCTCCGAACTGACGAGTTCGCCGCGTCTGCATACGCCCTTTGTGTGGCAAAGTCAGAGCTCCAGCTCGTTCCTCCATGAGGACAGAGACACATAGCTACATTAGCTCTGTGGATATACGCTTTTTATCTCACCACGAAAGCACGCACCGCAAACTGATCCGTCACCGTCCGAGCATCATCACATTGGAACGCAAATTTCCTAGAGTCGAAAACTCTACGAACACATGAGGCAAATGTGGCGCGTCAATGGAGTCTACAGCTCCCCTCGCTTGCACGTCGACCTATAATTCGAAAACAAATCTTTGACTCTGTGCAAGCTACGGCAACGCTCATAGGCCATGGCGAAATTCACTCATTTGATCGCACGACTCCCATTCATGCCCGCCGCAATACAGACGAATCAGCACACGACGGTAGAGACCGAAGGTTACGTTCGGGATCAGAACTCGTATCAATGCGATCCAGGGAAAACTCTTCCACAACGGCTCAGCCTATCTCGCATCATCATCGCCTCGCATCAAAGAAGCGCCTCCCTCGGTCTTCCGACGGAGAGCCCGATCACCAAGCAGTCCCTTTTTTCACGGTCCCATTAGCCACTTGATAAGTAAAAAAATCCGAACCCTTTTACAGGTTCGGATGTAAAAATCACAATCAGATCGGCTAAGCCACAAAACGAAACACGTTTACGAAAATCAGCCTCTGCCTCGATCTGTTTTTATTTAGCGCGAGCAAATTTCGCACGCGCCCCACGCTTCGGCGTTTCTGCCGCAGCGGCCTTCTCGGCTGCCAGACGCGTGATACGTTTCTGGCGACGCGCCTCTTGCGTAACTCGCAGACGATCAAGGGCCGACGGCTTCGCCGCAACTGCTTTCGAGACCGCCTTAGCCGGAGCTTTCGCGACGGGCTTGGCCTTGACCTTTGTTGCCGCCACAACAGGCTTTGCGCGAGTTGCCTTTACCTTCGTCTCAGCAGCAGGAGCGGCAGCGCGACCCCTCTTCGGAGCGGGCGCTTCAACCGCCACCTTAGCTGCAACGCGACGCTTCGGAGCGGGCGCGGCCTTAACTTCAGCAACCACACGCGGCTTACGAGCCGTTTTAGCAGCAGGCGCTGGCTCGGCGACTTTTGTTTTGCTGGACGCAACCTTCGCGCGGGTCTTGGACGCAGGCGCAGCTTTTTTCGTGGTGGTATTTGCAGAAACAAGCTTGGACAGGGCCAAAGCCGCCTGAGCTGTATCTTTAGCTGATTTTCTTGCCATCTTCCGGTTACCTTTCAAATCGCATGACGTGCGGCGAGTTCAAAATCAACCGGCCCACGCGATACATTTCCAACGCAGTATCCATCATCGCCCGGTGCGCCTGAGCATTTTTCGGCGGCGGCGTCCCGGAAAGAACACAGAGACCACGTCTCTCTAACCGCACTCAATATAGATTTACATTCTTATTTGCAATATCAATATTCGACCTCTGAAACTCGATTTTTTCGTCGCCAACGGCATAGTCCGCGCAACCCACACCCGGCCCAGGAATGAAAAAATTTACTTTTATTTCTTAATAAATTTGAATATTTACATTTCAAAAAAATGTCGCCGCCGCAAACGATGCGTCGATCGCCCTTCAGGGTTGCGTTCATTGCTGAATAATAATTTACGCCACAGCCTAAGCGAGCCCCCACCATCGCACGACGTGCACGTCCGCCAAACAACCCGAAAATCGAAAAGACTTCGTTGGCGATTTCGCGCGCTATCCGCTAAATCGTCCGTCAATAAACCGTTTCCGACAGGACATCAGCACATGAAGATTAACGGCGCCGCCTATCGAAGCGTATGGGTCGACAGTACAGACGGACGCTCAGTTCGTATTTTCGACCAGACCAAACTACCTTTTTCGATAGTCACCCTGAAACTCGAGACGGTCGAGGCAGTCGCCCAGGCCATCGTCACCATGCAGGTGCGCGGCGCACCGCTCATCGGCGCCGTCGCCGCCTATGGGCTTGCGCTCGCGCTCAGGGGCGACGCAAGCAACGAATCTCTCGAACAGAATGCCGCCATGCTCGCGGAAACACGGCCCACAGCCATCAACCTGCGCTGGGCGATCGAGCGCATGCTTGCGAAACTCCGCCCTGTTTCACCGGAGGATCGACTGGCGGTCGCCTACGCAGAGGCAGGACGCATCTGCGACGAAGACGCCGCCCAGAACGAGTCAATCGGACGGCACGGGCTGGGACTGTTGGAGGAAATCGCAAAACGGAAAGCACCCGGCGAAAAGATCAACATCCTGACCCACTGTAACGCAGGCTGGATCGCGACCGTCGACTGGGGGACAGCTCTGGCGCCTATATATATGGCGCACGACGCGGGTTATGACGTGCACGTCTGGGTCGACGAAACACGTCCCCGCAATCAGGGCGCGGCTCTGACCGCCTGGGAGCTGGCAAGCCATGGTGTGCCGCACACGGTGATCGTGGACAATGCGGGCGGACACTTCATGCAACATGGCCAGGTGGACATTGTCATTGTCGGCACCGACCGCGTCACGTCGCGCGGCGACGTCGCCAACAAGATCGGCACATATCTCAAGGCGTTGGCGGCAAAAGACAATAACGTTCCATTCTGGGTCGCGCTCCCGTCCACGACGATCGACTGGCGCGTAGCTGACGGAATCCGCGACATTCCCATTGAGGAGCGGGCGGCATCCGAAGTGACCACAGTGACCGGACAAACCAGCGACGGTCGCATCGAGTCAGTTCGCGTCACGCCGTCAGGCGTCAACGCCGCCAACCCCGCGTTCGACGTGACGCCAGCCCGCCTCGTGACCGGCCTCATCACCGAACGCGGCCTGTGTGCAGCGAGCGCAGATGGCCTCAACTCCCTCTTCCCGGAGCAGGAGCGTCAGTAAAAGCAGCGTCCGCGGGGGAGCACGGCCAAGTTGCATTCCGGCAACGGCCCGCGCTCCCACGCCCCGACCGTTGAGCAGACCCTTTCGAAGCCAGGATCATGCCTGTAGAACCAGATTATTGGGCGTTGTGTTTCGAGAGACGAGGCCCTGAACTGGCGCGGGAGCGTGCGGCGAGAGCCGGGCGGATGAAGAAGCGAGATGAAGTTCACAAGACCAGTCGGCTTGACCCTTGCGCTTGGCTTGGCCGCATGCGCCAACCAGTCATCAGTTCGCACCGCCCCCACCCCTACGCCGGTCGCTCAGTACAGGAATGCAGCCGGGCAATTGGCTATCGATCCTCACGTGCCGGATTTCGCCACCCGAAACTTCGTGCCCTTCAACAGACAGGACGTCGCAGCGATTGCTCTGCGCGAATGGCGCCTGTTCGGTATGCCAGTCAACGACGATGACCCGTTGCAACGTCTCGAGCCGGATCAACCCAGCCTGAAACCTGAGCGCGCGCCGGGACTTTGGCAGCGTGTCGGCGAATACTGGTGGATCGGACAGGACCCCGACGAGACCGAGGCCTCCTGGACAGGCAAGCATGACGCCAGCGGCGCCCTCACCAACTTCGTCCATGACGGTCACTACGCATGGTCGGCGGCGTTCATCTCTTATGTAATGCGCATCGCCGGCGCCAACGACCGGTTCCCGTACTCCCCGAATCACGCAACTTACATCAACGCCGCCGCCTCAGGACAATCGAGCGGGTTGCAGGCGCAAGACCCCGCGAACTACATCCCCAAGCTGGGGGATCTGCTCTGCGTCGGGCGTGGCGCCAGCCGCAACGTGCGCTTCTCCAACCTTCCGACGCCAAGAGGTTTCCCCGCCCACTGCGGCTTCGTTGTCGCGACCGGGCAGAATGCTCCCCCGTTCGGGCACGAAATCAGCATCATCGGCGGCAACATCGACGACGCCGTCACCCTCACGCACGTGCCGACCGACGCGAATGGCGCGCTGACCGACTCAAACGGCAAAAGTTACGACAGTCGTTACGATTGGTGCGCGGTTCTGCAGGTTCGATATGACGCCGACGCCGAACCCGACGCGGGCCAATAATTCGACGCGGCCCGCCCTTCGAAGCATCTCTTCGACTTTACAGTTAAAGCCCCAGAGCCTTTTACCGAAGTCGAAGCAGGTAAAGCGCTGCAATTTCACAACTACAACAACCGTCGCCCCTTCTGTTCACAATAATCCATGTGGGCGATGACGTGTTCTAGCTTGATATCCAGATGACGCCTTATATCCCGAAGGCTTTCGCCTCATGAGTGGATGGCATCATCTTTGGTCATGCCCCAAGCGAGGTCCGGATTCATCGCACAAAACGAAATGAGACCGAATTTGGCCGCCACCGCATGCTTGGCTTTGCTATCAGCAGCGATTCACGTCGCGCCCGGCGGGCAGCAGCGTAAGGGGCGCATCACGTATAATGCACGCCGCACCGCTTCATTCAGAAATGCGGCATCCCATCATCACTCATGAATTCGACTACCCGTCTCACGGGCGCTCAATTCACGATGAACTGGCCGCCGCCTAACTCGGCGACCGTGAAAATGCGATATTTCGTCAGGCAGCGCCTGACGTGGACCTCAGTTCTGTCCCCACGGCAGGCCGGAAGCCTTCCATCCGGCGATAGCGCCACGGTGACGCTCGTTATCCAGAGGTCCTTCGAACCCGTCCGCGACATTGAACACCGGCCCGAATCCCGCTGCCGCAGCCGCGGCGGCCGCAGCATAACTGCGCGCGCCTGACCGACAGATGAAATATAACGGTGCGCCAGGGGCAATCCCTGCATCCCGCAAGTCCTCAACAAAGTTCGTGTTCTGGCGCCCGTCAGGTAACTGCCAGCTTATCGCGAACAAGCGGCGACCAAGCGCAGCCACGTTTGGCACTCCTACAAAGTGCCATTCTGCCGGAGTGCGCACGTCGATGAGTTGCGCCTCCGACTGGTCCTGCATGGCTTGCCACGTCGCTTCGGGGGAAATGTTGTCGATCATGGTTCGTCCCTCACTCCTCGCCCAAACACGCCCGTTGCCTGACACGACGCGGAACGAGACGCCGCGCATGTAAGCGCGTGCAGGACATCACGCAACCTATCGCAGCGAACGTCGGCACGAAACAGGCGCCAGCCTTGCAAACGCCCCCGTTCTGCATTGCGCGCCGTCGCCGCTCGCGCTAGCCGGAAAAGAAGAAATTGACGAAAGGCGGCCCCCGATGACCACGGACCTCTCCCCGACCTCACATTACGGCTGGGCCGCCCCGTCACGGGACATGCTCGGGTCGATCGGCGGCACGCCCCTGATCCGTCTGACTCGGGCCTCCGAAGAGACCGGGTGCGATATCTTTGGCAAGGCCGAGTTTATGAACCCCGGCGGGTCGGTGAAAGACCGGGCGGCGCTCGCCATCATTAACGACGCCGAAGCTCGTGGCGTTCTGCCTCCCGGCGGCACGATCGTCGAGGGCACGGCTGGCAACACGGGCATCGGGTTGACCCTCGTCGCCAATGCACGGGGTTACAAGAGCATCATCGTGATGCCCGAGACCCAGAGTCAGGAGAAGATCGACTTTCTGCGCATGATCGGCGCAGATCTCCGGCTTGTTCCCGCCAAACCGTTCAAGGATCCCGGCAACTACGTCCATGTCTCCCGGCGCATCGCGGAGGAAGGCGGATATCTCTGGGCCAACCAGTTCGACAACGTCGCCAACCGGGAAGGTCACCGTCACACGACAGCGCAGGAAATATGGAGGCAGACCGGCGGCCATGTGGACGCCTTTACCTGCGCTTGCGGGACCGGAGGCACTCTGGCGGGGGTCGCACTCGGACTCGACGACGCAGCAAAAGCCGCTGGCGTGTCCCGCCCACAGATCGTACTCGCTGATCCGGAAGGCTCGGGCCTGTTCGGCTGGATCAAGTCAAACGACCTGTCCGTTAGCGGCTCTTCCATAACCGAAGGCATCGGCCAGTCGAGAGTCACAGCCAACCTCGAAAAGGCGCCGATCGACGACGCAGAGCGCATCGGCGACCCGGATGCGCTGGAACAGGTCTACAGTTTGCTGATCAACGAAGGGCTTTCTGTCGGCGGCTCATCGGGAATCAACGTCGCCGCAGCCATACGCGTGGCGCGACGGCTCGGTCCGGGGCATCGGATCGTGACAATCCTGTGCGACGGCGGCGCGCGGTATCAGTCGAAACTCTTTAACCCGGAGTTCCTGCGCGCGAAGAATCTTCCGGTTCCCTACTGGCTCGACAAATAATCGAGACCAAAAACTCCTGCGCAGGACACGCAGGTTTGTTTGCACATAGCTACAGCTGCAAACAAACCCGCGCCCAAACGGTCCTGGCGACTACAATCGCCCAAGCAAAATCAGAATGACCACAATGATCAGGATCGTGCCCAGTGTGCCCGAAGGGTAGTATCCCCAGCCCGAACTGTATGGCCACGACGGAAGCGCGCCGACCAGTACGAGCAAAATCACGATAATAAGTATGGTGCCTAACATTGCAGGTATCCCATCGGGATTTGAGTAACGGATAGCGAACGTTCTCGCTCTCCGGTGAAGCGCAAACGCAATACTGATTGCGTAGTTGCATTGTGTTGAGGATGCGATTTTCGTGTTTCTTCATTCACAAGCGGCGACAAATCAGGATGGCTCGCAGACGGCATCCTTTCGAATCAAAATCAAATACCTAAAGACTGAAAAATATTTTTTTCGAAATGATAGCGCCCCATTTCTGCTATACACGAGCTTCGCCCATCACCTGTCCAGGCAAAGTTGGATCACCTAGCCACCGCAGAGATCATCGCTTTTTTGAGACCTGTGTGATTTTCAAGCCGCAGTAAGGTTATCGCCACGGACACGAACGCAGGACAACAAAGGCTGGCGTCAGAGTGATTCTGAAACCCGCCCGCCTTGTTGATCGGACACATCCGCATCCTTTTCGGATGTCTTTAACTTTGTCTCGCCCATCAGCAGAGCAGCAAGAAGCACACAGACGAAGCCGGCCCCGGCGAGCAAAAGGAAAGCTTCCGGCAAGGAACGATCCGCCACAAGCCCAGCAAGGGTCGTGCTGAAACTCGCCCCCAGCCCCATGGCCAACCCGAGCAATCCCATACAGAGGTTGAAGTGACCGCTCCTGCGAGTCAGATCGGCGGCGACCAGCGGCAACATCACCCCGAACGCGGCCGAACTGATACCGTCGAGCATCTGGATGGGCACGACTGCCCAAGGATTTGTGGTGATGCTCAATAGCGCACCACGCAGGGGCAACGCAGCAAAAGTGACGACCATGATCGGACGTCTGCCAATAGTTTCAGCCCAGCGGCCGATCCATGGCGACAGCGCCGCACCCAGCAACTGCGGCGCCAGAATACACGCTGCGATCACGAGTTCCGCAGAACGCCCGGCCTGCTGCGTCACTTGCCCTGCCGCCAGCGACAGCATGGCCGCGCTGGACAGATGAAAAAAAACGACACACAGCGCGAAAGCGAACAAACCGGGTTCCCGCAGCAGCTTCATCAACGACGCGCCACGTGCGCGTTGCGGCGGCTCGCCTTCCGCGAGCGCCGCAACGTTCTCGGACGGAGCGATCCGGGGCGGCTCGATCATGCGGAGCGCCAGAATGCCCGGAGCAGCCATCGCAGCGCCCAGAAAGAACGTTGCCCGCGCCGACACGAAATAACCGGCCGCCCCCATCAGCCCGGCGGACAAGGCGTTGCCGACGGCGGCGAAACTGGCGTTGCGGCCAAACCGCGCCCCGAGAGCACCCATCGCCTTGTCGGGATTTTTCGCTATATATGTGGCCACGACGCCGAGCGTGATCGCGCTGATGGCCGGGTTCAGCGTGCAACTGGCCAGCCCATGCAGAACCTCAGCCACCGCGACCGGAAGCCGTAGCGGCGCCAGAGCCATAATCAGACAGGAAGCGATGATGGCGGCGATCGACCACGTCGCCACACGCTGCTTGTTGACGAGTGAATCCACCAGCGCGCCCGCAGGCACCTGACTGACCATCGCGGTGATCGTGCCAATACTAAGCGCAACGCCAATTTCGCCCTGCGTCCAGTGCTCGCCCGTCAGGTACACCGAGACGAAGGGCCCGAACGCCGCCTGAAGATTGGCGACGAAAAAACTGACGCCGTCCAACCCCCAGGCGCTGTTGAGAGGCAGCCTCTTCAGCACGGGGCGCGCCTCTCCGAACTCCAGGAGAAGACAGACGTCGTAAAAGTGATCCTGGCGGCGTACCAGCCCTTATCGCACACGCAGAACCTACTTCGCGTTCGCGTGCGGAGAGCCGCCGCGTCTCGTCGCGTTGTCCCGCGCGCCCTCCGAAGGCGACGGCCCGCCAGATCCAGACGCGTCGCCGCTGGAAGAGGTTGCTGGCGTTCCTGCTGAAGGCTGTTCCGGCTGAACGACAGAAGTAGCAGTCGGAGGAGCACTCGCCCCCGTTGCTGGCGTGGAGCCCGCCGGCGCAGACGCCACCGGCGCTAGCGATACATCGACAACCGGTCCCTGATGCTCAGCAGCCTTTTTTGCATCTCCGTCATGACCATCAGGGGCTGACGTAGAGTCTTGAGCCGGCGCGACGCGCGGGCCGTTCACAACCTGAACCTGTTCGGCGTCAGGATTGAACTCCGGCGCGGATCTGACCGCCGAAGAGGACGCCATTGCGACGACAGCGCCTTTCGGGTCCGCGTGATCCAGAGCGAGAAGCGACCACGCAATCGCGACACGCCGGTTCCCAACGCCCATAAACCCGCCAATATCCGCCACCACAGCCGCCACCTTGCCATCCGTTCCCACAAGAACGTCGACAATCCGGCCGAGTTGACTGTGATCGGCCCCCCTCAACTCTCTATCGATCAGCCTGCCCAGTCGAAGTTGAGCAAGCTCGACGGCAGGGGCCTGACTTCCGGCGCCACCATTCGAAACCGCCAAGGTTGGCTGAGGCGGTATATCGCGATGCTGCTCCGGGTCATCCCCTGTCGCGATGTCCCGCGCAGGTTGCGCCGCAACAGCGGAAGAGGCACCAGGTGCAGGAGAAACTGCGGCGGTCGAGGGCGCCGCGGGCAAAGGAGCCGGAGCGGGCGTCGCGGTGGCCGGGGACTCTGGAGCAGGCGACGTGGATCCTGACGAAGCCACATGCGCCGTAGCGCTCGGTGTGGTAGTTTCGGTCGACGCTCCCGTGCCGCTGGACGGCGTTTGCGACGTGGGTCGCTCGTCAGCGCGTGCTGCGCCGCAAGCGACGAGTTGCGCAAACCCCAGCGCGCTCCCGAGAAGCGCGGCGCGCGCGACCGCCGTCAAGGTGTCGGGCATGCGCCCGGCGTCATATTTCACGCGTGTCTCCCGCGATGCGCTTCTCATACCCAGTCAACAGCATGAACGACCCCGGTCTGTCACGTCGAACAACGTTTTCGGTCCTACGAGCCCGTTCTCAAAACAGGCGCCACAGTCGGAGAAACGACCAAGTCCACACGTTTGATGTATCTGGATGTATAAGTGCAACATAGTGAAACACCATCTGCCTTTGCTCGGTAACTTCGCCTATACTTGGAGCATGGAACAGTCGCCACATATCCTTGTCGTAGATGATGATCGTGAAATTCGTGATTTGCTGTCGAGATTCCTCGAGCGCAATCAGATGCGGGTCACAGCCGCCCGCGATGGCCGTGAGGCCCGTAGGGCGTGGAACAGCGGGCATTACCAGATGGTGGTGCTCGACCTGATGCTTCCGGGCGAATCCGGTCTGGATATCGCACGGTGGCTGCGTTCGCAGGCGAACGTTCCCATTATCATGCTGACAGCGATGGGCGACGAGACGGATCGGATCATCGGCCTCGAACTCGGCGCAGACGATTACGTCCCCAAGCCCTTCAATCCGCGCGAACTGCTCGCACGGATCCGCGCCGTGCTGCGGCGCGCCTCGGAGACGCAGGAGCAGGGCTCCGGCGAGGTGCGGCAGATCAATTTCGCTGGATGGACCCTCGAGATCCCCCGTCGCCGCCTGCTAAACCCCGACGGCGCGGAAGTGCCGCTCACGGGGGGCGAATACGATCTGTTGCTGGCGCTGCTGGAACGCGCCAACCGCGTGTTGACCCGTGATATGCTGCTCGACCTGTTGCGCGGCCGTCAGGCTGGCCCATTCGACCGCGCCATCGACGTCGCCGTCAGCCGTCTGCGCCGGAAGCTTGAGGACGACGGCCGGAACGCGCAGTTGATTAAAACGGTCCGTGGCGGCGGTTACGTCCTCGCGACAGACGTCGAACGCATCTGAAACTCCGCCAACGGACGTCGCTCCCGCCTCGAACGACGTGGGGTCAGCCACTTCGGTGGACTGCCCTGCGTCCGGATTTCAAACCGGCATGACCCCTAAATCGTTCAAGTTGCCCTTCTTGCCGTCATCCCTCGCCGCGCGGACCAGCCTGCTGCTTATCGTCGGTCTCGCGGTCATCGAGATCGTGGGTCTGACGATTGAGACACTCGACCGCATAGCCTTCGACGAACGTCTGGCCGAGCATCAGGCGATCGCCAGGACGGTCATGGTCTACAGAACCGTGGCCGAAGCTGAGCCCGATGACCGAAGCGCCATCGTCGACCGTCTGGCTTCCGACATGCTCCAGATACGTCTCGCCAGCCAGCCGGACGCGGATATGTCCCGCGAGATCACGACCCGTGAGTCGCAGGGCGTGCTTTTCATGCTCGGCGAAGAGCCGCTGGGGCCACGGCGAACCCCGGACGGACGACCGGGCGACGATATGGCCCGGCCTCCGCCTCCCATGGAGATGGACCCGGCCTTCCATCCCTTCCACGGGCCAGATGACCCCAACGGGCCGTTTTCCCGTAACGGCCCCCCACCCCACATGCCTCAGGTCGAAGGTTCCTCGTTCGGCGATCCCGGCGGAATCCGCCCCGATATCGATTCGTCTCGCCCCGCTCCCCGGCGCGCTCTGGGCATCCCCCTGCGCTGGCGGCCACAGCACATCATGGCGTTAGGTAATCCCTCGGGGCGTGCGCGCGGATTGGCGTTCCAACTTCCCGACGACACACGATGGCTGATTGCCCGGTTCCGCATTCCAGTGGCGACCCCTTTCAGTTCACCCCTGTTTCCTCTCGCCTTCGGCCTGATGACTGCCGCCGGCGGGTTGCTGATCGTGTGGGGCGTGCGACGATTGATCGCACCGGTGGGCACCTTGGCGGCTGCGGCGGAAGCGCTGGCGCCGGACGACAGCGGGCCGCCGCTGCCAGAGAACGGCCCGCTGGAGATCGCTCGCGCCGCGGCCGCCTTCAACGCCATGGCTGCGCGCATCCGGCGTTTCGTATCCGACAGGACGCTTCTGCTCACCGCGATCGGACATGATCTGCGCACGCCAATCACTCGCCTGAAACTGAGGGCAGAGTTCATCGACGACGATGAAATGCGTCAGAAATTTCTCGCCGACCTGAACGAGCTTTCCGCCATGGTCGAGGCGACGCTCGCCTTCGGCCGCGACAGTTCAAGTCATGAACCGGTGTCGTCGCTCAACCTCACCGCCCTTGCCCAAACCATCGTCGACGACTTTACCGAAGCGCACCTCGACATTTCCGACAAGATAGAACTTGTCGGAGATCCGCCACCGATTATCATCAGAGCCAGACCCCTCTCTTTGAAGCGGGCGCTGACGAACCTGATCGGCAATGCGATCGCGTATGGCGGCGGTGCGCGCGTGATGCTGGGCAAGAAGCCGGACGGAGAAATCGTCGTCAGGATCGAGGATGACGGGCCGGGGCTGCCGGAATGCGAGCTTGAACGCATGTTCGAACCCTTCGTCCGCGCCGAAGAAAGCCGCAATCGCGAAACCGGCGGAACTGGACTGGGACTGTCAATAGCCCGGACTATCGTACGCGGCCAAGGCGGCGACATTGTCCTACGCAACCGCTCGCCCCATGGCCTTGCCGCTATCGTTACCCTCGCCGCCTGACTCCCCGTCCGGTCGGACAGACTGACGGGGAGAAGCAGGGCCGGAGGATCACATCAGCAGAAGATGCGCGCGGAAGTTCAACCCCCGCCGATGATCGCGTTGCGATAGCTTTCGGTCGGCGACGCTGGTCCGACCAGAGACTTGATCAGCGCCTGCCCAAACAGCGGGTCGTTTACGTTGCCGATCCGAACATTATTACGAAGCAGCAGGACTCCCGTATCGTCGATGACGATCGTCTGCGTTGCATGGGAGTCAGCGGCAGTCAGGTAACCGAGAAACTTCTTGTAGCTTTCTTCCTGCTCGGGATGGCACGTCTCTTTGGCGCAGAAAGCTGTGTGAATCGTATCATATTCGGATCGCATGCGTTCGGCCGACGCGCCGTGCAGAAAGACGGAATAGATCACCTTCGGGTTCGGCGCGCTTTCGATGGCTTCGGTAGTGCGGGCGACCTCCGGCAGGTAAAGCGCCGTCGCGTAGCCATCGACCAAATGATAGAATACACGTACGCCTACGCCATTCAGATGCAGCGTCTTGCCGTAAACGTTAAACGTATCCGGGAAGGTGACCCCGCCTGCTGTCACGTCTGCACGCGCAGGCGTCGAAGCCATGATCGCGCCCGCCAGACATACCCCCGCCAACATCGCTCGCAGCATTAATTCGCCCTTCTCTTCTGTTTTTCTTGCCTGAATGCATAAACGCACGGCGTGGCGAATGGCGAACGAATGAAAAAAAAGCGCCGCGAGTTCAGCGCAGCGCGCATACATCGGCATTAGGTCCCCGATTATCGCAGTACAGAATTCGTGGGCGCCGCTACGTCTTCCATACCGGTTCAGGCATGGAGGTGACGAAAGCGTCATGTGCAGCCAGAACTTCCGCATCTGGCTGAACCAAAACCGGACGCCGCGACTCGGGGCCTACATAGCGCGCAGATGGCGCTTCGCCGCTCTCCACGCCAAGGCCGAGCCCGTGCTGCCGTCCTCCCATAAGCTCGACGTAAACGTCAGCCAGCAGTTGGCAGTCGAGCAGCGCGTTATGGGTGGTTCGAGCTGAAAGGTCGATGTTGTAGCGACGGCACAACGCATCGAGGCTGTTGGGCATGCCGGGGAAGCGCTCACGTGCGAGATCGAGCGTGTCAATCATCCGCGTCTCCGCAAGCGGCGGGCGATCGACACGGGCCAGTTCCGCGTTGAGGAAGCCGAAGTCGAAGCGCGCGTTATGCGCGATCAGGTCGTCACCAGCGATAAATTCGAGAAATTCCTCAAACACTTCGGCGAATTTAGGCTTTCCATCCAGATCCGCGCGTGAAAATCCGTGGACACGCGTCGCCTCGGCAGGGACATCCCGTTCCGGATCTATAAGCACGTGAAACTGGCGCCCGGTCGGCAAGTCACCCACCAGCTCCAGAGCCGCGATTTCGATCACCCGATCACCCTTAAGGGGCTCCAGCCCGGTGGTTTCAGTATCGAAGAGAACCGCCCGCTTCATCCACATAACTCCCTGACCAGACGCCTTACCTGCAGCGCCGTGTCCGTCTTTGAAAGGCCGCTTCGTATCACCCTGTCAGCCCGACGCCGTTTCTCGCGATCCGGCATCTGGCGGGCAATCAGACGCTCAGCATCCGCAAGGCTCATACCGCGCCTGCGCGCAATCCGGCGGATCTGCGTCGTGCGGGGGGCAGACACCACGACCGTCACGTCACAGGCGCGATCAGCGCCAGTCTCGAACAGCAGCGGCACATCAATCACGACCCACGGAAAGCGCGCCCGCCTGCACGCCCCGAGGAATTTTTTTCTGGAGGCGAAAACCATGGGGTGAAGGATCGCCTCCAGCTTCGCGATCAGGGAGCCATCGCCGATGACCGCCCGCCTGAGCGCCGACCGATCGATGGAGTCTCCCTTTCCGCCCGGCGCTCCGGGGCGAAGCGCATTGGGGACCAGCCGCGCTATGGCGCCGACAGCCCGCCCACCGGGTCCCTGCAAACGATGCACCTCCCGGTCCGAATCGAACACGGGGAACCCGGCTCTACGAAACATCCCGGCGACCGTGGTTTTCCCCATGCCCATTCCGCCGGTCAGGCCGATGATCTTCATGAACGCTTCCTCACCCGGACGTCTGGTCGCGTCGCTTCAACGCTTCAGCGCGGCCATGACATGGGCCAACGTGGCGGCGTCGACCGTCGCCTCCGCGCCGAACCACGCGCGAAAGCCGGGCCGCGCCTGATGCAGCAACATGCCGAGGCCGCCCACTCCGCGAAGACCTCTAGCCCGCGCCGCACGGAGCAGCCCGGTTTCAAGCGGAACATAGACGATGTCCGACACGGCCAGATCGTCGCCCGCCGCTCCGAGATCAGGCGCGAACGCCTCATCCGGCCCCCCATGCATGCCAAGGGATGTAGAGTTCACAAGAAGGGAAAAACCGTTCAACTCAGACTGCCACGCATCCCATGGCATCACGGACAGTTCAGGACACGCCGCGCCGACGTGCTCCCTCCACGTCGCACCAAGTTCCTCGACCAGAGCCCGGGCCCGTTCGTCCGTTCGGTTGGAGACAAACACCGCAACCCCACGCTCCAGCAACGCGAGGGCGACAGAACGCGCAGCGCCGCCCGCGCCCAGCAGCAGCGCCGGACCTCTTGCGGGCAACGTCGTTACATCGACACCTGCGTCCTCAAGGGAAGCCAGAAACCCGAAACCGTCGGTCGATGCGCCATGCACGCCGCCGTCATCGCGGAAAACCAGCGTATTCACCGACCCCGCAACCCGCGCGAGCGGATCGAGACTGTCCGCCAGAGCGAACGCCTCTTCCTTGTACGGAATGGTGACGTTGGCGCCCCGGAATCCAGCCGCCTGCATGCCGCGCACCGCGTCCGCAAAGCGACCGGCTGCGACAGGCAAAGGCACATAGGCGCCGTCTATCCCGAGGCGCGCCAGCCAGTAGTTATGCAGGATTGGCGAAAGCGAGTGACTGACCGGACGTCCGATCACGCCCGCCAGTCTGGCCGCGCCA
Source organism: Acetobacter sp. DsW_063 (assembly GCF_002153745.1). Taxonomy (GTDB): domain Bacteria; phylum Pseudomonadota; class Alphaproteobacteria; order Acetobacterales; family Acetobacteraceae; genus Acetobacter. The sequence goes on along the minus strand of NZ_JOPL01000091.1, from coordinate 11,762 downwards.
GTAATGCGCCCGATCACGCATGGGCTCCATATTGCGCGTGGTAGCGTGCACGTGCGGCGGGCAGAATACGCGCGAGCCTTTCCGCCCATTCGCCCTGCCCTGCCTCGCTCTCGATCAGGTCCTGACGAATTTCCAGTTCGATATGTGGAACTCCTCGCTTCTCCCCGTGCATCGGCACCGTATAGTCGCTGGTGTCGGTCAGAACGTAAGGCTCGTTGTCGCCGACCGTCAGCCCGTCAGCCCGCAACGCGTCGAGCACTATGCGACCGAAACGGGGATCGTGATTGTGCAGCACGCCAGCCTGCCAGGGACGCTCCACACCGCCCATTTTCGGAGTAAAGCTGTGCAGCGCGATCAGAAAGGTCTCGAGCCCCACCGCGCTGCGCCTGTCCAGTTCCGCCCCGATCCGGGCGTGATAGGGATCGAATATCTCCGCCGTACGCAGGGAGGCGTCCGCCGCCGACAGCCCGATATTGGCAGGAACCTCAGTGCCGTCGCTGATCGAAACGATGGCCGTCGGGTGACCCGGCGCACGATTGCAGTCGATCACAAGCCGCGAATAAACCTGCTCAATCAGGAGCGAACCCAGAATCCGCGCCAGTTTCCGCCCGACGCCATCAATACCGATGTCCCAGCCGATGTGACGACGGCGATCCGCTTCCGTCACACCAAGGTCATCCAGGTCGCCCGGAATTGCTTGCCCGGCGTGATCGCTGACAAGCAGGAATGGCGACCGGGCGTCCGCCCCCCCATGAACGGCCACAGGCGCGGGGTCTTGCCCGCCCAGCAATCCGCCCGGCTTGGGCGCATGATCGTTCACATCTGCTGCGTCAGGCGCCGTCAAAGGGTTATAAAGACGCGTCATCGTTTGCCAGTCATCCAAACCAATCTGGAATCGAACCAATTGTGTCCGACAGTGTTATGACCATACCATAGCGCGAAACTGGCGATTCGAAACGGACCGCACGGCGTCCAACACGTGACGCGCCGCAGCCCGCTTACCCGTCGGCCTGCGTCATCAGAAAAAGGCAGGCCCAAATGCGGATTCGCGCCGGTTACGATATTTCGATTGAATTCCCTGCGCCCACGCCCGTCGTCCTGATGCTCGACATTCGCCCTGAACGCGAAACCGACCTGGTCACGCCTCAGCGAGCTTACTTCGAACCGCAGGTTCCAGCGCAACGGTATGTCGATGGTTTTGGCAACCGTTGCACGCGGCTTCTTGCGCCCGCAGGCGTCATGCGCACGTGGGCTGAATTCACCGTCTCAGATAGCGGACGCCATGAGAGGCAGGCGGTCGACGCGTGGCAGACGCCGGTGCAGGATCTGCCGCCCGACGTGCTCGTCTTTCTGCTTGGCAGCCGCTACTGCGAAACCGATCTTATGTCCGGGTTGGCATGGTCCCTCTTCGGTCACACGCCCATGGGCGGGGCTCGCGTGCAGGCGATCGTCGACTATGTGCACAACCACCTCAAGTTCAATTACGGACTGGCTCGCAACACCCGCTCCGCCTACGACGCGTGGAATGAGCGCGTCGGAGTTTGCCGGGACTTCGCACATCTTGCGGTGACTCTATGCCGATGCATGAACATCCCCGCGCGCTACTGCACCGGATATCTCGGGGACATCGGCGTGCCGCAACTTCCAGATCCGATGGATTTTTCCGCGTGGTTCGAAGTCTGGCTGGACGGGGGCTGGTACACGTTTGACGCCCGCCACAACGAGCCGCGCATCGGACGTATCGTCATTGCGCGCGGTCGGGACGCATCCGACGTCGCAATCTCTACGTCGTTCGGACCGCATATACTGCGGAATTTCTCGGTCACGACTTACGAGGAATTTTAACCGCCGCGTTCAATCCGCTGCGGCCAGACGGTCCTTGACGATCCGTATGGCCTCCGCGAGGACAGCATTCGCATCCATATCATCGGTGACGATCATTACAGCGTCCTCCGCGATACGCAGGGGCGCCGTCTCGCGCGCGGAATCAGCCTCGTCGCGCGCGCGAATTGACGTCTCGATCTCGCGGAGTTCCTCCTCCCATCCCGGGCGCGTCGTATCGCCGCCGGTCTGCAGATAGCGGCGCAAGGCGCGCGCCGCAGGCGAGGCCGTCACGTACAGCTTCACCAACGCGTCGGGAAAGATGACTGTGCCGATGTCGCGGCCATCAAGCACTGCGCCACGTTCGTCAGCGAAGCGGCGCTGGACGCCCACCAGCGCATGCCGCACCTCCGGCTGGCGCGCCACAAGGCTGGCCGCACGGTCAACCTCCGGAACTCTCAAGTCGCCCCTAAGCAGGTCCTCGGGCGACAATCCCTCCGCCTGCTCAAGACCGGACGTATGCGCCGGGTCCTCAGACACGTCGAGCATCCGCCGCGCCACGGCGCGATACAACAAGCCTGTGTCGAGGTACGGCAGGCCGATTTCATCGGCCAATCTTTTGGCCAACGTGCCTTTCCCTGCGGCGGCAGGCCCATCGACGGCGACGACGAACGGCTGTCTCAGCATGGCTTTTCTGTCTCCTCAACCGATTCGATGGCGGCACAACGTCGCCTCGCCGGTCTCTAATTGCCGACGTTGGCCAAGTCCATGCGATAACGTGTTGCGCCCGGCTGGCCGATGCGCATTCTCCCCGCTCAGTCCTCCTTCGGGCAAAACTTCAGGCAATTCAGCCCGCCGCAATGCACGGTTTATTTGACATGGAGCCCGCAAGCTGGCATTTGCCAGCGCCCTAAGTCGGATCGATACCCCCCGTCGACACAACGTAAGGGCGGGTGCTTCGCTCAGTATCCACACCACAGTAGGATCCACAGGCTCACGATGGCTCAGCCCGAACTCGGAACAAAACGCGTTTGCGTGTCGTGCGGCACGCGTTTCTACGACCTCAATGCGAGCCCCGCAGTCTGCCCGAAATGCGGCGCGGAACAGCCGTTCGAAGCGCCGCGCCTGCGTCGCGCCAATGACGGCGTCCCCAGCGCTCCGGTGAAGCCGATCGCGAAAGATGACGAGGCTGGCGACGATATCGATCTCGACACCGATGACGATGCGGAAGACGACGGCGTGATCGAAGACAGCGAGGATCTCGATGACGACGCCGACGATATCGGCAACGATATAGACGTCAATCCGGAACAGGACGAACACGACTCGTAAGAACCGTATTCGACACGCGATGCTGCGATCCGACCACCAGTTGGACGCAGCGCCGTGGCGTACGGCTACATATCTCCGCGCCGTTCCTCGCCGGATGGCGCGTTTTTTGTACGTGCCGTATTTCTCCTCGTAAAGCACTATGTGTTTCGTGCATCCGCGTGCAACGACGTATTGCGATAACACTATGATTATCCCGCAAGAACACCCCTGTCAGAAGCTTATGCGGTCTACGGCGTAGGATTTTCGCGGGAATCCACCCCGATCCTGGCGAAGCCGTGAAAAACCATCGATCTGCATTAGTTGCGCCGAATTATCGCCATATTGAATGCGTCTAAGCTGTTTTCACTTGACGTAATGCGAAAGCTGTCGTCGACTTACGCGAGACGCTGTATAATTTTTTGCCACGCATCTTCTGAGCAATACAAAAATAACAGAACTTGATGGTGGTTCTCAATCGGTTCCATAACCAAACGTGTGACATCCTGAACGTCACAAGATACCAAGAGGCACGGCGGCTCGAACGAGCCTCCGACGCGATATAGCGACCAACCGAAGACACTGTAAGCGCGCATGCGCCGATATTCGTATTCGGCCCCCTTACCCCCCACTTCGCCGTCAGCGGCTTTTTTCACCGGAAAACGCAGAATCATGACCCAATGGCTTGATAAGGCTGTCGAGCTTCCGTGTGACCTGAAGCCTGCAGTGACGGCGGCCGGGAAAACGTTCGGGGCCCACTCAGAAGCCCTGCATCATGTGCTTGACGCGAGCGTCGACTGTATCAAGATCATCGAATGCGACGGCACCCTGCGTCATCTCAATCTTTCCGGCCAAAGAGCCTTCGGCGTGGAAAAAGGGGAAAGTTTTGTTGGCCAGCATTGGCTCGATTTGCTGCCTAGAGAGATTCGCGGGCGGGGACGCCGGGCGTTGCAAGCAGCCACAACAGGCAGAAGAGCGCGTTTTACCGTCAAGAGTGCGCTTCCCGGGCGCGGCGTAGAGCACTGGGAAAACGTTCTTACCCCCGTCATCAGCCTCGACGGCGGCGTGAACGCTGTTCTGTGCGTATCACGCAATGTCACGGCCCTGCGGGAGGTCGAAAAGAAGCTGAAAATCAGCGCTGCTCATGACGCGCTGACAGGTCTTCCCAACCGCAAAAATTTTCTGCGCACACTTCAGCGCATGCTGAAAGGGCGAAGCTGCCCCGACGACCAAATCGGCCTGCTGGTCATCGATCTCGATTATTTCAAGCAGATCAATCATCTATTCGGTCACGAAGCTAGCGACCTCCTTCTGCGTGAACTTGCTGATCGCCTGAAAGCCGAATTGCAAGGGTCCGCCTTCGTCGCCCGCATATGCGGAGATGAATTCGCTATCGCCGTCAATGCAGCCGCTGGCGAAGCGAGCCTGAAGGCGCTTGCCGACAAATTATCGGCTGTGGCCGCACATCCGTTTCTTCAGGATGAGCACGCCATAAAGATCAGCATCAGCATCGGTGGCGCACTATCTCGGAGCGATTCCGACCGCCAGCAGGATGAAAAGGCTGCAACCCTTTTAAAAAACGCCAGCCTTGCCTTGCAGGAAATAAAGTCCCACGGCCGAGGTGGTTTCAGGTTATTTCATCAGCCTATGACGCAGACGGTGGATCGCGTCTTTCATGGCCTGCGTGTAGCACGAGATATTGTCGACCAGGATACGGTTCAGCCCGCCTATCAACGTCAGGTCGATCTCCTGACCGGCAGGACCGTCAGCTACGAAGTTCTGTTACGCTGGTCGGACACGGTTGGCGGCGCTCTGAAATCTCCCGCCGCGATAGCCGAGGCATTTCACGATTATCACCTCGCCACCAGGCTGGCTTTTCTGATGCGCAAATGGGTCTTTCGGGATGCCAAGCAATGCCTGGCCAGAGGCGGATCCCTTCCCCCTATCTCGATCAACGCCTCGCCCGTGGAATTCATGCGGGACGACTTCGCCGAAACATTTCTGGCGCAACTGGATGAATTCGACCTTCCTCCGGGCTCGATCGCCGTGGAAGTCACCGAACAAGGCCTGATCGAACCAGGCCCGACTTACGCTTTGCGTGCGCTCAGGCTGCTGAAAGACCGAGGCATCTCGATCACCTTGGACGATTTCGGTAAAGGATACTCATCCTTTTCAAGACTTCTGGAATACCCTTTCGACGGCCTGAAGATAGATCATGCCTTCGTAAAAAACATAACGCTGGACGCATCAAGCCACGCCATCGTCGACACGATCGTTTCTCTTGGAGAACGTCTATCGCTGACCATAGTCGCCGAAGGCATAGAGACCAAGGAGCAGAGCGACATGCTCACCGCCATGGGGTGCAGGATAGGCCAAGGCTACTATTTTTCTCCCCCGGAACCCGCCGCAACCGCGCTTCGCATTCCTCCCTGCTGAACGGCTCAGGCCGTCGCTTCAGACCAGCGTTCGATCTCGACGCCAACCGAATCCAGTTCGGCAAACACCTCCAGTTTCTCGATCATAACCCGTACGACCCGAACACGTTTTTCCTGCATCACGCCGGCTGCAATCCGTTCGGCGAGTGTCTCAACAAGACGGATATGCCCCTCCGCCACGATGCGTCGCACCAGCAACACAACATGCTCGTAAGAGACCGTACGGCTCAGGTCATCGGCTCCTTCCACCAGGTCGCGTCGGTCGTCCACACCGAACGACACGTTGATGCGCACCTTCTGCGACACCCCTTCTTCATGGGGAAAAACGCCGATATGCGCATCGACAATCATATCCTTGAGAAACAAGCGCCGCAGCCCGAGATTCGCAGGCCACGGAGCGAGGGTCGTCGTCATGTCGCGCGTCCTATTCCGTCACGGCGTCCGCAGGGTTGGTGGGCGCCGGATGCCACTGCATGTGTTGACCTCCATCAAGGGCCAGCATCTGCCCAGTAACGGATGGCAGGGCCAGCAGCGCCAGTGCCGCGCGCGCGACTTCCGCAGGCGACGTCCCGCACCGCAGCGGCGTAGACGCGCATTGTCGCCGGAATTCGGCCTCGGTCTGCCGTGGGCTCGGCAACGCAGGCCCCGGACCTATAGCATTCACCCGAATGTTCTTCGACGCCAGCGCCAGAGCCAGCGTCTGCGTCAACGTCCACAGCGCGGACTTTGACACGGTGTAAGTGACGAAATGCGGGGTCAGAGACCAGACTCGTTCGTCCAGCATGTTCAGAACCATGCCCGACATATCCGCAGGCATCGCAGCGGCGAACGCCTGCGTAAGCACGAAGGGCGCACGCAGATTTGGCTCTATATGTGCGTCCCAACTCGCCCGGGTTGCGGTGTCCCACTCATCCCGGTCGAACGTCGAGGCGTTGTTCACCAGCACGCCCAGCGGCCCCAATTCCTCTGCAGCGCGCGACGTCAACGACGTCACCTCATCTTCGCAAGCAAGATCGGCCTGCAACAGGCATCCCCTGACGCCGAACGCCTCAACATCGTGCAAGGTCTTCGCTGCGTCGGTCTGATCGCCGCGATGATGGATCGCTACGGAAAAACCCGCCTCAGCAAGAGCAAGCGCGATGGCGCGGCCAAGGCGTCGCGACCCGCCCGTCACCAGAGCTGCACGTGGAATAGTCTCGGAAATCAGCGCCCCTATGGGGCCACCGCTCATAGTGCCGCTCATTGGGCCGCTTCCTTGATTTATTGAACGAAGCGCGGATCAGACGACTGGGCGTCGTGCGCTCAACGCCGCCGCCAAAGTGCCGTCATCCAGCACCTCCAGCGCGCCACCGACCGGCACCCCCTGCGCGACGCGCGTGATGCTGACGCTATACCCGCTCAACCGTTCCTGCAGCCAGTGCATGGTCGTAGCGCCATCGACCGTCGCGCTCAGGGCGAGAATAACCTCCCGAACGGTTCCCTCATCGAGACGCGCCAACAGCGGCTGCAGATTGAGATCCTCCGGGCCGACGCCGGAAAGAGCCGACAACACCCCGCCCAGAACCATATAAACGCCGTGATATGTCCCCGCGCGCTCTAGCGCCCACAGATCGGCCACACTCTCGACCACGCAGACGACGTCCTGATGCCGCGACGGGTCCATACAGATGTGACAGGGATCTTTACCGTCAAGGTTTCCGCAGCGACTGCATGTCCGCACTGACGTCGCGGCTTCCTGCATGGCGCGGGCCAGAGGGACCATTCGTCCTTTGGGGTCGCGCAACAGGGCCAGCACGATCCGTCGCGCGGAACGCGGCCCCAGGCCGGGCAGGCGCGACACCAACCCGATCAGACGCCCGATCTCCCCATTCGCCAATACGCCCCCGGCCATGCGGAACGCCTTATCGGCTTAGAACGGCAGCTTCAGCCCCGGCGGCAGGTTCAGTCCGCCGGTCGCCTTCTGCATTTCCTCGGAAGCCTTGGCGTCCAGTTTCACCCGTGCGTCCGCGCAGGCCGCAAGGATCAGATCCTGCAGCATTTCCATTTCGTTCGGATCGGCGAGCTTCGGATCAATACGGATGGCGCGCATGTCGCCCTTGCCACTGAGCGTGACGGACACCATGCCCGCGCCCGCGCTGCCTTCGATGACCGTTTTCTCGAGGGTCGCCTGCATGGCTTCCATCTTCGCCTGCATTTCGGAGGCCTGTTTCATGAGGCTGGCGAGATTTTTCACGTCAATCGATCCTTACACGTCATGGCGGCGGCGCACGTCGCCAGATTCACTAGCGGTCGTCGGAAGCGCCAAGCGTCATGTCCAGCCCGGCGTCGGCGACTGCATCAATCCAGTTTTCGGCCGCGTCGCCCGAATAACCAGCTTCCCAAGGATATTCCAACTGGTCGCCGCCCAGCAAACCCACGTCGGGAATATCGTCCTCGGGAGGCAGGCCGTAATACTCGTCGAGCGAGGAATCTTTCAACTCCCCGAGTTCAGCGTCCGGAAACGCGTCGAGAATCGCGCGCACGAGCGGGTGCGCCTTGGCGTCCTTTCGCTGGAACTGAATGATGCGCGCACTCTGCTCTTCCAGCGTCGGTTCGCCCTCCGCCTCCGAACGGCGCACCATCCAATGCGATCCAAGCCGGGCACGCAGAAATTTCTGGACCTGCTGCGTCAGATCCCGGGGGCCGCGATGATCGACGCGGAATTCGACCAACGGCGGCGCAAAATTCACCAGATGCGCCGAATGCAACAGATGGCCATGCAGCACGGCCTCCGTCGCGTCATCACGCACATAGGCGACCAACTCACGCCATGTCCGCGGAGCAGGCCTCTCCGCGACTTCAGGTTCTGCGACGGCGGGTGTCTCTTCGGCAGGCTGAAGCATTCCTTCGCTGGTCACCAGACGAACGACGCTTCGCTCAACGGCGCCTGACGACGCCAGAGCCGTCGGCGCGGACGCCGGGTCAAACTGCTGCCCAACGGCTATCGCCGAGCCAAAAGCCTGCGCCCCCCCAGAAGACCCGCCTCCGCCGGAAGAGCTCCCTTCGGGTTGGCGCCCCTGCCCCGCCGGACCGGCAGCCGCTTCAAGACGCTTCAGTAAATCGCCCGGCAAAGGCGCGCTCGCCGCGTAACACAGGCGGACCAGAACCATCTCCGCCGCCTCCCGGCGCAGGGACGCGGTCTCGACCTCACCCAGCCCCTTGAGCAGAATCTGCCAGGCGCGCGACAGGTCGCCCATCGACAGCGAATCGGCGAACACGGCACCCCGCACCCGCTCCGCCTCCGGCAACTCCCCCGAATCGCGCAACGCGGGCGCGGTTTTTAGGCGTGTCACCATGTGCGTGAGTTCAGCAAGATCCCCGAGTAGTGCGCCGAGATCGCCGCCCCGGCTGTACGCAGCGTCCGCCAGCGCAAGCACAGCCTCGATGCGGCCCTTCATCACCGCCTCAAACAGATCGAAGACAAGCCCCCGGTCCGCCAACCCCAACATGTCGCTGACCAGAGTGGCCGGTATCGGCGCGTCGGCGTCCCCCTCGTAGATCGCACCCTGAGCGATCGCCTGATCCAACAGAGACAGCCCGTCTCGCACCGAACCGTCCGCCGCGCGCGCGATCAAGGCCAGCGCCTCCGGTTCGATCCGCACGCCTTCCCGGGTGGCGACGGTTCCGAAAAACTCAGTCAACGCCGCGTGCGATACGCGACGCAGATCGAAACGCTGGCAGCGTGAAAGCACCGTCACCGGCACTTTCCTCAACTCTGTCGTCGCGAATATGAACGTCACCTGCGACGGCGGTTCCTCAAGCGTCTTCAGCAACGCGTTGAACGCGTTGCGCGAGAGCATGTGAACCTCGTCGATGATGAAGACCTTCATCCGCCCCTGAATCGGGCGAAAGCGCGTCGCTTCGATAATCTCGCGCACGTCATCAACGCCGGTGCGGGACGCAGCATCCATCTCGAGAACGTCGGGGTGCCTGTCGCCAAGGATTGCGATGCAGTTCGGGCAGACGCCGCAGGGATCAGCCGTCGGACCGCCCTTACCATCCGGCCCGACGCAATTCAGCGCGCGCGCGACGATTCGCGCCGTCGTCGTCTTGCCTACGCCGCGCACGCCGTTGAACATGAAGGCATGGGCGACGCGCCCAACAGCGAAAGCGTTGCGCAAAGTGCGCACCATCGCTTCCTGCCCGATCAGATCATCGAACGTGGTCGGGCGGTATTTCCGGGCGAGAACGCGATAGGACACGCCCGAGCGAGAGGGCTCGGCCTGAACCGTGCGCTGACTTGCGCCAGCGACGGGCGTAGATGCAGGCTGCTCGGCAGCCAAAACCGGGGCGGCGGGAGCCGGCTCACCGAACAAACCCGAGCCGTCTTCCACGGGAAGCGGCAGGCCGTCGTCTTCGTTTTCGGTGTCTGACATGGCGTTAGGCCCTGAAAACCGTAGGAGACCACGATAACGCCCCGACGGGGCGACACATCGTCGGATCAGGCCAGCATGTCGAGGAAGATGCGGTGGAAGGCCGAACGACGACCCGGGCGAAACTCACTGCGGCTGCTTCCTTCCGGACCTGACCGGGTTGGCAAGGCACCCGTCCGCCGCCGACCTTCCGGGGACGGTCTCTATCACGCGGCTTCAGCCTCGACCACCCCTAATTACACCCTATTCGCCGACTGCCGCGCCACCGGGATGACGGCGATCGGGCGCGCCGAAGAAACCGGGCTTGCGGGGTCCAGACAGGGTCGGGCCGCCCGCGATAATCCCTTCCGGCACGCCCCATGCGGCGTGTTCGTGAAACACGTAACCTTCTCTGGAGAGCGTCTCTTTCACAGAATCGGACAGCGCGCCTTTTTCGATCTCCACCGCCTGCGGCAACCATTGCTCATGGATGCGCGGCAGGTCGATGGCCTGCTGGATGTCGAGACCATAATCGACAGCGCCTAGAATCACGGAAAGGATGATGGTCGGAATACGCGAACCACCAGGGCTTCCAATCACCATCACGGGCTTGCCGTCGCGCGTGAGGATCGTCGGCGCCATCGAAGACAGAGGCGTCTTGCCTGGCTCCACCTGATTCGCGACGCCGCCGACAATGCCAAACATATTAGGCGAACCCGGCTTTGCCGTGAAATCATCCATTTCGTCGTTCAGGAAAAACCCGGTGTTTCCCGCGATCACGCCTGAACCGAACCAGCCATTCAGCGTGTAGGTCGTGGACACGGCGAAGCCGGACGAATCCATCACGGAGAACTGCGTCGTCTCGTGCTTCTCCGTAGCCCCCTCTGCGGTCGGAACCACATTTGAACCCGGAGCGGCCTGACCGCCGATCAAGGTATTGGAATCGATCGCAACATCTGTCGGTATTGCTTGCCGCACCGCGACTGCGTACGCAGGGTCGATAAGGTGAGACACCGGATTCTGCACGAACGCCGGGTCGCCAAGGTCGCGCCTGTCAGAATAGGTATGCCGCATCGCCTCGATCTCGTGCTGAACCGAAGGCGCGGTATGCAGCCCGAGCGCGTGCATGTCGTACCCCGACAGAATGTTCAGCATCTCACACAGCGCTACGCCCCCGCCGCTGGGAGGCGGCGTCGTCTCGATCACATAACCGCGGTAGCTACAGGTCAGCGGCGGCATCACTCGCGGCGCATATTTCGCAAAATCGTCCATTTGCAAAATGCCGCCATTGTCGTTGCTCGCGTCGACGACCTTCCGGGCAATCGAGCCTTTGTAGAAGGCGTCCGTGCCCCCCTTCGCGATGGCGTCCAGCGTATCGGCCAGTTCGATCTGGACCAGCCGGTCGCCCACCTGCATCGGGGAACCGTCCGGGCGCAGGAAAATATTCCGGGCGGCGAGATCGTCGCGGAACACGTCGGTGCTGGTATGCAGAAGCTGCACATCGCCGTCGGCGAGAACAAACCCGAGACGCGCCAGTTTGATCGCCGGGGCCATCAACTTCTCACGCGACATGTGCCCCCAACGCTGGCGCACCAGTTCAAGCCCCGCGACCGTTCCGGGAACGCCTATGGACTTCCAGCCGCGCACGGATAAACCCGGCACGACAGTTCCATTTGCGTCCTGATACATTGTCGGCGTCGCCTTCAGCGGCGCGTGCTCACGAAAATCTATGAATACGGCGGCGCCCGTCGCGGGGTGCAGCACCATAAAACCGCCGCCGCCAATATTGCCCGCAGCCGGATAGACA
>NZ_JOPL01000090.1 GCF_002153745.1 Acetobacter sp. DsW_063 | reverse complement strand
TCGAACTTGGCGCGCAGATCCTGACTCATGATTTCTCTCTTAACGCCGTCTCAAAAGCGTCCTGACGCCGTTCTGACAATTTGGAAAACGCCCGGCTCCAGAAGCACAGGCGCTCAAATGGCATGTCGAGGATTTCCGCCTCGGTGAAACCACCCTCGCTCTTCAGGCTGGCGAGGACGACCGGCCATTCCTCCGGCCACTCGGCAAAAAACTTGCCGCCGCCTCTGACAGTCTGACGAAGTCTGCGGCGTCGAGATCCGCGATGAACCTGTCAGCCTTTGGGCCGACGAGCCCAAGCGCGCCCACCACCAGTTTTTCAGCGCGGTCGCCTTCGCCCTTTGCATTCAGCACCTCGACCATCGTGCGGCCGTTGAACCTCCTGAGCCGCAACTGCCGGGGGCCGTCGCCGACCGGATAAGCCAGCAGCGCCGTGATCGATCCGTCGTCGTTGCGCACATATCCATCCGACAGAGTCTTGTCCTGCGCCTCGTCCTCTTTCCCGCTGGCCACCTCGCCAGCCGTGATCACGTTCGGGTCCATCAGCTTGTCGTCTCCGTGTAGGTGCTCATAT
>NZ_JOPL01000089.1 GCF_002153745.1 Acetobacter sp. DsW_063 | reverse complement strand
GAATCACAGAGCCGGTTTCAAAACCAGGGGGTTTTTCGAACACTCCAGTTGAGTGACGCCACCTGCCGAAACCAGCGGCGTAAGCGGGTGCGCAGCGGGAAGTGGGTGATGGCTCGCGCCAAAGGCAGCGGAATATCCCCTGCAGAAACAAGCTGAGCGGCCGTGGCGGCCTGCAGGTGGGTGGAAACCGCTCCCTGTAGCTATCCTGATAGGGAGCGTAGGTTTGGGCTAAAGCGACAGGCGGGCTTAACGCGAGTGCTGCGGCTCATTTATCTGAGGGTCAAGGGATAAAAAAGCCGCTCAAAGGACGGCTAAAAACTGAGTTTTGCGAGATATTTCGGGTGTGACAGAATCTTTTCCGACTTTCTCATCGCAAATCAGACCGCCTTAGAGTGAAATCTGATCACAATGATGCAGACCCACGAAGGGCGGTCGGCTTGCAAACGACAGGCCATCAATTTCCTGAAGACTCTGTGAGCTTGTTCAGGCCGCCCTGACAACAGTGGCGTGTTCACTTGGAGAAATCACGTAAGGACCGCTTGCTACGATCTCAAGGCTGAGAAGAGCAACCGAATCTGGCGTCTTCACTCCGTCAAGTGGCAAGAGTGCGTCGCCAGCAGTCCAACGATCCCCGTTATCTCCAAGCGCGTGCCATCCCGGCAAATTTTCTTCTGTCAGGTGAACAGTGACGGGTTTGCCGGTTCGTCCTTCCGTCAGCGTGATGCCGCCGATCGCTACGCCCATTTGGCGGCGGTCATCAAGATATGGCCCAACCAGATCGCAAGGACGGGCGGTTCTGGAAACGATGCGGACATTCCTAGTTTGCGCGGGAATCATGAACGCGCAGTAAGTCTGTTCTTTTCTGGTGCAGTGGATGACCAGTCCCTGATCAGTGATCAGATGCAGGAGTGGGTCAGAGTCCAGGCTACGAACGTGGGATTCTCTTACTGGAACATTTGGCTCCGCGCGCGAGTGGAGGGTGTGATACAAAGGTTCAACGAAGCTGCGTTCGACGTTCAGTGGTGCGGCTGCGTCAGTCGCCCATCTTTTTGCCCGGCCACCAATGCTAAAGACATTGCCTTTATGTCGGAACGATCTGCGGTCGCCTGTATCCAGATAGGTTTCCGTCAGTACGCCGTCGGCGCTGACAATGGAGTGGTTCTCTGTTTCAATATGAAAATATTCGTAAGATTTATAGGATTTATCGTAGAAGATCGACTTCCCGTTCACCAGCATGCGAACGGGAACGAAGAACCCGTCAAAGAACAGACAGTGTTCCGGTGTAACCAACATATCCTTGTGCGGTACGCCGTCAGCTATGGCGTCCTTAATTACGCGGACAGGGTAACCGGCCTCGTCGTCCGGCAGGCCTGAGGAAATCACGATCTGCTTGCTTCCTGCCCACGTAACTTTACTTACAGACTTGGCATCGGATGATGGATCAAATGTGATGACGTCATCGCCAACTTTGATATCCTCGACAGCCACTTCGCCATCGGGAGTGCTGATCATGGACTGGGCCAGGAAGCAGCTTATAATAAGGTAGCCGTTTGAATATTTTGCAGTAGGGGTTAAGCTCCCTGTCGCTTCGGTGAAGTTAGTAAAGGTCAGGACTGCTGTGCTGCCATTCAGCACGGTCAGTGTGTGGTTTGTGGAGTCGTAAGAGGTGGTCAGGGTGCCGGAGTCGGAGCTGGCGACTTCAATGGTCGCCCCATATACGTAATTTTCAATGGTGATTGCGGCCAGGTCGGATGCCTGAGATGACTTGCTGATAATAAGAACGCCATTCGGGTTATTTGAAAAATTTACTACAGCGCCGTTGTTATTAGCGAGAGAGCCTTCCAGCTCTACTGTGCCTCCGTTGATGTTGATTGTTGCGGTATTTAGATTGGTCAGGCTTGTGGCGATAAAGGTCGATCCGCTTGAGACATTTATCGTTCCGCTGTTGAGATTTGCAGCGGCTTTGACAGTAAATGTGCCGTTTATTACGTCCAGTGTCGATTCGTTCAGGTTTAGATTATTGACAACAATGGCTGCGCCGTTCGTGATTTCTGCAATAATTCCAGTATTGTTGGCATTTGTATAATCGCCATAGGTCGTACTCGTATCGTATACGTAAGTGCCAGCGGTGTTATTGAAATTAACGCCTATAGATGGATTGGTCATACGCGAACTCCCTGGTCGGCGCGATCGAAAAACCGCAAATCTGGCTCGGATTTGTTTGTATATTAAAAACAATTTTGGCGGGGTCAAGCCTTTAAGATGCGGCGGCGCTCGGTGTTCGGCCTCGGGTCTTCTCAAAGCGAGTGTTCTTGCCGCTGGGGAGGTCAGCCCCCTGACGCCTCCGCAAGATTACGCCTGATGTCCTGCGGCGGCACGCCATAGGCCCGCAGAAAGGCCCTACGCATCCGGTTGCGATCGTCAAAGCCAGTTTCCCTCGCGATGACCTCGATGGGGTGTCGCCCCTGCTCCAGCATCAGCCGCGCAGCTTCAAGGCGTAGTTTTTCGATGGCCTTGGCTGGAGATTCCCCTGTTTCAGCGCGGAAGAGACGGCTGAACTGGCGGGGACTGAGATGCGCGGCCTCGGCGAGTTCTTCCACCGTCAGAATGTTTCGCAGGTTACGCCGGGCGTAGTCCATGGCGCTTTGAATCCGGTCCGATTTGGGCTCCAGCGCCAGCAGGGTTGAATGCTGGGATTGTCCGCCTGCACGGCGGTGATAGAGCACCAGTTTCTGCGCCACCGATCTTGCAATGTCGCGTCCCAGATCCTTTTCGATCATCGCCAGCGCAAGGTCGATCCCGGCGCTCATCCCGGCGGAGGTCCAGATTGCGCCGTCGATCAGGAATATCCGGTCTTCCTCGACCTTGATCGCGGGAAACCGGGTGCGCAGTTCGGGGGACATAAGCCAGTGCGTGGTTGCGCGTCGCCCGTCGAGCAATCCGGCGTCGGCGAGGACAAAGGCGCCGGTGCAGATCGAGGCGAGGCGCCGGACGCTTCCGGATGCGGCTCGGATATATTCCAACAAATTTGGCGAAGAAACGGGAATTCCCGTTCCGCCCAGAATAATCAGGGTGTCGAAATGCGTGTCGTCCAACGCCACGCTGTCGACGGACACGGCGTCTGAGCCACGGATCGTACCGCCGGCCTCCGAGCGGACAGATACGTCGTAGACGGGCGGGTCGCTGACGAGGTTGGCGACCTCGAACGCCGTCGCAGCGGCAAGGCCGATGATCTGGAAGCCGGGGTAGATGATGAATCCGACGCGCTGCATGGCTGCGATCCTTTTGTCCTAAAAAGACGCATATACGACATTCAAGACAAGCGCCAGCCCGCCTATGGTCCCTCCAGACGAAGGCGACGGGCCTTCGAACGAAGAGGAACCACGACAATGACAACGAAAAATCTGGGAACGGCGTTGGTGACGGGCGCATCGTCGGGCATCGGGGCGATCTACGCGGACCGGTTGGCGCGCCGCGGTTATGACCTGATTCTGGTCGCCCGTAATCGGGAGCGGCTTGACGAAATGGCGGCGCGAATCACGGACGCGACCGGTCGGTCTGTCGAAGTCGTGGCGGCCGATCTTGGCCAGAGCGCCGACGTGCGCCGGGTGGCGGACATCCTGAAGACCGATCACAGCATCACCGCGTTGGTCAATAACGCCGGCGTCGGCTCGTCGGCGCCAGCTTTGCAGTCCAATATCGACGCTATGGAAGCGATGATCGACCTGAATGTCGTCGCGCTAACGCGGTTGACCTACGCGGCGCTGCCCGGTTTCGTCACGCGAGATCGGGGCGTGATCATCAATATCGCGTCGATCGCAGCTATTGCTCCAGAAATCCTGAACGGCGTGTATGGCGGCTCCAAGGCTTTCGTGCTGGCGCTGACGCAATCTTTGCACAAGGAGCTATCGGAGACCGGCGTCTCGGTTCAGGCGGTGCTCCCGGGAGCCACAGCGACGGAATTCTGGAATGTCGCGGGCACACCAGTAGAGCATCTGCCGTCTGAAATCGTAATGAAGGCGGAAGATATGGTCGACGCGGCGTTGGCCGGGCTTGATCAGGGCGAACTGGTGACGATCCCGTCGCTGCCGGATGTTGCGGACTGGAACGCCTATGAAGCAGCACGCCAGATCCTTGCGCCGAACCTTTCTCGCTCTTCGCCTGCCGCTCGCTACGCGACGACGCGTGCAGAAGGCCGCGGCGCCGAATGAGGTGGCAGTCTCAGCACCATATCATCACGTATCCTAAAGGATAAAAGAAATGTCACGCGTTAGAAATCATAGCTCTGCGAGTAAGGTTTTTGTTCTTGCATCTCTGTCCTCGCTGTTTCTGGCGGCTTGCTCCGACGTCAAGCCGCGCAACGTGACGACGCAAGATCTGGCGTTCGCCGCCACAACGCCCATGTCGTACGCTGCTTACGAGCAAATACACGGTTGGGAAAAGTAAGATACAGGACTTCTTGGCGACTTCGGCCTGTTCGCGGGGGTGGGTCTCATGTCGGAGTTGATGCGAAACAGGAGGAAGTGCGGCGTCTGGCGGACGCAACGTCATTCTTCTTAAATATATATAAGTATTTATTATTTAGATACGAAATATTTTCGCATCACCGTCCCGGTCACGTAGGTCTGTGACGACCACGGCTAGTCGACACCACCCGAGCGCGAAGCGGCAAAATAGTTGATATGCGGAAACGATCTACGGGTAGTATCAAATATCGGGTATTTCGCTTCGCAGAAAAATTCGGGCAAGGTCGCAGACGCCATTTTTTGCGAGATGAGGTGCAGCGGCGGCTCCGCAACCACATTTTGCCTGCCTCTCGAAGGAGGAAGGTCGCCGCCACTGACAGATCATTTGCAAGTCTGGTGTTTTCTGCCCTTCGCAAAGAGTATTTATAGAATGGCCTTTCCTGTCTGCGGATCGGAATAGTCGGTCACGTGCCGCACGATTTCGGAGCCGATCGAGACCAGTTTCTCCACCAGTTGCGCTCCCATTTCGGCGGAACAAAGGCGAGGGTCTCCGCCCCACACTCCACCGGGTACCGTGTCACCACCTTCCAGAGGAACAGTGATTGTGCCGCCGTCGCCGATGGCAAGCGACGTAAAGCCTGTGACAGGCAGGCCCCAGACGTCACTCGGTGCGCGGGCGGCGCGGATATGTTCGGGCCTGATCAAATCAGGGAAAAGATGCATCACGACGCTGGTCAGCGGGTTGCAGCCGTGGCCACCTGATCTGGCCGCCTGTTCTTCGCCGATGATGCCTGGCAACAGGTCTTGTGCGACGCGCCAGAGGTAAAAGGATGGCATAATCACCTGCCGTTCAAGCCAGACCTTTTGAGTGGCATCGTTGATCACGCCGCAATTGCCGCCATGTCCGTTGATGAAGATGACGCGCGTAAGGTCGTGGCGGAGCAGGCAGCGCAACATATCGTCGACCACAGCGCGGAGCGTTGACTGCGACAGAGAGATTCCTCCCGGCATATAGCCGAAGAAATCTTCTCCGCCGAACGGGACGACTGGAGCGACATAGGTCTCTCGCCCGTCCCGCGTTGCGCGCTCCGCGATTTTTTCAGCAATTTTCGCGGCGCTGAGGTAATCCCCCATGGGTGCGTGGGGGCCCTGATCCTCAAAACTGCCCATGGGCAGCAGGATGACTGGTTTGCGGGCTGCGGCTTCGCGCATTTCGGCGGCGCAGAGCTCGGCGAGGTAATACGACGAAGGCATTGCGAAGTCCTTGTTTCAAAGGTGATGGTGGGCGGGAGACTGGTTGGAAGGTGGCGACACCAAAACGAATGTCATTCCATCAGGGGCGGTAAGCGGCGCAAGGCCGCTGACGCGGGCCAGCTTGCCGAGGCGTTGGCGGGACCTGTGGTGGCGAGCCTTGCGTGCGTTCTCCTTGGTGCGGCGCGACATGGCGCACAGGGCTGCGACAGGATCGGGAGCATGCTTTACCCTGCTTTTGCCAGACCGGTCGAGGCATTGGCGGATACGAAGGAGCAGGGTTCTTTCGCGGCGAACTGAAAAATCGACACCGCGTCCCTTGACCAAAGCGCTCGGCGCCCTCGACATTCACGACCGTCGTAACGAAGCGAATGGCGATCCTGCCGCCGGCTGGTTGGGTGTCGGACCGGTGGGGTAATAGCCGTTGCTTCGACTGATGCGGCCCGTCGATGCTCGTTCGAGTGGATGAGCGCGCCGGAGTGTGAACTGCGTCACAGATTGGAAGCACGGCGTTTCGACGCGTTACGGCCCAAGGAGAACCGCCTATGATCGTTCATCCGCCACTTTTCACATGCGCCAAGACTCCTGTCGTTGGAAAGAAGGGCGTCGTCGTCGCCAATCATCCGATGGGCGCCGCGGCAGGTGCGGAGATGCTCGCCGCTGGCGGGAACGCTTTCGACGCGGCGGCGGCGACGTTGCTGGCGCTCACGGTGGTCGAACCCATGATGGTCGGCGTGATGGGCGGCGGCCTGTCGCATCTGCGTCTGGCTTCCGGCGAGCACATCGTCATCGATGCGCTGTCCTGCGCGGCTGCGTCCATGACGCCTGAGATTTATGAGCCGGTGGCGGATGATGGGCTGCGTTATATGGACGCGGCGGGGCGGCGCAATCTTGTCGGACCAACCGCCGTGGCCGTTCCGGGAAATCTGTTGGGCTGGCATGCGATGCAGACGCGCTTTGGCAAACTGCCATTCGCGGACGTTGTCGCCCCCGCCGTCAGGCTTGCCAAATCGGGTTTTCAAGTCACGCATTATCTCTCAGGCGCTATCAATGAGAACGGCGAGGATCTGCTCGCGGACCCGGTGATGCGTTCGCTGTTCCTGCCGGACGGACGGGCGTTGCCGGTCGGTTCGCGCCTGCGTCAGCCTGTTTACGGGGAGGCGCTTGAACTGATCGCCGCCGAAGGAGCCTCGGCGCTGCACGGCGGGGCGTTGGGCGAGGCGTTAGTGCGGCGTATCGCCTCCGGGGATGATCCGGGCTGGGTGAGCGAGGCCGACCTGCGGGATTATCGGACAGTAGACCGGGCGCCGATCGTCGGGCGTTATCGGGGTTTCGATATCGTGGGGCCGCCTCCGCCCGCGTCGTCAGGCGTCCACATTACGCAGATGCTAAACATGCTCGAGGAATTCGACGTTGCGGCCATGGGCTTTGGCAGCTTAGAGAGTCTACGAGTCCTGACTGAAATCATTAAAATCGCCTTCGAGGATCGTCGTCGGTTCAGTGGCGACCCAGCTTTCGTGGACGTGCCTGTTGAGCGGCTGACGGCCAAGGATTACGCACGCGATTGTGTTGCGCGGCTTCGTGGCGTGGGCGGTCCGCTTGCCGACATTCCAGAATACGGAAGGGAAAGCGCGGACACGACGCACATCACTGTCGCGGACGGAGAAGGAAACGTCGTGGCGGCGACGCATACGATCAACGGTCTGTTCGGCGCCCGCTTCATGGACCCCGAAACGGGGATCATTCCCAATAACTACATGAGCAATTTCGATCCTCATCCGGGGCATGCGCTTTCAATCCAGTCGGGGAAGCGCGTGCCGACGTCGATGGCGCCGATGATGGTGTTGCGCGACGGCGATCCCCGTTTCGCTCTTGGCATGCCGGGCGGGTTGAGAATCTTCCCATCGGTGTTTCAGGCCATCGTCAATCTTCTCGATCACGGCATGTCCTTGCAGGAAGCGGTCGAGGCGCCGCGTCTCTGGACGCAGGGCGCTGAGGTCGAGATTGAGCCTGCTTACGGGCCGCGTGAGGATGCGCTCGCACAGTCCGGATACGACGTGCGGCAGAAACCGCACATTGGCGGAGGGATGAACGCAATCGGGTTCAGGGAAGACGGCGCTATGGAAGGCGCGGCCTGCTGGCGCGCGGACGGCGTGGCGATCGCGCTTGGCGGCGGTCTTGCGAAACCCGGCGTGCGCTTCTGGCCCGATCGCGCGCCGGAAAGCGCCGAGAACGATGGGACGGGTGCTTCGGCCGGTAAGCCGTGATAACGTTTTGAGGCGAACGGAATGATGATCTGTAGTTCTGCCGTGTGATCGCTTTTAAGGTATTTACCAGAGTTCTTAATTTTCAGACCGATGTGGTATCGGTCTGATAACGGAGATACGGAAGCCGATGTCCCTGCGTCTCGTGATTTTAGACCCGATGCCGGAAGAGGGAATCGCCAGGTTCTCTTGTTATCTGCTAGAGGGTTTTACGCTTGCGACAACAAGGAGCCGCTCAGCCGAAGACCAATTGACGGCCATTGCGGACGCCGACTTCGCAATCACCGGGGACGTTCCGGTAACGGCGGACATGATACGCGTTGGCGCTGCTGCGCGGCTCAAATGCGTGCAGAAATGGGGCGTCGGCTACGACAACATCGACCTTGAGGCCGCTCGCCAACATGGCGTGCGCGTCATGCGCACGACGGGAAGCAATGCGGTCGCGGTTGCGGAGACCGCGCTGGGGCTGATCCTGTCGCTGGGACGCAATATCGTCGCAGGACATGTCGGATTGCATGACGGTCGGTGGCTCAAGGGCGCATTGGGCGGGACGTCGCGACAGCTTACGGGAAAAACCGTGGGTCTGATCGGACTTGGATACATAGGCAAGCAACTCGCCTGTTTCCTGCGAGGATTTTCCTGCACGGTTCTCTATTACAAGCGCACGCCGCTTTCCTCGGTCGAGGAGCGTGAACTCGGCGTGCGCTACGCGCCGCTCGACGAGGTGATCGCGACCTCGGACATCATCTCTCTGCATTGTGCGCTTTCGCAGGAGACAGAGGGGCTGATCGACAAGACCACGATCGCGCGGATGAAGAAGGGCGCATTCGTCGTCAACACGGCGCGCGGGGGGCTCGTCGTCGAGGATGACCTCGCAGAGGCAGTGCGTAATGGGCGTCTCGGAGGAGCGGCGATAGACGTCTATTCCGTCGAGCCGATCGGGTCGGATCATCCTTTCCTGAAGGTGGATCGCATGATCGTCACGCCACATGTCGGCGCGATATCGGCGGACGCCTACGCAGGCAACGTCGAGCGTATGCTCCACAACATACTCTGCGTGGCGGAGGGACGAGAGCCGCCTGAACTGGACGTGCTGGTCTGACGGAAGCGTCGGCTCCGTCTTTAATCTGGACTGCGGATTGACGCGCTTTGGCGCAGGGCGACACACTCGGGTCATGATGCCGATCTCATTCCGCGACGCCTTGCTCATCATCGACGTGCAGAACGACTTCCTTCCCGGTGGCGCGCTTGCGGTGCCCGACGGGGATGCCGTGATCCCGTTGATCAACCGCCTCGCGACGCTGCCGTTCGGCGCCGTTGTCGCCACTCAGGATTGGCATCCGCCCGGCCATGTGTCGTTTCAGACCAGTGAGCCAGCCGGCCCTTGGCCGCAGCACTGCGTCGCGGGGACGGAAGGGGCGGCCCTCGCTACAGGAATCGTTTCCGCTCCAGTAGCGCTGGTTCTGAGAAAAGGACGCAGCAAGACCGTCGACAGCTACTCCGCTTTTCTGGACAACGACCACGTCAGCGCCACGGGGTTGGCGTCGTGGTTACGGGAAGTCGGTGTCGAACGTGTGTTCGTGGCCGGGCTTGCACTCGACTATTGCGTATCGGCCACCGCGATCGATGCGAAAAGCGCGGGCTTTGAAAGCGTCGTGATCGTCGACGCCTGTCGCGGCATCGGACCTTACGACGAAGCGCTGCAGAAGCTTGGGGCTGCGGGCGTCGGCGTTGTCGAAAGCGCCGCGCTTGCTTGATCGCGCTAATTGTCGCAACAAGGGGATCGCAACGTTTTCGGAACGACATGCCGGGGGGCTTAGTGCGGGACGACGTGGCGGCAAGGGGGGACAGTATGCGTTCTGAGCGGAGAGCCGGCGCGTGAAGGGTCCGGGGGGAGTCTTTACGGGGCGTCGTCGGCCAGAGGGTTTGGAGAGTGGACCCCGTGGCAGGTCGTCTGTGCCGTCCGGTCGCCGCACCCTGTTGCGTGGCGCAGCGGCGAGTTTCGGCGCAGGCATGATGCCGGGCGTGCTGCGTCCCGTTTTCGGCGCCTCTCCCCTGAAACCTGTCGCTGAAGAGGATGCGCTGGTCGCATTCGGTCACACGGGGCCGATCACCGATGGTGGGTGGACGACGGCGCATGACCTTGGCGTACAGGCGGTACGCAAGGCTTTTCCAAAACTGAAAACGGTTTTCGTCGAGAGTATCCCTTACTCGGCGGATGCGACGCGCATTTTTCGGCAATTCGTCGCCGAGGGCACGCAACTGGTCATCTCCACGTCGAACTACGGCGACTTCATAAAGGACGTGGCCGACAGGGCGCCGGATGTCGGATTTCTGGAGTGCGACGGGCATACGGTGACCGGCAATCTCGGGTGGTATTACATCACTCACTGGTATGCGAGCTACATCATCGGCATTGCCGCCGGTTTGATGACGAAGACGAACCAGCTTGGTTATGTCGGAACGTTTCCGATTCCGTCCGTCTACGCCAGCGCCAACGCGACGTTGCTGGGCGCGCAATCCGTCAATCCGGCGTGCACGATGCGCGCCATCGCCATCAACGCATGGTTCGACCCGCAGGCCGCAACGCAGGCGGCCAGCGCGCTGGTGGACAGCGGATGCGACTTCCTGTGCGGCATTACGGATGAACCAGCGTATCTTCGCGTGGCGGAGGCCCGCGGGATCAAGGCCGCGATGTGGAACCTGGGCATGCGGCAATTTGGGCCGAAAGCCTATGTCAGCTCGGTCACGCTGGATTTTTCTCGTTTTTACGTTGAACAGGTCCGTGCTCGGCTTAACGGATCCTGGCGTGCGGCGCCGCATTTCCTGACCTTGTCGGACGGCGTTGATCGAGACGCATGGGGCGAGACCGTGCCGCCGGACATCGCGGAGAGGGCGGACGCGATGCGCGAGCGCATCCTGTCCGGATATAACCCGTTTCGCGGTCCCATCCGCGACAACACCGGCGCGATCCGCGTGCCCGAGGGAACCGTGATGAACGACGACGCCATTTATCAATGGGATTGGGGCGTGCAAGGGATGACTGGCCTTGGTTGACACGGCCGCGCAGGAGGCGGGGATGGAGATGCCTTCCGCTGCGCCAGGCACACCGCCGGTTTTGCAACTTGTCGGCATATGCAAATATTTTCCAGGCGTGATTGCGAACGAGGACGTTAATCTCGACGTTCGTCCGGGTGAAATTCTGGCTCTTTTGGGCGAGAACGGCGCAGGAAAATCCACGTTGATGAACGTGGTGACGGGCATCTATCAGCCTGACGCGGGCGAGATGATTCTGGACGGGTATGGCGCCGAGTTCGCATCCCCTCAGGAGGCGATCCGTGCAGGCGTCGGCATGGTGCATCAGCACTTCAAGCTCGTGCCCGCCTTCACGGTCGCCGAGAATATCCATCTTGGCTGGTCGGAGACGCCGCGCAACGCATCCCCCGCTGTTCTGGAGGCCAGAACGCGGGCGTTGTCGGAACAGTTCGGGTTTCCTGTGAACCCGTCGGCGCGCGTTGAGGATTTGTCTGCAGGCGAACAGCAGCGCGTCGAAATCCTGCGCGTGCTCGCCCGTCGGGCTCGGCTTCTGATCCTTGACGAACCGACGGCAGTTCTGACCCCGGCGGAAGCGCGCGACCTGTTCTCGGCGCTGCGGGCGTTTCGCGCCGGAGGCAACGCCGTCATCATCATCAGTCACAAGCTTGACGAGGTCATGGAAATCTCTGACCGCGTCACAATTCTTCGCGGTGGCCGCAATGTCGGGACGTGGGAGACGCGGGAGTGCTCCCCGCGCATGTTGGCGGCGACGATGGTCGGGCGGGAGATCGTTCCGCAGGACATGCGCGCCCGTTCGGAGGGCGCCGCCCCGCGTGGCGTGGCGCCAGAGTTGAGCCTGCGTGGCGTTTCGGTTCGCGACGAGCGTGGGGTTGAGACCCTGTCCGACGTGACGCTTGACGTGTTCGGCGGGGAAATTCTCGGGATCGCGGGCGTGGCGGGCAACGGACAGCGCGAACTGACCGAGGTTCTCACGGGGTTACTGTCTCCCGAACGGGGCGAGGTGCTGCTTGGCGGCCAGACGGCGCCGCCGGGAGCGGACGCTTTCGCCCGGTCCGGCGTCGGACACATTCCTCAGGATCGTCTGCACAGCGCTCTCGCGCCGCCGCTGGGGACCACGGACAATATGGCGCTTCGTGAATACCGGGCGCCGCCGATTGGCGGTTCCGGGCTTTTCCGCGCTGACGCGGCGCTTGCGTTGGCGCGCGAGATCGTGGGCCTCGCGGAGGTTCGCATTCCTGATTTCGGCGCTCCTGTGCGCAACCTGTCCGGGGGCAACCAGCAGCGTCTGGTTGCGCGTCGGGAAATGCGCATCGCCAGTCGCGTGCTGGTGGCCGCCTATCCGAGCCGGGGGCTGGATATCGGCGCCATCGCGACTATGCATCGCTATTTCGCCGAACTACGGGACAAGGGAGTCGCCATTGTGCTGGTTTCCGAGGATCTGGAGGAACTGCTCAACCTCTCGGATCGGATCGGGGTGATGTTCCACGGGCGGTTGATGGCGACGCTCGACGCGGAGGATGCGGATATCGAACGGATCGGACTGTTGATGGGCGGTCGCGATGTGGGCGAGGATGTTGCGTCGGGTGGAGGCGTGGCGTGACGCGGTTTCAGCGCTTTCCCACAGCGCCAGCCCGGCTGGTGCTTGCATGGCGCGCCGCCGCGCTTGTCGCTGCGGCGCTTATCGTCGGCGGGCTGCTGGCGCTCTCCGGGCGCGATGTGTTCGTTCTTGGGGAGTTGGTGCTGCGTTCGACGGTCGGTTCACGCTTTGGGCTGGAGGATCTTGCGCTTTTCATGACGCCACTGGTGCTGACAGGCGCGGCCGTCACGGTCACCAGCCGCATCGGACTGTGGAACATTGGCGGGGAGGGGCAGTTCTACCTAGGCGCAATCGGCGCGGCGGGCGTGGGGCTGTACATGCCGGGTCCGCAAATCGTCGTGCTGCCGCTTATGGCTCTGGCCGCGATCGCCTGCGGCATGGCGTGGATTGTCGTGCCGACCCTCGCGCGCGCCTACGCGGGCGTCAGCGAGATCATCACCACGTTGCTGCTCAACTTCGTGGCAGGGCTGCTTACATACTGGCTGGCGACCGGTCCGTGGCGCGACAGGGTTACGGGGGCGCTCGCGTCTTCTGGTCGCATATCGGACGCCATTCCCGAATTATGGGGCGTCGTGCATTGGGGATTTCCGCTTTCGCTGGCGATTGCGGCGGGATTGGCCGCAATCATGACCTGGACCAGTTGGGGATACGAAGTGCGCGTCAGCGGCGCCAATCCGGGCGCCGCGCGTTATGCGGGGATGCCGATGCGTGGCCGAGTGATCGCCGTGATGCTGCTCTCCGGCGCGCTTGCGGCGCTGGCGGGTATGTTCGAGGTTGCCGGGACTGTGCATCGGTTGCAGGGCGGAATGGCGGATAATTTCGGCTACCTCGGAATCGTCGTGGCGGTGCTGGCGCGTCGGTCCTGCCTCGCGGTCATTCCGGCGGCGTTGCTGATGGCGTTGATCCTTGACGCCGGCATTGTGTTGCAGACGCAGCAGCTTGCGGCCACGGCGGTCCTCGCCATTACGGGACTCGTGCTGTTGCTGATCGCGATCGGCGACGAACTGGCGCATTACCGACCAGTCGCGCCCGCTTCGTCCACTCGATCGGGGGCTGCGGCATGATCATGCTTCTGACTGGTCTTTTGACGACGGCGGCGCTGGCGGGCGGCGTGCTTTCGCTCGCGGCGCTTGGTGAGGTGCTGGCGGAGCGGGTTGGCGTTACGGACCTCGGCGTGGAAGGGCTGATGTCGATCGGTGCGGCGACGGCGGCGCTTGCAGCGATTGCCTCCGGGAGCCCGTGGGTCGGGTTGCTGGCGGCGATTTGCGTCGGCGCTGCTGGCGCCGCAGCCTTCGCCTTCGCCGCCGTGGTCATGCGGGCCAATCAGGTTCTGTGCGGGTTGGCTACGACGTTTCTCGGACTTGGCCTGTCGGCGACGATCGGCCATTCGGTGGCCGGTTTGCCGCTACCTGTGACTTTCGGCCCTGAACCCGTTCCTCTGCTGTCGTCGATACCGGTGATCGGTCCTGCATTTTTCGGACAGAACCTTCTGGTGTTCCCGATCTATCTGGTCCTTCCAGCTCTTTTGCATATGCTGCTGTTCCATACGCGCCATGGGCTCAACATGCGCGCGGTTGGCGAAAATCCGGCGGCTGCGGACGCCGTGGGCGTTCCGGTACAGGCGATCCGGTTCTGGTATACGGTCTTGGGCGGCGCATTCGCGGGTGCGGCGGGAGCGTATCTCAGTCTCGCTGTCATCCCGAGTTGGTCGGAAGGGATGGTGTCGGGTCGCGGCTGGATTGCCGTCGCGCTGGTGATTTTCTCCGGTTACCGGCCATTCAACGCCGCCGGAGCAGGATTGCTGTTCGGGCTCATCAGCGCCATCGGCTTTTTGGGGCAGGCGCGCGGCTGGCCGATCGCGGCGCCGGTGCTGAACATGCTTCCTTATCTCGGCACGTTGGCTTTCATCATCCTTCCTGTGGTGTTGTGGAAACGCATGCGTCGCGCCATGGCGGCCCCCGCGGCGCTTGGCTTTCCGTATTACCGTTCGGTCCGCTAGGGGGCGTCGCATCCGCTGGCCGGCTATTCAGTCATCGGGGCGCGCCGTCGCCGACAGCGGGCAGGAGGGAGACTAAGCGGCTGCAGAAGGCCGATCACCGGCAGGGAGAACGCACGATGACCGACTTGGCGGCGCGACCGGAAGATGACGACAGGGCGATTTTGGACCAATGGTATCCCGTTGCGTTTCTCGCATCCCTGACGGCGAGTGAAACGAGAGTTCGTCTGTTGGGCTACGATCTTCTGGTTTCAGGCGACGACGATGGGGTCGCGGTGCGGCGCGCGGACACGGCCGCTTTACTGCCAGCGCGCAAGGTTCACGCCTGTCTGTGGACAACGCTGGGGCGACCGAAAGGTGATGTCGTCGAGATCGCGGAGGCTGCAGAACCCGATCGTCGCGTCGTGCCATGTGGGGCCATCAACGTGCGGACATCAGGCCTGCGGGTCGTCGAGAATTTTCTCGACATGGCGCATTTCCCATTCGTCCACACCAATATCCTCGGCGCGGAGCCGATCACCGAGGTCGCGCCTTACCGAACGGAGCACCGTGTCGACGTCGATGAAATCTGGGCGACGGAGTGCCGGTTCGAGCAGCCGCAGGCGGCGCGGTCGTCGGTTGGCGGCATGACCACGGATTACGCCTATCGCGTGGCGTCGCCGTTTCTGACCTTGCTTTACAAATCCTGCCCGAACGATCCGACGCGTCCGGATGTGATTTGTCTGTTCGTCAGGCCAGTCGATCAGGAGCGTTCGGTCGCCTATCCGGTGATGTTTCTGATCGACGAAAACTCTTCACAAGCTGAACTGGCGCAGTTCCAGCAGCGTATTTTCGTGCAGGACCGGATCATCCTGGAAAACCAGCGCCCGGCGCGCCTGCCGCTTTCGCCCAAGGCGGAGATTCCCACCCGCGCCGACTCGGTTTCAGTCGCCTACCGCCGCTGGCTCAAGGCGGCGGGCGTGCGTTACGGAGCCATAGGCTAATCGGGTCACGGTGCAGAACCGCTTCCGGCTATGGCCCGAAGCCGCGCTTAGACGTGCAGGACGTTGCGGCAGATCGATTTCGCGAATGCGCCGGAATCCAGAGCGTCAGGGAGACGACCGATCAGCTTCAGTTCGTCCGCGTACTGGGCCATCTGGTCGCGCAGCCATCGCCCAAGCAGGTGAACCGGCCGCGGTTCATGGGCCAGCATCGCATCGACGGCGTCGTCATCCATGTCAGTCAGGTGATGCGAGAGAAGCGTGGAAACTTCGTCCGTATGCGCCGCGATCCATCGACAGGTATCGCGTAGCGCAAGGGTGAGGGCGACGCTTCCGTCCGGGTCGCTGTCGAGGAATTCGTCCGTAAGGCCAAGCACGAGATTTACGCGTTCAGCGTATAATCCAGTGGTTGAGCCCGCCAGTTCCTTAAGCCCGGCGCCCGGCGCGGTGAGCAGCGTCCAGGCGAACGGATCATGCGCCACGATGCCGTCGATATCTCCCGAGGCAAGGGCGCCCGACACCTCGTTCATGGGGAGCAGGGTCCAGTTTACGCTCCGGTCTGCGTCTATGCCTTTGCGGCGGAGCAGCACCGAGAAAAAACGCCGGTCGGCGCTGTCCTCGTCTGTCGTCGCTATCGTCTTCCCGACGATGCTCTCCAGACGCGTCACGCCGCTTTTGACGCGGACAAGAACCCGGAAGGAGCCCGCCGTAAGGCCAGCGACCAGTTTTGCGGGAGTTCCGTCATGCAACCGGGGCAGCCAGGAGAGGGCAGGGGCGACCGCGCCGACCGCGCGGTCCTGCGCGACTTCGCTGATGGCGCTGTTACCCGTGGGTGTCTCTCCGGGCGTTTTGACGTCGAGGCTGTAGTTCGCGAAGAACCCACGCTCTCGCGCGACGATCAGCACCGGATCGCGATCCGCGTGTGGCCAGTGCAGGGTTAGGGTCCTGAAGCGGCCATCCGGCTCGCGGTGGCTCTTCGTCGGGTGGCGCAACTGCGTCGCCACGCCATACGCCGCCGCCGCGCCAGCTACGCCGCCTGCCAGCATTAAGGCGCGCCTGCGTCCGGTCGCCGGTTTCTTTCCGTCCTGCGCGGTCATAGGCTTCTGATGCGTCTCCGGCTGCGCCCTGCAGGTTCCTTGCTGCCCTCAGCCGCGCCGGATGTCAAAAACGCCGGGTGAAAAAATCTTTGCCAGAGGGGCTTTACGGCGCCGGGCTGCCTTGGCTATACGGTGCCCCGCTGGTCCCGAATAGCTCAGTTGGTAGAGCAAGCGACTGTTAATCGCTGGGTCGTAGGTTCGAGTCCTACTTCGGGAGCCAGCCTCTCCAAAAAATTTCCTGCAAAAAAAATTATATAACGACGCTGCGTATCGCGTTGTCCGTTATTCTGACCTAGTTGCCAGTGAGTAACTGCGGGGGATCAAGGGGCGCGGTCGTTAGTAAAGATCTGCACCAGCTTGTTGGCGATCTATGAAACGGCCACGTTGCTTGATGACGTGTGCGTCGTCAGTAGTGCCGAGCGGTTGAGGCGCGCCCTCAAGCGCTATCCTCGCCGTTGAAACACACCCTGTCGTACGGACTGAAGAAACTCCACTCAGGAGTGGAAAGCCGCCTATGCTACGTGCAAACAACCAGAGCACCAGTGTATGTAACAAATGCTTTGTTTCTGTCGCGCTCTTCCGGAACTGGTCTCGTGATCGGTCAGCGTCTCTTGCGGGGACATCATATATAATATCTTTGCGGAATACGGTTTGAGTGGCCAATTGGCAGAGGCGGGGCCACTGCCGATCCCGTAGTTCTGAAACAGCACAAGCGCGGTCAAGGGTGAAAAATATGCCTGATGAACTGGTCTCCCGTGTCGAGGCTTTGGAGAAGAAAGTCTCTGAAATACAGGAGAAAATGGGGGAGGCCAGTCCAGAGCGCAACGCGCGGAACCTCAACCTCATCAGCAAGATCGTGGCGTCTATCTCTGTCAATATCCGCGAGTTATGGAAGGCCGTGAAGATCAAGCGGCACTGAGAAGAGCTCGTGCAAATGTCTGGTCACGGCACACCTAGCCTGACCCGGAGCCATCCTCTTTCGCCTGTGAATTCGATTAACCGCGGGCTTTCTCTGGTTTCATGAACCGCGCAGAGCCCAGATCGCTCCGAGAACGATCTAAGTCGGGCGTATCTTGCAGGTTGGCTCCAAAGGCGGCTCTCCGCTCGGCAGGAACGTGGCGCCGGGGGTGCGACCTGGTCGCCCGCTAACACTATCTTTTCAGCGCGCTATCTGTGAACACGCGACTGGACCAACGGCCTCCGGCGGCCCCTGTAGTCCAGCACACAAGAATAAGCTAAGCCTATTGGGCCGTGTGTTTTCGAGGTAGGATGCTCATCGGATTCACTACTCCTGGCATGGCGGCAAGATGCTCTTCTTTTTCATCATAATTCCCCTCACCATCTCGATCCTGCTGGCCATGGTTCTGTTCGCGGCGCTGCGTGTGCTGTGGAAGCCTATCCTGGTAGTGATACTGGTTCTGTGGGCGATAGGTTACTATAAACATGAGGTCGCGCCTCACTACCACAATGCGGCGACTGAACTGTGATGGTTGGGGATGGAGAGGTGAGGAGCGGCAGTTGATTATTGGGGTTTCGTGCTTGACCGGACAGGCGCTCAAACTCAAGGAATTTCGTCCTGCGACGATCCACTTTAAAGCTTTGCCACCTTCAGGTCGCATTCTCTTTTTCGCTTGAACCTGTGTCGTGGTTTATTGGAATTTCTCGTGTTGGATTGAATCCATCGGGAAGTTT
Source organism: Acetobacter sp. DsW_063 (assembly GCF_002153745.1). Classification (GTDB taxonomy): domain Bacteria; phylum Pseudomonadota; class Alphaproteobacteria; order Acetobacterales; family Acetobacteraceae; genus Acetobacter. The sequence continues at coordinate 17,518 of NZ_JOPL01000089.1, read as the reverse complement.
TCGAAGCGTTCAGATGTGAGGGGCGATTTGTTGAGTCGGAGATGAAGCCCGCCGTTGATCCAGACAGATTCGCATGCGCGCTTCTGTAGAGTTGCGTGCAAAGATGCCGCAAAGGCTAACCTTTGCGGCATCTTTACTGCCGAGGGAAGTCGATGTCCTGTCGGGGACAATTGAGAACGTATATCATTCTCAATTAGAGTCAACTGAAAATATGCTCGAAGGCACCCAATGGCCATTGCCGGTCATATGTATGGTTTTTTGTTGGACGACGCCGGTGAGCCGGTGACAGATGAGGCATATTCTGGCGCCGTCCTGAACCCCTCAACGCTGTGACCGCGCCGGGGTTCGGGCGGGCGACGCGATCCATCCCCGATTTGCTGCGTCGCCCGCAGCATGGTGTGACATTCGTTTGTAATTCGCAATAATTTAAGCTGTAGGGAAAGCAGTATTTTTGTTGCTTGCTTCGGCAAATGGAGGGAGCCGTTAATCCGGCTGTCAATGCTTGGGGTCGCATAAAGACTTATAGTGACGAATCTGGATTTTTTATAATTTTCGTTGTTATGAAAGGCATTTTATAATAATTAGTCCGCGCTCCTCGCCATTTGAAAGCTTTGGTCAAGTGCTCGCTGGCTGCATTGGCCCGCTCCCTGAAGCTCCCGCTACTGGCGCCTGTGTCACAGAAAATTGAGGCGGACGACTGGCGCGGGCTTCAGTATAGAGTGAGCCTGCTTCAGCAGAGTTTGAGACGATTGTTCCGTCTGTCGTTTGGCGGATGAAATTTATAACGAACGACTCCTACTAGACATCTGCTAATGGCGTCACCGTCACCGCATCACGCGATGTTACCGACACTTGCTCTTCGTAACTCGCGCGCCCGCCGCGATGCGGGCAACGTGCCGGGAGTATTTCCCCGGTGGAGTTCAGATGAAGCGCGTATTGGGTGTTTGTGCAACGGTCAGCCTGCTCGGCGCGCAAACGGTAGCACTGAGCAGCGTCGCTTCGGCGCAGACGAGTACCGTCTACAACGGGGAGAACTACACGTCCGCGCAGTCAGCGGCGTCTGGAGAAGCGCAATCAGGGTTCAGGCACGGGGAAGGGCGCTGTAAACGCCCGCCTCCGCCGCCAGATGGGAAGCGCGGACCTCCGCCCGGTGGTCGCGATATGCCGCCACCGCCTGACGGTGGGCCGCCACCTTCCGGGAATGGTCGTCCTCCGCCGCCGCCACGAGATGGGTGCCCCCCACCTCCGCCGCCTCGCGATGCGGCAACGAACTGAAAATCAGAATTTCGGTTGCAGGACCCTGCCGGTATCTACGTTCGTCGCCCAGTTCGAGGACGATCACGGTTACGGCGGTGGACGATTGGTCTGCCCCCGCCCAGCGGGTGCCCGAGTATCAGCGCAATCGGGAATAATTAATCCTGCCCGTAATGTTTGGGCTCTGGATAATGCGCGTCGAAGGGTGATCGTGCTGGCGACGGTCCATGCGCGCCAAGGACTGGGGGGCAGTTCTCGTCAGCATGCGTGTGACGAAGCGCCCGTTAGACATCTGGCGACCGCGTGGTCCCGACTGAGCGCCGGGCCCACACAGTTATAGATACGACGGCGGATCAGTAACCGCCGCCCTGTTGGCGCCGCCGTAGCCGCCACCCTGGCCACCCCCTTGTCCTCCTCCACCGTAGCCGCCTCCGCCGCCCTGTCCACGGCCGTAACCGCCTCCACCACCTGGGCCACCGCCTCCGGGTCCCCCCGGGCCGCCGGGCGGGAAGCATGCGGCGAGGTTGAGAGTCGCGAGAGCCAGCACAATTATCTTCTTCATAGAATCATCCTTCGCTTAATCCCGGCGCATCATTTTGCAATGCAATCATGGCGGCGGCGCGTCGGCGCTTGTCACGGAATGCAACGACTGAAAGCCTGCTTTGGGCGTCTCGCAGGGGCTCGCTGCTCTGAGCGCATATCTTTTCCAGCGAGAGCCGCGGATGTCAGGCGCAACACGATTCTAGATGGCCACGCTGAGAAGGTTGTCGCGGCAGTTTTATGCGCTTTCGCCGGTTAGCGGAAACTCCCTCGTTGAAAGGGGAAAGATGACGGCCAGTCTATCTTCGGCATGTGAGGCGAAACTGAAGGCGAAGTTTGTTTTTGGACTCCTGACCGTCCAAAAAGCGTCGCTTATGGCGGCCTCGCCGCAACCATCACGCTATCGCGATTGCGCCACTAATCGCTGTTAAACCGAATTAGAATAACATATATACAAAATGTGCCTTACCCACGGGCACACCTTCCCGCAGAATCTCGCGAAGGCGCCGGGGCGTCCTGCAACCAGTCCCGACGTTTTCGCGAGAACTGGCGTTGGCGGCGCCGATAGCTGACGAATTTGGTAGCCAGATTCGGGCGGACTACCAGTCTTCCCGATGCCCGAGCTGCGCCAGAATATCTTTCCTGAGAGACAAAAGTTTCGGATCGTCGCGATGACGATGCTCAGGAAGTGACACGGGGATGTCAGCCAGAATACGTGCGGGTCTGGGGCTGAAAACGACGATTCTTGTCGCCAGCAGCAGCGCTTCCTCGACATCGTGGGTGACCATCAGGGCCGTGAACTGCTTTTCGCGCCAAACGCGTAGAATCTCCGTCTGCATGGTCAGGCGCGTCAGACTGTCCAGCTTGCCCAGAGGCTCGTCGAGTAGCAGCAACCGGGGGTCATTCACCAACGCGCGGGCGAGCGCCACGCGCTGAGCCATGCCGCCCGAGAGTTGGTGTGGCCATGCGCGTTCGAAGTCGAGCAGATCGACAAGTTTAAGCGCAGCGGTGACGGACTCGTCATCGGCGCGTCCGTTTATGTCGTGACCCAGAGCGACATTGCCGCGAACTCTCCGCCACGGATAAAGCGTCGGATCCTGAAACATGATGATGCGATCAGGACCGGGACCCGCCACCCGTGCATCGTCGCCGTAGATTGCCCCTTCGTTCGGGGCTTCCAGCCCTGCGATCAGACGCAGCAGCGTCGACTTGCCGCACCCGGACGGTCCGAGAAGCGCCACAAACTCTCCAGGCGCCGCCTGCAACGATACATTGTCGATAACAGGGACGACCGCGCCGTCCGAATGGAAGGCGTGACTGACGTGTTCGAGGCGCAGGGCGAGGGGCGTCGCCCGGCCGGAGGAGATCACCATTTCAGGCCGTCCTTTTGCCAGTTCAGCAAATGATCGCGCAATTTGAACAGAACCGTCATCAATGCAGAGCACATCAATGACATGACCAGCAGCGCCGCATACATGTTCGGATAAGCCGCCCATCCCTGCGCCCACTGCAGATAGAACCCGAGGCCGGATTTCACGCCCAGCATTTCAGCGACGACGAGCATCGAGAAAGACGCGCCGAGGCCCATGAACAGCCCGACGAAAATCTGCGGCGTTGCTGCAGGCAACGCGACGTGAAACAGCAGGAAGCGCTGTTTCGCGCCCATCGTGCGGGCCACGTCGTAATAGGCCGGGTCCACGGCGGCGATGCCGGACCATGTCAGTACTGCGACCGGAAAACCAGCCGCAAGCGCCATCAGCGCGTCTCCAGCAACTCTGCTCGATGGGATCAGGACGAATGCAAGTGGCAACAGAGCGACCGGCGGCAGCGGTCCAACCAGCCGCATGATCGGACGCACCCAGTAGCGGAAGCGCGGCGATCGCCCCAGTCCAGCGCCGACGGCGATCCCAAGTGTCGCCCCACCCAGATATCCTGTCGCCAGCAATGCGAGCGAATGCAGCAGGCTGTCGCCAAGTTTGCGCCAGTCACTCTGAAACACGTCGAGCAGGTCTTGGGGCGTTCCGAAGAAGGGGCGGGGAAGCCAGAGCAGCTTGGCTTGCGCGACTTCCCACAATCCGAACCCTACACCAAGTGCGATGGCCCACGGGGCTCGGGTGGATAGACGGCGACCTGCCGCTGCGATCAGAAGGACGAGGCCAACAGCCGCGAACAGAACGGCGAGATCGTTCGTGGCGGGAAAATCGTCGGCGTCGGGAATGCGCCACGTCACGAGCGCGGCAACAAGCCACACCGGACCGGCGAGCCATGGGAGCGTCTGCGCCAGCGGAAACGCACGCCGCACAGTCGTAACGCTTGAGGAGGGCGCGAACCGGACGGATGAGGCGAGGTGCTGGCTCATGAGCTGAACAAATCCTGAGTAAATCGCTCGGCGTAGTGGTGGGAGTCGAGAGAGGGCCGGAACACGCCGACCTGCTTCAGTGCGTCGGCGTAAAGCACGATCTCATCCCGAAAGGCCGCGCCCGACGTCTGGTGATGATGGCCCTGCGCCCGGATGATGGCAGCCAGATCGGCGGCGTTCGCTTTCGGCGCGTATGGCTTGAAGATTTCGGCAGCTTCGTCCGGATTGCAGGAGAGCCAGGCGCCCGCTTCAAGAATCGCGCGCGCAACACCCGTGGCGGTCGCGGGATCATCCCGGATCAGCGATCCACGCAATCCAACGACGCAGCATGTCGTGTGCGCCCACTTGTCGCGCATATTGCTGTCGATCTCGATCAGTCCGAATTGCTTCTTTTGCATGGTCGAGAACGGGTCGCCGTCAGAAAAGGCCTGCACCTCACCGCGTTGCAGCGCGACGGGCAGCAGGTCGACCGGAAACTGCCGCCACTGCACGTCCGTTTCCGGATCGACACCAGCTTCTTTCAGGCGAATGGAGAAAAAATTGCGATCCGGGCCGCCGATATCTGTGACGCCGATGGTCTTCCCACGCAGGTCCTGCAGTTTGGAGAGGCCCGAGGTCGGCGTGGTCATGAGGAACATGCATCCCGCGTGCAGCCCCGCGACCAGCTTGACGTCGAATCCCTGCTGCAATGGCTTCAGCCAGCGCAGGGCCATCCCCGGCGCTCCGTCGGCCTTGCCGGTGGACAGCGCCTCCAGCAGCTGATCGGTGGATCCCGCAAAATTTACGTAATCGACGTCGATATTACGACGCGCGAAAAATCCTTTTGCCTTCGCAACCGGAACGGCGGCCGTGCAGACGGCAGTTTCGTTCCACGCAATCGTCACCTTACGCGGCGGGCCGGATGGCGCAGGCGCCGGGCTGTCGCCGGACGCCGGCATGCAGTTCATGTCGTGGGGACCATCGGCGCGCGCGGCGAAGGGGAGCGCCGCGCCCGCGAGCAGGCCGAGCGTCGATCGGCGGGAAAGAGCATGGGAAGATTTCATCGTCGACCGAACCTGTGTCTTCAAAATTGCGTCGTGAAACGGGGAAGGACGTGAAAGCGACGGTCGAACCATGCAAGGCCGTGTCCGTCGTCCGACGGGTGAGCGATGGCGTTGACGCGACAGAACAGAACGTCATGGCTGCCGGAGGTCTGCACAGACGCAACGGCGCAATCGAGCGTCGCGACCGCCTGTTCGAGCAGGGGCGCGCCGTTTGCGCCCGCGCGCCACACGCCATTGGCGAAACGTTCTTCCGAACTCAGGCGACTGCTGGCGAACGCGCCCGCGATCGCTTCCTGTCCTTCGGCGAGTATGCTGATCCCGATCGCGTCGTTGCGCAAAAAGGCGGCGTGCGACCGGTTGGACCGGTTGAGGCAGACCAAAACGGTGGGCGGCGTGTCGCTGACGCTGCATACGGCGGAGACAGTTAGTCCGTGCCGCCCGTGCGCGCCATCCGTCGTCACCAGTACGACCGGCGCGCCGAGCAGGCTCATGGCGCGCCGAAAATCGTCTTGCGTTACATCGCCGGGAGAAATTGTGGCGGTGGGCATGTCCGCGTCACGCAGCATGGGAGATTTCCGTTGGCGTCAGGCCGAGGGCCTTCAGAATCGCCGAGGTCTCCGTTCGCTCCATCCAGTCCGGAGAAACATCGGCGAACAGAACCTTGCGATCTGGAGAGATGATCAGGACGGCGGGCTTCGGCAGTTCCCATACGTCGACGCCGTTGAGCGCGTGCGGCGTCCCCCCCTTGGCTTCCGCAGCCGCGCGGGATGCGTCGTCAAACTGGTAGGTCACGCCGAGGGCCCGACCGAAAGCAAGTTGCGGGTCGGACAGCACGGGAAATGGCAGAGCATGCGCCGTGGCGATGTCATTCAGAGCCGGGAAGGGCTGCGGCGACACCGCCGCGAGCGCGACCCCTGCGGCCTGAAGCGACGGCCAGAGAGTATCGCGATAATACGGGAGGGCGATATTACACGCCGGACAGGTCGCAAAACGAAACAGGACAATGACGGCAGGCCCTTTTTCGGTCAGCGAGTCCAGGGAAACGGATTCTCCAGCGGCGTTGCGCAGCGTGGCGGGCTCCAGCGTGTCGCCAATCTGCACATGGGGAGACGCGCCGTGGTCGCGGCGCAGCGTCGCGCGCTGGTTGACGTTGATCGCCAAAGCCTCCGGAGCCCATGTCCTGCGGCGCTCGGCGTCGAGTTCGCGGAAAAGGGCGTTGAGGCTCGGGGTGCTGTCTTTCTGGTTATTGGCCACGGCGTTCATCCTGATCGGTGTTTTCGCGCCATTTCTTATGAAGGACCGAAGAGCGCACGGACCACGAAGTTTTTGTCATCACGCTCTTGGGCTCAGCTCAACGATTGCCGATTGTGCGGGCGAGAAGGTCGCCGAGATCGCGTGCGGCTTCCGACAGACCTTCCCGTTCGACCAGCACCGTTTCGATTTCCGGTAATGGTGGCAAAGCATCCGGAGCCATGATCGGCAGCCTTTCGGCGGCGGCGAAGCGACGTGTGCGGCAACTCAGGCCAAGGCGTCCGCGCACTCCTGCGCGCATCGCCGGGAGGTTGGGCGTCTCCAGCACGATCCGGTAATCACGTCGCGCCTCTGTCAGAGTCCTCAGCGCGGCGTCTCGAAACCTGCATGGAGGTTCGAGAAGGGCGAGCGGCAGCTCGTCGAGTTCGGTCAGCGCAGTATCGCCCAGCCAGACCATCTGATCGTGGCCGACGACGCGCCAGCTCGCGCCCGGTCGATCGCCGTGCTGACCCAGACACAGCACGACGTCGAGGCGAGAGCGGTCGAACATCTCCAGAAGCTCCGCCGATCCGCCGACGCGGACGATAAGGCGTGCGCGGGGGTGTTCGAGGCGGAAACGGTTGAGCACATCGGGAAGAACCGTGTCGGCGAAATCCTGCACCATCCCCACGGTGATCGGGTCTTCATCCACGCTCTGTCCGAGCGTGTGCATGATCCGGTCGTTGAGAGCCAGAAGCTGGCGCGCGTAGGAGACCAGTTCCTCGCCTGGCGCCGTGAGGGTCAGGCGACGCCCGTCTCGACGAAACAGCTTCTGTTGCAGCACGTCTTCAAGCCGCTTCATCTGCAAGCTCAGGGCTGATTGCGTGAGGAAAATCGTCTCCGTCGCCTGCGCCATCGAGCCAGCCTCGACGATGGCGACGAACGATCGCAACAGTTCCGTAGGAACATTGCGCGCCATCCGTTGAGGGAGCGTAGACTGGGACGATTGCGACACGGTGACGTCTCCTGATGACGCGGGTTGTCGCGCGCCAGACAATTCACTAAAAATATAAGGTATATAAATATATATGGACCAAATTAATACATTTAACAAGTGTTTATATAATTAACTATTTAAATTAGTGAAAATGATTTTCTTGAATTAACATATTGTTAAACAAAGAAATTTTTCAGAATATTGGAAGAAAAAAACAACGCTACGTTCTAACCACAGTCGATGCGTGTTGTGCGACGCTGGTGTGTGCCTCCGATTAGACTTCTGCGCGGGTTGGGGGGGAAGGGGCCGCTACAGAAGTTCGAACACACCTGCGTCAGTCAGGTTCGAGCAATTTGAAAAGTCAGAATGGGTCTCTTTGCGGGGACAACCGAACATCAAAAACCTGCCGGGGCAATGACGTCTCTTCGTCGAACGCGGTTTGATTTGTAGGGCCGCTTCTCGAACGCTCGCCTTAAATTTTACGATTCCGGTTGCGATTTGGCGACGGGAAGAGAGTTGGTATGTCGAAATTGCTCGGACGACCTGCCTGCACCGTCATCGCCGGGTCACGTCGCGAGCCGATAATTCGAAATTTCGATCAGGTTTAGATCCGGGTCACGAATATACACGGACCGGATGGGGCCGTTGGCCCCTGTTCGCTCCACCGGGCCTTCCTCGATGACTATTTTCAGTCTGATCAGTTCGACGATCACGTCCTCGACGGGTGTTGTGGCGATGATGCAAAGATCGGCGGAACCCGATGTGGGTTTGTGCGCATTTGGCTCGAATTCATGGCCGACCTGATGAAGATTGAATTTCTGGAGTCCGAATTTCAGGGCTTTGCGTCCCGTTCCGAAGGTGACGATTTCGAAGCCGAGAACGTCCCGGTAGAACGCGCATGTTTTTTCGATATCCGCGACGGTCAGAACCAGGTGATCAAGGCGATCAATCTGAATCATTGTGCATATCCTTGTTCGGGTTTGTACGCGTCGCCGCGGGGGGCGGATCAGCGAAAAGCTGACATGATGAGGCGGTCGAACATCCGGTCGGACAGGTGACGCCGCAAGAACAACAACGGTCGCGCCATCAGCCCACCACTATACCGGATAGCTGGGCGTCGTGCGTTTAACGCTCGGACAACCAGATCGGACACTACTGCGGGCGGTGGGGCTTGACGTTTGCCACGCATGTTGCGGAATTTCTCGACCATCGCAGCGTAGGCGCCGGCGCCCGAAAGGTGTGAGGCTTCATCTGCTGCGATGTCCTCCCATTCGGATGCTATTCCGCCCGGCTCGATCACGATCACCTCGACCCCGAACTGGCGCACTTCGTTCCGCAGCGCGTCTGAATATCCCTCAAGAGCGAATTTGGATGCATGATACCAACCGCCGAGCGGCAGCGCGAACTTTCCACCGATCGAGGAAATATTGAGGATCGCGCCGTCGCCAGCGGCGCGCATATGAGGAAGACAAAGCTGAACAAGCCGTGCGGCTCCGATCAGGTTCGTCTCCATCTGACGACGGGCTGCCGTCATGGGCACGTCTTCCAGCGCTCCGTATTGACCGTAACCGGCCCCGTTGACGAGCACGTCGAGACGACGTTGTTCGTGCATGATCCGGTCGATCGCCTGCGTCATTGAAGCATCGTCGGTGACGTCCAGCGCAATGGCGTGACCGCCGGCAGCTTCGATATCCGCCATGTTTCCGACGCGACGTGCGCCGCCGTAGACGACGTAGCCTTCCCGGAGAAGGCGCAGGGCTATGTCCTTGCCGATGCCGGACGATGCGCCCGATACGAGGGCGACGGGTTTGGAAACATTGGCCATGTCAGTATTGCTCCATGCGGTTTTATTCACATGGCCATTCAGATAATCTGTAGGGAAACCCCACAGTCAAGAGGCGCGCAATGCTGATCAGTGAAGTGGCGAAGATCGCTGGCCTGTCGAAGGACGGCGTCCGCCATTACGAAGAGATGGGACTGATCGCCTCGACCGAGCGGCAGGCCGGAAGTCGCGTCTATCGCGAATATGACCCTGCCGTGCTGACCACGATCGAAAAAGTGCGTCAGGCGCAACGCCTTGGTTTTTCGCTCAAGGAGATTGGGCCGTTGCTGAAGGCGCATGGCGCTGCGAACCTCACGCCTGAACAAACGGTCGTCTTTCTTGAAGAGCGGCTCGACGTAATCAGGGGTAAGTTGAAAGTTCTTCAGGAAGTCGAGGCTTTTATAAAGACAAAACTCGATCACTACAAAAAGGAGAAATTATCGAGATCTGACAAAAAAATATAGCGCAGTCGCCGTGTTTAACAAAAGCTGGCCTCATTGTGCACGACGGATCGATATCCGTCAGACTCAAGCTTCGGCACTGACGTCGAGGATAATTCTCGCCGGGTTTCAGGACGTTACCGGGCGCGCGAAGTGTCAGTCATCGACCATTTCGAAGAGCGAAGACCCGGCTTCGTGTTGAAAACCGTCCGACAGATGTCTTGATTTGTACTTGCGCCCAGCGCGGCGAAGATTGCCCACCGTGTATCAGGTGAGAGCGAGCCGCCCCGCACCGCCGAGCGCTGAATCCCCCTGCGGGGTGTGAATGCGTCCGCACAGCACGTCCCGATAGTGGCGCTCGAGTGGATTGTCCTGACTGAGCGCCGGATTTCCGATCGCCGCGACGGCCTTGCCGACGGCGGCGATGGCGTTCTCCGTCACCGTGTATTTGATCAGGCCAGCGTCGGCGTCGCCTCGTTCTCCAGCGGCTTCGCGCGCCAGCCCGTGTTCGATCAATGCGCGATTGGTGAGAAGCAATGCGTCAATCTCGCCCAGCAGGGCATGAAAGCGCGGCAGGCTGGCCAAAGGCGCGCCCAAGTTGGCCGGGGTGCGCTCTTTCAAGTAGCCGACCAGCCAGTCGCGGGCCGTGCGCGCCACGCCGTCGTAGAGCGCGCCGATGACGATGGCGTGCCAACTCGCCAACGCGACGGCTTCGTCGACGGACGCGCCCGGCGCCTTCAGCGACACGAGGTAACGTTCCGGGATTTCCACGTCCTCGAAAACAATCGTGTGGCTGGCGGTCGCGCGCATGCCCATATGACGCCAGCTTTCTTCGATCCGCACGCCCGGCAAATCCAGCGGCACAAGAACCTGCCCCACGCGCGGCGTTTCCTCATCGGTGCGGGACCAGACGACGCCCCAGCGAAGGGCGGTCGATCCGGTGGAAAAGATTTTGCGGCCGCTGATCAGGAAACGCCCGCCTTCACGACGGACCGTTGTGGCGGGCAACCCACCCCGTGCGGGGGTGCCAAGTTCCGGCTCGACGCGCAATGCGTTCACCAGAGCCCCGTCGCGCACTATGCTCGTGAACACCTCGTTACGAACCTCTTCCGACCAGCCCGAGGACCGCGCGATGGCGCCCGTCTGAAGATACTGCATCGCAAGGATCAGCGCCGTCGTCGGATCGCCGGTCGCTACACGTCCGACGATCTTCGAGATTTCGGCCACGCCTATGCCCGCGCCGCCCTTGTCGTGCGGCAACGCGAGAGCAAGCAGTCCGGCTTCCTTCAGGTCGAGAAGATTGTCCAGCGCGATCTTTCCGCTGCGATCGTATGCTGGAGCACGTTCAGCGAAGATCGGAACCAGCCTGTCCAACGCAGCTTCGATCGCGTCCGACGGGCGATGCGGTCGGGGTGTGAGCACATTCATCGAGCGATCTCCTTGTGTCGCGCCGCCCGCGTGTCGCGGGCGTGAAGGACGTTGGTTGTGACGTTCCAAAAGGTCATGATGAAAGGCCGAAGCAGTCGTTGCTGATAAGCAGCGCAAGTGGGACGATAACAGAAAACGTCGACGACGGGCGCTTCATGTTGCAGGTCGGCGCGGCTGATCGGTAAGAGGTCATCCATCGCGGGCGAGCCGGAACACGTCCTCCATACGCCAGTGCTGGTTGGCGTAGCGCGGGTTCTCGCTCCATTCGTCCCACCCCGACTCCCGCCGGTATTCGCCGAGCAGAGGCGTTATGTCTGACGGCGCGAGACGCGCCGCCATCGCGGGTTCGGCTTCAGGATGAACAAAAAGTGCGTCCGCCGTGCAGTAAAGTTCACAGAGAAAGCATGTCTGACAGTCCTGCGGACGGGCGATCGTCGGTATATGCTCTGTCTTTTCAAAGACGTCACGCGGGCATGTTGCGACGCACTGATTGCAGGCGGTGCAACGCTCGGTGTCGAGAGAAGTAATCATGAGACGGTTCCAGCAGCCTGGCGACGCGTCCAGACGGCGTCTGCGCCGCCCGAAATCACATAAGCCGGAACGTCGCTTCCGTCAGTGCTGTCGGTACGGCGGTGCATGCCGAGACTTCCCGTGCGCGCCGCGGCGCTTGCGACGCACCAGCGCGCGGTTGCGGTCATGGCGGCAAGCTCTCGAAACCGCTGGCGTTCGCGCGGCTCGGCGGAAGCAGGCGTCGCGTCGCGTAACGCGCCCCATGCGGCGGAGAGACGCGTGGAAGCTGCGGCGAGCGTATCGGCGCTTCTGAAGTACTGACGCGTCGGGGACAGCATTTCCTCACGCAGCACGATCTCGACTTCGCTCGAAGCGCTGGCGCCCGGGCGCGTCGGGCCTTTCGACAGCGTGGTCGCAAACGCAGATCGCGTCGTCGACGAATTCGTGCGGTCACGTCTCGTCGACAATCCGGCGTCACCCAGAGGTTCTAAAATCGATGTCTGGTCCAAAGGATTTTCCAACACGCTGCGAGCAGCGGCTTCGGCTGCGATGCAACCTGACGCCAAAGCCCATGCGGCGTTGACGGCGCCTCCGCCGGTGACCGGTCCCGTTACAGGCTCGCGCGACGCGACGTCGCCCGCCACGTACAAGCCGGGCACGTCAGTTCCGGCGTCTTCTCCAGTGACACGCACGCCGCCTACGCCACGTATCGTTCCCTCGCCCAGCAACGAGATTGGAAAGCGTTGCGTGAAAGGATCTATTCCAAGCCTGCGAAATGTGAGCGACACGTTCGGAGAGATCTGCGGCAGCTGACGACGGACGATCTCCGGCGTCGCCGACAGGTCGCACAGGACCGGCCCGCCTTGCAGCGCAACGGCGATAGCGCTGTGATCGTTCGGCGTTGCGGGCTTGGCGATTTCTTGTCCCTGCGTGTCGTAATATCGTGCGAAACTGAAAATCATCGCGCGGGACAGCGGCGTGTTTGCGGGGGCGACAGTAAAGAAGGAAGAGAATTCCATCCCGGACAACGCCGCTCCGGCTTCTACCGCCATCAGCAGGCCGTCGCCGGTATTGTTCGAACCACCCAGAAGGTGCGAGCGGAACGCGCAGCCTCCTGTTGCGAGAACCACTGCGCCGGCGCGCACCAGCCACTCGTCGCCGTCGCCCTGCCGGGAGACGCCGCGCGCGCCGGAGACCCGGCCGTCGGGACGTGCAAGAAGCTGCAAGGCAGGGCTGTGGTCGAGCAGGACGGCGCCCGCAGCAAGCGCCTTCTCGCGGAGGGCGCGGAGATATTCCGGCCCCCGCAAGGCGTGGCGCCGAATGGCGCCGGAATCGTCTGGCGTGTAATGATAATGCGTGCCAATATCGGGGAGAGTCCGATACGTCCGGTCTATGATGCGCTCCATCCATCGCGCGTCGCCCAACCCTTGGGCGCCCGCCATCCGACGAGCGATCGCCTCTTCCCGCAACCGCGCTTCGGGAGGAACGAACCAGTGTCCGGGACCGGCGGAAGCGGCCACGCCGGATGTGCTGCAATACCCTTTTTCTGCGACGATGGCCCGGGCTCCGGCCCGCCTCGCCGAGATCGCGGCCCAGCATCCGGCCAGGCCGCCGCCGATGATCAGGACGTCCGTGTCATATGTTCGGACCCGGTCGGTCACGGCGCGGCGAATCCGGTGATGAATGCCGCGGCGACCGAGCCGCCATGGTCGACAAGATTGGCGGCGCGATAGGCGTCCAGCGTCGCCTGCTCGGCCTGAACGACGGAAGGGTTGACGGGGCCGGGGGTGGAGATCAGTTCCTTCGCCACAGCCACTGAAACGTCCTGCGGCATTCCCGTCTGGCGGGACAGGATGGCTGCGTATTCGCTCTGGTGGTTCTCCGCCCATCGCGAAGCGTCGCTGACGCGCCGATAGAAATCCGCCAGCAAGGCCCGCTTGTTTTTCAGGGCGGAGTCAGTCGCGACAAGGAAACCGTTGTTGGGCAGCACAGTCTGCCCGTCGGCGACCACGTGTCCATGATTCTGCACAAGGTTGAGGGACACATACGGCTCCCACGTCGACCACGCGTCGACGGCACCGCTGTCCAACGCCGCTTTCGCCTGTGCAGGAGGCAGAAACACGATGCGGGGGGCGGGAGCCTGAATCGCGCCGGTCTGGATCAGACGCAGCAGCAACAAATGACCGATGGAGCCGCGCCCCGTCGCGATGGTCTTGCCAGACAGGTCTGCTGCTGTGCGTATCGAGGAATGCTCGCCTGTCACGACGGCGGTCGTATGGCCCGCGCCCCTTGGGGGGAGCCAGTAAGCGGCCTTGATCGGTTGCCCGGCGCCCCAGGCGAAGAGAAAAGGCCCGTCGCCGGCGACCCCCGTGTCCACCGCGCCTGCGCCCAACGCCTGCAGCAGCGGCGCTGCGGCGTCGAATTCGACCCAACGCACGCGGTAAGGCAGATTCTGGTCGGCCTTCGACGCCTGCAGGACCGCCTTCTGAAGCCCCCTCTGGTCGGCGACGACCAGTTCATCCTCCGCGCACGCTGCTGTCGCTGTAACTGTCAGAGCGGCCGCGATGGCGAGGAAGAAATTGGCTGCATGAAAGAATGGGCGCGGCATTAAGGGCGGTCCTGAATTGTTCCGGCAGTGGGAGACATCGCCTGTGGGCGGCTTGCTGCGGGGAGAGTGCCAACCGACGGGAAGGGGGGCAAATAAAACACATCAATGGATGTGATTAATTAATTTAACATTCGATATCGTATATAATGCACTACCTTCGCGCCCTGAACGTGGAAATCGGAGCGCGAAACATGTCGGAAACCCTCATAAGCCTCGCGTCCCGAGGACGATCTCAAGGCGCAAGTGGGCGGATCGCCCTGCGGGAACTGGGGCGTTTTCGTCGGTATCTGTCGCCCCTGCTTCTTGTTGCGGTATGGCAGGCCGCATGCGCTTCCGGCTTCGTGTCGACGCGCCTCGTCGCGTCGCCGTGGCAGATTGCGCAGACCGCAGCCTCTCTCATCGCTGACGGGACGCTGACATCGAATCTTGGCGTCTCCCTGCTGCGCGCGGGCGCCGGGTTCGGCATTGCGGCGGTCGTCGGCGTGACGTTGGCCCTGTTCTCCGGACTTTCGCGCGTCGGGGAGGATCTGGTCGATGCGCCGCTGCAGATCATGCGCACGTTACCCGCACTGGCGCTCGTGCCGCTGTTCATTCTGTGGTTCGGCATCGGTGAGACGCCGAAAGTGCTCCTCGTCGCGCTTGGGGCCACGTTTCCGATCTACCTGAACCTCCACAAGGGCGTGCGGTCGATCGATCCGAAGTTACTGGAAATGACCCGTACACTGGGCCTCTCCCGTCTGGACACGATCCGTAACGTGATTTTGCCGGGTGCGTTACCGGATCTTCTCATCGGCATTCGCTACGCTGTCGGCGTATCGTGGCTGATGTTGGTGGTCGCCGAACAGGTGAACGCGGAAAGCGGCATCGGTCATATGATGATGGATGCGGAAGACTTCCTCCGAACGGACATCATTATGGTCGGCTTGCTGGTTTATGGCGTCCTCGGTTTGCTTTCCGATCAGATCGTTCGTTTCCTTGAAGCGAAGCTTCTCGTCTGGCGTCCGCTGGCGCGAGGAGCGGCACGATGAGCGCGGCGCTGAAGCGTGCGCAGAGCGAGCTTGCAACTGCAGCCGTCCATGCCGGGAGCCATGAGGACGGTAACGTCGCGGTAATCGTCGAAGGGCTGACGCGGCGTTTTGGGGACGGCCCCGCCGTGCTGGACAGGCTCGATCTCGCCATTGCTCCTGGTGAGTTCGTGGCGCTTCTGGGACATAGCGGTTCGGGTAAATCGACGCTCTTGCGCACATTGGCGGGTATCGATCCTGTCGTCGAAGGCGCGGTGTCGCGTCCTCGGGAAGTTTCGGTCGTTTTTCAGGAGCATCGTCTGCTTCCATGGAAGCGCGTCTGGGAGAACGTCGTTCTGGGGCAGGAGGGAAAGGACGGGCGTGATCGCGCGGCGGCGATTCTGGAGGAGGTCGGACTTGCGCACCGGATCGACGCGTGGCCGCTTACCCTTTCTGGCGGCGAGGCGCAGCGCGCAGCGCTTGCGCGCGCGCTTGTGCGGGAGCCTGGGTTTTTGCTGTTGGATGAGCCCTTCGCCGCGCTGGACGCCCTTACGCGTCTGAAAATGCAGGGGCTGGTTGGAGAGTTGTGGAAGCGTCGGCGCTGTGCCGTTCTGCTCGTGACTCACGACGTCGACGAGGCGCTGTTGCTGGCCGACCGCGCTGTTGTTCTGGAGCGTGGCAGGATCAGGGTGGATATGCCTGTGGCCCTTGGGCGGCCCCGTAAACACGTCGACCCCGTCTTCGAAGATATGCGCGAGACGCTTCTTAAATCGCTTGGTGTTTCTATTTAGAAAATCTAAATCTGCGCGCCGCGATCGTGGCGGCGCGCAGACCGTCAAGCCGGAAGAAGCTTTGAAAGCGCGGGTGAGAAAACTGCGGCGACGTTGGCGTCCTGCGGTAAAACGCCCGCTTTTGCAAACGTTCTCGCTACGGCCTCGGCGCTGACGATATCGTCCTTTCGCCAGGCCCGGGCGCGATATGGCCGGTTCTGCGCGCGCAAATAAGCGAGCACGACATCTTCGGGAACGTGGATGACAGGCGAGACCACTTTGGCCCATAACGCCTTGTCGGCTGCGAGCGTGGCGTATGCACGGTTGAGTCTGTCAAGATAATCGGCGGCGGCGGCGCGGAAAGCCGGATCCCCCAATTTGCGCGGGTTGGCGCCGATGAAGTAATGTCCAGAAAGAATATCGGCGGCGCTTTGCAGAACCCGCGCCGCGCCAGCGGCTTCCAGTATCTGGATTGCGTAACCGTATGTCGCCCACGCATCCAGACTGCCGGATTTGATAGCGGTCAATCCCTCGCTCATCGAAAGGGCGACGGGCTGGATATCCGTCCATGAAAGCCCGGCCTGCTCAAGCATCCGGATCAGAAAGTAATGTGCTGTAGTGGCGCGGATGTATCCGACGCGTTTGCCGCGCAGATCGCTGATGGATTTATAGGGAGAGTTGGCGGGCGTGAGCACCGCCTGATCGGTTGTAGGGCCTTCGAGAGTAGCCACGACGGCGACATTCGATTTGGCGGCTGCGGCGAACACCATCGGAATCTCGCTCCAGCCGCCGAGATCGATGGCGTCGGCATTGATGGCCTGCGCGATGAGGTTGCCGGAATTGAATTCGCTGTAAGCCACGGTGTAAGGGAAATCCGCGACGTGCGCCGCTGGTAGCAGTGTTGAGTCCGCGCCACGAAAAGTCGCCACTCTCAACGTAACGTCTGAATTGGCGCCTCGAGCCCGTCCGCCCAAAGCTCCGCCAACGCAGGTCAGTGCGGCCGCCCCAAGAAATTGTCGACGTTTGATGGGCGTTGCGAAAATTTCTGGCATGGAAGGTGTTCTCTTGGATGGCGGGAAGGAGCGCGCGGCACAATGCGAGTATTGGCGGCTCGTGACGAATATTTCGAAATCAGAGACGCTTTTTCTTTGGTGCAGACCAAACGATGGCGCCAGAGAAGCGGTGATTCAATGATCGAAAAGTGTAAATAATATAAAGCATCATATTCAATATTGTAACGGATGCTTCAGGCGCGTGAGCGCGTAGTTGTTGGCGTCAAGCGCTCATTAGGTCAGGGGGATACTGAAATTGACATATTGAGCGTATTTCGAATGGCGGCCAACGAATGGGCGTCGGAAGTTTCTCGCGAAGGCGAGGGGACCCACGTCGCGAGCCGTGAGCGCAAATTACATTCAAGGAAATTTCCAGGGTGCCTGATCCGGGGTGCTATGGGCCTGGTGGCTCTCTAGGGCCTGTTAGGTCTTGAGATGATCTGCCGTTGCTGCAATGCAGA